>JAFGDT010000110.1 GCA_016931965.1 bacterium | reverse complement strand
GTTAACGTCGTCTTCCCGTGATCAACATGTCCTATCGTCCCTATATTAATGTGCGGCTTCGTTCGCTCAAACTTCGCCTTCGCCATCTACTTTATCCTCCGATTTTATGATTTTTTATACTTTAACCTTTGCCTCAAATGTAGAGCCCACGACCAGGATTGAACTGGTGACCTCATCCTTACCAAGGATGCGCTCTACCACCTGAGCTACGTGGGCAATGCAGGGTCAATTTTTATAATCCTTTAGACCCAAATCATTTTGGTTAAAAGCCTTATAGTATAAGAAAAAAAAATTCAATATGCAAGAATATTTTTTGCTTTTTGCATTTTTTCTTTTTGCTGCTTTTTTGAGCGGGAAACGGGATTCGAACCCGCGACATTCAGCTTGGAAGGCTGACGCTCTAGCCAGCTGAGCTATTCCCGCAAATCAATAATCTATCACACAATTAAGATAAATTATCGATTATATAGTTTAAGTGCTCTAACACACTTTAGGTACTTCCTTTTGTGGAGGGGGGAGGATTCGAACCTCCGAAGGCTTCGCCGACAGATTTACAGTCTGTTCCCTTTGACCGCTCGGGAACCCCTCCAAGAATATGCAACAGCATAGATGAATCAATCATTCTAATGGATCTGAGAGCCGGTGAAGGGATTCGAACCCCTGACCCGCTGATTACAAATCAGCTGCTCTGGCCAGCTGAGCTACACCGGCAAATCCGTATTTCACGACTGATCTGCATCAGAATCTACCCATTTTGATATAAAAAAGAACAAAGATAAACCAAATAATAAACATTTATTATAATTAAAAAAATTATTTTTGTCAATCAAAAAATATGTTTTCCCTATTTTTTTATATATTTTGTTCCTTCTTTTCCATCTTCAAGAATAATTCCTATTTTTTCAAGCGAATCCCGAATCTCATCGGCTTTTTCCCATTCTTTCTGCTTTCGAAATCTTTCGCGTTGTTGAATCAACAACTGAATAAGATCATCCTCTAATTCTTGATTGGCTTCCTCTTCAAACTTTAGACCCAAAATGTCTTCACCGAGATGTTTAAAGAGTGCATTTGCCTGATTCAATTCTTCTTTGGGATTCGGCCCCCACACGACAAAGCCAGATCCATCTGTCGATGTGATATCTTTGACTATATCGAATAAAACAGAGATCGCACCCGAAGTATTAAAATCATCATTCATAAAATGATAAAATTTCTTCTGATGTTGATTCCATTTTTCTTCTTTCATTTGCTTTGGCATTTCGATTTCATCAATCAATAATCTTCTTAATCCTAAGACGGTATTTTTTAATCTTTCAAATCCGCTCCGGGCCGCATCCAATGCTTTGTCGGAAAAATCCTGCGGAGACCGGTAATGTCCCTGCAGAACAAAGAAGCGGACAATCATCGGATCATATTTTTGAAAGAGTTCGGCTAATGTGACATGGTTTCCCAGTGATTTACTCATCTTTTGCCCATCTATGGTGAGCATGTTATTATGAAGCCAATATTTGACAAATGGCTTCCCGGTAGCCGCTTCACTCTGGGCTATTTCGCACTCATGATGCGGAAACTGATTGTCGAGACCGCCACCGTGGATATCAATGGAATCACCCAAATACTTCATGCCCATGACGGAACATTCCAAGTGCCACCCGGGGAAGCCACGACCCCAGGGAGAAGGCCACTGCATAAGATGCTGCGGATCGGCCTTTTTCCACAAGGCAAAATCGGCAGGGTGACGTTTATCCTCTGCCACCTTGACGCGAGATCCTTTCACAAGTTCCTCAACCCGCCGACCCGATAATTTTCCATAACCCTTAAATCTTGACACATCAAAATAGACATTCCCGCCGACTTCGTAGCCATATCCTTTTTTGATGAGTTTTTCAACCAGTTCGATCATTTCCGGGACATGTCCCGTTGCCCGGCAGGAGATATCAGGCCGGAGACAATTCAATAGGTCCATATCTCGAAAATAAGCCACTTCGTATTTGTAGGCAATTTCCGCAGGTTCGAGTTTCTCGATTTTGGCTCTTTTTAAAATGCGGTCTTCACCTTCTTGTTCATCTCCTAAAAGATGTCCCACATCCGTAATGTTTTGAATATATCGGACGTGATAACCGCTTTCCCTGAGGAATCGGACAATCACATCAAATGAGATGTAGGTTTTGGCATGACCCAGATGGGGGTCGTCATAAACAGTGGGACCGCAAACATACATGCCGACAAAGGGAGGATGCAAAGGGACAAATTTTTCTTTCTTCCTGGTCAACGTATTATAGATTTTTAACATAAATGACAATCCTTTCATGGAATTTGGACTCACATAAAATACCTTGATTTCTTCTCGATCTTTCTGTATTTTTCAATTGATTTTTTTCATGATAGTGAAAGTCGAACAACCGTACAAAACAGTTTATACCATGAATCATCGTAGAGAGAGACATTTTCTTATTTATGCCATATTCGTCATTGGCCTGACTTCGATCGTAGCCCAGATCCTTCTACTGCGTGAACTTGTAGTTGTTTTCTTCGGCAACGAACTCTCTCTCGGAGTAATGCTGGGTGTATGGCTTTTCTGGACAGCCATCGGGAGTGGCCTTTCATCCCGGTTGTTTATCAAAATCCATCGACTTGATCGCTTCATCAGTTTGTTTCAATTCATTCTTGCGGTTTTTCTCCCCTTTATCCTGATCTTCGTACGTTCCAGCAAGGAACTGATAGGCATTACATTTGGCGAAATGATCGGATTTGTACCCATGCTACTGATTACGCTGATTTCCCTGACACCTTTCTGCATCCTTGCCGGTCTTCTCTATAGCCTTGCCTGTCAATACCTGCAACAGCTGGACCGTGAACCCACCCGTTCAATGGGCAAAGTCTATCTGATAGAAGCCATTGGATCGGGGATAGGGGGATTGCTGGTCAGCTTCATACTGATTCGCTTCATTCACCCGGCTCTGACCTTCCTGCTGCTATCCGGGATCAATCTTATGTCAGCTCTTCTCATTCAAAATAGCCTCTCTCTTCAACAAAAAGGAAAACGAAAATTCATATTGCCTGCCATTCTGATCATTTACGGGCTGATGATATTGGGTTTTTCCCAACAATTTCAAAGGGTCTGTGATCAAATCCTCTGGAAAAGATACAACCTGATATGGACCCAAAATACAATTTTCGGAAATCTCAGTGTCATTCGGATGGAAGAGCAAATCAGCTTGTTCGAAAATGGCCTCCATCTCTTTACTTCTCCAGACCCGTTCATTGCTGAAGAATCTGTCCATTTCGCCTTGCTCGAACATAAAAATCCCAAAACTGTGCTGCTTATCGGAGGAGGGTTGGGTGGAGGAATCCAGCAAACCCTAAAACATCCCTCTGTTCAATCAGTCGATTATGTAGAACTCGACCCCACGGTTGTTCGTCTAGCCGAACAATTTTTAGACTCAGAGCAAGTCAAACCGCTTCACGATCCACGCGTAACCATACACAATGTAGATGGCAGACACTTCATCAAAAAAACTTCAAAGAACTTTGACGTGATCATCCTCAATTTACCCAATCCTTATACAGCTCAAATCAACCGATATTATACACTCGAATTCTACCAGGAAATCGAACGGATATTGAACAAAGACGGGGTCTTTTCATTTCAGGTTACTTCATCGGAGAATATGATCAGCGATGAACTTTCTGATTTTTTAAGTACGCTCGCATCCACACTCAGCGCTGTCTTTCCCGATCGGGTGATCATCCCAGGTGAGACCAACCATTTTATCGTCTCAACAACGCCTCAGTTATTGACATCGGATCCTCAGGTTTTGGTAGCAAGACTGCAAGATCGTGAATTGCAGACACAATACATAAGGGAATATTATCTCCCTTACCGGATGTCACAAGAGAGACAAACCTATTTACAAAGCCGACTTCACCCCGTCTCAGCAGAAAAGCTCAATCAGGATTTTAAGCCGATTGGATATTATTACGACACCGTACTTTGGGCAACCTATTTCTCCGGATTTTTTAAAACGATTTTTACCTGTGTATCTCGTTTAAATATCTCCTATATCGTTGGCTTCATTATGCTATTTACTCTGACGCTCATATTCTGGAAATGGCGGCCGACAAAATCCTCTCAGCTTCTATCATCATCCGTTCTTTTTTCAATCTTCACTGTGGGATTGAGCGAGATCTCTCTTGAAGTGATTCTCATTTTGGGATTTCAGATACTCTACGGCTACGTTTATTATCAACTGGCCATTATCATTACCGGATACATGACAGGCCTTTCTTTTGGAAGCTGGTTGGCCATTTCAAGAAAAAGAACACCGAGACAGACATTTATCCTCTTTCGCAGATGTCAATTATCGATGTTTCTTTATACCATCTTTATCATTTTGATTCTCTGGACATTCCATCGATACCCTTTATGGATCCCCAACCATCCCTGGATGAGCTGGACCTTTCCTTTTACGGCGATGGGAGCCGGATTCATTGGGGGTTATCAATTTCCATTGGCCAACCGACTCTATTTTTACACCGGCCAATCCGCTCAAAAAGTAGCAGGGACTTTATACAGTCTGGATCTTTTCGGATCCTCCAGTGGGGCTTTGCTCATCAGCACCCTATTTCTGCCTATTTTTGGTCTCTTCCCCACTCTATTTCTCATTGTCATACTCAATGGCTGCTGCTTGATTGTTTTAATGTTGAGCAAAGAATCTGAATGATAAAAAACAATAACAAGTTTTACCCATCAACAACCGATTAATATCTATCCACCTTTCTATATCCAGCTGGAAGTTCAAAAACAGAATCAGGAATAAATCCATATTCGATCTTATTTAATTCCTGAGATATATTCGTTCCCATGATCGTTGTTTCGAGCAGTACCGGATAACCCTCAATTTGCTCCAACTGATCAAAAAAAGCATCGTAATCCTGACCCAGATCTCCCATCATCTTTCTCATTAAATTGCCATAAAAAGCGCCATCCAAACCAGTGTCACCGCTGATCCACATGGAAAATGTTTGGATCATGCCCAACAATCCTTCTTCACTTTTTGGCGTACAGATCTCGTGACATGTCCATTCTCCAATCATTCTCGTCCGGCCGGTATGCACAAACAGAGGATCGGGAATGATGGGTTTGCCCGTGAGTGTGTCGGTGGTCACGCCAAACATCATCAGTCCCATCATGGCCAAACCCTGAAACAGTTCTTGCGTCATCTCTGTATAGGTGGTATCCGAATGATGAATCATCCATATCCTACCCAGATCAGGGCGAATGATCGTTGTCTGATTACCCGCTTCCTCATCTCTACGAATTCGGTCACCGGATATCCATGTTTTTGTCACACTTCGACTTCCCGACAGTCCAAAAATGGGCGGCGTTACAGTCTCCTCTTCTAAGATAACACCCTGGAGTTGAGAAAAAAGTGGGATAGCGAAAAGAACCACCATAATCATGATGATCGGGATACATATGATTTTGAGCTTCATGGGGAAACAGAGACTCCTTCTTTCTCTTGAACAGGGACAGATGACTCTCTGAGTCGCACACCAAAGGATTTCGTAGGGCATTGATTCACTGCATTCTCCAGGTCTTTTTCCGGATCCTTTATTTTATCATAATGGATGACGGGGAGTTTGCCATCCATGGTAATGATTCCATTTTGGGTTACTTTTGGATTTGCACAAAGACCACAACCGATACAACCGACACGACAAACAGATGTAACCGCTTTCCCAAAATCCTTGGACATGCAGGCAACATAGACCATCTGATCTCGTGTTATCAGTTCCATGATATTTCTTGGACAGGCCCGCACACATTCACCACATCCTGTGCACATTTCATCGTCCACAATCGGGAGGCCTTGATTCCCCATGAAAATAGCATCAAAGGAACATGCGGCCACACAGCTTCCCAAACCAAGACAGCCATAAACACATCCTTTGGCACCATTATTAATCAATACGGCTGCCCGGCAATCCTGAACGCCTTGATACAGAGCCCGATCAACACAATGGTTCTGATCACCGTGGCATCGGACGACAGCGACTTTCGGAACAATTTCTTTTGCCTCAATACCTAGAATATTGGCAATCAGCACAGCTGTTTCTGTGCCGCCAATCATACATCCATTGATTGGATACTTCCCATAGATGATGCCTTCAGCAAAACCACTGCATCCGGCTGCTCCGCAAGCTCCACAATTGATACCGGGCAAAACGTCCTCGATCTGTTTAATTCTGTGATCCTGGGGAACATAAAAAATTTTAGAGGCCAAAGCCAAACCAATACCAAAAATGAATCCCAAACCTCCCAAAACACCGACTGCGGACACGATAGTCAAATCCATTGTAATTTTCTATCCAACCCTTAAAAAGAAGTTGCAATCCATAGTTAAAAACCCATCAACAACAACGGATGGGTTTTAACATAATCTTCATCGTAAATAAATATGATAATAAAAAGAAATTACTTTTTCAGATTTTCAATTTTCCAGTTGACCCATTCCTGCCAACGCCGATCACTTGCCGCCTGTTCATAGTTCGCAATTGCATTAGTCAAATCGCCCAATCCTTCGTACGCTTCTCCCAGTTCAATAAAGGCGGCATAAAAGCGCTTGTTATACTGCAAACAAGTATTTGCAGCCATAATGGCATCTTTATGCTGTCCAAGATTATTATACGCCTGCGCCAGATTGTAGTAAGCATCGGCAAAATTAGATCTGACTTCTACAGCGGACAGAAGCGCTTCAAGGGCTTCTTTGTTTCTTCCCAATTCAATGAGTGCTGAACCCAATGCATTGAAAGCGACATCATATTCCGGATTGGCTTCCACCGCTTTTCTGAATGCGGGGACGCTGTTTGAATAATCTTTTTGAAGCGCATAGGTGTATCCGATTTGATAATGGGCCCTGTCCAAATTGGGATCCTGATTCAAAGCATCGCGAAACACCTGCAATGCATTGTTATACTGCTGCATTTCTCGATAGAGAATCCCTAAATTGATAAAAGCCCCTGTTTCACTTGGATCCAATTCGATCGATTTCTTGTAAGCTTCTTCGGCTTCAGCAACCTTTCCCAATCCTTTTAACGCGATTCCCAGACCATAATAAGCTTTCCCATAGGTGGGATCTAAGGAAATGGCTTCTTGATATGCACTGACCGCTTCTTCATAATCCTTCACACGCAAGGCCTTTGTGCCATTGTTATAGGCCACTTTGGCATTGGCAATTTTATTGCCTTCCGCTTCAATCTCAGCCAATTGATTTTCCAGCACTTTCGCTTCCTCGCCAATCCGGTTGTACTCCTCTAAAGCGAGATTGTAAGCATTCAGATCGTTGGCTTGACTGGCTGTCTCCATTTGTTCGCGATAGTCCGCCTGTTGCCTTCTAAGTTCATTGATTTTGGCAACCAACTCCTCAGCGCTCGTTTGAGACCATAACACTCCCCCCTGAAAAAGGATCAGTGCCACAGAACACCACAATAAAATTCTCCTCGTCAAATGCATACTTGAATCCTCCTCTCTATAAAATGATTGAATCGAACAATCATCGTCGTGCCGAAGGGGGGATTCGAACCCCCACGCCCTTTCGAGCACTGCCCCCTCAAGACAGCGTGTCTACCAAACTCCACCACTTCGGCATGAATTTCTATCACTCAATCGGTTCTTCAGACTCTATCGGAATACCCTGATTCGGCTCCTCCATTGTTCCAGATGCGGTTGGCAACATGGCAGCCGGTGAAGAGGCCTCTTGTTCAGCGACCTGCTGAATCATGCTTCTTTGCCCTGAAGAAATACCTTTTGACAAAAGGGCAATTGTGATCGATGTGACTGCAAAAACAACACCCAACCACATGGTTACTTTGGCCAGAAATGAAGCGGCCCCTCTGCCACCAAAAACAGATCCCATACCACCACCTCCCCCAAAGACACCGGCCAATCCACCACCCTTGCTGGATTGTAGCAAAATGCTGATAACCAAGAAAATACAAACCAGAACATGGATAACTGTTAATAAACCCGCCATACTTACATCATTCCTTTTTCTATATTAATTATATTGCGGCCTTCACAATACTGGCAAAACTGTCGGCTTTTAAACTGGCTCCCCCCACCAGAGCACCATCAATATCAGGCTGATCCATCAATGTCTTGGCATTTTCCGGTTTTACACTGCCGCCATATTGAATACAAATTTGTTGAGCAAGACCATCATCATAGTGAACCTGCAACCAATCTCTAATTAAACGATGCACTTCTTGGGCTTGTTCCGGTGTTGCGGTTTTTCCCGTACCGATAGCCCAAACCGGCTCATAGGCAATGGTTATTTGGACCATCTGATCCGGAGAGATATTTGCCAAACTTTCTCTGATCTGGTTTTCAACAACCTCTTCGGTTTTTCCAGCCTCACGTTCTTCAAGCAATTCACCAACACAAAGAATGGGCTTGAGGCCCACTTCCAATGCCTGGTGCACTTTCTTATTGATTGTCGTATCCTTTTCTCCAAAAATATGACGTCTTTCAGAATGCCCTAAAATCACATACATGCAACCGATATCCTTCAACATCTCTCCCGACACTTCCCCGGTAAAAGCCCCCTTCTTCTCGAAATGCATGTTCTGCGCTCCTACTTTGATTACGCTGCCTCGCACGGTTTCCACAACATGAGAAAGATAAGGAAAAGGGGGACACACAGCGATATGGACATCCCTCACACCCGCAACCAGAGGTATCAATGCTTTAACCAATTGTTCAGCTTCAGCCCTTGAGGTATTCATTTTCCAGTTACCAGCGACAAACGGAATACGCATCATACACTCCTAAGCATCGGTTAAGACAACTACACCAGGCAGTTCTTTCCCCTGGAGAAACTCCAGCGAGGCGCCCCCACCCGTTGAGACATGGGACATCTTGGAGGACAATCCGGCCTTTTTGACGGCAGAGGCTGAATCGCCACCGCCGATAATCGTGGTGGCTCCCTTACCGGTTACATCGGCCAGCACCTGTGCGATGGCCATGGTCCCTTTCGCCGTTGTTTCAATTTCGAAAACACCCAGGGGACCGTTCCACACGATGGTTTTTGCATTTTGGCAAACGGAGGAAAAGGATTTGATTGTTTCGGGTCCCACGTCCAATCCCTGCCATCCCTTGGGGATTTGATCAATGGAGACGACTTTCGTTTGGCCGATTTGCCGTAACTTGAAATCAAACGAATTGGCAATGAGACAATCAACCGGCAGTTTAATTTTATTCCCTTTGCTCTTGAGAATCTCCCCGGCAAAATCAAGACTGGCTTCATCGAGCATCGAATCACCGATCTCTTTTCCCTGTGCTTTGAAAAAGGTATAGGCCATCCCCCCGCCGATCAGAAGCTGATCGACTTTTTCAATCAAATTTTCAATCATGGGAATTTTATCGGTGATTTTTGCACCACCTAAAATAGCAACATAGGGTCGCTCGGGATTGCTTACAGCGGCACCCAAATAATTCAGCTCCTTTTCCATCAGAAAACCGGACAGACAGGTATCAAAATAATCAGTCACACCGACAGTCGAAGCATGAGCCCGGTGCGCAGAACCAAAGGCATCGTTGGCGTAGAGATCTCCGAGTTTTGCCAATTGTTTGGAAAAATCAGAATCATTGGCTTCCTCTTCCTTATGGAAACGGAGGTTTTCCAGTAACAGAATATCGCCGTCACCCAGATCTTGAACGCCTTTTTCAGCTTCTGGTCCAATACAATCGGTGACAAAATGAACCTTTTTCCCTAACAACTCCCCTAACCGATCGGCAACGGGTTTCAGACTCATCTCAGGGACGATGTTCCCCTTGGGACGTCCCAGGTGAGACATGAGAATAATCCGTGCTCCCTGTTCGATCGCGTATCGAATCGTCGGCAACGAAGCCTGGATGCGTTTGTCATCACTGACTTTTTGATTCTCATCCAGAGGCACATTATAATCAACCCGCATGAGCAGCCGTTTGCCCTTGAGATCAATATCTTTCAGAGTCAGTTTTTTCATATGAATAGAATCTCTTTCCTATACTTTTATTCTTACATTTTCGCCATCTTGACGAGCAGATCGATCATGCGACAGGAGTAACCCCATTCATTATCATACCAGGATATCACTTTAACCATGCGTTTGCCCATCATCATGGTGGAGAGACTGTCAAAAACACTGGAATGGGGATTGCCGACAACATCAATCGAGACAATGGGATCCTCACAAAACTCGAGGATACCTTTCATCGGCCCTGATGCATATTTTTTCATGGCCGCATTGACTTCCTCTACCGTGGCGTCTTTTCCAAGCGTGGCTACCAGATCAACAACCGATCCATCCGGTGTGGGCACACGGATGGCCATACCATTCAATTTACCTTGAAGATCAGGGATCACCTTTCCCACGGCTTTAGCCGCTCCAGTCGTGGTGGGAATCATCGATACTGCGGCAGCCCTGGCTCTTCTCAGATCCGAATGAGGCAGATCGAGCGTCCGCTGATCATTGGTATAGGCATGGATCGTGGTCATGAGGCCTTCCTGAACGCCGAAAGTATCGTGGAGCACCTTAACAACAGGCGCCAGACAATTCGTGGTGCAGGAAGCATTCGACACGATCTGATGTTCTGGTTTCAGGTCATCATCATTCACACCCAATACAATGGTGGCATCAATCTCATCTTTTGCGGGCACAGAGAGCAGGACTTTCTTTGCCCCTGCAGAAAGGTGCATCGCAATCTGTTCTCGTTTCCGAAAAATACCTGTTGATTCAACAGCGATATCGACACCCATATCTTTCCACGGCAGCTTTGAAGGATCTTTTTCAGCTAATACACGAAGAACCTTGCCATCCACAACAAGGGTATTTCCCTCCACCTTGATCTGGCCTTTGAACCTTCCATGAACCGAATCATATTTTAACAGATGACCCAATGTTTTTGCATCTGTGATATCATTAATTGCAACCACTTCAACATCATCACGTTGATGAGCAGCGCGAAAAACCAACCTCCCGATTCGACCAAATCCATTAATCCCGATTTTGACTGCCATACAGAATCCTCCTTTATGCTAATTTGATTGATTTTGATTCATTATCCTTAATTTATAGAATGATATTATAAAAATTTTTATTCCAAATGTCAAGAAAAATTAATTATAACCCGCCATTCCAGAGACAGTCTGACTCTACAATGCCCCTTAGATTTTGGGCTTTTTTTAAAATAGGTAATAATCATTGAATAGGATGAGGGGTACAGCAGATCGCTCTGCATCAACTTTTTATCATATATGCAACTCTTTTACCGAATCATTTGTAGGGACAGAACAGTGTTCTGTCCCTACTTTGAATTGATTCGCTTTGCATTCCCGATCGCTCACGATATTCATCCCGACCACTGTATTGAAAAGAGACATCGATTACTGGAACAGGTCGGCCTGAATTTCAATCAATTCTTTTGACTTAACGATCTATTCACTACCCCAGAGCACACGTTCAATCGCTCTTTTGGTGAGCCGGATCTGCTCATAGCTGTCCAGTTCTCTCCCCTCTGCCTCAATGCCCCAGAACCCGGTGTAACCCAGATCATGGACCATTTTGATCAGACCTTCAACATCGAATCGGGGATGATTGCCATCGATATCGTAATAGGTTTTAACCGATATGCCTTTGGCATAAGGAGCCACTTTCCGGATCGCCTCCGTGCGAATATCGTCTGGAAAATTGCCAAAATCGGGAAGCAATCCAAAATTGGGATTATCAAACCGTTCCATCAACGCAACCAGAAAATCGGGATCTGAAGAGATGCCTCCATGATTTTCGATGATGACATTGATCTCCGCCTCTTTTGCATATTCGAGCAGCATGTTGAATGATTCCTCGGCATAATTCAGGACATCTTCCGCGGTCGCATCCTGTGGTCCCCGGCAGTTGGTGCGGATGGCGTGACAGCCGAGAAAATGGGCAATGTCCACCCACTTTCGATGGTTGATGACCGCCTGTTTTCTTTCTTCCGGTGTGGCCGCAGCCATGCTCCCCTCATCATCCACCATAATCAACACAAGTTGAACGCCATTGTTTTCTGCATTGTTCTTTAACCGCTGAAGATAACCTGAGGTGGGATTGGCAAACAGCGTATTGACAAATTCAAGTCCGTTGATGTCAAACTCTTCCCGGCAGATTTGAGGCACATCCAGATTGGTGATTTCCCCGCTTCGGATCTTGCCCACCAGGGACCATTCGGCCAAGGATATGTCATCTTCCATTGGACGTGGGTAACTGTTCAGCATCATCGGTGTAAACGAGGACAACGCGCTCATTCCCCCGCCGATGGCCAGTGACTTAGCTAAAAAATGACGGCGTGAAATTGGATCCATTTTTGCCTCCTTTATATTGAATGATCATTGCGTTGAGAATATAACCTTTTGGGATATTTGCACGTTTTCAAACATCAAGTTAAGGGAATCATGACTCATAATCAAGTTTTATTTCCCTTTGATGACGGCAAATCGGGAAATGCCGTTGACACGGCAGGGCAACAAAGCTTTCCCTCACGCATGTTGAGCGCTGCGGCCCGGCCCGCATTCCGCTCAATAAACGCATTCAATCCCATGCCTGCGAGTTCCCGGCAATAGGGAAGCGTGGCATTGCATAGAGCCTGCGTGCTGGTTCGCCCGACGGCACCCGGCATATTCGCCACACAGTAATGCACAATGCCATCCACAATGAAGACCGGATCACTGTGTGTGGTCGGGCGGCTCGTTTCACAGCATCCCCCCTGATCGATCGAGACATCCACAAGAACGGAACCCTTTTTCATCCGTTTTAAAACATCGCGGTTAATCAACACGGGCGCTTTTCCCCCTGGAACCAGGACAGCCCCAACGATGAGATCGGCAATGGCAGCATACCGATGGATTGAATAGGGATCGCAGTAGACCGTAATCACATTGGCAGGCATGATACTGTCCAGATACCGGAGTCGATCCAGATTAATATCCATAATCGTAACATTGGCGCCGAGTCCTGCGGCAACCTGGGCGGCATTGGTACCTACGACGCCGCCACCAATGATCAAGACGTTAGCCGGTTCCACACCCGGCACACCGCCGAGAAGGATCCCTCTGCCCATCATCGGTTTCTCCAGACACTTGGCGCCCTCCTGTATTGACATTTTACCCGCCACTTCGCTCATGGGAGTCAGGAGAGGAAGGTGTCCCTCTTCGTCAACCAGTGTCTCATAGGCCACCGCTGCAATTTGTCTTTTGAGGCATGCCTCGGTAAGCTCGCGAGAGCCGGCAAAATGAAAATAGCAAAACACGATGAGTCCTGGGTGAAACTGTTCGATTTCTTCCGGTTGAGGCTCTTTCACCTTCACGACCATCTCTGCCTGAGCGTACACCTCTTCCGCAGTATCAACCAGCTCCGCGCCAGCGGTCTTGTACATGGAATCACTGTAGCCACTGCCGAGACCCGCACCTTTTTGGAGTATGACCCTGTGACCGTCCATTTTCAACAGTTCGGCGCCTACAGGTAGCAGGGCTACCCTGTACTCATCCTTCTTAATCTCACGCGGAATGCCAATAATCATCCTAACCCTCCAATTGAACAATATAAAGTGCTTCCAAAACTACATTGTTGAGAAATATCCATTTGGATAAGTCTGTCACAGAATTGACGTTATGTTTATATTGGGGTAATTGAAATATTTTTTGTTCCTTTGTAAGTGATATTCAAACCAAAGAACCATATCTCTTCAGCCTTTGATTTCTACATCAGCTATAATCTAACACACCTGATCAGATCGAAGGTATGATAGTAAATTATTGGATCAATTACAAGTAAAAAGGGGAAAGCATCATTACGATTGATCTAAACCACAAAACGATTATGAGACTTGAAAATCTTGTAGGGTGCTCTTTTCAGGCATGTAACAAATCCTGTCAATCGAGCTGCGGTCGGGCCAGAGCAATACCGATCACTTTTCGAGCACCGGCTTCTTTCAAGCATGCGGCACAATTATTCACTGTCGCCCCGGTTGTAATCACATCATCCACAAGGACAATATCTTTCCCCTGAAAAGAATAGGACGGATTGACCTCGAATGCATTTTTCACATTATCCTGTCTCTCCTTTGCGGACAACCGGGTTTGAGTCGATGTATGCCGATTCCGGATCAGGCCATCATAATAAATGGGAACGTTAACGCAATCGTTTATCCCCTGACATAAAATATCACTCTGATTGTATCCCCTTTCACGGTGCCGGATGCGGTGAAGCGGAACAGGCATGACAATACATTGTTTCCAGTTCTCATAAGCCGTCTGAAATGCTTTTCCCAGCTGTTGTCCTAAAAAAAGACCCAGCTTTTTCTTCCTTTGATATTTGACCTGAAAAATCAGCTGCTCGATCTCGGGCGTATAATCCCAGAAAGTAATCACCTCATCGAAAAGGATCTCTCCCTCAAGATGATAAAAATCGTGTCTGCCCTTCTGAAATGCAGGGTTCATCAAATTGAGAATGAATTCCTCACATTCATGACACAGAAAACCGGAGTGATCCAACCGCCGATTGCATTGAATGCAGGTGGGAGGATAAATGAAATCAAGTAAAATCTGAAAAAAGGATTTACCGAATTGATAAGCAGGGGATAAATATTTTGTTCTTGACATTTCCTAAATGGACTCTAAATGATCACATGATCAATCATTCGTGGAATGACCCGTCTTTTTCTTCAATTTATGGAGACTGAACACATTCTATTTCAGAAGCATCATCCTCTTCACTTCTTTGTATCCCGACGAATGGAACAGTCCGTAAAAGTAGATGCCGCTGCTTACCGTTCTGTTTTGCATATCCTTGCCATCCCAGAAAATCCGATGATTCCCGGCCCCCATTTCTCGATCAATCAAATTTCTGACGAGCTGGCCGGTTGTGTCGTATATGTCCAACTGAAGAGCCCCCTTCGTGTGAAGCGTAAACGAGAGGGTTGTGGAAGCATTGAACGGATTCGGATGATTTTGATCCAGCACAAATGGCCCCGGCTCCTGCAAAACCCACTGCAGATAGACGGGGCCGTAAAACTGGCTCGATCCATTTGTCGAAATCTCTTCGATTTTATACCAGGTATCAATTCCTTCGGAAGCATACCGATCGATATATTGATATTGATGGGAGAGAGATGCATTGCCATTTCCCGGTATTATGACCGTACTGATCCGTTCATATGCGCTCTCTTCACACGCGCTTCTCCAGACATGAAAACCCGCACAATCCGTTTCACTTTCGGTTCTCCATGTGAGGAGTATACCCTGCGGAATGGCTGTTGCATTGAGCTGCGTCATCTGCACGCCGAGCGACTGGTCATCCCATCCTCCCAAAACAGCCCACAACCACCAGGCGCCGTAGGCCTTTCGATTGGCATTGAGAGGCTGACTGTGCGCAGAACTGCAGCTGTACCAGTCCACATTTTCGGTGTGAGACCCTTGCCAGTCTGTTGCCCAATTCCGGTCCCTGCTGCCATTGCTATCTGAATCATAATCACAATTGTCATTGACCCGCTTGTCTCCGTAATAGACATCATCCGGATCGTAACATTCGATATCATAAAAATCATACAGAATTTTATCGTTGTCGATGCAATAATTTCTGATCTGCTGGTTGCGGAGATGGAGATTTCCGGTCTCTCCGGTCCCGTCTGCATGGCCGGTCATATAGACAAATTGGATGTTCGGATAATCTTCTTCCAGTTCCGACATCGGATCGAGATAGGTATCGATCATCGTTTGCTCCGTACGGCTCGAGACCTGCCCGCACCAGGACCAGATGATGACATTGACATCGGAATGGTTTGTCCCGCGTCCGGTTGCCGGATCGGGTTCTCCCAGATAACTTAACGTGTTGTTAACCCAATCCGGATAATAACCACAGTCTCCCGACATGGCGTAATCATGAAGATCGAGCGCACCGCCGGTCCCGCCGTTGTTCCATTCAAAGATATCTTCAGCCAAATCGAGACCCAATCCCCCGTTGTTGACAAAACCGACCAGTCCCGTCATCCCTGTCGTCAGCTGGCTGCCGTGAGAAGTATGCCCGTAGGCAATGTGCAGTGTGGCTTTGGCCTGGTTTATGGCAGATTCGGGGATTTGCGTGATATCCGTACAGGTATGGTCGATAATGGTACCCTGCGCCGCACAGGGAGTCTGGAAAAATGCGTCGTGCATGACAATCAATAAAAAGAGGAAAAATAGAAATCGAGAGTAAATTGATTTAATAGCAAGCATACTTTAACCTCCAACATTCAATTCCATCCCAATACAATTAAGACGACGAATAGGTGACAACAAAATCCGTACCGACAAAAAACGATTATTAAATTGATTGGATAACAGACAATTGAACAGAGGGTTATTTGAGTTCATCATCGTTGTAATATTGCGGGTAGTACTTTTTCAAACAACTCGGACAGATCCCGTGGCTGAATTGTGCATCGGAGTGCTCCTGAACATAAGTCTCTACCTTTTCCCAAAAACCTTTATCATTACGAATATTTTTACAGTGCATGCAAATAGGAACCAAACCCTTCAGTGTCTTGATTTTCTCCATGGCTTCCTGTAGCTCATGGATGAGTTTCTCACGCTCCTGTTCAGCTTTGATTCTTTCTGACGCATCCCGGATGGTCACAAGGATCGCATCACTTTCCTTCCAAGGAATCATGGTTGCCGTTAAATCCATCGTACAAACGGATCCATCTGACCGGCGAAATGTCTGAACAAACACATTTCCGTAAAAGGTGATCTCATTCATGATGTCCTCTTTGGACGCTTGAGAATCAGAGGACATAAGAACCGAGAAACGTTTACCGGCGAGTGTTTTGCTTTCATATCCCAACAGTGTTTTGACCATTTGATTCGCCTCGAGTATGGTTCCCTTTCCCCCGTCGACAACCAAAAAGGCATCCGATGATTTCTCGAATATCATTTTATAGGGATCTTTCGACCGACTTTTTGCTGTCTTCGCTTTTTTTACATCAATAATATGTTTTGACATCGATTTCTTTGTCATATCGTGTTCTTTCATGATAAAAAATGATGCATAGGGCTTATATTGTGAGAGACTTTTCGCTCACTCAATGGATGTTATAATAGTAAAATATACAATATTTTGTCGCCGACTTCAAGAAAAATCTGGGA
This sequence comes from bacterium, assembly GCA_016931965.1. Classification (GTDB taxonomy): domain Bacteria; phylum Zhuqueibacterota; class QNDG01; order QNDG01; family DSAB01; genus JAFGDT01. The sequence continues at coordinate 110,572 of JAFGDT010000110.1, read as the reverse complement.
TCTCAACACCGGAACAATATATCTTATTTTCGGATCCTATTTGGATTTTCGATCGTTACCACTTAAATTGAACGATTGAGGCATTTCGAATCGGCTGATGGAGAGGAAAAACTCATGAAAGAAACAGGAACCGTTGTCCGCATCGAAAAGGATGACTGTGTGATTCAGATTGAACCAGAAGGCGGGTGCAGTCACTGCAGCATGAACAGTTGCTGCCAAGGAATCGGCACAGGCAGGAGAGAACTGACATTGAAATACGGAAACATGGAGTTACATTCCGGCGATGTTGTCGAAATCGAAACCACAACAAGGGGATTTCTGACCGCCGTATTCCTCGTTTTTATATTCCCCTTGGTTCTCTCAACGACAGCTTATCTGATCATCAATGGACAGACCGAAAAGTCCGGATTGGCGATTGGCGGATTCTTTGGCTGTTTGATTTTATCCGAAATCATCATCGGCTGGATTGATCGACTCTTTGGCAGAAAGAAGATCTTCGAACCGCGCATTGTCCGAAGACTCAAAACAGAATCAACAAAATAAAAGCATCTGATCCCTCCGGATAAATCCATTCTCTAAAAACACACCCTGTTTTGAATATATCAATTTCCCCTTGAAATTGGTCTCATGATTTCTTATACTTTTGATCGATCCATTCTACACGAACAGAGAGAAAAACCATTGGCAAATAACTGTACATCTTCAGATCTGAACGGTCGAACATAAGATGTACTCAGTTACTTCTCAAGGAGAGATATTTAAAGTCCCCCTTCGAAAGGGGACCCTCATCGAATGCTGAGGAAGGGGGATGTCTAATTATACCAAACATTCTAAAAAATTTTAAAGAAGAAACCTGTCGAGATCCGACATGAAAAAAATTCTCTTGACAATCACGGCTCTTATAATCTCTTACAACCCAATCTTTTCATGCACTATCTTCAATGCCACACACGATGACATCACCTTGATCGGTAACAATGAGGATTGGACAATCCAGGAAGCGTACATCAAATGTGCCCCCAGGGAGGACAATCAATACGGACGCATCACTTTCGGATTCGGCGACGACTGTCAGTATCCATTCGGCGGCATAAACGATCAGGGATTATTTTACGAGATTGCCTCGCTGACAAGGAGGAACGATATTCGGTTTGATCCGAATAAAGAGACCATCGACAACCCGATTTATGAAAAAGTGCTTGAAACATGTGCCAGCATTGAGGAAGCCATTGATCTAATAAAACAATACAATGTGACCGGCTTTATGCGTCATCATATCATGGTTGTGGACCGGTCGGGTGCTTCAGCCACCATCGAATGGGGTCGGGACTCCCTCTCTGTGATTAGAAAAAATAATCATTATCAGGTCATGACAAACTTTAACAATACCGATCCCAGTTTGGCAGGTGGGTACCCCTGCTTCCGCTATATGAACGCTGAAAGAAAACTCGACAATCTGGAAGACATCACTGTTGAGGATTTCAGGCTGATTCTGCAGTCCGTCCACAACAGCGGCCCGGATTACCCGACCATATATTCCAACATCTATGATTTGAAGAACCGTCTCATCTATGTGTACTATTTGCACAATTTTGAAGAATATACCATCATTGATATAGAGGATGAATTAAAAAAGGAAGAACACACCCATTACCTGCCATCCCTTTTTTCATATCTGAAATTACATGAACCCGCCATGGATGCGAGTGTATCGTATACTTCCGTTGAACTCGTTTGGGAAGGCAATGCAGACCGCTATCATGTGTATTGCTCACAGAATCCGGATTTTGAAAATTGTCAGCCCTTAGAAATAAATGAGCCCTTGTCCGCTGGGGATGAGGAAGAGACTGTTTTTGCCTGTATCATGTGGATTCCATTTTTGGCAATCGTTTACTGGAAAAGAAAAGGGATTCCGGCTATTGCCGCGACCGTGTTATCAGGCTCACTATTGTTTTCATGCAGTCCCAGAATAAGGATGCCTGAAACAACAGAGCATTCATATGTGCTTTCAGGACTTGAACAAAACACAACCTATTACTGGAAAATAGTCGCACATCAAAACATGAATCATTCCAGTACGAGTATTATAAAAACGTTCCAAACTGATCATTAACATGAATGAACAAGAATTCCTCTCGACGGGGAAACCAAATCTCTGCTTGAAGAAAGATAGAGGAGAAAATTCAACCATACGAACATAACCTGAGCGAATGTGAAGAAAAGGATGAAAGAAATAATCTTTTTAAGACATATTAAAAAATGGTCTTTCGAAACACATCGATATGATCATATTGGACAGAATATTGTCTGTTGTAAAAACATCCATTTCATATCCATATGTTGAGCTGATGGGAAAGGAAAATGTATGAATAAAACGACAACGAACATAGACAAGAATCAGGGAATTCAGATACCGCCGAAGGGGTGGGCTGTTTTGGGCCTAATCGGTCCTTCCTTTATCTGGTGTGCCGAATATATCGGTTCCGGTGAAGTCATTCTGGCTACACGGACCGGAGCGATACTGGGGCACCTCATTATCTGGTCAGTTGTCTTCGGCATATTTTTAAAATATTGGATCGGGATGTGCGGAGCCCGATACACTGTCTGCACGGGGGAAGGCATGATCGATATGTTCGACCGCATTCCCGGTCCGCGGCACTGGGTCGTCTGGATCGTTCTGGTTGTCCAATTTATCTCTGCCACAATTTCAATCGGTTCGATCGCCTCGGCTGCCGGTGTGTTTATCAACAGTCTGATTCCGATTTCTCCCTATTTCGGCGGCTGGTTTGTAACCATTTTCTGTTTAACCGTCGTCTGGTCCGGCGTCTATAATGTCCTGAAAATGGTGATGAGTTTTTTCGTCTTACTGATCATCATTGGTGTACTCTATGTGGCGATCACCGTCTTCCCGGGATTTCAGGCTTTTCTGCAGGGTTTTCTCCTCAAGATGCCCGGTGTGCCGGAATGGGCATACGCGCAGGGCGGAATCAGCCAGAATCCATGGAATGAGGTATTGCCTCTGCTGGGATGGGGAGCCGGCGGTTTTGCCAGTCAGGTCTGGTACACCTACTGGGTTCTGGGAGCCGGATACGGATCGGCCAAGGGCAGAGGATACGGGATACCGGCCGACCTTGAAAGTCTGCACCGCATCACACGGGCCGGTGCCGAGAGAATCAAAGGGTGGTGCCGGGTGGTTTATACAGACGCGACCCTGGCCATGATCATCGGCAACACGGTGACCGTCAGCTTCCTGATCGCGGGGGCGGGAGTTCTTGGGCCTCAGCACCTGGCACCGGAAGGCAACCAGGTGGCAACGACGCTGGCGAAAATTTTCTCTTCAAAATGGGGAGAATTCGGAGGTTTGCTTTTTATGATATCCGCGACAGTGGCGTTGATCAGCACGCAGATCGGCCAGATGGCCGGATGGCCGCGTCTGCTGGCTGATTCGTTCAGGATATGCATTCCCGGTTTCAATAAAAAGTTTGCCTGGAAAACACAGTTCAGGGGATTTCTGCTCTTTTTTCTCTGCACCAATATCGTGATTGTTTTTACATTGGGACTGCAACCCGTCATCCTTGTCCAGTTCAGCGCCATACTTGATGGACTGCTGTTGACTCCCCTGCAGGCCATCTGGATTGTCATCGGACTCTATGTGGTGATGCCTAAACTATTTAATGAAGAATCCTGGAAAATTCTTAAACCCCACTGGATATTGGCAGTCGGATTGGTCATTGCCTTTATCGTATTCGGATATTTCTGCATATTCCAAATTCCGCGCACTTTATAAAGGAACCGTTATGAAATATACCAAAAATGGTCTGATATTACTTATTATGCTCGTTTCCATTTCCATGATCCATGCACAGGCTCCGGAAGAGCAATATTCATTTGCACAGGTTCCAAAATCCCATACCAACTACGTCACGCAGGCCGAATTATGGTGGAAAGAAATTGAAAAAGACCCACAGAATGAAAACAGCTGGTATCACTATTTTCGGGCCTGCCGCAATGCACACGCCACAGCCGGCTGGAGTAATGATTTTGTGAATGAATCTCCCTTTTTAAGACGGGGCAATGATATCCTGGCATTGATGGAAATATACATTCCGGATACATTTACAACCAATTTCGCGATGTGGCTCAATGACGGATTCAATCCTGAAAAAGGTCCCTATCTGTTAAAAGCATACAAAATGAATCCTGATTTTCAAGGCATTCATGCGACTATGATCACCTATGCCGACAGCGAATTCGATTTCGAATTAAGAAAAGACGTCAATCAAAAATGGTTTTCGTGCAACGAAATGTCGCCCGGACTTTTGGCCTACGGATACAATGTACTGGAATCTCTGGAACCGCAGAGTATTCTCTTTACACAGCACGATAATGACACATATCCTTTATGGATGCTGCAGGACGTTAAAAACATTCGGACGGATGTGACGGTGATCAATTTCGATATGCTGCTGATCAAAAGCTACAGGGAGAAGGTGTTTGATAAATATCAGATCGGACATCTCGATCGGCTGTTCGAGGAGTCCAATCCGGTCAATCTTGAATCGATCCTGAATCATATCATTGCCCATTATGAGAACAGCAGACCCTTTTTTATCGGTCTTTCAGTCACACCGGCTTACTATGAAAATTTTTCGGATCGTTTTTTTGTAAGCGGATTGACTCTGAAATATTCAGACACCCCGCTTGATATGATTCCCATCAACCAGGATCTTTATGAAAACAAATTTCTGCTGGATTATCTGAAAATTCAAATGACGTCGGATCCCAATCAAAACAACGTGGACAAAATGAACCTCAACTACTTTCATTCTTTTCAAATGCTATATGACCATTATCTTGAGGAGAATCAATCCGAAAAAGCCGATAAAATCAAAGAACTGACAAAACATATCATTCAGAATGCACAAGATCCCGTATGGATGGAACGATTCGAGAAAGCTTTTTAGAACTATCGAAAAAGGATTATAGCTAAAACACCCCTCTTCCTCGGGTATTGCCGAGGGTCTCCCCTCAAGGGGAGAAAAATCAAAGTCCCCTTATCGAGACGATTGAATAAGTCTCGGAGGATGATATTTGTCATCCTGAACCTTGTGCTGAACGGGTTTCAGTATTGTTTCAGGATCTCATTAATAAAAAAGCATGTAAGATATTCTTGATCAAAACAGGGAAAGTCGGATCGCAAATTTTACAATACCCTAGAAAAGAATTTAGGGATTGTTCAATAACTACGGAGTATAAAAAATGAGATTTTTCATTACTCTCAGAAATTTAATCATAACCATTATCGTTCTCTTATTTTTGGACAGTATCGGGCAAACGACACAAATTCAGTATCTCTCCGGCACAGGCAGTGATGACAGAGTCGAATGGGAATTCATGGTAAGTGGTGGAAGAAACAGCGGTGAGTGGTCCACAATTCCCGTGCCCTCCAACTGGGAGATGCAGGGATTCGGCACCTACCGCTACTTCGATGACTGGTCGAGCGACCCTGTTCCGGACAGCGTTGGGCTCTACCGATATCCATTCCGAATACCCGACACATGGCGTGACCTGAAAGTGGATATCGTCTTTGGTGGATCGATGACCGACACGGAAGTAAAAATCAACGGCCAACCCACAGGACCGAAACACCAGGGGGGATTCTACGAGTTTCGGTATGATATCACCGATCTGCTGGATCCGGATAATGAGAATCTACTGGAAGTGAAGGTCTCCCGATTCTCATCAAACCGGTCGATCAATCTGGCGGAAAGGCAGGCCGACTTCTGGCAGATGAGCGGTATATACCGGCCTGTATGGCTCGAAGCTTTTCCGAAACAGCATATCGAACGCACAGCCATCGATGCACACCATACCGGTCTGTTTTCGGTCTACGTTTTTCTGGACAGCATCACGACGGCTGACCGTGTTTCCGCACAGATCGTTGAGCTGAACGGCGATCCCTGTCGGTGAACCCTTCTTTGCAGAGATCCGGCGCGGTCAGGAAAAAACAACCCTCCAGACAAAAGTGGAAAACATCAGACCCTGGTCATCCGAATGGCCGAACCGGTATCGGGTAAAGATCCGACTGGAAGAAAAAGAGCGTATTCTTCATGAAATTACGGAAGCATTCGGTTTTCGCACAATCGAAGTACGACCGAAAGACGGCATCTACGTGAACGATGTCAAGGTCCACTTAAAGGGTGTTAATCGCCATTCCTCCTGGCCGACAACGGGACGCGCCACCAACAAAACGCTGAGCATCCAGGACATCAATCTGATGAAGGAAATGAACATGAATGGAGCCCGCATGTCCCACTATCCACCGGATGCCCATTTTCTCGAAGCGGCGGATTCGCTGGGGCTTTATATCATCGATGAACTGACAGGCTGGCAGGCCGCTTACGATACCGATGTCGGAACCAAATTGGTCCGTGAAATGGTGATCCGAGATGTCAACCATCCCTCTGTGATTCTCTGGACGAACGGCAATGAGGGCGGTTTCAACGATGATTTGGTCGATGATTATGCTGTATGGGATCCGCAGAAACGGACGGTGATACATCCCTGGCTGAACTTCAATGGCATCAATACGGGACACTACGAATCATACGACTGCTGCCCGGGTACATTTTTTCACGGAGATGATCTCTTTATGCCGACGGAGTTTTTGCACGGGCTTTATGACGGTGGTCACGGTGCGGGTCTGGAGGACTGGTGGAATCTGATGCTGGACAATCCGCTGGCCGTGGGCGGTTTTCTCTGGGCATTCGCCGATGAGGGCATCGTCAGAGAAGACCTGGGCGGAATCATCGACACGGACGGCAACCGGGCTCCGGACGGTATTGTGGGACCTTATCGCGAGAAAGAGGGCAGTTTTTATGCGATCAAGGAAATCTGGTCCCCTGTCTATTTCGAATACAATGAACTGGATCGGTTGCCACCCACTTTTTCAGGGGAACTTCGCATAGAAAACCGGTACGACTTCACCAATCTGAATCAGGTCACCTTTTCATGGAAACTGGTCGATTTCCCAACCCCTGCTTCCGGTGATACAGATAACGTCGTGAGAGCGGAGGGCAGAGCAGCTTCACCCGATGTCCTGCCGCACGAAATCGGCACATGGATAATCGACCTGCCCGAAGACTGGCAAGATGGTGACGCATTTTATCTGACGGCAACCGACCCGCACGGCCGTGAAATCTATACATGGTCCTGGATGATTCCCGAACCCGTCGTTGTGGCCGAACGGATCATAGACTCGGGCCTGGGAAGGGCCGAAGGAAGCGTTCAAGACGGTACGATGATACTGCGGGCGAATGGGGCTGAAGTCTGTATCGACCTGGATACAGGACTGCTTCAGCGAATCACACGAGACGGCAATCTCGTGCCTCTGACCAATGGTCCCCGCCTTGTGGAGGGCATTGCGAAAGCAAGAGAGATCAACCATTATGCAGACGGCGCGGATTATGTTGTGGAAGCAGATTACGATGGCAATATGCAGAGCATCCGCTGGCGGCTGTTGCCGAGCGGATGGTTGAGGCTGGATTATGCCTATCGATTTCGGAGACAGAATTTGCTTGACTATCTCGGCGTCACGTTTGATTATCCGGAGGATCAGGTAACCGGTATCCGATGGCTCGGAAGGGGACCTTACCGGGTCTGGAAAAACCGGCTGAAGGGAGCTGAATTCAATGTATGGCAAAAGGATTACAACGATGCCATCACAGGGCACCAATGGGAATATCCCGAGTTCAAAGGATTTCACGACGATGTCTATTGGACAATATTGGAGACAAAGACATTGCCGATCACATTTGTTGTGGCCACAGAAGACCTTTTTCTCCGTTTGTTCACACCCAAAGAACCGGAAGGCAGCACTTTTGATCCGCTCTTCACACACGTTGAATTTCCCCCGGGAGACCTCTCCTTCTTGCATGGCATTGTACCCATTGGATCAAAATTTCATCCACCGCAAGAACTCGGTCCTGCCGGACAGCCGAACACAGTCCCCCGGTTGGGACATACCTATGAAGGAACCATCTATTTCTATTTTGGAAAGGATTTTCCAGAAACACAAAAATAACAGACAACCACGAAAAATAATTTGAATATCAGCCAATAACTCATTATCTTATCAAAAAAACAAGAGGGAAAAAATGGTTACATTGACACTCCTTGACTGGTTCTGGTTGATTATGTTCATGATCCTGATGGTTGGCTGTGGCGTCCTCTTCTACCGGTTGGGAAAACGATCCGAATCCGATTTTTTCCTGGCGGGCAGAGGCTTGCCCTGGTGGTTGCCGGCCTCATCGGTTTACGCAACCCACACGGCGACCGACACACCCATGTGGGTCACCGGTGTGATCTACCGTTACGGCCTTTCCGGACTGTGGTACACCTTTTTTTCGGCCTGGTGTGCGATCAGTGCCTTTGTCTCGACCAGGATTTTTCGGCGTTCGGTAGCCTACACCCAGGCCGAATGGAATACCATCCGCTTTGGCGGTCTGGGCGCCGAAATGCTCCGCGGCTGGATTGCCGGTTGGCAGGTATTCATGAATATGTTCATCCTTGGATGGGTGGGCATCGCCATGGGGAAAATATGCAATCTGGCATTTGGCTGGCCAACCTGGATTGGCCTCGTTCTTTTTTCATCAATCTGCGCCATTTATGTGCTGGCTGCAGGATACTGGGGTGTGGTCATGGCCGACTTTCAACAGGGCGTCATTGCACTGGCCATCATCATCATCGTATCGGTCTGGGGCGTGCTTGCTGCAGGGGGCCCTGCAGGAATCATCACCAAACTGGGTGAAATGGGCCAATCCTGGCGCCTCAATCCATTTGCATTTACCGGCTGGTTCCAGGGAGATTTTCCGGCAGCCTGGTTTATCACGATGCTGGTTATTGCCGTACTAGGCGGTTTTGGCATGGGAACGAGCATCGATTGGTATGCGGAGGCACAGAGAATTCAATCCAATAAGACGGTGCGGGATGCCAGTTACAGCATCTGGTGGGGTACTCTTTTTGTATTGGCCAGAAATGCGATCTGGGCCATTGCCATTCTGGGATTTTTTGTATTGTTCCCGAACATCCAGGAGACGGCCGATTATGAGCTGGGTTGGTTTCGCCTTGGGTTTGAATATTTGCCTGTCGGCATGGTCGGCTTCTTTTTTGCAGCCATCTTGGCGATCCATCTGTCAACCATATCGACCCATCTCAATCTCGGTGCTGTTTATGCAACCCGCGATCTCTACAAACACTATTTCAAACCCGAAGCGACGGAAAAACAGATTGTCTGGTTTGGACGAATCGCAACATTTGTTTTGCTTATAGGCTCTTTTTTCTACGGTTTGACGATGGAAGAAATCACCTCATGGCTCATTTTTGCACTCTGGTTGATGGCCGCAGGTATATGGCTGCCCAGCATTCTCCAGGTCGTCTGGTGGCGTTTCAATGCATGGGGTTATCTCGCTTCCTGGATTGCCAACCTGGGATTCAGCTGGCTTGTGGTCTGGATATTACCCGCATTCGGTCTTTTGCCGGAATTGCTGGATTACCAGCAGTTCTGGATCCTGATGGTTCTCGGTGCGTTGATCTATCTTCCTGTCACCTTCTTAACCAGACCCGAAAATATGGATCATCTGGTCAAATATTATATCATGTCCCGACCCATCGGCTGGTGGGGACCAGTGAAAAAGGAAGCCGAACAGCGCGGATTACTTAATAAAATTGAAAAAATAAAATCATAAAGGGGAAAAAATGGCCTGGATAAAAAGAAAGTGGACCACTGCAGAAGCGGATGAATGGACAAAAGAAGACTGGCTGACCATTGTCATTTCACCCATTGCCTACACACTGATCATGCTGGGTATCGCTTTGAGTTTTTTATTGTTGCCGGTGGGTTTTGTTATTCTTGGTTTGGGCATTATAGCCACAATTGTGATGCACAAAATAATCGATCCAAAACTCAAAGCGATCTCGGATGAATACGAAAAAAAACAGAAAGATTATATTTTGGAGCTGGAGCGTTCCGTACGCTGGGAGGATGAAAATGAATGAAGGTCTCACCATGGTCATCGGGATGACAATTGCCTACTTTGCCTCTTTTTTGGGACTGATATTGGCATGGTCGTCCTACCGAAAACATCATAAAAAAAGTAAAAAGTGAGGGATTCCATTGATCATCATGCACACAATCATATGGCTGCTTGCAGAACGCATTGGTTCTCCCATTCTTGGCATTATACTGCCCTTATTGATTTTTATCATTTCTTTCATAGCGACATGGCTGCTGTTTCGGCATTTTTCCAAACAATGACTGGCCTATAACACCTGTTGAATTTGCAAATATCAATCCAGTTGAAATGGTTTGATCAATCCAAAGGGGATATTTATCATTAAAGCAAACATGAAATGGATCAAATCATCAGAGAAAGTCGTATCAATGTCCAGAACCATAAAAATCTACAGTATCTCTTTATTGATATCGGGTTTCATTTCCCTCATCTGGATTCTTTTTGATATTTATCAAATAAAAACCGACCTTTCATTCGTGATTCGATTTGATAAAGTGGGTCTCATAATGGGCATCGGTTATCTTTTTATCATATTGTTTCACATACTCAGCCTGATTTTCATCATGATCCATTTTCATTTGAAAAAAGAATCAAATCCATTGAGAAACAGTACCGTCATTCTCGGTCTATTCTCTTTTCTGGCTTTTGGGATTGAAAAAGTCATGTATGACGAAGTGGGACGAGAATACTATCTGGAATGGCCCGCTCCGGGAGAAGTGATTTTTCTTTATATCTGTTTGGGAATTCATGCCATATTTGTTGTAACTGTCTTCATTTTTATAACGAAACAATTAATCATATCCAAAAAACAAAAAGAAATCTCCATTCAATAAACCATTCTTATGTGAAAAGAAAAATTCAATGCAAAACGATCCTCTGTGGAAAAAGATGATCTTTTGGACTCTGGTGACATTGACCACGCTGGGTGTGAATGGTTTGATTGGATTTTATCTCTGGTTTGTATTCCCTGTTGAAACAATCAACAACCTCACCTATCTACAGACATCTCATCTGATCATTTATTATAATATCATCAATTTCATGAGTATTGTGGGTGTGATCGTTTTCAGTCAGATCCTCTATTATCGTCGTGTCAAAACAGCTGATCCGAAAAAGGATGGCATTATTCTGGGAGCGTATCTAATTGTTTTCAGTTGGATAGTCGATATCATCGTCTATATCTTTATTCGAAAAACGCTGCCGACCCTGCACGAATATTTTTTGGGAAAGAATCAGCCTGAGATCGGGATTGCCTGGCTGGTTGGCTTTTTCGCGTGTGTTCTGGCGGGTGTTTGGGAAGCACAGAGACGATCGTTTCCCGACAGAAGTAATTGGAAGAGGATGATCCTCTATCCATCGATATTGATGTGTGTATCATTCATCTTGATCCTTGTTGGCATTTTGTATTTTGATATTCGTCCTTAAGATGCTACTCTATATAGAAGATCATGTGATTACAAATTTTTTGAAATTGGGAAACAAATGGCAACAGAAGCGTATGACTTTTAGTATAAAAATGAATCGACAGGAAAATAAATGGAAATCCTGGGTATGATTTTTTTCTGGTTGTTTTTAATCGCCGGCGTGGTGATTATCCCTTTCGGTGTTGCCGGCACATTTATCATTGTGGCTGATGCATTGGTCTACGGTCTGATTACGGGATTTGACCGGGTCACCCTTTCTTTTATCGGTCTGCTGTTGGCAATGGCTCTGTTTGTCGAACTGATCGAAGCCCTTCTGGGTGCCGTACTGGCCAAAAGATTCGGGGGATCAAAATGGGGCATGACGGGTGCCATCATCGGTGGTTTTCTCGGCGCCGTTATCGGGACGCCGATCACGCCTGTTTTGGGAACGCTCTTTGGTGGATTCATCGGCGCCTTTGTCGGCGCCCTCTCTCTGGAGTGGATCCACACCTCCGATTGGCACAATGCATCAAAAGTGGGCTTTGGCGCATTCCTGGGTGCGCTTGGTGGAAAAGTTACAAAGATCGTCGTGGCCATCATCATGGTCATCATGGTCGGTATCCGTGTTTTTTAGGAATATCAAGGTGAAAAGGATCATTCACACATATTTTATAAAATGGATCGCCACGATGATTTTGGCTTCCTTTGTAACCTTGTCTCTGGCTCAGGGGAACACGGAGTCCAGTTCATTGGTTATTGCAAGGGTAAAATATCAGGGAGGAGGGGACTGGTATAACGATCCGTCTGCTATTCCCAACCTGTGTGCGTTTGTCAGGGTAAACACACATGTGGATATTGCCCAGGAGGAAGCGCAGGTCTCTTTGACCGATGAAAAGCTTTTTTCTTATCCTTTTCTCTTTCTGACGGGACACGGGCAGCTGTCATTATCCGATGAGGAAAGTATAAGGCTGAGAACATACCTTCTTCATGGGGGTTTTCTTTACACGGATGATGACTACGGATTGGATGAAACATTCAGAAAAGCCATGAAAAAAGTCTTCCCTTCAAGAGAGATGGTCGAACTCCCCTTTTCACATGGTATCTATTCGATCCACTATCGCTTTGATAACGGGCTGCCCAAAATTCATGAGCACGACAACAAACCGCCTCAGGGATTCGGCATTTTTGACGATGATGGCCGACTGATGGTCTTTTACACATACGAAACCAACATCTCCGATGGATGGGTCGATCCGGATGTCTATGAAGATCCCCCAGAAAAAAGGGACGCCGCATTAAAGATGGGTACAAACATCCTGATATGGGCACTGCTCAATTAAGATGGGAAAACGATGCAGAAAAATGACACATACACCACGATTCAGATAAAGCTCCATCAACTGCGCCAAAAGGAAAAAGTCTTTACCCTGCTGAGAGGCAGTTTGAATGGATTGGTGATGTGTGCCGGTATCATTTTATTCTTTTCCCTGTTGGAGGCTCTGTTTTATTTTTCATCTCCGGTTCGAACCCTGTTTTTCATTGGATTTTTGATTGGTGTACCGGTTGCATTCGGTTTTTGGGTTATCAAACCCCTATTCTCTCTTTGGTTCAAAACCCGTTTTCCCGATGATGACAGTCTGGCTATCCAAGTCGGCCGACATTTCCCCCGGATCAAGGACCGGCTGGCCGATGCACTCCAGGTCTTTCGCTCACACCCGGATCAATCTTATGGAACTTCCTCATCCATGGCCGAAGCCTCTCTTGAAACCGTATACGAGGAAGTGAAATCATTCGATTTTCGACAGACCGTATCAAAAAAACCATTGACCCGAATGTTTCGAATCGGAACCATAACGGCTCTCTTTTGCATCATCATTTTCAGTCTTTTCCCAAGTCAGTTGGGAAAGGCACTGGATCGACTCAGCCATCCGAATCAGGAGTTTAATCTCCCGATTCCTTTTCAGTTGGTACTTTTACCCGGCAATGTTCAGGTCATCCAGGGGGAGGATGTGGACATCACAGTGAAAGCCGATGGAAAGGCCCCTTCGGAGATTTCACTCTTTTTACAGGAGGAGAACACTATTCAGGAACGCATCCTTCACCCGCCCTATCATTACCAGATTGCATCTATAAGAAGAGATATCGATTATTTCATTGAAGCAGACCGGTTTCGGTCGGAAACCTGTCGGATCGATGTGGTCCAGCGCCCGCTTGTAAGAACACTTCAGGTCACACTCACACCTCCCCCCTATGCCCGCATGTCCACGAGAAGACTGGAAGAGAACAGTGGAGAGGTGAGAGCGCTCCTCGGTACAAAGATACACCTTTCCGTCACAGCCAACAAAACCCTCTCTGAGGCATCCATCTATTTCGAAAAAGAGGGTAAAAGGCAAATGATTGTCCATCAGCAAAATGCGGAAGGAGAATTCGTGGTGCGGCAGGATGACCGATACTGGATCGAACTCACCGATACGCTGGAACTGAAAAACACCAATCCGATAGTCTATTCCATCGGTGTCCAGCCCGATTACCACCCTGTGGCGCGCATCCTCTTTCCGGCAAAGAACATCGATCTGGATGAAACCATGTCAATACCCCTCACATTGGAAGGGGAGGATGACTTCGGATTGTCTCTTTGTCAATTGGCATACGCGATTCACAAAGGGGGAATCATCGACTCTTTGGAAACAATGCCATCTGTATTGACTCTCCCCTTTACGGAAAACAAACCGATAAAAGTGCTTCAGAATTATACCTGGAATCTTGAGGAACTGGGACTCTATCCGGAAGACATCATTGCCTACAGATTCGAGGTCTGGGACAATGACGATGTCTCTGGACCGAAGCGTGCCCAAAGCGCTGTTTACACGGCCCGTTTCCCGTCGCTGCTCGAAATCTTCCAGGAAGTGGAGGCCGAGCAGTCCGATCAGATTGAAAGTTTGAATGACATTTACAGTGAAAGTGAGATCCTTCGGGAGGAGCTTGAACAGATTGCCGAAGAGATGAAGAGCAGCCGGGAACTGGAATGGGAAGAGCGAAAAAATCTGGAATCAATGGGTGAGAAGCAACTTCAAATGGAGGAGGAAGTCAGGAATCTCCAGGAGAGAATGGCTGATTTGATCGATCGAATGGAAAAAAACGATCTCCTCAGTATGGAAACACTGGAAAAATACCAGGAACTCCAAAAACTTTTTCAGGAAATCATCACACCGGAACTGGCTGAGACGATGAAAAAACTTCAGGAAGCCTTGGACACGGTGGATCAGGAACAGTTGAAACTGGCCATGAACAATTTTCAGCTCTCCCAGGAAAATTTCATGAAATCCATCGAGAGAACCATTTCCATACTGAAGAAACTCAGGGTGGAACAGAAGGTCGATGAACTGGTGAAGCGGATGGACGATCTCATCGAGAGACAGGAAAGGATCAATCGGGATCTGAATCAAATGAAGGAGGAAACATCATCCGAGCTCGTCGAGAGGGAAGAAAAAATAGAGGAAGATTCGGAGTTGCTCCGGCAGGAGATGGATACCCTCTCAGATATGATGGAGGAACTCCCTGGCATGCCGCTTTCCCAGCTTGAAGCGATTATGAACAGAATGGATCAGGAGAATCTTTCCGGACAGTTCAGTCGAATGCAACAAATGATGGAGGCGGGACAGAATGAAAAAGCCGCAGCCGCCGGTACTGGAGCACAGCAGACCATGGAGTCGATCTCTGAAATGATGAAAGAGATGCAGCAGAATATGATGAGCGATCAAAAAGAAAAAGTGGCCAATGCATTAAACAGGGCATCCTACAGATTGCTGCAGCTGTCACGTGGTCAGGAAGATCTCATGTCTCAAACATCCAAAGGAGAAGTCTCGGAATCGCAATCGGCGGAGAAACAGCTTTCGCTTTTATCCGGTCTGAATCAGGTAGCCGATTCATTGGTGCAGCTTGCTCAGGAAACCTTTTTTGTGACGCCGGAGATGGGCAGGGCATTGGGCAAAGCCCAGACACAGATGAAAGATGCCCTGCAGATGATGTCACAACCGGGGGGCCAACAGGGTGCTCGACCCTCTCAGGGACAAGCCATGGGAGCCCTCAACGAAACCGTGATGGCCATACAGGAGGCACTGGAACAACTGGCCGGTTCGGGTTCCGGACTGGGCATGGAACAATACATGGCGGGCCTTGAAAAGATGAGTCAAATGCAACTGGGTATCAACCAGCAGATGATGGATCTCTTTCAAGACGGACAATTATCCCTCGAGGAACAGGCCGCTATGGCCAGGCTGGCCGCTGAACAAAGTGCGGTGAAAAAAGCCATGGAAGATCTACTCAGAGAATTCGGCGACCGTTCGGAAATCACCGGGAGACTTGATCAAATGGTCGAGGATATGGAATCGGTGATCGAGGATCTGGAGCAGCAGAGAGCCGATCAGGAAACAATCGAGCGACAGGAGCGGATTTTATCCCGCCTACTCGACGCCCAGCGCTCCGTCAGGAAACGGGATTACAGCCGGGAGAGAGAGTCGCTTACGGGTGAAGATGTGATCCGGCAAAGTCCGGAAGCGCTCTCGCTGGAACAACAAACGGGACGAGAACGTATCCTCCGGGATATATTGCGTTTGGGAGACGAAGGTTATACAAAAGATTATCAGGATTTGATCCGGCAATACTATGAACGGTTGTTGGAAGAAGAAAGATAAAAAGCAAAAGCCGATCATTTATACATATCACCTTCCTCTCCCTGAGGGAGAGGATTAAGGAGAGGGCAGGGTGAGGATACGAAAACCATTCACCCAATTGGCCAGAAAATTAAGAAAAAACTCGACAGATGCTGAACGGTTACTCTGGCACCATTTAAGAGGAAAACGATTTAATCATTTAAAGTTCAGAAGGCAACAACCCATAGGCCCCTATATCGTTGATCTCATCTGTTTTGAAAAAAGACTCATTATAGAGGTCGATGGGAGTCAACATAATGAAAACCAAAAGAAAGACCTAATCAGAACGCAATGGCTGAATAACGAGGGGTATCAAGTCATTCGATTTTGGAACCACGAAGTGTTACAAAATAGTACAGATGTATTAGAAGAAATATGGAGATATTGTGAATAACCACCTTCATCATTTCCTCTCCCTCAGGGAGAGGATTAAGGAGAGGGTGGTTTGTAAGACACACTCAAAGGAACATCCGTGATCAAACAAATTGAAATACCATACGGAAATGGAAAAAAGATTCTGAACGTTGATGAAGACTTCCTGATCTGGATAAAAGACCTGAATGATGCTTCAACTCTGAAAAATCCAGAGGAATCCATCAGAGAAGCACTTCGTAAACCGATCGGAACATCCCCACTTTCCGATCTGGTCAGACAACATGGCAAAGAAACCATCATTCTGGCCGATGACAGCACCCGTTCCACACCTCAGCATCTCATTTTGCCGGTTCTTCTGGATGAGCTGAACCATGCCGGCGTTCCCGACAGCGCCGTAACGGTGTTAATCGCCCTTGGAACCCACCGTCCCATGACCGAGGAGGAGTGCCGAGTGCGGTTTGGCGAAAAAGTGATGAGCCGGGTTCGAGTTGAAAACCTGCCGCAGAATCCGGATGATTTTGTCGATTTTGGTTCAACCCCGGTGGGCACGCCAGTCCAGGTGAGCCGAAAATATGTGGAAACCCCGCTGAGCATTGCGGTGGGCAGCATTGTCCCCCACATGTACGCAGGCTGGACAGGGGGCGCGAAAATGATTCAACCGGGCGTTTCGAGTGCAATCACAACGGCCAGCACGCATCTGTCTGGATCAAGCCAAATAGACACCATACTAGGACACGCTGAAAATCCAGTCCGCAAAGAAATGGAAAAGATGGCTATTCAAACAGGACTCAAGTTTATTCTTAATGTGGTTTTGAATCGTCATAAACAGATTGTAGACGTCGTCGCTGGTGATGTTGTTCTCGCCCATCGCCAGGGAGTAAAAACCGCCCAGTCTATATACATGATGGAATACGATGAAGAGCCGAATATCCTCATCGCCAGTTCGCATCCGGCAGACCGCGACCTATGGCAGGGATTCAAACCTCTCATTAATTACGGCCGGGAGATGAAAGAGGGAACCACCCTGATTCTTCTCGTACCGGCTCCGGAGGGAATCACACGGGATCATCCCCAGTTTGTTGAAATGGGTATGACGCCTGCGAAAAAGATATTGGAACAGGTTCACAACCATCGAATCGCCGATCCGGTGGCGGCTGCCACATACATGGCCTTTGACCGGGTGAGAAGACGCATTCACATCCACCTTGTAACAGACGGCATTACCGCAAAAGAAGCAGGCCGGGTCGGCATGTCCGCAACAACAGATTTCGATGAGGCTTTCGCACAGGCTCTCAATCGACACGGGAAAAATGCAAAGGTGGGCGTCATTAAGCACGGAGAGGGTATTTTAAAAAAAGCTGAATAATGGATGGCTTCGCGGTACTGATTCCACCCCCCAGATCCTGAAATAAATTCAGGATGACAACCTCCCTCATTTTGTCATGCTGAACCTTGTGCTGAATTTATTTCAGCATTGATTCAGCATCTCACCATTCTTGTCATGCTGAACTTGATTCAGCATCCCTGTTTTCAGTACCACACCACCCAGATCCTGAAACGAGTTCAGGATAACAACATCCCCCTCCACTATTTTGTCATGCTGAACCCTGTCATGCTGAACTTGATTCAGCATCTATTTTTTCAGCATCTCCTGTTTTAGAATCCTTATCATCTTCTCCGAACATATGATATTTTACAGCAAGATCCTCCCAATTCGGATTCATCTCGGAGATCAAATCTATCTTCCATTCTCTGCGCCAGTTCTTGAGCTGTTTCTCTCGTTCTATTGCAGAATAGACGGATTCGGTTTCTTCAAAATAAATTAACTTTGTACAATTGTACTTATGAGTAAATCCCTTGACCAACTTCTGCTTATGCTCCCATATTCTTCGGGGCAAATTATTCGTAACACCTATGTAGAGCACCCGGTTTTTTTTATTGGTCAGTATGTATACATAATATTTTCGACGCATAATTTGAAAAGTAAGTTTGCCATATCAAATATGATGTTTTTCTACCACCCCAGATCCTGAAATCAATTCAGGATGACACCTCCCCCTTTATTTGTCACCCTGAACTTGTTTCAGGGTCTCTTTTTTAGGATCCCTCGTCTCATCATCTCTGGGTTCAGCATTCTGTTATACGATCTGTCATCCTGAGCTCCATTTTCCCGGAGCGAAGGATCCGGAGTGGTGAAAAGGACTTTTCATTGCTAAAAATCCCATCTCCCCAGATTCTTCGTCCCACAAAGTGGGACTCAGAATGACAACACCATCTTCGATTCTGTCATGCTGAACCTTGTGCTGAATTTATTTCAGCATTGATTCAGCATCTCTTTTCTCAGTACTCTACCACCCACAAATTTTATAAACAATGTACCTGAATTATTTCAATTAACCTGTTCTGATTCTCCGACACCTTCACGATTCACAAGAATAATATCCCTTAAATCATTCTCATGAATACTGTCGAGAAAGGCCTGAAATGCGTGATAATCTTCAGGCACGATATCTCTTCCGGACAGCTGATAATTCGTCTCAATCTGAATCTCTTTTTCATCGAAAGCCCAGGACCAATTCGCCGAACCAAATGGAGACCTGAGAGAGTCGGACATCATAGAAGTCTCCACAATCCAGCCCTGAGGAATCTGCACAGTCAGATCCAAGCTGTCCTGGAATGCATACGGAATCCGAATCGGATGAGCGCGTTCGGGCGCACGAAAAGAAGAAGCCAGTCCGAGTGAAAGGATCACGCTGGGACGGAAAATCATCTTTTGCGATTGGGGCAAAATGAAAGTATCCGTATGCAGGGCATATTCTATGACCAGCGGATCCCGAACCGGCTGCAGTCCATCAATATGAAACGAATCCAGTACGACACCGCAGCACCGCTCGGCCAAAAAAGTTACGATCCAGCGGCGCTGTTCGTCCTGCGAGGCATAGATTAATTCTTCCCTGAGTTCGGCGGCCCGCGCTCCCGAATATAGTGTTCTCCCTTGTACTACTGCTGCTCCTGAGGATTCCAAATACACATTCCAGTCGAAGACAACGCGATTGCTCTCCTCCGGGCTGCGGGGCGTTACCATCATCTCCCCTCTCCCCTTCTCCCCGACAGCCAGGACGGACAATCCCCGGTCATACCAGGGCAACTGATTAAAGGGACATCCCTTTTCTGTGGCATCCAGCCAGATACCGCTATCTCCAACTGCAGGGAAATAACCAATGACGTGATTGAACTGAAATGGCGAAGGCAGTTCAGGATCAATCTTGCCATTCGGCCATGTGCTGATCAGTGCCTGGTAAGCTTCGATTCCCGCTTCTCGGGCCATGGCACAGAGCAGGGTGGTCATATCCTTGCAATCCCCATATCGACTGAGATAAATCTCCGATACAGGATTGGGCTGATACCCGCCAATACCGATGGAGACCGCGATATATCGAATATGATCACGCACCCACTCATAAATGGCTTTGAGTTTTTCTTCATCGGTTTTTGCCTGGACTGTTAGATTCAATACCTGGTCTTTGATTTCGGAATTTGTTACAGTTTGAGGATCAGACAAATCGAAATACCATTTTGCCACATCATCCCATTCTTGAACGCCCACAGGAGCAAACTCAAGTCGGGCCAATATTTCGTTCGCCGACGGCATGGCATATTCCGATTTTACGGGTGCTACATTCCTGACCTCCCAGACATAAGTGGATTTAAATCCTTCTGGAGCCCCCGTTACCTGGGGTTGAACATCGATGTGATACAGACGATGATTCACTTTCCACTCAGAGGGTTCAATTAAACTAAAACGGGACAGGAGTGTAGGTTCCGTATTCTGGAAGATCCAGGAATGCCATAGTGTACGATTCCAAATTCTGATACTGTAACGGTATTCAATGATGGATCCATTTTCAACGGCAGGCATCGTAAACAATTTTGCCCGTTGATCTGAATAGAAAATAAAACTGGTATAGGCAGAAACATCATAGATGTTTTCATCATCCAATACAATGATTTCTCCTTCCGGCGTAATGGTCCGCGCCTGAATATGATTCACTTCAGCATCCGAATGATAAGGGATGGACACATTGACAAAGGGCAGCCCGCGGGGATTCAATATTTTGACGATTCGATGGTGGTTAAAAACACTAAAACCAATCTGATCTCCGCCAAAGATTTCCATTCGGCCTTCATCTAAAAGGATGATCGCCCCGGCATCCGGATAGGCCTCCTGGCCTGGAATATCAACCAGTTCCAGATCTTCCCACGATATTCGCTGAGCCCAATCACTGGTGGAAGCACAGGAAATAATCAGAATAATTGAGTACAATAAACCCAGATAAACAAAGGATTGTAAAAACTTTTTTACCGATTCCATGTCTATACCTTTGACTCAGACAAATCAGTTACATATCTTGGATAAGTGCCTTTTGCATGTTCCGCTTCATCTAAATCAATCTCTAAAGTGATAAAGGGCTGTTTTTGAGAGGTGAGGGCCAGGACTTCTCCGTTAGGTCCTGTAATCCATCCCATACCACCCATGCCCGATTCAGAATCATCTGCATTGATTCGATTGGAAGAGATACAAAAACCACCGGCTACAACAGAGGCGACGCGTCCTGCGAGCAGCCATTTTTCGAGAG
This sequence comes from bacterium, assembly GCA_016931965.1. GTDB lineage: Bacteria > Zhuqueibacterota > QNDG01 > QNDG01 > DSAB01 > JAFGDT01. Next base: position 89,372 of record JAFGDT010000110.1, on the reverse strand, counting down.
TCGATTTTCCCGTTGCCCGTGGATGGACAATCAGATGAATCCCTTTTTGTCCGTAATTACGCGCATGTTGAAAAAACCAGATTTCAGTACAGATCAACATTCCAATTCGAGCTTCCGCTATCTGAAAAGGGCGAAAAAATCCTTGTCCCCGATCATACCAGGAAGCCTCCCAGAAATCCTCTTCATCAGGCAGGTAGGATTTTTTATGGACTGCACGTATACCTTTTTTCCCGTCCCAGACAAATCCTTCATTGTATCGCTTACCTTCTCTGTTCACAGGTCGTGAACCGATGAGAACGGCGGATGCCATTTCAGAAAAACGGGCTTCCCATACGCGATGCGCGTTCACGGCTTGTTCCCAACAAACAGAATCATACTGGGACTTTCGGAAAATCCAGGGGATAAAAATCATTTCGGGCAACAAAACAAGATCACTCTTCTCCTTCCTGACATGTTTTACCAACCCTTCCCAATCCTTTTTGAGTCGATCCGTTTGGTCATTCAATTCACAGATTGTCACTTTCAACATGATTTCTATAACCTTGTTTTGACTTTCAATAATAATAAATGAACAGTCCTGTATGGAGTCTTAGACCAAAGAGGCGAGCATGATTCTCGCCTCTTCAATATTCTAAAGTCAGCTTATTTGATGTATTGGCTATTGCGGTGGAAAAGATTCCAGAATTTCCTGAACGCTTTCAACAAGGTTCTCAGCTGGATCGTTCCGGTCCAGCACTCCCCTTCCGATTCCTTGCCAGATCATCTCTCTTTTCTGCCGATCGACAATATCAATCACCAGTGTACCTTCTCTGTACTGGATCGTATGACCGGGGCTCGTTCGTCGAACACGTCCCCAACGACCGACTGTATATGTTGGGGGTACGTAATCGGAGCGATTCTGAATCATTGCATAAAAGACGACCAGTAAATCCGCCGTTTCTTCAGAGGTTGCTTCTGAAAATCCCTTGGATTCCATAATGGGCCTGATTTCGCGCATGACATCTCCGGTAATCAGTGGATTGGTCACAGCACCGGGCCGGTCGTTCTGTTGCCGTCTCGGACTGACAAATCGGAATGTGCGGTAATTACTGAATGAGACGGTCTCATCGTAGTTGACCATCACCCTGACCGATGAGCAACTCAATAGTATCAAGACAAGTACGATTCCGACAAAACAAAATTTTTTCACCATCGATCCGATCTCCTATTTTTGCATAGTGATATTTAACCTTATAGGATGTATCTAATAAGGGAATTCCCTTTTCAAAAGTCAAGAGAAAAGTACATTTCACGAAGAGAGAATAGAACGAAGCATAGGGAGTATTTTAACGATGAAAACCGATTTCAATAATGTATTTCAATCTAAACATCAACTCCCAAAAACATGCGAATAAGGTATCCTATAAAAAAACTTAAAATTGCTACACTCAAACTCAGTCCGGCCATTTCAAGAAAACGATTTTTAAATGGAACTTCCTTTGCCACTGAAATATAATAGTTGAAAAATGCGATGATGAGGATGGCCGCAGTCAGTGTCAGCGCCAGACACAGATAATAATTATCGAAGATCAAATAAGGGAGGATGAGTATGATCACAGTCATTACATAAGCACTGCCTGTATAAATAGAAGCCTTCATCGGATTCTGAGCCGTATCCTCTGATTTCGTAGAAAGATATTCCGAAGCCGCCATGGAAAGCGCTGCGGCGATTCCCGTAATCAGACCCGTTAATGCAATTAACTGTGTGTTTTGGAGAGCCAGTGTCAGACCGGCTAATGCTCCCGTTAATTCGACAAGCGCATCATTCAAACCCAGAACAATCGACCCGATATATCGCAGCCGTTCCTCGTCTAAAAGACGGATCAAGGTTTCTTCATGGTCATTTTCATCCTGAACGATATTCTTCACTTCAGGGAACAGTGTGACGAGTTGCTGATAATTATCCTGCGCATCACCCTCTCCGTTCTCCATCAGTTTGATACCGAATGTAAAACCAAAGATACGACTGATGAGATAGTAAATCCCGATTTTCCATTGGTTGGGTTTCACATCGGACTGGGTCAATGTGCGCCAGAATTCGTAATGTTTCAGTTCATCCTCGGCAATACTTTTCAAAATCTTTCGATTCTCAGGGCATTGAACCTTCCTTGCCAGTTTCATATAAATGTGATATTCTGTTTTTTCATTCTTCTGAAATATCAACAACTGCTTTTGTATTTCTTTATCAATACGCATAACCGATTGCCCTTCATTATTGACCTGATCTCTACTCTCTCTCTTTCCAATTAATAAAGAAAACCATACCTACTGGCCCATGATGACATAATAGTCGTCATTTTCTCCAGAATCGCGGAATCCACATACCCACTTCCTGCATATATTTTTTATAGGATGCTCCAAAACGGGCCAGCAGCAGTTTTTCTTCATAGCGTGAGAGGAAATACAGAAACAAACTGGCCATAATCAATACGCATAAAGCGGCCAATGACAAACTGAACATGAAGAAGCCAAGATAGAGAAGTATTTCACTAAGATAAATCGGATGCCGTACGAAACCGAACACGCCTTTCCTGATCACAACCGGTTTTTCTCTCTTTTCTATAAACACAACATAGAGTCCCGTCATGGCCAGGGAGGCGGATAGAATCAATAAAATAATCCCACTGGGTATCCTGACATAACTGGGAATATGATAATTCAAAGCGGTCGTGATCTGATAAAAATGGGTATCCGATATCCATACAAATGCAAACAAACACCCGAATATAGCTTGCCCAAAATCCCCAATCTTATGTTCTCCGGTTAGGTCCTCGCGTGACTTATGGAGTTTCTGATGCTTATGTTTTTGAACCAAACCACGCCCTCTTCTTCTTCCTCTGATTTATAAATTTCTGATGCAAATGATATCAAATCGATCGTTGAACTTAAAAAAAGAGGAAAATCATTGATCACGAGGAATTCCTCTTTATTTAGCATATTGTAAAAATTATAATCGATTTCCCTACAAATGCAAGGTCATTTCAAAATCTTCTGGATTGTAACCTTGTTCATGTAACATGGCAAATACACGATCCATCTCTTCCTGCGACAGCTCCGGTTTTCGGCTCAGTATCCAGCCATACCTTCTGTCTGGCGTTCCGACCACGGCGTATTGATAATTTTCATCCAATCCGATAATCCAGTAATCACCCCAGAACAGGGATATACCCAGCAATCGAACAAAGCTGACTTTCAGCTTTGCATTTGAAACCCCATCAACGATTTTTGCAATCCCTTTGGCTTCAACCATTTCTCCATTTTCATCAACACACCGATTCACCACATCTATTTTCCCATCTTCCCGAAGCATGTATTGGGCTGTCGTATTCCGTTCACATTGACGCTGAAACCGATTGGGGATTTTGGCTATTTCATACCAAAGACCGACATAGCGGCCTAAATCAACCATGTCCACAGTGATCGGCTCGTTTTGATCTCGACCATCATCGCCAATGAGAAAAATAACACATGATAACATTAAAATCATGATAAAAAAAGGCGACAACATCGTTTGCTTCATTTTTATTTTTCTCCAATTTAATCCTATTGAAAAATGAAACACGTGTTGAAATGATCGCGAGTAAAACGACTCATTTTCAATATTCAAGAATGACTCTATTTCAATCGCGTTATTTACTTGACAAAAATCCCGAAACCATAATAACAGGGTTCTTCGTCACAGGAATACATATGTATTTCGATTTGATAGTCACCCGTAGCACTTGGAGAGAACTCGACATAGGGTTGATCATCGGTTCGCGTATCTTCCTGTAAAATATTTCCATAACTGTCTTTAATGGTGATATCGATATCAGTACAATCATAATCACAGGCTGCCGTAATGAGATATTCATCACCGCCGTAAAAATTCCACGTCCAATAATCCTTTGCATCTTCGTCAAGTGTACCGATGACATAATTGAGTAAATAATAATCTCCATACTCACTAAAATAATCATAATCATCCTGAAGTTGCTCCCACACCTGTTCTGCGTAGGACTGTGCACCCACCAGATGCGGCAGTGAAATAGCAACAAGAAAAATCAGAACAATCATCATACTTTTAAAACGGTTCATGTTGATACCCTCCTTTTGAAATAAATGGATTGTGATCAAAGATCGATTGTTGAATAAAGCGATCGCATAAAGTCTTTTCTTATGATGTGGCCAAATGGTTTCACCATTCCCCAACGCTGTTTGTCATATACAATTTCAATAGAACATAAATATTAACAAATCATTTTATAAATTCCAAGAAAAAGTTATACCGATCATTGAATTTTCAATTACTAAATGAAAACTGAAATCGGCAAAGGCAGGTTACTGTTTATCTCCAAAAAAGAATCACTTAAAATAAACCCATCAAGATCCAATAAACTTTAAAAAGCTGTATATTGAAGCAAACACTCATACTGTCCTTCACGAAGAAACTCCGCACAAACTCTGATCTCACCCTCTTGAACCTTCACATTCCCTTCAAAGAATCCATTGTTTTCTTTTAGATGAAACCATGAATCGCCCATGATCACGGCTACCTTTCGTGCCTTTGGCACATAGAGTATAAATGGCTCCACCTCACCAATTTTGAGATAACCAGATCTGGGGGCATGTAAGGTGACACCATATTTTGCAAATGCACCCATAATCTCGGGAAATCCGATCGGGCCCGGCATACCCCTACCCACTTTTATTTTATAATCGATGGCCTGCCAGTAGGGACCGTTCTCCTCAATGGGCCTGACAAATATTCTGAGAATATAGTCGGATGGGGCAGGAAAAAGTGCATTGATCTGATATTGACTATTTTCCGTCCTCTGAGTAAAAGTCAGTGACTGGTCGAGGGATTGACCATTCCGTATGAGACGCGCCGAGAGCGATAAATCCAAAGAGGTCTGAAGCGCAATCGAAATTTGATGGTCTGTTTCGACGACACTTTGGAAATGACTTACGATCTCCAAACCATTCCGAAAAAAGTGCGATTTAACATGAGGAAGATGAACAAATTGAGATTCTGATAAAGGATATTCAAGCAGTTGCCAGGACGGATCTTCCGGAAGGTGATCAAAGATAAACTGTTCGGGTGGCGTGAGAAAATAGTGTTCCTCAAATTGGCGGACAAAACGGATGCCATCCGATGAACCGGCTCCCCATGTGGAATCGATAAGATACCATCCATCACCAATCTTCACAGCATTCCAGGCATGGTTTGTTGGACCCAGGATCGGATCCCCGGCTTCATATCCGATGCCTTTTGCCCACCCACTGATTTCAATCACCTCGATTCCAGAGGCATCTGCCAACATCCCGAACAATCCGGTATATCCTGAACAGACGGCACTGCCACTGCTCAGTACACTTTCAGGACTTAAATCTCCATAATTCCCCGATCGATAACCCTCGACATCATACGAAATATTTTCGGTAATCCAGCGGTAAATCGACCGAACTTTCTCGAGATCATTTCGGCACGGTTCAGTGAGATAAGCGGCCAAACGCTCGACGGAATGCCTGACCGATTGTGGAGCCCTCAGGGCATGACGATCAATGTCTGCAAATCGGGCTTCATCGATACGGATTCTCGATCCAGGCTGTGGTGTGAATTGGGATGTTGAAACCGATTGCCGGTCAGGAAGAACAGCTGCAAGGATAAGATCCGCCGCAAATATAGGGTTAGAATATTTGTTCAACCATAAATGATCGGCATTCGGCGGACCGTTTTGACCACACACTTCCCCAAAAACCATGATCCATACGATGACAAGTAAAATAGATCGATGGATGTGAAAAGATTGATCTATTCGATTCAGTGCAGAGCTGATTTTATGATCGGCAAAATGCTGTATCAAATATGACACCTTTTCTTTCGGAAAAATATGGTTTGAATCTTCACCCACGCTATCAATATAAGATTTTTAGGAATGTATATTCAAGAGATTTTATAAAGAATGAAAAGATTTGAAATTAAGAGCGTGCATATTTTGGAACATACTGTTATTTTTTATTTACTCTCCTAAAAGTTTCCCGATTTCCCGCCATGTAATGGGATGTATATCATTCTCTTCAATGAGATCTTTGATCATATCGCTGGTAAACACATCAAAATCCCGTTGTCTCCATGCAGCTCCATAATCGGGATGATCGATAGATATCGCACGCAACTCTTCATTATCAAAACCAAAATGAATAATGATCTGTGTGATCCCGGGTTTTAAATTCCTGATCAAATCCGAATAAAATTCTATCCATCCATCGGCAGACACATTGGAATGGGCCATCATGTATCGATCAATCATCAAAAAGCCGTCTCGTTGCAGACTTGCCGACAGCTCAGGCGAGGATTGCTCAATAACCTCGCGGGGCAAAAAAACGGGGATCTTATAGTCGCGAGAAAGTCGAAGATAGATATGAAACAGATCGGGCGATTCAAAAAGGGTACCCATATGGCTGTCGAAGTGAGAAGGTTGAATACCAAAGGCCAAGGCACGGTCAATCTGTGCCCGCAATTCCTTTTCGACTTCATCCGGATTGACATCCACCATAACTTCGGCATTGCTCGGATAAAAAAAACCTTGATCGTTCAACAGAGTAGGCACATCGAAAGTCGGAGAAACGGATCCCCATCTATAGAGCTTCCATTCACTGGTAAGCGTTAAATGGATGCCCAGATCCATTTCCGGGTACTGTTTTGCATAATCGGCGATCTCAGAAAACCAGGGACAGGGAACCATGATGCTGCCGGAACGGACAATACCATATTGAAAAGCTTGAATGGAAGCTTCATTGACAGAATGCGACAAACCGATGTCATCCGCATGCACAATCAAAAGCTTGGCTTCTTTCGAATACCCCAGTTGTTCAGCCAGTGAAAGTGTTTCCGTTTCCATAGTAGGGTTCTCCTGTGAATGAACACCTTTAAAAATAACAATAACAATGGGAAACAATAGACATCGTCTCATGTACCGTATCATTCTAAAGATTGCCATGATCCGTCTCCAAAAGCAAGCATGCTTGGCCCACATCCACTTTTGTGGATGTAACCATTATCCTCAAATAGTCAAGAAAAAATCGATTAAAGATTGAGAAGCACGCATCGGCTTGCCCGATGCATTCATAAAACAATGTGAGGTGTATCCTTCGACTCTGATAATCCGATCCTCTTCCCCCCACAATTGATATTCTAAACGCAATTTCGACTTCGTCACTTCCCCAACAATTGTTCTGATGCGAACCAGCTCATCATATCTGACTGGTCGTCGATACCGGCAATAGGCCTCCACCACAGGAAGGAACGTTCCCTCTTCCTCCAGTTCACAATACGATTTCCCCATTGTTCGGATCAATTCCGTTCTTGCTGCTTCAAACCATTCCAAATACCGTGTATGATAAACAAAACCCATCCGGTCCACATCGGCGTATCTGACGCGAACGGAATGAATATGCTCTGGTTTTTTTGTCGAATCATTCATCAAAAAAACCCATTTTCGCGTACTTTTCCAGCCGATTTTTAACGAGATCTTCCGTACTGATAGCGCTAAGTTTATTCAGTTCATCGATGATTGTCTTCTTTAATATCTTCGCGGCACCATCCACATCGCGATGTGCACCGCCGATCGGCTCTTTGATAATACCGTCAATGACTCCCAGTTCAATCAAATCGGATGCAGCCAATTTGAGCGCTTCGGCGGCCATATTGGCCTTGGCGTTATCCCTCCAGAGAATGGCAGCACACCCCTCCGGAGAGATGACGGAATACCATCCGTTTTCCATCATGAGAATGCGATCCCCGACTCCGATTCCCAAAGCACCACCTGAAGCGCCTTCTCCAATGATAAGAACAAGAATAGGCACAGCCAGGTGGGACATCTCAAAAAGATTTCTGGCTATGGCTTCTCCTTGACCTCTCTCTTCCGCACCGAGACCGGGGTAAGCTCCCGGTGTATCGATAAATACAACAATCGGCCGATGAAATTTCACAGCCATTTTCATCAACCGCAATGCCTTGCGATACCCCTCGGGATTAAGCATGCCGAAATTTCGATACAACTTCTCTTTGGTTGTTCGTCCCTTCTGCTGCCCCAACACCATAATGGGAAGACCATCCAGTTTTGCCAATCCGCTGACCAGAGCGGGATCATCCGAAAAGAGCCGATCTCCGTGAAGCTCAACAAAATCGGTAAAAATTCTCTCTATATAATCAAGGGTATAGGGCCGATTGGGATGCCGTGCCAATTGTACGCGCTGCCAGCGGGTGAGCTTTGAATAGGTATCTATCATCAATTTTTCGAGCCGGGATTCCATCCGTTTGATCTCATCGACGAGTTCCACATTTTCTTCAGCTGTATAATTTTTCATTTCAGCTATCTTCTTTTCCAGCTCGACAATGGGTTTTTCAAAATCCAACACAAATTCTGCCATGTATTTATCTCCCCAAAATATTGCCTGTCTGTCGTTTAAATGATAAAAGACTTCTCAACAATATTTTTGCATCCAAAAGAGGTGTATAATTTCTTATATAATATAAATTGTATTTCTTTTTATCCCCTTCCGGCAGCTTCCTGTCAGCATTGATCTGGACCAATCCTGTTAATCCGGGTTTGACGCCTCTTCCAGTGTCTGAATCTGAATAGTCCATCATTTCTGATCCAACCAAACTCATACGCCCCCTTAGAACCTCTGAATAAAGAGGAATATTGCGCAGCCAGTGATCCACTTTACGATCGTTCTTAAAGAGCTGTCGTACAGAGAGCGCGTGACCCATTCCATCCGATATCAATGCCTTTTTAAATCGAAACGACGGATGAATCCATAGATAAGCCAAAATCGGCAATAGAACGGGGAGCAGTAAACAGGTTATCGATATATCCATGATGCGTTTCAAAAGTTGATTGGGCCCGGAGTAGATTTTAAATTCCAAATCGAGCAGAGGAACATCTTCCAAATACTCAAGAGAAGTTTTGCCTGTGATGATATCCAGATTTCTTGGGAACATTTTGAAATGAATATCCATGGATCTTCCAGCGGTCATAACATGCAACAGAGTCTCAGTGCTGACTGCTTCCTGTGAAAAAATCACCTCCCGAATCCGATGCGCCGAGACGATACGATCCAGATCTTTTAAAGTGCCTAAAAACGGCGCTTTTCCGTTTTCTGATTGGAGCGTCTCTTTTTCGCATAATCCCAAAAATCCAACAATTTCAAATCTTGAATCGTTTCGTTCACCCAATTGTTTGAGTATTTGCTGTCCTGTTTGATCTCCGGCTACGATAAGAATACGCTTCTTGAAAAAATGAATGCCAAGCTGACCCAAAAAAGGGATACGATAACCTTTTACGGCCGCCCGTAAAATCCATCGCCACATGCTTATGCACAATCCATTCAACAGACCCGCAATCAGAACCACCTGCCGTGAAAAAGCATACTCTTTAAAAAAGAAAGTCCATGTCGTGTTGAGAAGAAAGCCGATCATAATGCCTTCCATCGCTTTTGATGCAGGACAGATTCTTTTTTTGTACAAACCCATCGCATAGAGACAGATCATCCATATGGTCGTGTAAACGATGTTGACGACGCGATAGTAATCCCACAATTGAAGATCACCGAACCGTATCCAGATGGCAAGGATTAAACTGAACTGGAGAAACGCCAAATCAATAAAGGGCACAACCAAACGGCTGAAAAATCGCACAAGGAACGAAATGGATCTCCGAATCCAGATTCCTAACATCAAAAACCATCGTGGTAAAAACGACCGCCCTTTTCCAAAATGCTTCTTGACAAAGAGTCGCATGGCTTCATAAAAGATGCTTTGGGTATCAAAAGAAGCTTCTCTTGTACTTCGACCTTTATAATGGATAATCTGGGTTTCCGGCAGATAGACGATCTTCCAGCCTTTTTGCTGCATGCGGTAACACCAATCCAGATCCTCGCCATAGAGAAAGAAGGCTTCATCTAAAAGACCGATTTGATCAATCACCTCTTGCCGCACGACCATGAAAGAACCAGAAAGGGCTTCCACTTCCGTTATTTCATCAGGATTCAGATAGGTGAGATTGTAGCGACCGAATCGTTTGCTTTTCGGAAATAACGTACTTAAAAACGCCACTTTGGCAAAAGCAACCCAGGGGGTAGGTATGCTCCTTCTGCAGGAAAGCTGCAGGGTCCCATCAGGATTCACAATTTTACAGCCGACAGCACCTACCGATGGATGGTTCTCCAAATAATCGAGACAGACTTTGAATGTGTCTTCCTGAACAAAAGTATCTGGATTAATCAGACAGATCATTTTCCCTTTTGCGCAGCGCAGAGCTTGATTATTCGCTCGGGCAAAACCAGCATTCTCAACATTTGAGATGAGATGAACATCCGGAAAGCGCTCCTTAATCATGGTCACACTGCCATCTCCAGAAGCGTTATCCACAACAAATATTTCGGAAGAAATTCCTTCCAATGCTTTTTGTATGGAGAGCAATGCCCGTTCCAGAAATGGCTTTACATTATAATTAACAACAATAATTGAAAGGGTAACCATCGGTTATAATTTTCCAAATAGACTCAACAAGCGCAGTTTCCACACCATCCACACGGCTTCCCGGATAATCTTGCGATTCATTTTAGAAATGCCGATATATCGATCGATAAAAACGATGGGAATTTCTTTCAGACGGAATCCTTTCTGCCACACTTTAAAGTCGATCTCGATTTGAAATGCATACCCATCCGAATGGACATTATCCAGATCAATCGCCTCCAGTACATTTCTTTTAAAACACTTATATCCGCTGGTAGCATCTTTAAGGGGAAGTCCCGTCACCACACGTGTATAAAAATTCGCTAACCAGGAAAGAATTAGACGAGACATCGGCCAGTTAATCACATTGACGCCCCGAATATATCGACTACCCACCACCAGATCGTAATCTTCGATGGTTTTTAAAAATTCGGGGATGGCATCTGGATCGTGGGAAAAATCGGCATCCATTTCGAAGATAAGATCATACCGCTCTTTCAATGCATACTTAAATCCATCCACATAAGCCGTTCCCAAACCCATCTTACGGGGACGTTTGATGAGATGCAACCGATGATCTGTTTTAGCCATCATCTTCTCAACCTGCTCTGCCGTACCGTCGGGTGAACCGTCATCAATGACCAGTACACCAATACGTGGATCCTGAACCAGAACCAGGGGAATCAGTTTCTGAATATTTTCCACCTCATCATAAGTTGGAATGATGACCAGGATTTTGGTATTGTTATTCATACAGTTGATAGTTGTTTAATTCCTAATTATTTTAATTCCTCATCAATCCAGTTTTTAGGTTCTTCGCCTTGTCACAGTAAAATGTCACAGTATGTCACAGTAGCTTGTCACAGTAAAACATAATGTTTTGTCGGATCGGTAGGGCTTTTGGCGACCGCTTTTATGACCTTCTTTTCAAGCAAATCATCCAAATCCCGCTGAGCTGTCCTGCGAATACATGAGGCAACTGCCTGATAATCATTTACTGTTATTTTTCCATTCTGTAAAATGAACTTAATCGCTTTTTCCTGACGAACGTTAAATCCTGCTTTCTTTATTTTCTGCAAAGCTGTATCTTTCTTAATGATCTCTTTTCCTTTATTCTGTATCTCTTTCATCTGAGAACGAAGTCCATCAACAAAATATTCAAGCCATCCGGTCATATCCATCTTGTTCTTACGCACTGACTGAATAGCGTCATAATACGCTGAGCGGTCTTTGTCGTAGTATTCAGAGATTGTAAATAACCGCTTAAAATCATAACCTGTCTTATAGAGAATAAGCGTTGAAAGAAGCCGGGCCATCCTGCCGTTACCGTCAATAAATGGATGAATATGCACGAACTGAAATTGGGCAATAGCGGCAACAAGGATAGGCGACACATCCTCGGCCTTGTTAATCCATTCCGTAAACTCTTGCATAAGATGTGGGACCTCTAAAGCGGGAGGCGGAGTATAAACGACCTCACGAGTCCGGGAATTGACGACGTAGTTTTGTATCTTTCGGTAATTGCCCGGACCTGCATTCTCGCCCCGGACGCCTTTAACCAGAATCCTGTGAAGCTCTTGGATAATGTCTTCCGAAACCGGATCATCCTTGCCAAGATATTTTGAGATAAAACCCATCGCCTTCTTGTAATTCAAAAGCTCTTTTTCATCGTCACGACTGATGCCTTTAACCTTTTTACCCGCTAAAATATCCTGTGCCTGAGAAAGTGATATTGCTGTACCTTCAATATGCGTAGAGTGGTGCGACTCAAGGATAAGCGCTTTTTTCTGCATATCGGAAATCCAGTCATCCTTAAGCTTTATCGCATCCAGAAATCCCCGCACCCGCTCGATCTCAATGAGCGCCTTATTGATCTTCGGGGTAATGATATATTTCGGGTTAAATGGCATCGATTGCCTCTCTAATCCACACGGAAGTTTAACTTCCTCAATTCTTCATCGATCCAATTTTGAGCGTCTTTTTCACTCTTCTCGATCGCCATCTCAACGCCACGCTTGGCAATGTCTAACAGACACCTTGACTGTTCCCTTAGCTTATGAGAATCTTTAACTTCCAAAGCAATGTTTGCTTGAATATTTCTGTCTAAAATCGGGATGATGATTTCCTTTAAAGTTTCCTGATTTAAACGTTGCTGAACACTTCCTCTGCTGTATCGTATCATTAAACTTCTGCCCAAGATACTATCAAGAAATAAAGCAAGAAAATAGGTGTCCAATCCATCATCTTTAATTCTTAGTCTAATGAGATTATCACTAATAGTACCGCCTTCACATTCTTTTGGAATCCTTGCTGATAAACCAATAGTTCCTACCCGTGTGACAACAACATCGCCTTCTCTCGCAAGCTTGCTTTTTTCTTGGTGCTCTTTTGCAATATAAACAAGATTGTCCATTTTCACAGTACCAGAAAGTAAATCTGTGCCTCTTATATATGGCAAACCAGACAACTTTTCAGTATAATTATCCGAATATTGTCCTGTTGTGACATCGATAAAATTATATTCACCAATCGGCTTAGCATTAAATCGTTTTGATATCTTGTCGACGATTTCCTCATACATCGGTTGGAAGTATTCGGCGTCAATGCGTCCGCCGGTCTGCGTTTCGGAGAAATTCTTGACAAATGAAAGTCTTCGCTTTGGCTTCCAGTTCAGAAGGCCAAGCTCGAAAAGTAGGATTTGCTCTGCTTTTTGATAAAAGAAATCGCTATCTTTTAATAATTTAATAACTTTGCAATAAATGCCAGCTATTAATCCTTGTAATTTGGATGATGGTGTAAAAATTAGAAGTCCTTTCAACTGCCATAAAAAAATATGTTGTTGAATACTACCAATGGGCAATCTTTCTGTTTGGCTTTTCCCATATTTTGTATTGAAAAAAACAGTTAAATAGTATGGATTTATTAAATCATCCGTTTCTATCTTCGCAATGTCTTGATTTGAATTTATTGGATATTTCCAAGTTGGATCAGCAATTGCAGAATTACCTACTGACCCAGACATAGTGAGCATAACGATATTAGGAGTAATCGCTGATTTTGAAAGAAGGCAGTGTGTTGCCTCATCAATGAAAAGTACTTCTGAAAAATCAACAAAACCTTTTTTGATATCCTTACATCGTATAAAGGGAATCCCTTTAGCAACTAAAACCATCTTGTTGCACAATGCATATGCTCCAAAACTTTTGATCGACTTGCTCACATCGTCTAACAGTTTACAGTTAGCTTTCCATAGTATTTTTTCGACTTCTAAGAACTCTGGCTTGTAATACTCTGCATCAAGCCGTGTCCCTTGATCTAATTTCTTGTAATTAACACAAGATATTTGCATATGTTATTTCCAAAAGCTCAATTTCTCTTTCTTCGCCCAGTCAATGAATGCTTCGGCAATACCATCCGGTAATGCGCCGCCTTGATTGTGCAGATCGTGATCAACGATAAAATGACCGTAGTAATCCAGCTTTGGCTTGCCCTCACCATTTTTAACGTAGACGTATTCGCCTGAATTATCCTTGCCTGATTTCTCTGATACCGCAAAAAAGATAGGATAATCATCTTTCTTTGGGCAAAGTTTTTTGTCCCATTTTTGCAGGAATAAGACACTTGTTTTGGTGCCTGTGTGGGGTTTAAAGGTGTTGCCCTGCAGGCCGACAACTGCCAAAATGCGCGCCTTACCCGCAACAAATTCCCGGATGTCCTTATCGGATGTATTGTTGAATCACCCTTGAGGCAATACGATTGCCATCCTGCCACCCGGCTTGATGAAATCAAGGTTTCGTTCGATAAAGAGAATATCCCTGCCGACCTTTGACTTTGGCTTGTTCTTCTTGTTATAGCCGAGCTCATATTTATGGATGATGCGGGATTCTTTAATATCCCCTGCAAATGGTGGATTGGCCATCAAAATATCAAAGAGAAATTCTTTATGGCCATTAGTCTCTTTTTTGAGGGCTTCCAAGCGTCTAAAACCACTTCCGTAAGTGTCCCGCCAATCCGGGTTATTAACGATTTCATCCCAGCGGTCATAATCCAGTGTATTAAGATGCAAAATGTTTGTTTCACCATCGCCTGCGATCAAGTTGAGTGTCCGAGCCACACGCACGACCTTTTCATCAAAATCAATGCCGAAAACTTTGAGGACATCCTCTTTTTCTTCCTGAGAAATTTCTGTATTTTCAAATAAGTGCCCTGTACGGTGAAAGATCGTATGAACAGTGAATCCACAGGAACCGGCGGCGGTGTCGATCATATATTCACCCCGCTTGGGATTAAGCATCTTGACGCACATATCGATCACATGCCGAGGAGTGAAATATTGGCCCTTTTCTCCCTTAGAGGACTTGTTTACCAGATATTCAAAAGCTTCGTCTATAACCTGCAGATTGGAATTGAAAAGTTTGACATCCTGAAGGCTTGAAATACAAACGGAAAGGTGCGAAGGTGAAAGATCAATTTTACTTTCATCAGGGAAAACGCCCGGCCATTTATTTTTAGCATCGTCAAAAAGTTTCTGTATCTTCTTCTTTAACTCGCCCTCGGATTGGCCGGTGTTACGGAATTCAAGAACTCTGAAACCGGAATCGTCTATTTTTTGCAGCGCTTCCTTGATCGAATCAAACGTATCGTTGTTTTTGGCACTATAAAAAGCTTGTCGTTCAGATACCTGCGGCAGTTCCTTATTACGCAGAAAATAATTGATAACGCTCTTGTCCTGTTGACTTTTTTGTTCGTCATATAGTTTAGCAAATATAAGTTTGAAAACCTCTTCAAAAACATCAACACCGGCATTTGCGAGAACCTCATCTTCCATTTCGGTAATAATGGTCTTAAGAGATTTGCCTTCATTGGGGATTTTATCGCGAATGATCAAGTCGCGCAGCGTAAAACGTTCTTTCAGAATGTCTTCAAAAGTCTGATCTGCTTTAGGGATGTCGGTGATGTCCTCGAAAAAATTCGGATCTTTACGATTATAATGGGAAATCTGCCCTCCGTTTGACCATACACCAATGGGTGCTCCGGTAGCATTACAATATGATCTCAGTTGTTCCTTGCCATCCTTGAGCTTCGGTTTCTTGACCTCGACAATAATATATTCAACGGTTGGTCTATCTTTGTCAAACACGACGATATCTGCAGATTTTGTTTCCCGCCCAAACTGGACAGGATGCTCGAATCGTATCCGTTTTCTGGGATAACCGTAATCTTTGATGAGCTTAGCAGTATAAAGCTGACGGACGATTTCCTCGGGTTTCAGATGGACTTCCTTCTCACGAATAATACAATTGACATAGGGCTTATCATTCTTAACAATAATCCTTTTTTCAAGGGCTTCTATTTCTTCATATTTAAAGATTAATAGGTTGTATTGTGAATCCTCCAATATTTTACTTACCCAACCTATATTCATGACAAATTCCTCGATTGATATTTATAGTACGAACAATACACCCTATATTTTACTCCCCTGTTTTCTGAATGCGATCAATTTCTTTTTTAATGCATTATCCCGAAGCGCTAAAATCTCTGCGGCCAAAATAGCCGCATTTTGTGCCCCTGTTTTTCCGATAGCCATCGTGGCCACAGGAATTCCCGAAGGCATTTGCACCATGGAAAAAAGCGCATCCTGCCCTCCCAAAGAGGATCCCTCCAGAGGTACACCAATGACCGGTACTGTGGTCTGGGAAGCCAATACACCGGGAAGATGTGCAGCCATACCCGCACCCGCAATAACAACATGAATATCTTTCTCATCAATGGATTGAGCAAACACTGTTACTTTGTCTGGATGACGATGTGCGGACATCACATGCACCTCATGGGGAATGCCAAAATATTGAAGCAGTTGAACACAATGCTGCATGACAGTCTCATCTGACTGACTCCCCATCAAAACAGCCACTTTGACATCCTTATTGAAAGCCATATTCAAGTATCCCTCTTTTAATAAAAACTTTGATCCAGTGTTATGATAGATTCATCCTCTATACAAGCTCACCTTCCCATATCAAAGACCGTGTGAAAAGTATGAGCCAGGACATCAAGACGACGAAGATAAGGCATTTTATCCCTGGCCGGAGCAAAAACAGCCACATCAATCATATAAACCCGGCGGGAAAGAGAATCGTGGAAGGTGTAATTGATAAAAGGTCCGCCGGCCACCTTCCCGTCATTCTCCCAAAGACCGGATGTGATCTGTGCCTTCCGACCCAAAAAGGTGGACCTGCGAGAAAATAAAAACTGGTCGCTTCTTACCCGATCCCCGCCATAATACTCAGCACCAATACGGTTCCTTTCCTTAACAATCCAATAGGGATCCAACAACGTCGTATCCCCCCCATCAATCCAGCGTACAAATATCCAGCGTTCGGGATACATTCGACGAAACCAGATAAATCCTTCCTCCGGCAGTTCCTGAACAAGAAAATAATCCCGTTGAATCCGCATAGACCAACCATAAATAGCCATGAGCTCTTCTTCGACATCCTTCTGCTCACCTCTTGCAAACATGTCTTCCTCGAGTTGTTCATTCCAATCAGCATCAAAAATAGCGTAGAGAAACTCTTCATTGGTCTCGATCTTTTCGCGAAGGGTGATCAAATCCTTGGCGACGAGAATGATCATCAATTGATCTTTCGCCCACTGGTCGCGTTGGGTAAAGACATAATACTCCCCCTCCTCCACCCCCTGACGAATTTCAGGATCGGAAACAACCCTCTCGACAATTTGACCGACCCTCCCATGCGATTCCAAAGTAGCTGCCAAGATGAGATACTGATAGCTTGTGTATCGCTCGAAATCGGAGTCAGGCACATATCTGATTGTAAACATCGTTTCAATTTGAGGAGTACGTACAACACGCTCGTATACCCTCTCTAATGGTATCTGTGTCACTTCCCATTCTTCTTGATCCATTATCACGCCAATGACACCCTCTGTCCACCAGCTTCTTGGCTTCAAACTGCAAGAACCGATCACAAAAACAGTTGAAACAACCATAAATAATCGAATTGACTTCATTGTTCTACTCCTATTTTCTTCCTTTTTCCAGTCATGCATCACCGTCCCACTTTTTTCCGAACCATAAAAATCAATCCCCCGGGAAGACTTAAAACAACAGCAAAAAGATAAGCAAGGGCTTCCATGGTAAAAGCCTGAATCGTATGGACACCCAATAAGCCGAAAAGGACGACGCCACTTTGTTCACGGATCCCAAGTCCCCCTACACTGACCGGTAAACTGGCCATCACCGCAATGAGGGGAATCAACAGAAAAAAATAGAGGGGTGATAACATAATCCCCAACGATCGGCCCAGACAATAATGGGTCATGATTCTGGCGCTCTGAATGATGATCGACAGAATACCCACTTGAATCAACAGGTGTCTTTTGCGCCCGAATTGCCAAATTTTTTGATAGATCTCTTGAACGTGGGCGCTGATCTTTTTGGGAGTGATTTTCTGAAGCAACCGCTTTAAAAGTCCGGCAAATGCGCTGTTGAATAAAAAGAGAAGGATCAATATCCATCCCGCGGTCAGGAATACAAGAGGGAACCACAATTGAAATAAACTACCACCCCGTATTAAAATCCAGGGTATTGCGAAAACCGCCATCCCCGAAAGAACAAATAATCCCATAAACCGATCCAAAAACACAGAGGAAACAGCACTGGTTCCATTCTTTGAATAGCGTTTAATGTCAATCATACGGAATAAATCCCCTCCCAGGCCACTGATTAAAAAATTATTAAAAAAAAGACCGACAAAATAGAATGAAACTGTCTTTTTCCAGTTTATTTCAATGCCTTCACTTTTAAGAAGGATCCACCATTGACAACTCCCTATAAAAAGACTCGCAGTAAAAAGAACCGTCGCTCCACACAACCAGGACACATCGGCAGACTGGAGATGCTCGATCACATTTCCCATACCGATGCGACGGAGCAGATACCCAATCAGGATTCCGCTGATGATAATTTTGAATGCCTGAAAAAGAACCCTTCGAATCAAACCATTCTCTCTGCTGATCATGGATTCAAATCGAAAACATTCGAATCTGAAATCGCTATTTTTCGCAGGGTCTCCAGCTCGCTCAGCGCGATGCTGTCCCTCGGATATCTTCCAACCCAGTCTTCTAAAACCATAACAGCCTTATCATATTGCTGGGACATTTTTAAAATAGCAACCAGTATCGAATAAGCCTCTGCATCATTCGGATTTTCTTTAATCAGATCTCTGAAAACCGCTTCAGCCCGATCCCAATATTGAAATTGAGCGTAGTAACCGGCTATCGTCAAACGCTCTTCACGATTCATCTGACGGCCTCGAATCACATAATTAAGTTGTTCTTCACCATCAATGGGGAGATCTGCCCGCTGATAAAAATTCGTGATGGCCAAAGCATGGCGTTCGTCGTTGTAAGGAATCACTTGCGGAGGCATTTTCTCAGACATAAATTTCAAGACCACCTGCGCATCTTCTTTCTGACCCTGATTCAGATAGTATTCAACGAGGCTCAAAAATGTCGACCGATAGTTTTGAAGAAGCTTGACCGTGTTTGTGTTGAAATAAACAGTTGAATTGTCAAGCCCCCGATAAAGGTATTTTTCAAGTAGGTTGACTTTGAGTCTTTCGGCGTAAACACTTTCAACAGGATAGGGAACCACTTTAAAGGCCAGACCATCCATGCGCAGATAATCGTTCAATCCGATCTTGTTCTCTTCGGACACAGTCATGGCAAAATAGACAGGACGTCGCCATTCCGTTGCAGCCAGAATGCGGATGATCATCAGATCTTTCACGAGAATAGCATCCTGTCCACCGACTGAATAGGTCGGTTCAACCGTAAAAACAATATTTTCCGAAACATGCTCTGCACCGGGCGATTCCATCTTATCTTTCACTTCCTGCATCACGTCTTCAGGAACCGGGATAGACATTTTCCTTGTTTGCCAGGCCCGGGGATACAATGCTTCGATGGCTGCGTCACTCAGCTGAATGGGAATTTTGGGTTCCAGATCCCGCAGCTGTTTGATATACCAGGCTGTATTTAAAAGAGACAGATTGACGACCCGAACATCATTTCGTATCCCATACACTTCCTGGAGAAACCAGAGAGGAAATGTGTCGTTGTCACCATTGGTAAAAACGATTGCGTTTTGCTCACAGCTCTGAAGGATGTTGTATGAATAATCGTAGGCTACATAATTCCCTGTACGGTCGTGTGACTCGAAATTAAAAGCAAACAGTCGGATCGGAAGAATAATAAGTAAGAGCACAGATGTACTGATCAGAACAACCGATCTGATTTTTGCCTTATCCCGAAGGAAATCGCCTATCCATTCCAGCAAACCGGCCACTCCTGTGCCGATCCAGAGTGCAAAAGCGAAAAATGAACCCACGTAGACATAGTCCCGTTCCCTGGGTTGGGGATCTTCCTGGTTAAGATAGACCACAATAGCGATACCCGTCATGACAAATAAAACAAGAACTGCCAACGCCCGTTTCCAGTCGCGTGAAAAGTGATGCACCATTCCAAATAAGCCGATAAGAAAAGGCAGTCCAAATAGTCCGTAGAGTGAAATGGTCTCGGCAATGTAATCATCAGTGCCGAGGGTTGTTCCCTTTCCGATAAATTGCCATCCAAAATATCGCCAATACAATTTTTTCATTTGAAAGTTCCAGAAAAAATCCATCTGTTTTCCAAACTCATGAAACGCATAACTCTGCCCCGGATTTTGCTGCTCAAATATCATATCGAAAGGGATACCGGGATAACGCCTGGGCAGCGTGCCCCATGTTCCATACTGTTCACGGTTCAGATAACTGACCAGTCTTTCAGGTGTATCCGGATTGTTTTCATCTATAGGGGGATCCAGACTTGATCGAATATAAATGACACTGTATGTCGAATAGCCCAACAGGATGAGAAAAAGTGAGATCAGTGCCAGAGAAGTCCACCTCCTCCTTTGTATCACAGCATAGAGAATCGCCAGCGCCAGTCCAATGACCAACAAAGCCAACAATCCGAATGACCATTTTTCCACAATGTAAGGGACACCTTGAATGATTCCAGGGTAGATCAGGTAAAAAATAGTCACTCCGCATCCGAGAAAGAAGGCCAGCTCGGTATATCGCTTGGCTTGTTCACTGATTCTTCCCCGCCGGTAAATGCCATGCGCGATCAGGAAGACAATCAATCCCACAAACAGTGCCTTGAAAACCAGTCCGATTAATACCGAAATCCCCAACAAACCCATGGCCAATAAACCATGGAGAATAAATTCTTTAATTGAATCGGGTTTGCATTTTCGAAAATAAATAATCAAAAAGACAAAGGGCAATGCCAGTATATTGAGCAAATGAATGGCGATGGCTAGACCGACACAGTATGAAATCATGAGAATATACCGGTCACTCGAGGGACGGTCCGATTTCTCCATCCAGACCAGAATCAGCCAGACAACAGCGGCAGTAAAAAACATACTGATGGCATAGACTTCCGCTTCGACAGCATTGAACCACTGTGAATCGGTAAAAGCAAAAGCCAATGACCCGATAAAACCACTCGCATAGACCAGAAAACGATCGGTGGCGGTTTTAGGCTCACCGCGCCAGATGTTGATCAACCGGACAATAATTAAGTAGGTAAAGAGAACCGTCAGGGTGCTTGTGATTGCAGAAATAAGATTAACGCGAAAACCAATGTCAGCCGCAAAAGGGATGAGCGAAAAAATTCTTCCGATCAACAGATAGAACGGAGCACCGGGTGGATGGGGCACTCCCAGAATATAGGAACAGGTAATAAACTCTCCACAATCCCAAAATGAAGTTGTGGGTGCAATCGTCCGCAAATAGGTTAAAAAAGCAATGACTGTAACCACAAAACCAATAAACCCATTGAGTCTTTTATGATTATCCATATAGGAACCCTCCCATTCATGAACCATTGACAACATGCTCAATAATGCTCATCATTTCTGATGCTGATTCATCCCAACTGAATTTTTTTGCCCAGTTTTCTGCTCCCCGCTCAAGTTTCTGACGGAGCTTTTTGTTCGAAATGATCTGAACAATACGATCCGCCAACCGATCGATATCACCCCAGGGATACAAAAAACCGGTTTCACCGTCAATGACAGAATCACGCAACCCCTGAGAGTCTGCGGCGACAACAGGTGTGCCGCAGGCATTGGCTTCGATGACGGTAAGTCCCCATCCCTCCTTGGGAGAAGGATTTGCAACAACCCACATTTGATTGAGATACTTGACACTTTCATGTGGGTGTGTTGTACTGACAAACCGGACATACGGATTCAGATTTAATTTTCCAACCAACCTTTCCAATTCTTTCTGATAATCTCCCATGCCTACAATCAATAGACGTGCATTCGGGATCTGTCGCACAACCAAACCCAGTGCACGAATGAGATGATCAATGCATTTATATTTTTTCAGCCGACCATAGTATCCAATGAGCGGATTTGGATCTTTCATGCCAGGCAGAATATAATACTGTTGCGGATCAATACCATTCAGGACGATGTCGATGTTATTGTTACTGATTCCCCACTGATTGAGTTCCCTCCGCGTACTCTCGGAAACGGCAACAAGCCTTTTGTGCTTATAGATCCGGGGAATGAGTCGCTCACCCAGCAGGACATAGTGCGCCTGTATCCAGCTTGTCTCCAGCAGGATGCTTTTGCCAAAAAGGTGATGAACAATCCCCACAAGCGGCTCTCGGACAAAAAGAGGTGTATAAAAGGGTATTTTATTGATATCATCGATCACAATGTCAAGCTTCATTTGACGGCTCAACTTCTTATAGGCAGCAGGAACCATGAAATTAAACACCTTTCGGCCGCCGCAACGCATCACCCGAATACCATCGATGGTCTCCTCTCTGGGAGCATTGGGGAAAAGGCAACTGAACTGAATCACTTCGTGTCCCTTTCCGGCAATCCGTTTAAAGATTTGGTGTGCATGAACTTCAGCCCCTCCTCCCTTCGGATTGGCAATATCCTGCCAGTTGATTAAGAGTATTCGGTATTTCATGGCTCCGTTTCTTATGATTTCTTCGCCACCACGCCGATATCCAAGTATGTGTTCAAAAACAGAGGATATCGACTGAGCAGGATCCGTATCTTTGTCCGGATCAACTGACTGATTTTAAACCCCTTTGGATACATGGGAAGCCGAATCCCGATACGTAAAAGCAGTTCACGGACGATGCGATAGATCAGGCCGGGCCGCATCCAATCGCCATAGAATACATCGATCCGGAATCCGGCATCCTGAACAAGTTGGCGCAGACGCCGAACCGAAAATTCCGTTTCCCAACCGGCAAACCACGCATGCAAAATCATCAATACATGCTTGATCACCGTGTAAATATGATACTTCTGTGGAACATCGACAAGACAAATCCCGTCTTTTTGGAGGACACGGTGATTTTCTCGGAGCAAGACCTCCGGATTCCGAAAGTGTTCGAGTAGACCTTGATGAAACACAACATCAAAACAGGTGGATCGAAATGGCAGCGCCCGCGCATCCGCCCTGATCAGGTAAGCGCTTTTCCCATTATCCTGGATCTGTTTTTTTATGAATGCCAAAGAACGATCGGCATAGTCAAGAAAAAAAACACGAGCCCCTGCATCAGCCAATCGGAAACCGTCTCTCCCGGTTCCCGCACCCACTTCTAAAATCCGCTTGTTTTTGACCTGGGTTGATCGGAGAATTTGAACAACCAGTCTGTCTCCATTTGAATAGATTTCACCGACCTCTTTTTTGTTTTCCCAGTAGTGTTCCCAGTGGGTTTGATTTGATTGTTGGTCGCCCCTATTCATAGAACTACATTTTAGATAATTAAAAAAGTAATTATTAATTAATAACAAATCAAGTCAAAATAAATCGCTTCACCGAAATCATTATTTCTTGGATGATTTCCGACGGCTCTTTTCTCCGCCCGTTTTCTGTGATTTTTTGGGTTTTTCTTCTTGATTCTTCTCATCTTTTTCCTTGACTGCCGTTTCTTTCTCTTCCTCTTTTACTTCGGCACCCTGCTCTTCTTTGACGGTTTCCTTCTTTTGTTCCCGCTCTTTTTTCTCCTTGCTCATTTCATCGATATAATTCAACTGAAGTTCACTGAGGATTTTATTCAAAAATTGTTTTTCGTTATCATTGAGATTACCCGCTGTTTTGGATCGCAGCATTTCCAGTATATCGATTGAATATTGAGCCTGATAAAGATCTCTCTCCACCTTATCGGTTAACGGATTCTTGATTTTTCCCATCTGCTGCCATGCAGCCATTTGAAATGTCAGAACCAGCTGCATAAATAAGGCCTCGCTTTTTTGATTATTTTCGGACATCTCCACCTCCTATAAATCTATTATTGAATTTTTCTAAAATTCTGATGAATCATTTTATCTTATCCCACTTTCATTAAACCCATTTTTTCCTGATATCGTTTCAAATAAGTGTCCCTGAGCTGCTGATTCTCGAACTGTTCGAGATGAAAATCGGCTTCAACCAACTGAAACGTCTCCTTTCGCGCTGCGGTTAAAATAGATTCATCCGTTATCAGGTTGGCTATTTTAAAGTCCAGTATACCGTGCTGCCTCGTTCCACAGATCTCTCCGGGCCCCCTCAACTGCAGATCGACTTCCGCGATTCGAAATCCATCCGTGGTTTCAACCATGGTTTTCAATCTTTTCACAGCATCATCGGAGAGTTGATACTGGGAAAGAAGAATGCAGGTGGCCTGGTCTTCACCCCGACCCACCCGTCCGCGCAATTGATGGAGCTGACTCAATCCAAAACGTTCGGCATGCTCAATCAGCATAACAGTCGCATTCGGCACATCCACACCCACTTCAATAACGGTTGTACTGACGAGAATATGGATCCCCCCGGATGTGAAATCGCCCATGATTTTCTCTTTTTCTTCAGCCTTCATACGACCGTGTATCAGCGCCAGCTTATATTCAGGAAAAATCTGCTTGGACAACATTTCATATCCAGCGGTTGCATCGGCCAGATCCACTTTCTCCGATTCCTCCACCAGAGGATAGACAACATAAGCCTGTCGTCCTTTCCCGATTTCACGCCGTATAAAGGTGTAAATTTCATCTCGTTTGTCTTCTTTCCGCCAGAAAGTGCGAATGGGTTTTCTTCCCGCGGGCATCTCATCGATAATGGAAATGTCCAAATCGCCATAGAGGGTTAAGGTCAATGTTCGTGGAATCGGTGTGGCCGTCATCACCAGAACATCGGGATGATACCCTTTTTGCCGAAGGACAGCTCTCTGCATGACACCGAAACGATGCTGTTCATCAATCACAACAAAGCCCAACTGTTTGAAGCAGACACTCTCCTGAACAAGAGCATGTGTCCCCACAACAATATTGATTTCGCCTTCGGACATTTTTCTTAAAATTTCTCGTCTTTCGGATTCCCTTTGTCCTCCTTTGAGCAAAGCCACTTGAACACCCAAATCTTCCAGCCAGCCATGCACATTGATGTAGTGCTGTTCCGCAAGAATTTCTGTCGGCGCCATCAGCGCGGCCTGGAAACCATTTTCAACGGCTATCAACATCGCTACCAGGGCAACAATGGTTTTCCCGGATCCTACATCGCCCTGTAGCAAACGGTTCATCGACTGCTCCTTTTTCATGTCCCGGCGAATTTCATGCAGAACGCGTTTTTGGGCCTGGGTCAATTCAAAAGGAAGACGATCAACCAGCTGTTTGGTCTGCTCACCCACTATTTGAAAAACAATCCCTTTTTTTTCTACTTGATTCGTTTTTCTCTGAAGCGCTAAAAAAAGCTGAAGGAAAAACAATTCTTCAAATTTTAATCTGTGTTGGGCCTGCCTGAGACCCTTCCAGCTTTGAGGAAAATGAATATTGGCCAGAGCATATGAAAGGGAGACCAGTTTTTGATTGCGAATGATTTCCTGAGACAGGGTCTCAGGGATCGATTCCGTCATGCTGTCCAGCACACCCCGAAGAATCCGTCTGAATCCGCGACTGTCCAAGCCGCTTCGGGACAGGGCCTCGGTTGAAGGATACATGGGGATGATTCTCCCTGTATGCACGGGATCCGATTCTCCTTCTTCCGAGATTTTATCATATTCAGGATGCACAAGCTGGGGTCCATGGTAGTAGGTGATTTTTCCATTGAAAGCAACTCTATCCCCTATTTGAAAAACTTTTGAAATATAGTGAACGCCGCGGAACCATACACACTGAAGAATTCCCGTTCCGTCACCCAATAAAAGCATATAGCGACTGACCCTTCCTCTGACCGTTTCGCAGGAAAGCACCTTCCCCATGACAGTCACCTCTTCACCTGCTTTCAAGTGACGAATTTGGGTCAACTGACTGCGATCAAGATAACGACGGGGAAAATAGGTGAGAAGATCCTCAACCGTTTCGATGAAGACGCGTTTAAGAAGGGTTGCACGCTTGGGGCCGATACCCTTCACAAATTGTACGGGCGTTTCCATTTTCAACTGGTTGTGAGAAGGCATGTTCATACATTCAAAAAGATACCGACCTATAAAAACATATGGACTTTTACCAACGGATAACGACCTTATAGGTGAGCGTCCTTTCTCCTTGCGAAGGAACAGGCATGACAAATTCCGATGTATAGGCATCTTTTTGTGAAAAGGGATCGGAACTCTCTTCAATGTTCCAGTCGCCGTAGAAATGTTCAACCACGACAATTTCGACATCTTCTTCTTTATGATTTCTCAGGACGATTTCGATCTCCTCCTCACGCGAACGGTTGCTGATGCTTCTCGAAGACTTAACGACCCTCTCGCCCACAAGATCAAAGGCATTCCCTAAAAAAATCCGGATTTTTTCATCAACCGGCGTGTGATCGATTTGATCTTCACCGATAAATTCCAGAGCGCCATCCTGATCTTCTTTGTAGACCCGTATCTTTCCTTTGGGAAGCGGCAGTCCCAGTCCATCCCGCTGGCTGTTCTGAAATTCGAGATGCACACGAACTTTTTGATCGTATCTGGCGCCATCGTATATGAATAACTTTTTCGTTTTCGTTTGAGCCGGCGAGAAAAGTGAGACCTGTTTGATCTGGTTATTTTTCAGCGTCGTTCTGCGTTGAAGCGTATAGAGATGATACTCGAAGAGTTCGCTCTCTTCAAACTGGGGAGCCACCCTGGCCAGTGCCGTGGTCTCCATCATGACTTCTCCGGTCTGACGATATTCCTGAACCACATTGACATCTCCTGCAACCAGTTTGAGTTTGGCATTTTGATAAGCTGTGCCCGAACGGTTTTCGACGGATACCCAACCGCTGATATTTAAATTTTGATCATCTGCATCCGAGACGGCGACATATTCCGCATGCCAGTTGACACCGCCTGTTAAATAACTGATTTCACCGTCCTGCTCTTTTTTGCCCTGATTCTCAACCATCCAGACCAGTGTGGGCCGTGTGATCAGCCCTTCCGGAAGTTCAAGAAAATCGAAATGCTGAATACCTGATCTGCCGATGACCTTGATGGAGCCCCCCTGGTCTTGAATGACCACATCGGATCCCGCAGCGCTGAGAAGATTTCCGCTAAAGACTTCTCCTTCGCTGGTGACAATCCGTATCGATTCATCGATATACTTTTCCAGTATCTTACTCGAACTGACCAGATCGTACTCAAAATTCTGCTCCAATATGGTCAATTTATCAGGATCCGTCAGAGACTGAAAATGAACAGAGGTTGGATCGATTAAGGCAGCTACATCAGTAAAAGATATTGTTGAAATTCCTGATTCGATAGAGAGTTTTCTGATTTCCCTGACCAGGGCCCTGTTTTGATTATAAACTGTAAGGGCAACATCTTGCGCCGGCAGATGGCCAGAACAGATGAGTATACCCATAATAATGAAAAACAATCTTCTTATCATGACAAACCTCTTTATGTTATGCTTTTCCTAACATCTCAAAATTTTTCTTTAATTTTTTCAGCTTTTCACCAAAATCCGTCTGTTTTTGCTGCTCTTTCTCGACAATGTGTGCAGGGGCCTTTTTTAAAAATTGGTGATTGCTTAACTTGAGATTGAGATCATTGAGGATCTTTTCCATCCGTTTGACTTCCTTCCCGATCCGATCTCTCTCAACATCGAGATCGATCAATCCTGCAAGGGGAATGAACACTTCCACATCTTCTACAATGCCGCAGGCCGTTTCGTTTGGTTTTTCAACCTGTTTGTTGAATTCAATGGACTGAACACCAGCCAACTTTTCAAAATAGACGGAAACCCTTTTTATGCTCTGCACCTTCTCTTTGGGGCCATTCACCATCACATGCGCTTTTTTGTCTGGGGGGATATTCATTTCACTTCGAATGTTTCTGATACAGCTGATCGTTTTCTGTATGAAGTCCATCTCCTTTTCAGCGGCTTTATCGATCCATTCTCGATGTACTTGAGGATAGGTCTGCTTCATGATGGACTGCACTGATTCTGCAGGGGACCTAAGAAAGGGCAAAGCCTGCCAGATCTCTTCCGTGATAAAGGGGATGAATGGATGGGCCAGTTTTAAAATCTGTTCCAATACAAAGAGAACAACCGATTGCGCTGTGATTTTTGCCTGTGCATCTTTCTTTTCATACAGCCGGATTTTGACCAGTTCGAGATACCAGTCACAAAATTCACTCCAGACAAAACTGTATAGACTTTTAGCAGAATCATTAAACCGAAAATGTCGGAATCCCTGACGAATATCACCAATGGCATGCTGTAGACGACTGAGTATCCAGCGATCCGAAAGCTCGAGTTTCTGAGCGGATATTTGATCGAGGCGAAGACAGTCTTTATTTTCGTCGAGATTTGCATGAACAAGACGGGAAGCATTCCAGAGTTTATTACAAAATTTTTGCCCGAATTCGACCAGCGTATGGTCGAAATGGATATCTCCCCCAAGAGGGGTAAGATAAACCATCGTCAGTCGAATCGCATCGGCTCCGTATGGGGGGACACCCTCTTTGTACGAAGGATTTTTCAATGCAAAATCCTTCACTGTTTCCCGACTGGCTCCGTCGATCAGCCACAGGGGATCGGGTGAATTGCCCAGTGATTTGGACATCGTTTTCCCGGAAAGGTCACGGATCATGCCATTAAAATAGACATCATGAAAAGGCACCTCTCCCATAAATTCAAGGGAGGCCATGATCATCCGCGCCACCCAGAAAAAGATAATGTCAGGACCGGTGACCATTGTGTCTGTCGGGAAAAAACTTTTTAGATCCTCTGTTTCTACAGGCCATCCCAGTGTGCTGAAGGGCCACAGCCAGGAAGAGAACCAGGTATCGAGCACATCCGGGTCCTGCTGCAATTGGGTGTTCCCGCATTTCGGACAGGAATCAGGATCTTCCCGTGCCGTAAACCGATGCCCGTTTATGCAGGTCCATACAGGAATGCGGTGACCCCACCATATCTGCCGGCTAATGCACCAATCCCGGATATTTTCCATCCAGTAGAAATAGGTCTCTTCCCACTGCTTGGGATAGAACCTAATTTTTCCCTCCTTCACCGCTCGAATGGCCGGATCGGCAAGCGGTTTCATTTTGACAAACCACTGTTCAGAGAGCATCGGTTCGATGATCGTTTTGCACCGGTAACAGTGCGGAATCGGTACCTGGTGGGGTTCCTCCCCCTTCAGGAGATCCAATTCCTTCAAGTCCTTTAAAATCTGTTTTCTTGCCTGAAAGCGGTCCATACCCTGATAAGGTCCCGCCTGTTCGTTCATCTTCCCGTTCTCATCGATCACGGAGATCTGTTCCAATTGATGTCTTTGTCCGACTTCAAAATCGTTAAAATCATGGGCCGGTGTGATTTTGACTGCACCGCTTCCCTTCTCGGGATCGGCATGTGCGTCCGCGATGATCGGAATCGGTCGGTTCATCAGGGGAAGCATGACATGCTTTCCGATCCACCTTTGATACCGTTCGTCTTCGGGATGAACAGCAACAGCCGTATCGCCCAACATGGTTTCAGGACGTGTCGTGGAGACCACGATCATCTCTTTGCTATTGTGAATGGGATAAGCGATATGCCAGAATTTTCCCTGGATATCGATATTGGGCGCTTCCTCATTGGCAAGTGCGGTATGACACCGCGGACACCAGTTTATCAGTCTGCGCCCTTTGTATATGAGATCCTTTTCGTATAATCGAATAAAGACCTCTTTCACTGCCCGGCTTAACCCCTCGTCCATGGTGAAGCGTTCCCGTTTCCAGTCACAGGAAGCGCCTAATTTCCTCAATTGCTTTAAGATGATCCCGCCGTATCTCTCTTTCCACTCCCACACTTTTTCAATTAACTTTTCACGACCCAAATCATGGCGGGTGATCCCTTCTTCTCTCAGTGCGCTTTCAACCTTGTTTTGCGTCGCGATTCCGGCATGATCCGTTCCCGGCAGCCACAAAGCTTCATAACCTTCCATGCGTTTCCATCGAACGAGTAGATCCTGAATCGTATTGTTCAGAATATGGCCCATCGTCAACATGCCTGTCACATTGGGCGGGGGAATCATGATGGTATACTTTTTTTTTGGGCTGCCCGCATCGGCATGAAACAATTCATGATCCAGCCAGTACCGGTACCATTTCCCTTCAACCGCTTTCGGTTCATAAACTTTATCCAGCTGTTTACCGGTCATATAAATCTCCAAAGATCAACCTGTTTTTTACAGAAGATCTCTCACAAAGTTGGTCACAATACATTTTTCAAACACAGTGGTTCTTTTACAGAATGCAGTCGAAATAAAGCGACAAACCTGAAAAAATGTTCTTAAAGTTAAGCAAATATTAACATTTTGTCAATATCATTATCCGTCTGAAATGGAATGATAATCTAAGGCATGTTTTTTATAATCAGTTACGCAATTATTTCAAATATTTGAACGCGTCCTTCTCACATCAATAAACGATAAGATAAAAAACGCAAAAGTGAATCAATGACAAATAAGTCATTTCTGTAACATTTGTTTCAATTTGAAAAGAATCATGAAGATTTGTTCACAAATTGAAATTCATCTCGCTGTAAATGTAAAACCAAGTAAATATCGCCATCTTCTTATTAAACTGTTACATAAGAGACTTAATATTGTTCTGGCATGCTCATTGCATTTGAACCGATCAGATAACGAAACCTCCTTTCCTCTCTACCCCTTGTAAAGTCCGTGTTAACCGAAATAACACGGACTTTTATTTTATCCTCATAGACCTTTGAAATATTGTTATGATCAATCAGATGTGGAAAACAACCTGTATTCAACCTACAGAGAATTAATAATAGTACCATATGGTTTTATAATCTTCTGGATTTTCACCCCTCTTTTTCAATTCAGTGAGAAAATCATGAATCGATACATCCGTATCGATGTAAGTGTCGGCCAAGGAGAGTTTCTTTTCCCAAGGATGAAATTCGTAGACACGCCGTCCATCCGGAAGAATGGTCAAGAGGCTGTGGTGTTGTTGTGCTTTGATGTAATTTTTGCCTAAGCGAGGGACATTGTAAACCGGTTCATCGGTTCTTACCAGTCCGGGTACGAGCCGTGCTTCTTCCTTGATCTCCTGCTGGAGACGGGCTAATGGAACACGATAGCTTTGAATCTCTTCTTTCCCTTTGATATTGAATGTATAATAAGAATCCACACCAATGATCCTCAACGCTCTTCTCAGAGCGACCAGCTCGAAGCGTCTGCTGTTTTCTATTGTAAAAACAGCCTGATTATAGACCGACATGCCTGCCATTTTGAATTTTTGGACAGCCTGCATGGCATCGGGGGTGACCTCGTATGGATGTTCAAAATGGGTAACCACCGCGACTTCTCGCTTCCCTGGTTCATGATATTTCTGGATAATCTGGATCAGGGACTCTGTGATACGCTGGGGAAGCACAACCGGTGTCCTTGATCCGATCCGTATCCTTTCGATATGATCTATATCAGCGAGTTTGGACAACACAAAATCGATCCGGTGATCATTCATGACCAACGGATCACCTCCTGTGACCAACACTTCATTGATCACGGAATGCGAACGAATCCAATCGATTGCTTTTAAAAGCTTGTTCTTTGATGCCATGGCTCGTGGATTCAAAACATCGTTGATTTCCCAGTTCCGCTGGCAGTAGACACAGATTTGACTGCATGTATTGTAGGGTTTGAGGATAACGATCATCGGATAACGGCGTGTGATCAAATCGATGGGGGAAGTATCTTGTTCCAGCATAAAATCGTGAAAGTGAACCCGATTCCCCCGATGGATACGCATGGTCTCAATGTAATCAAGGGGTGGAATAACCTGAGCACGCACAGCATGATCGTGACGTCTGTGCAGTTCTTGATCCATTAAGGATACATAATAAGGTGTAATCCCAAAGGGCAAATGTTCGCTTTTGGCTTTTTCAATGGCCTTTCTTTCTGGATCGGTAAGTGTAACCAATTCACCCAACGTGTCTGCATCTCGAATGATATGTTTGAGATGCCATCTGTAATCATTCCAATCGCTTTCTGTTGCATTAAAAAAGTTTAGTATACGAAGTTTATTTTTTCGCCTCTCTTCTCGAACACCTTTGTCCAGACCTGTAGGATATCTCTGAATGTAAGATAGGCTTTTAGAACCGATCTCATCGAGTTGTCTTGATCGAATAATGGAGGCTTTACGCCCGTGTTGTTTCGCAAATTCAGGATAAGGTTCCTGGTCATAGATACCACTTTCCCTCCTCATGCCTAAAAAAAGATGGATCATCTCGCTGAAAAATCCATCGTTTAACTCTGAAGGTATTTTATCTGTTTCTTCGTGAGCCAAAGCCCACAATAAACGAACAATGCTAAATTTGGATATCCGTTCGCTTCGGACTGAAATGATCCTTCTAAAAGTCAATAGACATTGATTTTGCAGGGTCCACTCGAGGGGCTGTATGCGAAGACTTTCCCGGCTTGCCAGACGAATCACTTCGCCAACATACCCCATCAGATAATCTCTCGCTGATGATGGATCCAGCGCATCTTTCAGCAGGCGATAAATGGTGGGATTGGCTTCAAACAATCGGGAAATATTTCGTTTTGTGTACAATGTCTGTCCTTTTATTCGATAACATGATATTCGGTGCAACTCATTCCGATGTCAGTTTCTTTAACCCATCCAATATCTTCAGGGCTTCCAAGGGCGTCAACTGATTGACATCAATCTTTCTCACCGCCTCTCTTAACTTTTGTTCCTCTTCAGCAAACATGTTCAACTGGGGCTCTGCTACTTTCAAAGGAGCATGCTCACCCAAAGCCAATTTGGGCAATGCATTGGGTGTGAGCTCATTGGCTTCAAGGTTTTGCAGAACCTCTCTGGCACGATCAATCAATTCACGCGGCAATCCAGCCAATCGGGCAACCTGAATCCCGTAGGAATGATCACAACCGCCGGGGACGATCTTCCTCAAAAATACGATATGCTCACCCCACTCTTTGACAGCCACATTAAAATTCTTGACCCGCGGCAGGATGAGGGCCAATTCGGTCAGCTCATGATAGTGCGTGGCAAACAGCGTGTTGGCCTGTACACGTGCGTCATTGTGAAGATGCTCGGCCACAGCCCAGGCAATGGACAGGCCGTCAAAGGTCGAAGTGCCCCTGCCGATTTCATCCAGTAGGATCAGACTTTTTGGTGTGGCATTGTTCAGGATATTGGCCGTTTCATTCATCTCGACGAGAAAAGTGGACTCTCCACCTGCCACATTGTCCTGCGCACCCACCCGTGTAAAAATGCGATCCACGATACCGATGGTAGCGGATGTTGCCGGCACATAACTGCCGATCTGGGCCAGAAGAACGATCAATCCCACCTGCCGGATATAAGTGGATTTACCCGCCATGTTGGGTCCGGTGATGATCAAAATCTGGTTTTCTTCGTTATCAATCTCTATTCCGTTGGGGATAAAGGGTTCACCCGGCGGAAGGAGCTGTTCAACAACAGGATGGCGGCCTTCTTCGATCACGATCCGGTTATGATCATTGATACTGGGTTTGACATAACGGTATGCTTCTGCCGTTTGGGACAGAGAAAGCAGACAGTCGAGTTGCCCGATCCGTCTGCCGTTTTGCTGGATGGCCTTCGAATAGCCGGCCACTTCACTTCGAAGTTGATCAAAAAGTGCGGATTCGAGGGAGACGATTTTCTCTTCTGCGCTGAGGACTTTCTCCTCCATCTCTTTTAAGGGTGGCGTGATGAACCGTTCCGCATTGACAAGGGTCTGTTTTCGAATATAATCTTCGGGAACCTTGGACAGGTGAGGCTTGGTCACTTCAATGTAATAGCCAAAAACCTTGTTGTAGCCGACTTTCAATGAAGGAATGTTTACCCGTTCCCGCTCCTCCTTTTGAAGTTGAGCGATCCAGTCTTTTCCGGAAAATGCAATGCGTCGGAGCTCATCCAATTCTGCATGGTAACCTTCGCGAATGATACCTCCATCCGCGAGACTGGGAGGTGGGAAATCGACAAGCGCTTGTGCAATGGAGTGGACAACTTGCTCACAGGGATCGAGCTCATCCCGTATCTGGGATAAAAGAGAGGACACCATTCCCGAGAGTTGATCTTTGATATCGGGGATACGGGACAAGGTTTTTCTGAGTGCCTGAAGGTCTCTCGGTGTGGCTTTATGCGTGACGATTTTTGTGATCAGCCGTTCCAGATCGTCAACTTCCTTGAACAAACGGGTGAGTTCAACACGAACAGCCTTTTCGTTAAAAAGCTCCTCAATGCCATCCAGTCTCTCCTGTATCGGTTCGAGTTGTTTTAAGGGCCGGTTAAGCCACGCGGATAAGGTTCTACCGCCCATAGGTGTTTCTGTACGATCGATGATGGAGAGCAACGTTCCCTCCCGACTGCCGGCCATGATCGAAGTGGTGATCTCAAGATTTCGTCTTGTGGCCTCATCCAGGATCATGAAATCATTATCGCCATAGCGGATGATTCTGTGAATATGAGAAAGTTCTGTCTTTTGTGTATCTTTGAGATAGGTCAATACAGCACCTGCGGACGAAATACCCACACTGAGATTTTCGCAGCCGAATCCTTTGAGCGAAGCGGTTCCAAAATGCTTGGTCAGCAATTCATACCCGTAATCCCGTCCGAAAATCCAGGGATCCAGCTTTGTGATGATGGACGTTGATCTGTTTTTACCGATTTGCTCTGTGATGATTTTTATTTGATCTTCTGAAACCAACAATTCGGATGCATTGACGGATTGCAATCTTTCAATAAGAGAATCGATATCGAACTCGGTGACTATAAATTCTCCGGTTGACACATCGGCAGAGGCCAGACCGCAGTATCCTTCCTGAATAAACAGAGCGGAAAGATAATTATTCCGTTTGGCTTCCAGAAGGCGATCGTCAAGGACGGTCCCCGGCGTGACCACCTGAACAACATCCCGTTTGACGATGCCCTTCGCTAATTTGGGATCCTCAACCTGCTCGCAGATGGCCACGCGGTAACCCGCACGAATCATTTTAGCCAGATACCCTTCCAGTGCGTGATGCGGAAATCCAGCTAAGGGCACATCACCGGCCTTGCCGTGGCCGCGTGAAGTAAGTGTAATTCCCAGAACTTTCGCACCGATCCGGGCATCTTCATAGAACATCTCAAAAAAATCACCCATACGGAAAAAGAGGATCGCATCCCGATACTGCGCCTTGATGGCATTGTATTGCGTCATCAGGGGCGTTTCCTGTGTCAAGGATTTTTTATTCTGTTTCTTCTTTACCATTTGAAAAGCGTATTTTATTCATTCATGCAGCATACCAAAATAACATCAACAGTTGGAAAATGCAAATATATTTTATTCATTTTTACCGACGATTTTGTCTTTGACATTGATGGATTTATTTAGTATTATTGGATAACGTACCCAATGTGATTCATTCATTTTCAGAAATTTTTTAATTGATATTTTCTTTTAACATAAGACCTGACAGGTTTTGAAAACCTGTCAGGTCTGGTCCAATCATGAAAAGAGGAAAATATAAAACATCCCTCTACCTTGGAGAGGAAACCTGTCCAAGGATCTCTCTTCAAAGGGAAAAACACCCCTCTTCCTTGGCTACCGCCAAGGGTCTCCCCTCAATGGGAGACAAGTTAAGTCCTCCCTTGAGAGCTTGTCCTGAGCGAAGGCGAAGGAGTGGACCCTCAGCGCAAGCTGAGGAAGGGGGATGTCAAAAGATCCAATATATCAAAAGAACCAGACCATGACAAAAACTCCAAAAACAATCAAAGAACTCGTTGAAAAATTCCACAGGAATCTGAAAGAATACCGTAGCCCGCAATACAACGAGACAAACATCCGTGTGGAATTCGTCAATCCATTCTGGGAAGCCCTCGGCTGGGATGTGCTGAACAAGTCGGGACATGCCATGGCCTACCGCGATGTGATTCACGAAGATGAAGTGAAGGTGAGTGGTACGACCAAGGCGCCCGATTATTCTTTCCGAATCGGCGGGAAACGCATTTTTTTCATGGAAACAAAAAAACCGGCTGTGGATCTCAAGCACAATCCGGCTCCGGCTTTTCAGTTGCGCCGTTATGCCTACAGCGCCCGGTTGCCCGCCTCGCTGCTGACGGATTTCGAGGAATTCATCGTCTATGATACACGCATCAAACCTGCGTTATCTGATAAGTCGCATGTAGGCCGCATGCTCTACTATACTTTTGAAGAATATCTTGAAAAATGGGATGAAATTCAATCTGTCTTTTCCAAAGAATCGGTGATGCGCGGCGACTTTGACCGCTTCATTCAGGATAAGCAGGGTAAAAAACCACGCGCTGAGATCGACCGCGATTTCCTGAATGATCTGGATAACTGGCGCATCGAGCTGGCCCGCAACATCGCTTTAAGGAATCCGGGACTCTCTGAGCGTGAACTCAACTTTGCGGTGCAGTTGACCATCGACCGGCTGATTTTCCTGCGTATGAGCGAGGACCGCGGCATCGAATCCCAGTACACACTGCGAGCGCTGCTCAACGGTGAGCATGTCTATCCGCGCCTCGTGGAAATTTACTACAGAGCGGACGAGCGCTACAATTCCGGCCTGTTCCATTTTGAGGAAAAGGACGGCCCCGATCCCGATGTAATCACACCCTCTCTGAAAGTGGATGACCGGGTAATGAAAGACATACTCCGTCATCTCTATTATCCGGACTGTCCCTACGAGTTCAGCGTTCTGCCAGTGGAGGTGCTGGGCAATGCGTACGAACAGTTTCTCGGCAAGCGGATCACGCTCACCCAAGGGCATCATGCGAGAATCGAGGAAAAGCCGGAAGTGCGCAAGGCCGGGGGCGTCTATTACACTCCCCAGTACATCGTGGATTACATCGTTAAAAATACGGTGGGTAAACTCGTTGAAGGCAAAACGCCCAAAGATGTCGGCGAACTGCGGATTTGCGATCCGGCGTGCGGCTCGGGATCGTTTCTGCTTGGCGCGTATCAATACCTGCTGGACTGGTACCTGGATGCCTATCGAAAGGAATACGAAAAAACAGGCATATTGCCCAAATCGCCGACCACCAGAGGTCAGCGGCCCCGCAAGTCCGATCCGCAGGCGATCTTCCAGGGAATGGGCGGACAGTGGTTCCTGTCCACTGCGGAAAAGAAGCGCATTCTTCTGAACCACATTTATGGTGTCGATATCGACGCCAATGCCGTGGAAGTGACCAAGCTGAGCCTGCTCCTTAAAGTGTTGGAAAATGAAAACAGCGAGACGCTTCACAGCCAGATGAAGATCTGGCACGAGCGGGCACTGCCGAACCTGTCTAACAACATCAAATGCGGCAACTCCCTCATCGGCCCCGACTTTTACGAAAACCAGCAGTCCGCCCTCTTCGACGAGGCAGAAGCCCTTCGCATCAACGCCTTCGACTGGGAACGCGAATTCCCCGAAATTTTCGCCAAAGGCGGATTCGACGCCGTGATCGGCAATCCGCCATATGTTGTTGTTAAAGGTGGGCGATATACGAGCTTCGAAGAACATCCTTTTATTATAAGTTATTATAAAAACAGATATAAATATGCAACAATGCAAATAAACCTTTTTAATTTGTTCTTAGAAAAATCATTTAAAATAATGAGAGAAAAAGCTCTTTTTGGGATGATTATTCCTAATACATTATTAACAAATGATGGAATGAAAGAGTTACGTAATTTCCTTATTAAGAATACAAACATAACACACCTATTAAATGAAGGTACTGTATTTGAAGATGCAGGTGTAGAGGCATTGATTTGTATTTATTTAAAAGAAGATGCAAAACAAAATAATAAAATTACGATTAAATACGAAGATAATATCTACAAAGTAAATCAAAGTGTATTTCTGGATCCACATTTATTTAATCGTTTTTTAATAAACATTACTGATGACATATTAGAGATAATAATAAAATGCAGCGAGAATAGTAAAACATTGGGTGAAATCTGTGAAGTTTGGCGTGGTTTAACAACAGGCAATGATAAAAAATTTCTATGTAATAAAAGAATAAATAGGGATTACAAACCTATTATCCAAGGTGCTCAAATTAAACGATATTTTTTAATTAAAGAAGAACTTTATGTAAATTATTTACCCGACAAACTCGATAGACCGAGAAGAAAGGAGATTTTTGAAGTTGATGAAAAAATAGTTAGTAAATTTGTTGGTAAGAGCTTAGCATTTTGTTTTGATAATGAAAAATATTATGTAATTAATACAGGAGTTGTTATTTATTTAAAAAATAACATTGGTCTTTCTACAAAATATGTTTTAGGTATCTTGAATTCAAAATTATTAAGTTTTTACTTTAAAACAGTATTTACAGATTTTAGGAATATGTTTCCAATAGTAAAATCGGGACATCTTGAGAAATTACCTATTAAAAAAGTTGATTTTAAAAATGCATTAGAAAATAGAGTATATAACAAGATAAATACACAAGTTGAACAAATTCTCAATCTAAATGAAAAACTATCTGACATGCATGAGCCGCATACACGTGAGACTTTGCAACGCCAGATCGACACCACAGACGCGCAAATTGACAAGCTGGTCTATGAGTTGTACGGTTTGACGGAGGAGGAGATTAAGATTGTGGAGGGGAGTGTGTGACACCCCTCTTCCTTGGCTATCGCCAAGGGTCTCCCCTCGTGGGGAGATGACATCCCTCTACCTTGGACAGGAAACCTATCCAAGGATCTCCCTTCAAAGGGAGAGAATTATTTGTCCCCCTTAAAAGGGGGATGTAAATGAACAATAAACATTCATCATGTTTAGCACGTACACACTAAACACTCCAGCGCCAGATCGATGCCACAGACGTGCAGATTGACCGGCTTGTGTACGAGCTGTACGGGTTGACGGAGGAGGAGATTGAGATTGTGGAGGGGAGTGTGTGATTAAGATTTTGCCAGTATAGATTTATCATTAGATAATTTATGAAGCTTAATAATTAAAAGGATAACATTATGCATATGATGTTTGTTGATGAATCGGGTGATCCAGGATATCCAAAAGATAAGAAGTGGATTGATTGGGGAGGTTCAAAGTTATATATAAGAGTCGGTGTGATTATTCACGGTTGGAAATGGAAAACATGGAATGAGAGGTTAATTCGATTTAAAAAACAAAATGGACTAAGTTGGAATGCTGAAGTAAAAGCCTCACATATTAGAAAAGGCAAAAAAGAGTTTTCTGGGTGGGATAAACCACGCAGAGTCTTATTTTTTGATGATTTACTATCGCTTATTGGAGGAAATATAGATATTACAATATTAAGTGTTTCAATTAATAAGGCCCTAGTTGATACATCAAAAATTGATCGATTTGTAAAACCAGAAATTCGTTCATTCGAATTATTACTTGAACGTTACAACTCTTTTTTAGATATTCAATCAGATAAGAGTGGTATTGTAGTGCTTGATCCAGTTTGTGCAGGAAGCGATGATAACATCCGCTATTTTCAATCATATCTACAAGCTTATTCAACTCATTTAAAACCACTCAGGATTGTTGAAGGGACATTTTTTGCAAAATCCCATACATCCAATATGGTTCAGATTGCCGATATATGTTCCAACGTTTTTTATCGAAAAGAAATTAATACAAAGAAAAGTAATGATGAATTTAAAACTATCTATCCACGTTTTTGGAGAAGAAACAATAGAGTAAGTGGATATGGGATAAAAAGATGGCCAGTAAAAAAAGCCCCCAGAAAATTCTAGGGGCTGAAATTTCGCACGGCCAAGGGGACGTTAATCCCACCAGTCGCACACTTACGGCTGTCTTGGTCGTAAAGTAATATATCATAATAAAACTGAATATGCAATAAAAAAATTAAAAAATTCATATAACGAGGAAATTTTTTACCTTATACTTATCTATGTATATAGCAATTAAGATTAAACGAACAAGAAAATAGTTACAGCACCATATTATTAGGCTGATGTATGAGCTATACGGTTTAACAGAGTAGGAGATTAAAATTATTAAAGAATCAGTATGATCTGAGCAGATAATCCAATGGTCTACCACATATATTGTGATGAAAGTCGGCAATCGAAAGATCGTTATATGGTCATAGGCGGTATTATCCTTCCGGCTAATCATGTGGATGAGTTTAATGCGACAATGCAGAAATTCCGAATAGAACAGAAGATGTTTGCTGAACTAAAGTGGACAAAAGTAAGTAATCAGAAACTGGATCAGTACAAACGATTTGTTGAATATTTTTTCGCACTGAATAATACGGACAAACTTCATTTTCATTGTATTATTATTGATAACCATCAAATCGATTATAAAAGATTTGCAAAAGGCAATAAAGAACTCGGATTTTATAAGTTATATTATCAGCTTCTACTTCA
The DNA here is from genome assembly GCA_016931965.1 of bacterium. Lineage (GTDB taxonomy): Bacteria > Zhuqueibacterota > QNDG01 > QNDG01 > DSAB01 > JAFGDT01. The sequence goes on along the minus strand of JAFGDT010000110.1, from coordinate 48,897 downwards.
CTGTTTTGGAAAAACCTATTGCCGAAAAGGTGAAGATGATCGGTTCATTGTACATCTTGACTATCGCCAAACAACTTATAAAATAGGCACTTTAAAAGTTGTTCTAAATCGTACAATGAATAAAAAATTCTCAATTGGGTCCAATCCTTTCCGATCCATTGAGCCCAGAAATTCAAAAGAATCAGAATTAATACAAATAAACGATATCATATTAGGGGCTATCGGCTTTCAGAAAAATAAGTATGATTTGTTATCCGGTACAAAAGAAGCGAAGAAAAAATTGGCCAATTATATCGCCATGGAAGCCGGTTTGAAAAACTTAAGAGATAATACACCGTGGGGAGAAAAGAGATTTACTATTTGGAATTTTAAGTTAAAATAAAAAGGCGCCCGACAAGCCTACGTCTCGAAATTCTGGACTACCGTTAAACGGTTTCCCTGACATCATCAGGGTTTTCGGCTCTATGTGGCGCACTATAAAATTACAAATATTTTACACAATGTCAAGTAAAAAGTTTCAACTATATCAAAATTAATTTTAGGATAATATGGGTTATCTATAATCGCCAGATTAATTCCATAGACGCACAGATTGACCGGCTGGTGTACGAGCTTTACGGTTTAACGGAGGAGGAGATTAAGGTGGTGGAGAAATCGTTGCAATGAGATCCTTAGAAATAAGAAACGCCCCGACTGAGTCGGAGCGTCAAACCGGAGATGCTATCTCCAGCGGTGTTCTTATGGATAAAATATAACACCTTTGTTTACGTTTGTCAAGAAAAATTATCATGGAAAAAGTGATCGTATACATCGATGGTTTTAATCTGTATTTTGGATTGAAGGAGAAAAAGTGGAAGCGTTATTATTGGTTGAACTTACAGAAACTGGCGAAGGCTCTTCTAAAAGAAGATCAAAAGTTAATTATGACAAAATATTTTACTTCACGAGTATCTTTTCCACCGGATAAAGTAAAAAGACAGACGACGTTTATTGAAGCACTGGAAACCTTGAAAAAATTCAAGATTTATTATGGCCACTATCTTCCAAATGATATCGAATGTTACAAATGTGGCAACATCATACCAAAACCAAACGAGAAAATGACGGATGTGAATATTGCCGTTGAAATGTTAACCGATGCTTTTAAGGATCGGTTCGATAGAGCGATATTAATTTCAGCAGACAGTGATCTTTCTGCACCGATAAAGAAGGTGAAAAAATTATTCCCTGAGAAGAGAATCGCAAATTCCGTTTTCCCAGATAGATTGAAGAAGTTAGATGGTTTTATATTGAGAAGACCCGATGAGTGGAAATAGAGCAGGCAATCTCGAGCAGTTCCAGCGCCAGATCGATGCTACAGACACGCAGATTGACCGACTTGTGTACGAGCTGTAAGGCTTGACGGAGGAGGAGATTAAGATTGTGGAGGGGAGTGTGTGACACCCCTCTTCCTTGGCTATCGCCAAGGGTCTCCCCTCAAGGGGAGATAAGTTAAGTCCTCCCTTGAGGGAGGATTTAGGTGGGTGTCCAAAAAGAAATCAAAAAGAACAGAGCTTCAAACGCATGCTAAAAAATCCAATTCTAAAATACAATCCAAAATTGAAAGACCGCGCCAGAAAACTACGCAGTTCAATGACCGATGCAGAAGTTAAATTGTGGCAGCACCTGCGAATGAGGCAAATGGCTGGCGTTAAATTCCTCCGCCAACGCCCAATGGACAATTACATCGTTGATTTCTATGCGCCTGAAGCCAACCTCGTCATCGAAGTCGATGGCGGCCAGCATTACGAAGATGACGGTTTGGAATACGATGAAATTCGGGATGCATACCTAAAGGGATTGAATCTCAAAGTTCTTCGGGTCTCAAATCTGGATGTCATAAATAATATTGAAGGTGTTGTTGAAAGGATCATTCAATTGGTTGAGTAACACCCCTCTTCCTTGGCTATCGCCAAGGTTCTCCACTCAAGGGGAGAGACATCCCTCTACCTTGTCCTAAAAAAAATGGACGAGGATCTCCCTTCAAAGGGAGATTTAGGAGGATGTCTAAAATATAAACCAAAAAACGAATGGAGGAACATATGAAAAAACAAATAGTCATTATTATGCTTATCCTCATCCTGGTCTCTATTGTCATCATCCGATGCAGCTCTAACCGACTCCATGAATACGAGTTTAATGAGACCACGGTCGCGGCCATGATGGCCACACCCCCAAGGGCACAAATTTTTTCGGATTCCTTTTATCTCGGAAGTCAAGGATTGGTCGAAACAGCTATACGGATTGGAACCTCTATTGGGAAAGAGATTCAATTACGTCAGGCTCAACAACGTCTGGACAATGCCATGACACAGGTAAATATCCCCGAACAAATACGAAAGCGGACACTCGAACAGAGCAGTGAATATCTCTATTTTTATCCTCTCGAAGAGACAAAAGGCGCCGATTTTCTCATGATGATGAAGATAAAAAAATATGGTATTGAGGCCAAATCATGGGATGCCAGTGTCGAATTTATCATTGATCTGAATGTCAGACTAATCGACAACGTCAGGCACATCGAAGTCTGGGAAAAGACAATTCGTGAAAAGACAGTCATCACCGGTTCTATATTCGGTCTGGGTGAATCATTTGGAAATGTGCTCACCGCCTCTGCCTTATCCGATTTATCTGAGGAAGAAATGATAACCGGATTTACGCATCTGGCCGACTATACAGCAGATCGTGTGGCAGAAAAAATAGAGGAAGATTTTATCGAGGCCCATTCACAAGAATGAGAGAATATCATGAAATGATTTAATGTGTTAAAAAAGATTTTATCTTTTGTATCACAATTTTGGGAAAATTCTTTTTATTGTTAAAATATCCATACCATTTTTTTGCATAAACATCAAAAACTTCATGTTGAGTCAGAGCATAAAGAACCACCATCTGATCAATCTGTAAATCCATATAGGAGCCGCTGACTAAACGCAACGGTTTTTGTTCGTACAGTACCCAGTACCCCGTATCATAACAATCGATTTGATCTTCAACAGCTTGAATCCCAGCATCAAACAATTGCCTTGCCACCGAATCGTGAGTGACACGATAGTAATCCCAGAGGCCAAACAGTGCCCATATATGCCCGTTCAAGACATGGGTGGGATTGAAAGGATCAGGGTATTCTTCAAACCATATTGAACTGTCGCTTTCATAAAAAGAGACACCATTCTCTTTGAGATCCAACTTAAAAAGGGATAATGATTCCTGAGCCGATTGAAAGTAGCTTGAATCCTCTGTAAATTGCCATGCGCGCAGCAGTAGCGAAATGGCCTGTCCCTGGGCCATCGCCGAAATCCAGCCTTTTTGAAGCGATCGTTCATGGATTTCAAAATTGTACGCCCATTTGCCATTTTCTTGATGATCGACCAGCCAGTCGGATTGGATCAACAGAACATCGATATATTTCCCGTCCTGTGTCTGCAGATAGAGCTCCCAATTGTCCAGACCGTATTGTGCAATTGTCACTGGATTTTCCTGTCTTCCGACATCTTCCCCGTAATCAACAACCGGCACACCATCAAAATTGAAAGGAGGATTGGCATACATACCCGATTCAAGAGCAAGCGCTCCTGTCCCATCAGTGTGCACATAATAATGGCTCAGTGTATCATCAAACAAATCGGACAAATCCGCTCGATAGGATGCATGATGTGGAGAGGAGTGGTAATAGTGAACATAAGCCGTGTTGACAAAATAACCTCCAATTATCAGCAACAGGAAAAGACATATTAAAAGAATAACTCTTTTTGGGGCGGATAATTTCATGGAAATCCAGAAAAAGAAAATAAGAACGACTACAAATCCAGAAATTGAATCGTTTCTATAGGTCGACAGTCAATCCCTCAACGAGTTCACTGCTCGATGAACCGGCTCCGGACACTCCAACCTGCTTGAGCGCCTCAACAAAATGGTCTCCACGCGCATTCTGATACTCCACACTCGATTCGCAGACAAGCATACCGCCCATTTCAATACTCCCGAAAAGCCTGTGAAAGCCGGTGCCCGGTTCCGGTCCCGCTTTTTTTCTGGGGAAAACATAGACTCTCGCTTGTCTTGCATCATCCCGTGTAAACAGGATGTTCATACGTAAATTTTTTGAATGGAGATGCTTTGATACGACAAGCAAGAAAGCGACAATCGGTTCATTGTGACCGGTGAGGACAATGGCAGAGATGGGCCAGACGGGATCCAGTCGATGGACAGAGATGTGATCGGTCTCTTTGATGGGCACGGAGAGCGAAATCTCCTCGACAGGAAGTGTCCCGGCAAAACCATAAAAATGGAAATGTGCCGGGATACTCGCCCCTGCACCGATACCGTTGAAACTGTATTTAAACGCTTCCGATCTTTCAACCAGATCAAGAATAAATCGAATGTGTTTCTCCGTCAGTTCCTGCGGCTCATGCTGGAGCGATGCGATGGTAACCTGGTCTTTGAGTATGGGAAAAGGATTCATCAAAATGACATGACTGAGAGATCCATCTGGACCGGTGATTCGGAATCCCTTCTGTTCATCGGGAATATTCTCCATGCAGATCCAGCAGCCGTCATGGACAGCACCCTCTTCCCCTTTCGATTTTGTGCCCTGAAAGCCGATTCGCCGAAACGCCCGCCAGAGAATTTTCCTGGCTGCAAACTGGAATGCATCGGTGAATAAAGGGCGATCCTCAACCAAGGGATTACCGGATTCAAGCTGTTCCTGACGAATTAAGCGTTTCAGTTTTTCTTCACGACTATTCAAAATACGATGGATCAGACCATCTTCATAATCCCGATAAAAATCCTGAAACCGATAGGTCGTGTCCCAGTACTGCGGAAACCCGAATCCAGCATCTTGCTGGTATTGAATCAGTTTTTGAATGGTCGAATCGATCGGGAAAGTATGCTCCGCCTCGCTTTCCAATTCTTGATAATACTTGGACATGATCCTTTTTTCACACTCTCATTTCCGACTCAATCGATTCATTCATCGGGAAGTGATCTTCTGGAAAAGATTAAATGAGCTGCCCTTCAGCCACTTCAATCACCCGGCCCCCAACTTGAATATCGATGTTCTGACCGGTTTCCCTGGCTTTGAGATGAAGTAGAGAGGGCCGTTTGATTTCGTGTCCCTGACTGACTTTCAAATCGATTTCCGGTTGACCAAAATAACGGTGTTTAACCAGATACCCTGCAAGGCACCCGTTGCCGCTCCCCGTAGCCGGATCCTCGGGGATTCCAAAACAGAGGGGAAAAACCCTGACACTCAAATCAGCCGTTTTATGATGCCCTTCGGGCGCAAAGACCAGAATAATCTTTGCCCAGAGATTCTCGGTTAACCGATCGTACGCGTTGCTATTGATTTTGATCTGCTTCAGAGCGGAAAGACCTGTGAGAGGAACAATGATAAAGGGCAATCCGGTGGAGACTTGCTCAATGGGAAAGCGTGTATCAATCATGTTTGTGTCGATACACAAGACCTCTGCTAACTGTTCCGAAGGCAATGTCGATCCAAACGTGGGATGAATCTGCTGCATCCAGAGTATTGAATGATCTCCCGATTTTTTTTGAAATGAGACGGGTATCGGTCCGACTTTGAGATTTAATACAATCCTTTCAACTGGAATTTGAATGATCTTTTTCTGAATCACATAAGCCGTTCCCAATGTGGGATGGCCGGCAAAATCCACTTCATTTTCTGGTGTAAAAATGCGGACATCGAATCCACCCTCTCTCGATTGATCGGAGAGAACAAAGGTTGTTTCAGAAAAATGCATCTCACGGGCAATTCGCTGCATTTCGGTCTCGGAAAGCCGCTCAGCATGTCGAACCACGGCGAGTTGATTGCCGCTGTATTTTTCTTCTGCAAATACATCGACGATGTAGAAAGTCAAACCATTCATTTTCTCTCCACGATAGATATGTTGATTCCCTTGAATTTGAGTCTATGCCCACCTAACTGATAAAAAGACACTTACTCGAAAAAATAGGATCGCTGGTTAGATTGATGCCCAGTTTCCGCATGCCGGCTTCGTCTCCCGGTGTGGGAATGTGTGTGGTATGCGCTTCACAACCATTGAGCTCCTTCAATTTCTTCACAGCGACCTGTGCAGAAGGGTTGTTCGTCACGCTGATGCTGAGTGCAATCAGGGTTTCTTCCAGATCCATACTGACATTCTTTGTATTGGATAGCTCTTTCTTGAAATGACCGATGGACTCGGTAATCGTTGGCGCCAGCAGATGAATTTCATCGGGTATACCGGCCAGCTCTTTTACAGCATTCAGGATGAGGCTCGATGCAGCGTGCATGAGCGGAGAATTCTTGCCTGTGATAATCGATCCGTTTTTCAATTCCAATGCGGCCCCGCAGTAGATCCCATCGTGTCCTTTCCCCTTTTTTTGACCTTCCTTCGCGGCGTTTCTTGCTGGCTGAACCACTTTCCTGTCCTCCTGCACGATATTCAACTCACCCATCAGCAGTTCGATTCGTTTCACCGTCTCTTTATCTGTAAAACCCATCATGTATTCACATTTATACCGGAATGCCCTTCGAATCACCTCCTGCTTAGCTGCTTCTTGGACAGCTCCGTCGTCAAGGATCCCAAAACCGGCCCGGTTGACCCCCATGTCGGTAGGAGATAAATAGATGGAATGGTTCCCCGTTATCTTGCCAAGGATTTTTTTCAAAACGGGAAAAATCTCAACATCCCGGTTGTAGTTGACGGTTGTTTCACTGTAGGCTTCGAGATGAAAAGGATCTATTTGATTGTAATCCCGGATATCGGCGGTGGCTGCTTCATAAGCCACATTGACCGGGTGCTTTAAGGGTAAATTCCAGATGGGAAAGGTCTCAAATTTGGCATAGCCCGCTTTGATGCCATTCTTGTTTTCATGATACAACTGCGATAGACAGGTGGCCAGTTTGCCGCTTCCTGGTCCCGGACCGGTGACCACAACGAGCGGATTCTTGGTTTGGATATACTCATTTGCCCCGTACCCTTCATCACTGACAATCAAGTCAACATCAGTGGGATAGCCTTTTGTGTACCGATGGATATAGACCCGGATGTTTTGTCGTTCCAGCCGATTTTTAAACACTTTTGTCGCCGGTTGATCTTCGTATCGTGTGATGACCACAGCGAGGACATCAATGCCCCAATCTCTTAAATCATCGATCAATTTCAGAGCATCCGTATCATAAGTAATACCGAAATCGGCTCGGACTTTTTTTCGTTCGATATCACCCGCATAAATACAGAGAATGATGTCGGCCCTGTCCTTTAACTGCTGAAGCAGCCGCATCTTTACATTGGGATCAAACCCGGGAAGAACCCGGGAAGCATGAAGATCGTAAAGCAGTTTGCCCCCGAATTCGAGGTAGAGTTTGTTGTTGAACCGCTCTACGCGTTCAAGTATGGCCGACGTCTGTTCTTCAAGATAGCGATCATTGTCAAAACCCACTCGGTTATTCACAGTATCTCCTTGAACCAATAACTGATCCGATAAGCGATTGGGAAAATTACATTTTCCGTTTTTTTCATGATTGATGATCGAAAACAAATGGTTGCGGATAAAAATAGTGCCACACCAGGAATAACGTGTGGCCGAATGTGTGTGCCGGGGGAGAGAATCGAACTCTCATGGACCGAAGTCCGGGGGATTTTGAGTCCCCTGCGTCTACCAATTTCACCACCCCGGCAGAGTGACGTTCTACAATCGAAATCAATATACAAATTCTCCGAGAACTTGTCAAGATGAAGGTGGCTGATAGACATCGCCAATCCCGACTTGATGAGGCATCGAATGGGTGAATCACTGTATTTGATTTGATTATCTTCAGATAAATAAAAATCCTCGCCTTTCAAACGATAATTTATTATATTCTTTCTAATATAATGCATCGATTATTCTGATGATCATTTTAATAACAGAAGGAAAAATTATGAAAATCTTTGTACCAGGACGGATCTGTCTCTTTGGTGAACACAGCGACTGGGCGGGGGGATACCGCCGCATCAATGCCGATCTGGAGAAAGGATACACCCTGATCACAGGCACAAACCAGGGCATCTATGCCGAGGTGAAATCCCATCCGTCCAAACTCATCTTCCGTGCAACGCTCGAAGATGGCACCCGCAAAGGCCCTTTCGAACTCCCCATGGAAAGGGAAACCCTGCTGGAAGAAGCCAAAAAAGGAGGCTTCTTCAGCTATGTAGCCGGTGTGGCCTACCAGGTTCTGACCCATTACAGGGTCCGCGGCCTTGAGATTGAGAATGATTTAACCGATCTCCCCATAAAAAAAGGACTCTCATCCAGCGCCGCCATCTGTGTCCTTGTCGCCCGCGCATTCAACCGGATCTACGATCTGAAAATGACGATTCGCGGCGAGATGGAATATGCCTATCTGGGTGAAATTACCACTCCCTCACGCTGCGGCCGAATGGACCAGGGATGTGCATACGGAAACAGGCCCATCATGATGACGTTTGACGGGGATCACATCGATGTGACCGAACTGCGTGTGCCGAACGATCTCTATTTTGTCATTGTCGATCTGAAAGCCGAGAAAGACACGAAAGAGATCCTCAGTAAATTGAACAAGTGCTACCCTTTTGCCGACAACGACATGCAAAAAAATGTACAGAAATATCTGGGACCCATCAACTGCGAAATCGCCCATCAGGCCGTGGAAGCCCTGCAGGAGGGCGATGCGGTCAGAGTCGGTGAACTGATGAAAAAGGCGCAGGCCGAATTCGACGCCAACCTGCAACCGGCCTGTCCTTCTCAATTGACTGCACCGGTGCTTCACAAATTGCTGAATTACAAACCGATCCAGCCGCTGATAGTGGGGGGGAAAGGCGTCGGATCGCAGGGAGACGGTTCGGCCCAGTTTATTGTCAAGGACGCCGAAAGTCAGGAGAAAGTGATCGAGATCATCGAACATGATCTGGGAATGTCCTGCCTCAAACTTGTTCTCCAATCAGGGCAGAGGGTGAAAAAGGCCGTTATTCCGGCTGCCGGTTTCGGTACACGGCTTTTCCCTGCATCCAAAGCAATCAAAAAGGAACTATTCCCCATTATCGATCAAGAGGGACGGGCAAAACCGGCCATCATGACGATTATCGAGGAAGCGATCAGTGCCGGCATCGAGGAGATCTGCCTTGTCGTACAGAGCGTGGACCGTCCCCTTTTCGAAGAATTCTTCTGCACACCTCCCCGTATCGAAAATTTTAATAAACTCTCAAAAGAAGATCAGGAATACAGTCAGTATCTCCTCGACCTGGGACAGCGGATTCACTTTGTGGTTCAGGACACACAGGATGGATTCGGACACGCCGTATACTGCGCACGTGAATGGGTTGGGCAGGAACCTTTCCTGCTGATGTTAGGGGATCATATCTACGCTTCAAAGAGTAAAAAATCATGCGCCCAGCAGCTTATGGACATCTACGATCGTGTCGGGCAAAACGTATTGGGACTGAAGGTGACACCGGCCGAACAACTCCATCAATTTGGTTGCGTAACCGGTATTTGGAAAGAGGTGGATTCCACTCTTTCTGTGACCGAATTTGCCGAAAAACCGAAAATCAAGTATGCCAGAGAACATCTGCATGTCGATGGAATGAAAGACGATCTCTATCTCACCGTTTTCGGCCAGTACATTCTTTCACCGCAGATTTTCGACATACTCGAAGAACAGATCACGCATAACATCCGGGAGGGAGGCGAATTTCAGCTGACCTCCTGCCTCGATAAGCTTCGTAGAGAAGAGGGATTTACAGGCCTCATCATCAATGGCCTGCGCTTCGACATCGGCGTCCCGCAGGCCTACAGACAGACGGTAATCGATTATCAGAACAGTTGAAAGGGCCCAATCGATCATGCGAAAAATAATCCTGTTCACATCTTTTGTTTGGCTGTTGTCTCTATCCATATCCGCTGCCTATTCTCAGAATGTCCTGACTGTGGAAGGGATATTCGGATCCAATCAATATGCAGCCAGGGAGTTGCGCAATGTACAGTGGTCACCGGAAGGGGATAAATTTACCTATTATGAATATGAATCATCAACAAGAAAACGGCTCATCAAACAGGTCGATCTCCAGACCGGTGAACCGAGCGTGCTGATCGATTCAGACCAAGTGGATGTGCTGCAGCCGGAAAGCCAGCAAAAACGATTTACGATACCCAATTACCATCCTTCACCGACAGGGGAAACGGTACTGCTTCCTTCACGGGGTGATCTCTATCTCTACACAATGAAATCAGGAAAAACGAAACGACTCACAGATGACCCGGAGGAAGAAAGGGATCCCCGATTCTCACCCGACGGCAAAAAAATCGCCTATCTGAAAAATCAGAATCTGATGGTACTCGATCTGGACAGTGGTCTTGAAACACCGTTGACTGATCAGGGTACGGAGGATCTCCTGATCGGCCGATTCGACTGGGTTTATGAGGAGGAGTTCGGCATCCGGACAGGATTTTTCTGGTCCTCCGATTCCCGATCCATCGCCTACTTCGAGCTGAACCAATCTCTCGAGCCCGTTTTCCCCATTGTTGACTTCATTCCGCTTTACAGCAGAGTCGAAACGATGCGATATCCCAAAGCCGGCGGTCAAAATCCCACAGTTCGAATCGGTGTGGTTTCCATCGATGATGGAAGAACAACCTGGATGGACATCGGCAGAGAGACCGACATCTATATCCCCCGGATTGCCTGGCTGAACGACAGCAGACACCTGGCGATCCAGCGGCTGAACCGCGATCAAAACCAACTGGACCTTCTCATTGCCGATGTAGCGACCGGAGAGTCCGAGCATATTCTGACAGAACAGGATCCCGAAGGTTGGATTGACTATGTGGAGAATTGGATTTTTTTACAGAATAATCAGCGGATGATCTGGATGTCCGAAAGATCGAACTGGAACCATCTCTATCTCTATGATCTGAAGGGGAATCTCATCAGACAGTTAACCGGTGGTGACTGGGACGTTGTTGAATTGATCCACGTTGACGAGAAAGAGGAAGCGGTCTATTTCATCGGAACAGAAAAAAGTACGATTGAACGACATATCTATAAAACCGGTTTGGATGGAAAAGGACTACAGCGGTTGACCAAAGAAGAAGGATGGCACGAGATCGATATGTCTCCGGATGGACAACACTACCTGGACACCTATTCAAATATCATGACGCCACCCAGAACCACACTCCATCAGAGCAATGGGACTCCAATCAAAGTGATTGAATCGGGAGAGATAGAAGCCTTGAAAGAGATTACATTGATTGAACCTGAATTTTTCACGATCACAACCAATGATGACCTTGAATTGAATGCCTTCATGATCAAGCCGAAAAATTTTGACTCCCAACAGACTTACCCCGTTCTGGTTTACACATACGGGGGACCGGGCTCGCAGAGGGTGCAGAACAGCTGGGGTATCAACCGGATCAATTTTCATCTCTGGCACGAGTTGATGGCTCAGAAAGGATATATCATCTTCTGTGTGGATAATCGGGGAACGGGATTCAAGGGCAATGGCTTTCAAAATCTTGTGTATCGGAATTTGGGAAAGGCTGTCATCGATGAAATTCAGGGGGCCGAATATCTCCGATCCCTGCCCTATGTCGACCGCTCGCGTATCGGCATATGGGGATGGAGCGGAGGCGGCTACATGACTGCTCTGGCGATGATAAAAGGAACGGAATATTTCAAAGTCGGTGTGGCTGTGGCGTCGGTGACCGATCACCGGAACTACGACACCATCTGGACGGAACGCTACATGGACCAGCCGGAGGACAATGAGGACGGATACAATGACAGCAATCCGATCACACATATCAATGACTATCAAGGAGGATTGTTGCTTATTCACGGAACGGCGGACGACAATGTGCATTTATCCAATACAATGCAACTGGTCTATGCGCTGCAGAATGCGCGAAAGCCTTTCGATCTGATGATCTACCCGCGAAAATTGCACAGTATCACAGGTTATGATACACAGGTTCATTTATTCAATAAAATCACTGACTACTTTTTAGACCATTTGTAATCGCAGATCAAGAAGTATTGAATAGCCGAATGGAGGATACGATGAAACGACTCACATGCATGGGTACCATTTTCTGCCTGGTTGGCCTCTTATGGGGAGAGAACTATCTCATCAACGGCGGCCAGGAATCAACGATACTGTACAGCTTGAATCAACGAATCGAACCGGTCGGAGACACCCAGACACTGAAACTGAGTTTCGTGATTCCCGTATCTTTCCAGTCCCCCACTTACAATCAGCGGATTGACAATTTTGATTTGAGTTTCAACCCATCGCCTTCCGAACGAAAAGATGAAGAAGACAATAGGGGAAACCATATTATCCGGGTGGAATGGAAAAATCCGAAACAGCCCGTTGATGCCACCATGCGGTTCACGGCAACCAACAAAACGATTCTGCAGACGATTCAATCTCAGGCTCCCTTTCCCCTGACCGATATTCCGAGAGAGTTGAGGGATTATCTGTCAAAAACCGACCAGGTGCAGTCGGAAGATAATCGTATCGAGAATAAAGCCAAAGAATTGGTGCAAGGTGTCACAACCGAATTTGATGCCGTGCAGCGCATACTGACCTGGATCATTGACCATATGCGTTATGTGACCCCACCCGTACAATTCGACGCCCTTTATGCCTTCGAAAATGGAAAGGGAAATTGTCAGAATTATTCCCATTTGAGCGCGGCTCTGATGCGGTCGTTAGGTATTCCTGTCCGGATTGTCAATGGAGTAACCCTGAAACAACCTTACTCTGTTAAGATGGCCGACGGCGATTTTACGTTTCAAATGGGACAGGGCCGTCACTCGTGGATCGAAGTTTATTTCCCGGATCTCGGCTGGATCCCGTTCGACCCCCAGCAGACCGAGCTTTTTGTGTCGAATCGCTTCATCCGTATTGAGATCGGCTTGGACAATGAAGAAACGATCAACGACGGCATGGTCCGGTGGCGCCAGGCCAAGGGCGTTCAGGGCAGACCCCGGTTTACAGAAGTGATCGATGCACAATTTTCGAGAGACGATGTACAGCTCGCGTTGGCCAAACAAAACTACGGACCCAAAAACATGCTTCTCAGCCCGAAAGTAGACGCCACATTTCAGCCTGTCGTTTATGCACCACCCCCTCCACCCAAAGAGATCGACGAGGATGAATTGAAAAATCTTCGATACACCCGAAGATTGACATTTGGCAATGTCGATTTTCCCCGGGGTGTGGATTTTCTTTTCACAAGAGGGCCTGCGGAGGAAGAGGCTGAAGATGAATACGCGATGCGGAAAAATTTCATGGTCGAAACGGCTGAATATGTAACCACGGGTCTCACGCAGTATGCACAGGTTTTTGTCCTGGAAGAACCCCTGCAATTGAACCGGGTGGGACTGGCCCTTCACAATTTTGGAGGGAGCGGCCAAGTCTGGATTGATCTGATCGAAGACGACAATGGAAAACCGGGCAGAACGCTGGCCGCAAGTGATTTTATAAATCTGAATCAGATTCCGGTGCAGACCGGCTACGACTGGGTGGACTTCGACTTTTCAAACAATCCTCCGATTCTCTCTCCGGGGAAATACTGGATCGGTCTGGGATTCACAGGCAGTCCGATCATCAACTGGTTCTACACCTACGGCAAACCCGTCGGCCCGGTGGACGGCACACGCTATAAAAGTGTCTACGAAGAAGACTGGAGCGGGGCTCTGGCTTTTGAGTTTAATTACCGGATTATGGGGTTGACTTCGGAATAAATCATCTTGCCATAATAAATATCTGAACCAAGATCTATGGGATTGTAAATGAATAATGATAATCTAAAAGTTAGTCATTTCCGCATTGTGTTAAGCGGGAATCCACCTGTTGCCTAATTTCTGGATTCCTGCTTTGGCAGGAATGATATACATTTCCTTCTGGCACCTACGCTCTGCGTGGGTGCCAGATTGAACCTCAGCCTCCAGTAATCTGTTCTGGCGTGGAACTTCAGGATGATCTGTTTAATATAAAAGAATGGAAAAATCTGAATATTCATCTTTATCATGAAAGAAACCAAGGTAAGGAGGAATGAAAATGAAAAAACATTACCTTTTAACATGCCTGATGGTCATGCTTTTTGCCTTGAATGCGACTGGTTTTGCTCAAGAGGACAACCGTTATTATTATGAATTAATCCGTTACGAGGTCCTCAACAATTCCAAAATGGGCAGACTCGAAGAATACTGGGAAACCGCAGCCATTCCGGCTTTCAATCGTCTGGGAATTGAACCAATTGGTGTATTCAAACCCCAATACGGACCGCACAGTCTGGATCTCTATGTATTGATCCCGCACAAAAATCTGGAATCCTTCATAACCTCATGGGATAAAATTGCCGAAGATCCCGTTTATCAAAAGGATGGTGCTGATTTCATAGAGACCGAACTCTCTTCCCCATTGTATTTTCGCTATGACACATCTCTGATGCGTGCATTCAGCTATATGCCCAAACTGGAAATCCCAGTCCAAATTCAGGGAAAACCTTCCCGTATATTCGAACTTCGGATCTATGAAAGCCACAGCCGGCAAAGGGCCAAATTGAAAATCGAAATGTTCAATGAAGGCGGTGAAATCGCCCTCTTCCATGAAATGGGTCTCCAGCCGATTTTCTTTGCCGAAACCCTGGCCGGTAACAATATGCCCCACCTCGTCTATATGCTCGGTTTCGAAAACATGGAAGAACGCGACCGTAACTGGCAGAACTTCAGCTCAAGCGAAGGGTGGCAGATTATGCGTGCCAATCCACGTTACGCGGATACTGTATCAGCAATTATCGATATTATCTTAACACCGGCTTCCTGTTCCCAGATGTAAAGATCCGTATTTTACAGGTGTATCCGTTCGTTAAAATGTCTGAAGGAGGATTGATGGGATTAAAGCATTACCGAGTTTTCCTGTATGTCATTCCCGCAGTGTGTTGATCGGGAATCCACCTTTTCCCTCATTTCTGATTCCTGCTTTCACAGGAAAAGACAAATTACCAAATCCTGTTAATCCCATAATCCTGAAAATCCCGGTTCAGACAAAAAAGCTCCGAAAAATTCCGGAGCTTTTAATATCTTATTAAGTTTCTGGCACCTACGCTCTGCGTGGGTGCCTATTCAGCACCAATCAAAACGACACACGCACACCAAACTGAAATAATCCGGGATTTAAAATACGTTGAATATCTTCATTCTCACCCGGTGAACCGACAACCGGATTCACCCTTAATTTGACCTCATTATTGGTGATATTATAACCATCCACGAAAATCGTGGCTGTTGTAGTATCCGTCACTCTGAATGATTTTTCCAGACCCAGGTTCAGCATCCAGAAAGCCGGAAGCCGTGAGTCACCCCGTTTTTCAGCATAAATATGACCATACCCATCCGGTAAATCGCTCAGGGGTGGATAAACAGACGATAACTGATGTGCATAGGGATTACCTGAAAATATTTTGGCACTACCCCCAATTTGAACACCATAAGGACCGTCGTATGTACCATGTACCTTGATCTGATGGGGGAAGGCATAATCAAACAAGCCGTCTGCATTGATCTGTGCATTGGGATTCTGATAGAGAGACGACAGACCATAATTTTCCTCATAATCCGAAGTGGACACCAATCCGCGGGATTTGCAGTAGGTGTAGGATGCCATCATCGACCAACCATGAGAATAGGCCTTATTAATAGTCAATTCAATGGCATCATAATCCCGCTTCGCTCCCGGCGGATTGACAATCGTATACATAGGTATTCGGTCTAAAGTTGTATCCTGAAACACAACCATCGGTTGATTGTCATACGGATTGGTAATATCAACAGACTGGTAATCCGTCCACTCCAGCTTATTGTCATTGATAAACGCATCCCAATCAAGTATGCTCATATCAACCGTTTGAATCAAATTCCGTTCCCAGCTTTTGGTGTATCGAATACCCAAAGACCAGTCTTCCGTCATTTGCCTTTGGAGTCCAATTGTGATTTCATCCATATAGGGTGCTTTCAGTTCGTACCCGTCATATCCAAATGTGGAGAGTGGCGGATAGAAAAATGTGGTGTCTGAATCTCCTATTATCTCCCCATTAATTTGAGCAGTATACCGCTCAGCAACAGAACTTCCCGCTGGATGAGCTTCTTCAAAATACCCATACTGGTTGTTCTGATAATAACGCCCGGCATTCAATTGGACCACATTTTTACCGTCGCCAGTGATATCATACGTCATGCTTACACGGGGACTGATCAGATTCCAGTTGTATACCGTTTTATCTTTGATTGCTTTGTTTTTGACTGTATCGCCCTCCCAGTAAAAGGTCTCCTTATCATACCGGATTCCACAACCAGCGGTTAATTTGCCGAACGTTATGGTGTCCTGTATGTACATGGATATATCACGCATTTTTGCACTGTGATCGTAATTCTTCCAATACTGCCATGTGTCAATATACTCATAATCAGGTTCGGTATATATATTTCCATGACGCTCATACGATTCGATCATTCTATCCAAACAGGTGGCCTGATATCCAATCCCCATACCCAGTTGATGCTGGCAATCGCCGCAGAAAAAGGGTGGTGCCAGCACATCAACATGCGCATCGAATGACCGGGCGGTTTTATCTTTTGTGTAATCATATCCATACAATCCAGACGATGTGCCAGATGGATTATAACCCGTTTCATAGTTGCGATTAAATTGCGAAAAAGAAGTCTGAAAATTGCTTTCCCACCCATCATCACATATCCGATGATAATTCCCTCTGATCATATATCGGGGATAACCATCATTATCGAAATGATGATATCCCATATAATCCTCCTCCCAATTATAATGATAGTTATTGTAATTGTAAGAGAGCTCAAATTGATTCTGTATGTTGGGTTGGTAGTTTAATTTGAGACCAGAGGAAAAATCCATATAATCTTGGGGTATTTCATCCTGGAAAAGCGTTTGCGTGGATCCTTGTTTAACACTTCCACTCCCGTAAAACCAGAGTTTATCCTTCATAATAGGACCCCCCAATGTAAAACCATATTCAGAAGAAGAACCAAAATAATCCCCAACGACTATGGGATTTTTGTCTTTGGTGTCCTGATCAAGATCATATCTCAATGCACCGGGGCTGAAATAGACAGAAGCCGATCCGGACAACTTGTTACCTCCCGATTTGGTAATGATGTTGACCACTCCACCCGGTGCCAGTCTTCCATACCTCGCATCTGTTCCGCCGGTTTGTACCTGAATTTCTTGAATGGCATCAAAAGGCAGGCCCATAAACTGATCCGTCTGCAACGGATCATTCACCGGCACACCATCGATCATATAATTGTTATTAAATGCCGAACTGCCATTCATGAATGTTTGATTGCCGATTGTATTCACACCGGGCATCAAATTCAATACATCGGACACGTTCCGCTGTACCGGCAGTTGCTGCAGTTCCTCCTGTGTGATGGTCATCGTATTCCCCTGAGCATACAGATTATTCAGGATAAAAAACATCACCAGAAGCAGACTGAACAGGAAAATGCAATGCGATTTCTTCAAATCATTTTTCATATCCATCCCTCCTATGATTTTAAATCATTTTTGAAAATTGATAATATCCGGCTTGCTAATAGATATTGAGTAAAAGAGATCTTAGATGTTCATTTTGCTTTTTATAATAATAGGAGAATTAAACAAATTTGTCAAGGCATAAAAAACTTTTTCGAAACAACATGAAAAAATCAACTTCATTTGATCTTTGAACCGTATCCATCAAGACAGCCATCCAAACTTCAGATACTCAAAATATTTCTTGATATTGTTGACAAATTTTATTTAATTGGATACAAAATCTTACAATTCATGAGGAGAAACATGAAATCTTCCCCTATCATCCTTGTCATCATGCTGCTCTGTTTCAATGCGTCAGCACAAGAGATACGTATCCTTGTACCTTATTTCGGTACGATTCACAACCAACTTGCCGTTGAGCAGATGGATCAGAATCTGGATGACAATTCACTGTTCAAAGGGCTCTATTTCCAATGGGTCAATCCGAAAAAATACCAATGGAATTTCTTCCTTTACCATTCAAAAGATATCAATTACTCTACGCTCCTCGGAAACCATCTTATATTAGATCTCTATTTCAAAAATACACAACAGGGAAGATATGTTGCAGGCATCGGATTTGATTTAATCAACATTCACACAGATGCCTCCATCATCCAAAACCTGACCCATTTTAAAATGAAAAACGAGATTTACACCTATTATTTCAGAATCGGAAGGTATTTCGATAAAACCTCTTCGGGAATTGAAAATTCGGGATTGCTCTGGCTGGGGTACCAGCGGGATGATCTGAATATGGATCTCTCCTTTACAATACCTCCGATGAATCCCTATATGCCGGAGGTGGTCGTTGCAGAGACACAGAATAAAAATAATCACTATGCCCTTGCCGGTATTGCATTCAAATCCACTCTCTATCATTTCCTCGAAATCCAGTTTAAATTTCATAGGAAATTCGATCTCAACGCCGATCAAACATTGAACGATATCTCACTAATGACCAATCTCTATCTCAGCAGAAGATGGGGCATTTCATACCGGTTCAAATACATGGAACTGGTCATTGGAAAGAATCAATACCACATCGCCGGCATCTGTTTTGTTTTTTAATGATATTCAGTCTATTTCCCTTGACTTTTTCTCACCGATTAATTAAAATAGA
The DNA here is from genome assembly GCA_016931965.1 of bacterium. Taxonomy (GTDB): domain Bacteria; phylum Zhuqueibacterota; class QNDG01; order QNDG01; family DSAB01; genus JAFGDT01. The sequence goes on along the minus strand of JAFGDT010000110.1, from coordinate 30,090 downwards.
CAAAACTGTTTTGTGGGAGGAAACCATGCTCAGATTTTTTCTGACACCCATGATGATCCTATCTGTTACAACGGTGACCTTATCCCAGGATCTGCCATTTGGAGAAGCGGCACTGGGTTCCAAAAAATACGACCAATACGAAAAACCGGAAGTCTGCAAAAGCTGCCACACCGACATCTACCAGCAGTGGACACAGGCGATGATGTCCCAATCCTATACCCATCATTGGGACGAGATCGAATATTTCGACCTTGCTGTGGCGCATGCCGAAAAGGTCCCCGAACTGCGGGGTGTGGTCGATGGATGCAATGGATGCCATACTCCCTTGGCTTATCTTGCAGGGGACGTCACACCGCCACGGCCGGAAGAGGGATCGCGTGCCAATGAAGGCGTAAGCTGTGAGGTCTGTCACACCATTGTGGGTGTGGGCGAAGATCCTCCCCATAATTTCAGCTATATATCCAGTCCGGGAGAGACAAAATACGGGGCAAAACCGGGTCTCAGTTCTCCCCATCATGATACGGAATACCTGGCTCTTTTTGAGCAGACGGAGCTCTGCGCCAACTGTCACAACGAAAAAAATCCATTTGGAATCTGGGTCAAATCGACCCAGCTCGAGTGGAAAGAGGGGCCTTATTCTCAGGAAGGTGTCCTCTGTTTCAACTGCCACATGCCCAAAGCTCTCGGCAAAAATGCGAAGATGAGTGAAGAAGACATGGTGGCTCAGCATCTCTTCCACGGCGCACATGATCCGGGAAAGGTGGGAGGTGCTGTTGAACTTAGGATGCATCCGGACGAACGGGAAGTTTTTTATGACGAGGTGGTGGTTTTAAGTGTTCAGCTCTTCAATGCCAAGGCGGGACATAAAATTCCGACAGGATCGGTTGAAGACCGAATCGTCTGGCTGGACGTCAATGCCACGGACAGTGAAGGCAAAGTCTATCACCTGCCTGTGGATCCCAAAGGTTTTGAGGGTGAAGCCTATACGATTGCCAGTGATGAGTTGGCCTATCAGGACATGGGATTACCGAAGGGAATCGATTCATTCGCCGGTGTGCAGAGAGACGGCGTTCCGGTAGGAGATCGCATTTTCCGGATGCCTTACCTGGATCCAGAAGGCCGCATGACGATCATGCAGTGGAATACCGAATCCTTGGGTGTCGACTACCGATTGGCACCCCGTGAAACCAAAATCGAGACATTTACGTGGGAACTCCCCAAGGATATTGCTTTTGGCATGGTAACTTTCGAAGCGCGCCTCAACTATCAGAAACTCGTGAAACCGGTAGCCGATTTTTTGGGTGTTCCTGATGAAGAGAGCGAGGTTATACTCATCAACAAAGCCAATACATGGATCGAAGTGATTGATTAGATCCAGAATGAGGAGGTTTACCCGTATGAAACATCGAAAACATTTACTTTTTTTTATCATTATTATACTCATCTCTATGGACGGCATATTTCATTCTGTTCAAGCCATACCCGCTTTTGCCAGACGGTATCGCATTTCCTGCAGCACGTGTCATGCACCTTTTCCCAAGCTCAAAGAATATGGAGAAGAGTTCGCTGGCAATGGCATGATTCTTATAGAAGAGGAACAGGAGCGGGATTATGTGACTGCCGGCGACGATATGCTCTGGCTCAACAGGGAGTTTCCTGTGGGTGTGCGTTTTGATGCTTATACACTTTACGACGAAGATACAGATGTCGACAAAGACCTGCAAATCCCCTGGGGACTGAAATTGCTGTCCGGTGGCACGCTCTACAAAAACATCGGATACTATTTTTATTTTTATATGTCGGAACGGGGTGAAGTGGCGGGAATCGAAGACGCTTATATCCATTTTAACAACCTCTTCGGATCGGAACTGGACATCATGGTGGGACAGTTCCAGACTTCCGACCCGCTGATGAAACGGGAATTGAGACTGACATTTGAGGATTATCACATCTATAAAAAGAAGATCGGTTTATCGCGAACCAATCTCACCTATGACAGGGGTATCATGCTCGTCTACGGGATTGAAAAAACGGGAACCGAAATGGTCGGTCTGATGGTCAACGGCAACGGGAAGAGGGAAGCCGACGAGAACGACAAATTTGATGACGACAACAACAAAAACTTTGGAATTCGGATCAATCAATCTGTCGGTGGACTTTTCAGTGTCGGAGGATTTTACTATATCGGCAAAGAAAACACACTGAGTGGTACGGAACAGAACAAGCTCACCTACTGGGGTCCCGATTTGAATACATCGATCGGTCCGTTTGAAATCACAGCCCAATATCTTGTTCGAAAAGACACCAATCCGCTTTTCGACGGAACCGTAGAGGATTGTGAAACAAAGGGAATCGTGGTTGAGCTGGTTATTTCACCTCAACGTGACAGATCCCGCGTTTTCCTGGCCTGTCTTTACAACCAGATCGATTCCGATCTCGACGGTTATCTTTTACCGAATGTCGAACAGTTGAAATACAAGACGCTCACATACAGTGGCACTGTGCTGATTGCGAGAAATCTCAAATTCATCATAGAATATACACGGGATCTCGAGTGGACAAGGAACCGACTTGTTTTTGGACTGGTTGGCGGATTCTAAATTCCATTCCTGAACCGTTTCTGACTCGGCATTCAAATTCACAGTATTTTTAATCCTCCGTAGGAACTCTGACTCTGGAGTTCAGCATTTCTGTAAAGCGAATCATTTTTCATTTCACAATAAAATGATGCAAAAGAGGAAATTTTGATACAGATCCTGAAAACAATTTTTTTGTCAAAACCCAGCATGATCATCATGCTTCTGATATTTGCTGTTTCAATCGGCATTGCGACATTCATTGAAAATGATTTTGGAACCGAAACAGCACAAAGGACCATCTATAAAGCAAAATGGCTGGAAGTTCTTCTTCTGTTGCTGGTCATCAATCTCATTTCACAAATCATCCAGCACCGTTTATGGAAAAAGGGAAAAAGGCTTTCTCTGATCTTCCATAGTGCATGGATTATTCTGTTTATGGGCGGCGGCATCACACGTTACTTTGGTGTTGAAGGTTTTATGCACATCCGGGAAGGAGGAGTTGCCGATAGGATGACCACTTCGGATGCTGTTTTTCAAGTCACGCTCGAAAGCCAAGATGATCAGCAGAATTGGGAAAAACCGCTTCTCATATCCGAAAAAGAAGTCGAGGATTTTCATAAGACATTTGATTTGAACGGGGAAAAAGTAGCTGTCCGATATAAAAACTTTATCCCCTATGCTGACGTGTCTCTAATCGACGATTCTCTGGGTCAAACCGTCGTGCTGTTATCTGTATCGGGCGGAGAATATGCAGAGAACCTCATTGTCAAGGAATCGAAAATCAGCCGCTTCAATGATATCCTGTTCGCACTGAACCACCATCCCGGAGATTCACTGCCCGGCGTTCTGATAACTTTAAAGGATGAAGAACTGGTTTTGTCTGCCAATCAACCGATCGAAATCACCTCTATGAAAGACCCTGTTCCCCAATCCCTGCAGGCAGGCGTTGAACATCCATTGGATCAATACACAATTTATAAAATCGGTAATCTCCGCTTCGCACTGAAAGACTTTTTATCAAAGGGCCGGATTCAGGCTGTCCCCGTCTCCAGTACCATTTTGGATAATACGTCAAATCAGTTTATCAGCAGTTTGATTATTGAAGTCGAATTCAAAAATCAGGTGCACGAAATTGCTCTCTTTGAGAATCGCGGTTACGAGATGGAAACAGAGCTGCTGGAATTAAACGAATCGCTATTGGAAATGGAATACGGTTACCGATCGATTCCGCTTCCATTCTCACTTCAATTGAACGACTTTGAAATCACCCGGTATCCCGGATCCGATCAACCCTCATCTTTTACCAGCAGGGTTTTCATGGTCGATGAGGAGAGGGGAGTTGAGAGACCGTATGCCATTTATATGAATCACATTTTGAACTATCGCGGGTATCGTTTTTACCAGGCCTCCTACGATGAAGATGAAAGGGGTACCATTCTCTCGGTGAATCGCGATCCCGGAACACCGGTGACCTATTTTGGATATTTCCTGCTCTTTTTTGCCCTTTTGGCCAACCTCTTCAATCCGCAGAGCCGTTTCAGGAAACTGGGAAAGACAGTTAAACAATTGCAGGTTCAAAAGCAGTCCCTTCCGATTCTCTTGATAACGGGCATTTCAATTCTCACTTCTACAATTCCTCTTCAGGCTCAATCGGACAGGGACAGAATCATTGCAGAAATCGGATATATCAATAAAACCCATGCAAAGCATTTCGGCGAGCTGATGATTCAGGATGTTCAAGGACGTATTAAACCAGTCGATACATTCTCACGCGAAATCATGCATAAACTGGTACGTGCCGACCATTTATTGGGTTTGAACGCCAATCAGGTTATATTGGGGATGATGGCCAATGAGCGAACCTGGCAGCGCGTGCCGATCATTCCGGTTGGACATAAAGAGATTCATGCTTTACTGGGAACCGATCCTGAACAGAAAAACCTCTCGCTGCTCGATTTCTTTGATCCGGAAAGCGGCCGGTTTATACTGGCCGATCCCATTGAAGCAGCCAATCAGAAACGACTGGTCGAACGTAACAACATGGATAAGGAACTGATCAAACTGGGAGAACAGGTTCAGATCTGTTATATGCTCAACCGTGGATTGCTTTACCGGTTCTTTCCTGCACCGGATGATCCTGAACAAACCTGGACCTATGCTCAAAATGCAATAACAACATTTCCCGAAACGGAAGCTGAGATAATTTACGATATGATTGAATCCTATCTCATTGCTGTCCGTCAAGAAAACTGGGTAGAAGCTGATGAAGTGCTATCCGATATCAAAACCTATCAAATAACACACGGAGCGGCGATCTATCCGACACCGACAAAAATCAAAGCAGAGATTCTCTTTAATCAACTGAACATTTTCGAACGGTTGATGCTGCCCTATCTGGTGATGGGAGGGATTTTGCTAATTCTGGCCTTTGTACAGCTAATTAAACCGATTCCCTTTGATATCTGGCTGAGAAGAGGATTTTTTACTCTGTTGATATTGGGATTTTTGATACACACCAGTGGATTGGGTCTGCGGTGGTTTGTGTCGGGTCATGCCCCTTTGAGTAATGGATACGAAGCCATTGTTTTTGCCTCCTGGGCCACGGTTTTGGCCGGACTCCTTTTTTCAAAAAAAGAAGCCATCCCTCTGGCAACCAGCTCCATTTTGGCTGGTGTCCTGCTCTTCGTCGCCCATCTCAGCTGGATGGATCCCCAGATCACGAACCTGGTTCCCATTCTGAAATCCTACTGGCTGATGCTGCATGTCTCTGTGGTAACAGCCAGTTACGGATTTCTCGGTCTTGGAGCCCTGTTGGCTGTATTTACATTGTTGCTGATTATTTTAAGGACTGAAAAAAACGGTCGGCAGATCGATCTTTCGATCCATCTTTTTACCCAGCTAAACGAAAGAACATTGACTGTGGGGCTTGTGCTGGTCACGATCGGCACATTTCTCGGTGCGATCTGGGCCAACGAAAGCTGGGGAAGATACTGGGGTTGGGATCCGAAGGAAACCTGGGCGTTGATTATCATCATTACCTATACGGTTGTTCTGCATCTTAGGCTGATTCCAAAAATCTTCAATTTGTTTCTCTACAATGTCGCCGCCCTGCTGGCTTTCGGATCTGTGGCCATGACTTTTTGGGGTGTCAATTATTATCTCTCAGGCCTGCACTCCTATGCACAGGGGGATACAGTGCCGATACCGTTCATGCTTTATATTATTCTAATCGTAATTACTGTGATTATTGGATTGGCCTATCGGAAGTGTAATCGGATACAAAAGCCGTCATAAATTGAAGAAGGTGGGCCAACGGCCCACCTTTTAAATGAATATTATTGATGGATATTCAAACAACACCAAGAATTACAATCCTTCCCTCATGTGCAGCTCATCGATGAGAGACATATTGGTCTCATAATTATAATAGGTGCTTTCAAGAAGATCGAGAAAAGATTCGCGATAATCCAAATAAGCTTCGAGAAAGTTTTCCTCCGTTTCCTTTTGCCTGGAGACAATCTGAAGAATATCTTGAAGTGAGATTTGATTATTTTGGTACTGTTCAAGTGAGTGGTCTGTGATCTCCTCTGCTGCAGCAACACTGTTCTCCAAGTTGAGAATGCGGACCTGATATTCATTCACATTCTTGATGACATTGACAACGGTCGTCCGAATTTCCCTCTCCGTTTCCTCGATATCCAAATCGATCTGTTGCAATTCGATTTCCCCCGCCTGGATTCTGGCTTTTCTTCTTCCCCAGTCCCATATGGGAATATAAGCATTCAATGTGATGGAGTTGCTGTTATCAAAATCATTAAAAAGCTGCCGATACCGTTCATCGTCTTTTTCAAGACCGTATGTCATCTCAAGATCGAATCGAATGGCATCATTGGCTTTTGTATATTCAAAACTGATTTCTTCCATTCTCTTTCGTATGGCCAAAAGCCGCATACTTGGACGGAGCGACATACCATAATTGATGGCCTGCTCCTCATCGATGACGATGGGTGTGACGGAGATCTCCGGATCGATTTCGACGATATCATCCTGATTTAGACTCAGACGCTGAATCATCCTTGCTTTCTCGAGACGGATATCGGTTTGATTTTTCATCAGCTCATTCTGTGCATTTGAGATCACCAGTTCTATCTGCTTTTGATCAAAGACCCTTGTCGAATCACGCTCAATCAAATCTAAAGCGACATCTTTGATTTCATTAAGATTATTGACATAATGATTATTAATGATATCTTGATAAGCGATTTCAAACAGATTATAATAAGCCCCGGCAATACTTTGCAATGTTCTCACCTGATTGCTCAGATAACGCAACTCGTCCTCCTCCAAATCCAATTCGGCCTCTTCGAGATCGTTCTTGAGTCTATTGGGTTGAAAGAGCGGCTGTTCAAAACTCAGGTAGAGCCTGTTATAGTAATTGATAAAATTATCTCCATTCTCCCGCTGGTTGTACCGGTAAACGCGATAATTAATTGCAATATTTCCATTGGTGGGATATCCGAACAGAATGACAGGCTGCCTGATGGCCAAATCCATTTGCCAGCGTGTGGAATTTTCACGAACAATCTCATTGCGCTGTAAATTGGAGTTCCATTTATAATCCGAGGTATTATTCAAATCCGGCGATTGAAGATTCATATAGACTTTCGATTTGAGTCCCGCGCGTTCAGCTTTCAACAGTAACCGTGTTCGCTCAATGCCCATTTCAAGCTGTTTAATTTGATAACTGTTGTTCATCATGATTTCCACAGCGGATTCGAGTGTCAAATCGATCGTTCGCTGTGCATACAACGGCAATGATGACAAAATCAAAACAGAAAAGGCGATCATGGATATCCAACGAGAACAATGTTTCTGGCATTTCATAAGGAACCTCTCTTTTTCTTTATTGTACAGGTTTTTATAAAGATATCACCTATAAATAAAAACATCTATGTTTTACAATATTTCCAAAATAATTGAATTTCATGGTTTTAAATTTATAACATATACGGCCAATAATCAATAGTTGTTTCATTAATTTTTGTTAATGTTTTCTATATATTTTAATATATCTTTTCACTCTTGTCCAAAATAGGACATAGTTTGATTGATTATTTATTTCAGCTTTTATTCGGGTTCCAGGTTACAAGGGGATTCCGGCTCAAAACATTACCGGAATGACAGGGGGGAGGGATGTCATTCCCGAAATTTTTAATCGGGAATCCAGGGGTGGTGCTTTGGTGACCTGATATTTAAATTTGAAGAAAAACAAGTGTAACTCATTTGTTCTCAATATATCCCTTTCCTATTTTGGACAGCAATGATATTTTTTATTTTTCCACTTTATATTCAGAAATAATCCAATTTTTCTAAGATGATAATAATCCATTTACCTTCTTATGAAACTCTTGACTCGAAAAAATGGGATTTTTAAGGGATATCCAAAAAGCAATTTAAGAATGTCATTTCGAAGCACGAATTGACGAAGCGATCCCCTATATTTTATTGAGATTGCTTTACCGATGCTCTCAATGATACAATTGAATATTATACCTTTTTGGATATCCCCAAGAGAAATGATCGAGGGATTAATAAATTCAAATGTGCATCAAGAAAAGCAATAAGAGGATTATTCCGACTTGATCAAATGGTGGATAAAATTAGATGAACAGCTGTGCCAGCAGGGCGACAATCAGTATCCCTGTCAATCCCTGAAACAGGGTAGCCAGACTGTAACAGGAAAGAGCCGTTTTTGTATTCATATCCGAAAATTGAGAGACAATCCAAAAATAACTGTCATTGATGTGTGAAATCGTCATCGAACCCGCTCCAATCGAAAGGACGACAAGGGCTTTCGCAACAGGCGTGGACAAACCCATGGGTATCAGTAACGGAGAGACAATCGCCGATGTGGTGATGATGGCTACCGTGGATGATCCCTGTGCGGATTTCAACAGGGCTGCAATCAGAAAAGGCAGGAACAATCCGATGTTCCATGTTGTCATGATTCGACCGATTGTATCGCCGATTTCCGTGGCTCTGAGTATATTGCCGAATGCACCGCCGGCTCCTGTGATCAATATAATGGCTCCTGCATTTTTTAGACCGCGTGCGACCAATTCGAAACGGGAATCCTCCGAAGACTCGATTTTTAACCCAAAAGCAATGAAAACACCCATAAGCAAAGCAACCACAGGATGACCGATAAAATCGAATAGGCTTTTAATCAATCCATCCCCCAATGGACTTGATGGATAATTGGCTAGGGATCTCAAGGCTATCAAAATAATGGGGATGAATATGGGGGAAAGAGAATGCCAGAGATTCGGCTCTTCATTCTCTTTGGATTCTGTAATTTCTTTGGGGATAATATGAAATCGTTTACAGAACAACCGTGCCCACAGCAAACCGACAAAAGCTGTCGGAATCGAAACAACAAGGCCCAACAAAAGGACCAGTCCAATGTCAGCCCCTAAGGTAGCGGCGGCGGCAAGTGGTCCCGGTGTGGGAGGCACAAAGACATGGGTCGCATAAAGCCCCGTCGCCAGTGAGACAGCAAGCACGGCAATTGAGATGGCTTTCTTTTCGCTTATAGCCTTGTTGAGTGAGGATAGAATGACAAAACCGGAATCACAAAAAACAGGGATCGAAACGATCAATCCGGTAATATTCATGGCCAGCGGCGCTTTTTTCTCGCCGACAACTTTCAATAAATGGGAAGCAATGGATTGAGCGGCGCCGCTTTGTTCAAGAAAGGTGCCGATGACTGTGCCGCAGGCGATGACGATGCCGATGCTCTTTAATGTTTCACCAAATCCATCGAGCAGGCTGGAAAGAACCAGATTGCTGTCAAGTCCACCTAAAAATCCCATCATAACAGCCGCAATTAAAAGGGTCAGAAATGGATGCACCTGCCACTTTGTCGTGGCAATGACGATCAAGACCATTATGACAAGGAGAAACACCAGTGTAAGCATATCGTCATTCCTCAGTAAAAAATACGATTTCTTGGGTCATAACCATTTCAGTTATTTGCAGAATATTTGAAATCAATACCCTGACCGATGTTACGTTTTGTGCCTTTTGAAAATTTTTCATTGAGGGATTTTGGATCTGTTCAACTTGATAGTATCCATTCTTTTTTTAACCGCACGCCACGATTCCGTAATGAGGAAGCTTTCATCCATATTGTTGACCATGTCTACGAAGCGATTCATCGGCACGGCAAATGTGAGTTTGTCCTTTTCAACACAGGGACGCGCAGACACATCAAACAATCCCAGAACGCATCTTGGATGGTCTGATTGTGATTCTTCAAGAGGATGATAGACGATGGATGAACAGCCCGATCCCATCGGTGCGATGACACCGTGCCTGTCGGCGATATCATAATTGGCTAATGTAAATAATCCCGACAGAACATCGGCAGAAGCAAAAAACAGAACGGCGATGGGACTCTCATTCACCGACAGTTGATCCCATCTTTTGAAAACAAGGAACTTTCCCGGTGCTTGAATAGGAGGACAGCGCTTCAACAATTCACGAACCAATTCAGGCGATTGCTTATAACGTTCTCCCCCCATCTCTCCGGGAATACCGCACGACAGGAAATATTCAAAATCAGGGCGCAGATCCTGTGAAAAACCGGTGTAGCGTTTACCTCCGGGACATCCCGGGCTTTCAGAGTGATAAACAAAAGGATAGCCGGCTCTGACCCGATTTAAATTGCAGATCAGACACCGATGCTCATTTTTTGAATCTTTTACATCTCTCGCACTGACTTGGTCTGCATAGAAAAAAACAATGGGGAGTTCCTCTTTTGAAAAATAGGTTCTCCACCGTTCTATAAATAGTTCTTCTTGATTCTTCTCCATAAAACCATTCACTGTTGTTACTGAAGATTGTTAACATCTGCAGGGGCATGAACCACTGCTAGACCCAAAAAAACTTATTTGATATTCACTTTAAATTTTTATATAGCTTTCTCTTACCGCTCCATCCAAAGATACTGGCTGTCGATCCTGTCGTGCGGTTTATATTGTCGGATATGGTTTTCAATTTGCTCACCCAGAACTTCGATCTGACTTAAATTCCCCTGACCAACATGGGCATCTACAGCAAATTTGATATAGCCTATCTTCTGGTAATCAAATCCCATGAGTTCCGCACCAATCCGATCAGCAGCAACCCAGTCTGTGCTGGCAATAACCACTTTATGATCAACCGGCGTTCCCTGGCTGGGCCCATTTCCTTCCATCCCCTGAAAACCATCAATCACAGCCAGATGAGGATGAAGCCGCTTTCCAACCGTAAAAAGGTTATAATGAATTCCTTCGTTATTTCGTCCGCCGTGCACGATAGGTTTGTCATTTCTCTGACCGGTTTCCCTGGCCGTTCTCCGGTTATAACCGACATCCTTTGCTGCCGCCCCAAAAACAATATTCTTGAGAGACAGGGTGACAATTGCCCGATCGTGCGTTTTCAACATTGCCGATGAGATCACATAGACATCCGGATCCATCAACAGCCTTGAAAACCGGACAGGCTGGGGCATATAATGTTCATCAAGAACATGGATTATTTCATTCGGCTGCTCGTCCAGTTCGATGAATCTGACGTTATAATTTTGTTGCAGACGATAATAACCAAATGTATCATACCCAGTGGCAGCCGATACACCTGCTGGGGATTCGGCCACAATGATCTCTTCCTTGACAAGGGGTTTAAGAAATTCTAAGATGCCCTCGAGGCAATCCGCATGCGTCGCCGTTAACTGCTGGTTAACCTCCACGATGTTGGGTTTGATCACAACCTGCTTTTTGCCGGCCAAACCTTTTATGATATCCTCCTCAATCAGCTTAAGGGCTTGATAGACATTATCGGCACGTGAATCCCCACACGTCAATGCCGCCCGACTCTGGTTGGCCAGCAGGGGCTGTCTGGCTAAAACCATTTTAGGGAGATGCATGGCCACTGTACCACCGACAACACCCCAGCCGGTCAATTTAAGAAACCCTCTCCGGGACAAATGATTCTGCTGAGATTGTTCCATAATGCCATTCCTCCTTTATTTCAACAAATTAATGATCGGTATTCTCCATTTTTTGATAATGCAAAACACAAACTGTACAACTGATTTTTTATGTAACGAATTGCAGACAAACCGGAACCGGTACTTCAATCTGAAAACCGGTTGGAGTGAGTATGCCTGATTCCGAATCGACTCCGAAAACAACAATCGTATCCGAATCCTGATTCGCAGCCAGAAGAAACCGTCCCGTCGGATCGATTGTGAAATGACGTGGCGTTCTCCCCAATGTGGATTGATGTTGTACAAATGACAGATATCCCGTATTCGGATCAACTGCAAAAACGACGATGCTGTCGTGACCGCGATTGGAACCATAGACAAATCGTCCCGAGGGAGCAACCTGCACCTCTGCACAGCTATTCTCACCGGTAAACCCTTCGGGAAGCGTTGAAAGCGTCTGCATCTCCTTTAACATGCCATTGGTTGCATCATAGGCAAACACCGTCAACGTTGAATCGAGCTCATTGATGACGTAAGCCGTTTCTCCGTCAGGGTGAAAAGCAAAGTGACGGGGACCCGCTCCTGCTTTGATTGGACACCATGGCTCAACATGGGGTATAAGTTTGCCCGATGTGTCATTGAATCGATAAATCATGATTTTGTCCAGTCCCAGATCGGCAACAAAAGCAAACCGGTTTGACGCATCCAGTGTGATACAATGGGCATGCGGACCCTGCTGCCGCCTCGGATGGATGCTCTTCCCCTGATGCTGAACCACATCGGTTGAATCCCCCAGTTCTCCGTTTTGTCCGATTGGGAAAACAGATGCACTGCCGCTTGAATAATTGGCAACCAGCGCAAATCGGTTGCTCTGATCGACAATGAGATGACAGGGATCCGTTCCGTGCGAGGGTTGCTGATTGATCAGCTCGAGTGAACCTGTTCGGCGATCGATCCTGAACGCACTCAAAGCCCCACTCGGATTTCCCTCAAATCGTGAAGTCTCATTGACGGCATAGAGGTATCGTTGATTCTGATCGACAGCCAGAAATGAGGGATTGTCCACGCCACGGGTAACGTCCTTCAATTGGATTGCTCCGGATACCGGATTCATGGTACATCGATAAATACCCTCGCTCTCACCCCGCGTGTACGTGCCGACATAGAATGTCGCATCTTCAGATTGAGAACATCCCAAAAAGGTCATCGAAAAATGTCCGCTGAGAACCGATGTGATTGATCCCACTCCGGACACTTTGAAAAATTGACGTCGTTTCATATGATCCTATCAACAGTCTGTGATCATGACCCTGCTACACAGGCTTATATATTGGACTGGTCCGATTGATTCACTTTCTCTTTATTTTTGATGGGCTTTCGGTGCCACCAGGTCGACAAAACGGAACCGGAAATATTCATCCAGGGACCAAAAATGGCCGGTGCCAGTGCGGCTTTGGCGCTTTGAAGCACATCCATTGCCAGACCGGAGGCCATGCCGCCGTTCTGCATGCCGACTTCAAATGCCACAGTACGACAGGAGGTTTCGTCCAATCGAACCGCTCTTGAAATCCAGTATCCGAGAATATATCCGACAAAATTATGAAGCACCGATGCCGAAATCAGGAGCAGCCCAACGGAAACAAGATCTTCGCTCGACCGGGCGGTGATAATGCCGATAATAAAACAGATGCCCGCCATGGAAACGATGGGAAGCGTTTTGTCCATCCATTTCTCGGGCCCTTTCAGGATCACACTGACAACCAGTTTCGCCAGCGCAACGACGCCGATCAATAAAAATCCGATAATGATCCCCCTGTGCAGGGATGACAGCGGTCCGAATGCCTCCGCCTTGATGAAAATCGTCACCACGCCTAACAAAATACACCCGATTGAAATGGGAACCAGTGAATGGGCCCTATTGGCCAATCGATGCCGGCTGTAAAGAATCCTGTTGGCAATCAAACCGGCAACAATGGGAACAATGATCATATTGATGATGGACAGCATCATGGCCACAAAATCGATAGGAACCAGTCTTCCGGCCAATGTTTTCATTAAAAAGGGCGTCATCACCGGCGACATCAAAGTCGAACTGGATGTCATGGTCACGGAGAGCGCCACATTGCCTCCGGCAAGGTAGGTCATCAAATTGGACGCCACACCGCCAGGACAGGAGCCAATCAAAATAATCCCTGCTGCAATTTCCGGTTCGAATCCAAAAAGCGTGGCAATGGTGATTCCGGCTAACGGCATAATGGTAAATTGCAGAAAAAGCCCGATAAACACCGGCCAGGGCATGGTAATCACACGGGTGAAGTCTTTGATGCTCAGGGTCGTGCCCATGCCGAACATGATGATTTGAATCAGCGGAACAATCAGATTGGACAGATCAAAACCGAACCATGTTCCAAACGCGACCGGATAAAACATCGAAGCGGCGACAAAGGCAAAAACCCATACCGTAAAGGCAAAGCTTTTCAAGGAGGGATGTCCCATAAAGAAGACGGCAAGCGAAGAAAAAAGAAGAATGGTCAAGGGGCCGGCCGCCGACCGGTAATCCAACACGAGCACGGCGACGAGTATGACCAAAGAAACAAGAGCGATGAATCTGAAATACTTTGAAAACGTGTTGAGGAATTTCATGGCATTCCTTTCTGGTTTCGCGTCAATCAATAAGGGATCTCATTATTTTCCCTGTTTTTTTCCTAAAATCCATTCGATTGTGCTTTTCCGTACGATTTATGGATCATGCATAAGGTCTCTTAACTTTTCACAATGGCATTGAGCCGCTGAATCGCATCATCCATCTGGCCGGTATCCATAAACCCGATCGTCATGGCATGTATCGTATCGCTGTTCCATACAAATTCCAGTGATTGCTGTCGTTGATCCTCTGCGGACAGATCCCCTTCTCCAAATATCTTCATGCCCAGGATACCCGCTCCGCGGGCCCTGGCCTGTTTCAGAACAGCAACCACTTTTTCCGGCGTGTCATCCATCCGGTTGCCTGCATGATTGATGCGTGCCAGCAGGACATCGACCCAGCCGCTCTCGGCGGCAACCTGCAGAGCTCCAAAGTTGTGACAGGAAATACCGTGAGCCCGAACCATGCCTTTCTCCTTTGCCTGGGCCAAATATTCACAATAAGGTTCCAGTTGAGTAGGCCAATTGGGCGACGTCATACAGTGGAGAAGAACGATATCGACATAATCGGTACCCAGTTCTTCCAAAAAGCGCTCAAGGTGTTGAGAGGGAGAAGCCGTTTCTGCTCCAGGTCGCGAAACCGCCCATATTTTTGAAAGAATAACCACCTTATCCCGTGAAATGTCTTTCAACGCTTCCCGGATATAAGTATGAGATCCGTACATGTCCGCTGAATCAAAGAAAATAATGCCCGAATCGTATGCGTGGTGAGCCATCTGAACAAACGGTTCCATACCCAACCGTGTTTGATCCGAACTGCGGCCGGTACCGTGTGTTCCCGTTCCCATGGCAATGCGGGATACCGTAATACCGGTATCGCCGAGTTGAACAAGACCGGGAGGATCCAAACCAAGGGATTTTTTCCCGCATGTCAACAACAGGGTGCCGGCCCCTGCAGTACTGATGGTCGACTTGATGAATTCCCTTCGAGATATATTTTTCATCTTCTCAATTCCCTTTTTATATGTGACCATTTTTTATTCTACGGCTACTTTTAAAACAACTTTATGAATCTCTCCATCACCGACCATAGGGGCATGCGCATCCTCAGGGAAAAAGATGGCAAATGAACCGGCGGGGACTCGGGTCCAGGTCTGTGGTTCATCTTTGAAAAACTCGATATCATCTGCATCGCTATAGTCCACATCCTGAACCGTGCAGTCAGCCGTCGGTTTCCAGCCCATCTCATCGACGCCTTCAATGATGTACTGTATATCGATATACTTGCGGTGAGCTTCCAGCCTGGCTTCTGCACGGCTTTTACCAGTCCCCTGACTGAAAATACCAAACAGCCGGTCGCCATCGATTTCATATCTGCCTGCCGGCAGCTCTGCGATATCACTCCGGTTTAAAAACGCAAATGCTTTTTCAAACAGGGGGTGCATTTCAAAATAGGATTCTCCGTTTTCCAACTGGTCCATGATCATGGTGTCTCTCTGCATGGATGGTACGGCTTGCTCTCGTTTGGAACAGGCCGAAAAATTGACCATCACAATGCAAACAATGACGATAAGTCTGAGATTGCCGGAACGCGTTTTAATGTACTTCATCTCCCTTTACCTCCATGATGATGTGGTTTTCTGTTTCACCATTGATCTGGATACAAATTTGAGTATCCGTTCTTATTCATACGCAATATTCAAAGCATCCATGATACCGATCATATACCCGAACGCAAAGATTTTGCCGGACATCCCATAACCGTGGGTATCCTCTCCTTCGCCTTCAAGTGTGGGCGCATGATCGGGACGAATCGGCCCATCGAAACCGGCTCTGGCGTAAATTTCAAGCATTTTCGCCATATCGGTCGGACCGTTGTCGTGAAACGTTTCATGGAATTTTTCCCTTGTGCCTTCAATGTCCCTGAAATGGACAAAAAAGACCTTGCCCATTTCACAAAATTCTCTGGCCAGCTCGTAGATATTCTCTCCCATGGCCTTAAAGTTGGCCTGACAGAATGTGATCCCATTGACCGGACTTGGTGCAATATTCATCAAACGCCGATAATTGTCTGCACTGGTCAGTATGCGGGCGATGCCTCGCAAAGGAGAAATGGGGGGATCGTCCGGATGGGCTGCCATTTTCACATTCCACTTTTCTGCTACCGGAATCACCCGTTCCAGAAAATAGGTGAGATTCTCCCACATTCTGTCCTCGCTGACCTCACCCCATTCGGTCAATCCCTGTTTTTCTGAATCCTCAAGGCTGAACTCACTGGTCATCGCCCCACCGCGTTCCGCTATTTCAAAATTCGTCCGGTACCAGCCGAGACCGGCCATAAAGTTGTAACAGATCATATGGACACCCGCTTTGCTGAGTGCTTCAATGGCTGCATTGGTATTTCTGATTTCCTCGTCACGGTCTTCAATACCCAGTTTGATGTTCTCAAAACGGACAGGATGGCCTTCGATCCCCGCGATTGTAAATCCCGCTTCAGCAAAATCATCGACCAGTTTTTTCGCCGCCGCATCGTACTGGTCGCGGCCAATTCCCCAGAATGGTCCGCCCGTGATGGCGTGGGTCACTCCCAGCTGCTGACAGATTTTCAGCCGCTCGGGCTGACGCAAACTGAGACTCATGGCCAGTTTGATTTTCCCATGCCGTGTCGCTTGCGCCTTTCTCGGCAATATCGTCAGGGACGACCCGACAGCCGTGGCGGCAGCCAGAGCGATATTCTGCTTAAACCATGATCGCCGTGAATAGAGTTTCATGGCATAGTCTCCTTTCTTGTAAAATGGAATGTAAAAAATACCATAAAAAAGATTCGATGTACAATGATAGCTTCTACAAATCGGTTATGGGTTTCCACGATTTTGGATTGATCAGGCATCCGGATCAATGCACACAGAGGCTTCAGGTCATAAACCCATTAACGGACAACACGGGCGCTGCCCCCTCCCACGATTTTTTCCACCTCCTTCAAGGTGGCCATGGTGGTATCGCCGGGAGTCGTCATGGCCAAAGCGCCGTGCGCCGCTCCGTATTGGACAGCTTTTTCCGGATCGCCCAGTTCCATGAGACCGTAAATAAAACCCGATGCGAAGCTGTCGCCTCCACCCACACGATCCAAAATCTCTAAATTAGGATAATGATCGGCCTCGTAGAATTGGCCGTCCATCCAGCAGACCGCCCCCCAGTCATTGATTGTGGCGGTTTTCACGGTTCTCAACGTCGTTGCAACCACTTGAAAATTGGGGTAAACAGAGACGGCTTTTTCAATCATCTTTTTGAAACTGTTTACATCCAAAGCGGACAGATGTGCGTCAACACCTTCCACGGCCAGGCCGAGACAGGCGGTAAAATCCTCCTCATTCCCGAGCATGACATCCACATATTGTGCGATTTCCTGATTAACTTCCTGCGCTTTTTCCTGTCCGCCGATGGCTTTCCAGAGTGAAGGCCGGTAATTCAAGTCGTAAGAGATGACGGTATCGTGCTTTTTGGCCGACCGCATGGCTTCGATCACAACCTCCGGCGTACTCTCCGATAATGCCGCAAAGATCCCTCCTGTATGAAACCAGCGCACGCCCGATCCACCAAAAATCGTATCCCAATCGATATCTCTCTTTTTCAACTGTGAAGCGGCTGTATTGCCCCGATCCGAACATCCCAGAGCGCCCCGGACACCGAATCCCCGTTCAGTAAAATTCAAGCCGTTTCGAGCAACACGGCCGATGCCGTCGAAGGGAACCCACCGAATCAGGGATGTATCCACACCCCCCTGGAGAATAAAATCTTCGACGAGTCGGCCCACGGGATTGTCCACAAAGGCGGTCACCACAGCGGTTCGCAACCCAAAACAGCGCCGTAATCCTCTGGCGACATTGTACTCGCCTCCGCCTTCCCAGACCCTGAATGAACGGGTTGTGTGGATCCTCCCCTCACCCGGGTCAAGACGCAGCATGATCTCACCCAAAGACAACAAATCATATTGACAGTCTTGTGCAGATTTCACTTTCAATTTCATCAAAATACACCCCTTCTTTTCACATGAGTCATCTTAAAATAATAAAATGATATTCTCTAATCAACAAGTCCTGCTCGATTTGGTCAGATCGACCCGGCATTAAGTTCATCTTTTCCAGACAATCGACAACCACTTTAAAGCTTCTTCTTTCATCATCTCCGGATTGTCTATGGCCCGGGTAAGGGCTGATCCGCAAAAAATGCCATCGGGATCAAATCCTGCGATCTGCTCTAAAGTGTCCAGGGAAACACCCCCTGTATAAACAACTGTTAATCCCTTAAAGGGTCCTTTCCATGCTTTGGTGATTTGAAAATAGGATTGCGATTCAGCCACGGCAGGAAATATTTTGTAGATCCATTGATAGGGATAGCGCTCTTTCAACTCTTCCAGCGTGCATCCATACAACTCAGCTTTATGAACCAGCTGCTTGCCGACATCGCCCAGACCGCCGGGAACACACAGGATGTCATGGCGCACGGCGACTTCCACAACGGAAGGAATGTAATCGGCGGAGATGATACCGGCCACACCCGCATGGATGGCGGATTCGGCCTGTTTTGGCGTCATCACCGTCCCGGCAAGAATCAATGCATCGGGATATTCTTTCTTGATGGCCCGAATGCCATTTAAGGCCTCTTCGGTTCGGAACGCAATCTCGAGAACGATACCCAACGGTGAAAGGACTTCGTAAGCTGTCAAACATTGATCCGCATTTTTAGGACTGAGAAGACCAATGAGGTGTTTATCTCTGAGCAGTGAAAAAACCACTTCCGACATCTTCATGACATACTCCTTGCATGAATACAAACACGAAAATTCAACTGGTCATCCAACTGAATCATGCTACATAATAAATGATTTATCCAAATAAATCAAGAAAAAAATCCAGAGGTTTCTTTCTTCTTTCTCCGTTTTTTCCCTTGATTTTTCAGAAATAAAAGTTTATACTTAATAAATTAATCAATACAATCTCAATCTAACAATATGATCACCCATCAAATTTTTAACAAATAGGGTATATAAACGCGGGAGGAAATATGGCCCATTTACACAAAAGCCGCCGGCAGTTTATCAAAACGGTTGGGATTTCAGCGGTTTCACTGAACATTCCAACCATCATCCGATGTTCACAAGAGACGAAAGATCGTCCCAATATCCTCTGGCTGACCAGTGAGGACAACAGTCCCTTTTTCGGCTGTTACGGAGATCCCAATGCGGATACGCCCAATTTCGATCAACTGGCATCGGAAGGCATCCTCTATGAACGGGCCTATGCAAACGCTCCGGTCTGTGCACCCGCACGGTCGACCATCATTACGGGGATGTATGCCTGTTCAATGGGTACACATCACATGCGCAGTTACAATCCGCTTCCGGAAGGGATCCGGTTTTTTACCAACTATTTACGCGAAGCCGGATATTACTGCACAAACAATTCCAAAGAGGATTACAATGTTGCCGAAAAACCGGAAGGGTGCTGGGATGAATCAAGCCAGGAGGCCACTTATAAAAATCGTCAGCCCGGACAGCCTTTCTTTGCGGTCTTCAACCATACGATTTCACACGAGAGTTCACTCCACACGATCGAGCCGGTCGTTCATGACCCGGCTAAAATGAATCTGCGTGCCTACCATCCCGACGATCCCGAAATTCGGCGAGACTATGCCCAGTATTACGATAAAATCACGGAACTGGACCGCCAGATCGGAGAGAAACTGACAGAACTTGAAACAGATGGATTGGCTGAAGAGACCATCGTTTTTTATTACGCAGACCATGGCGGTATTCTCACCCGCAGCAAACGGTTTTTATACGATTCGGGAACACACGTGCCGATGATTATCCGTTTCCCTGAAAAATACAGGCACCTGGCTCCGGCAAAACCGGGTTCACGGATCAACCGACTGGTCAGCTTTGTCGATCTGGCACCCACCGTACTCAGTCTGGCCGGTGTACCCATCCCAAACCACATGCAGGGACACGCCTTTCTCGGACGGAATGCAACCAGAGATCCGGAGTATGCATACTTCTTTCGGGGCAGAATGGATGAGCGGTTCGACATGATGCGGGCAGTTACGGACGGCCGTTACCGTTACATCCGCAATTATATGCCCCACTTGATTTACGGCCAGCATCTCAATTATCTGTGGCGGATGAGAACGACACAGGTATGGGAAGAGAAATACAAAAGGGGAGAATGTGTGGGGCCTCAAAAATATTTTTGGGAGGAAAAATCCACAGAAGAACTCTACGACACCCTTTCAGATCCTGACGAAGTCAACAACCTTGCAGAAGATCCCAATTATTCGGAGATACTGGATCGAATGCGAAAAGCCCTGAAAACATGGCTGGTGGACATACGGGATCCCGGTTTTTTGCCCGAAGCCGAAATGATCGAACGATCCCGTAACGGATCACCGTTCGACATGGCTAAAAATCGGGATAGTTATGATCAGGCCCGTATCATGGAGGCAGCCGATATGGCCAGCCAGCGGGATCCAGCCAATCTGACGAAGCTGACAGCCCTGCTTGAAGATGAAGACAGCGCTGTCCGTTACTGGGGTGCAATCGGATGTCTTGCACTGGAAGAAAAAGCACGCCCGGCATTTGGTCTTTTGAAAAATCGGTTGAACGATGCATCTCCCAGCGTACAGATTGTGGCCACTGAGATACTCGCAAAATACGACAATCCAGACCAGCCCCTGAAAATTCTGAACGAACTGCTCTATCATCCCAATGAAAAGATCCGCTTGCACGCCATCAATGTGGTGGATGACTTGGATGAAAAAGCAAGACCGATTCTGGCTAACATTCGGGATAAGATGAATGACGATCTGGATTATGTCAGACGCGTAACAGAAAAAGCACTGGCCGATTTAAGCTGATCCTATTGGAAAGGAATAGGGTTGCATGGATAAAACGAATAATTCCAGGCGGGATTTTTTAAAGACAGTAAGCGGGGGGATTCTGAGCTCGCTTTTCATAACATGGCGATGCACGTCCGGTAGAAAACAGAAACCCAACATCGTCCTCATCATGGCCGATGATCTTGGTTTCGAATGTATTGGAGCCAATGGCGGCAATTCATATAGCACACCTGTCCTAGATCGATTGGCTGCAGAAGGAACACGTTTTGAACACTGTTATGCTCAACCGTTGTGCACACCATCACGTGTACAACTCATGACAGGGATCTACAATGTTCGAAATTATACAGATTTTGGCGTGTTGGATACAAGTCAGGTCACATTTGCAAATCTGCTCAAGCAGGTAGGTTATGCAACCTGCGTTGTGGGTAAATGGCAACTGGGAGGAGGATTGGAAGCACCTCACCATTTTGGATTTGACGAATACTGTTTGTGGCAACTGACCCGGAGAAGAATGGATGATGAGAATCGGGATACACGTTACCCCAATCCCAAGCTCGAAATAAATCATGAAGAAGTGAACTACACAAATGGAGAATATGGCCCAGATGTGGTCAGTGATTACGCTTGTGACTTTATGCAGCACAATCAGAACAGGCCATTTTTACTCTATTACCCCATGATTCTCACCCATTGTCCTTTTGATCCGACTCCCGACTCCTCAGACTGGAATCCAAAAAGCAGTGGTTCTTTGAACTATAAAGGGGATATCAAATATTTTGGAAACATGGTAAGCTATATGGATAAAATGGTCGGCAAAATAGTCAATAAACTTGAAGAACTGAGCCTGCGGGAGAACACATTGGTCCTTTTTACCGGTGATAACGGAACCGACGAGCCCGTGGTCTCCTATTTGGATCACAAGGAGATTTCCGGGGGCAAAGGATTGACGACGGATGCGGGAACCCATGTTCCTCTAATTGTGAACTGGCCGGGTGTGACACCGGAAGGGCACATCTGTCGGGACATGGTGGATTTCAGTGATATTTTCCCCACAATTTGTGATTGTACGGAATTGACCACACACCGGGATTTGAAAATCGACGGCCGCAGTTTCTTGCCTCAATTAAAAGGAGAAAAAGGAAATCCGAGGGAATGGATATACTGCTGGTTTTCCAGAAACGGGAACGTTGAGGAAGCCAGGGTATTTGCCAGAAATCATCGGTACAAGCTTTACCAGACGGGTGAATTTTACGATATTCAAAACGACATACTTGAGAAAGTACCATTGCACACCGAAGACCTGGGGGAACCCGAATTATCCATAAGAAAAATGCTCGAGAATGCACTTGAACAGTATAAAAACATAAGATAAGACCTGAAAATAAAAACCAAAGTATTCGAAATACGATAAGCGCGTGATCTTGTCAAGCCTGGTGAACCAAACTGCCTCAAATAATATATCCGGATTGAAGGAAAAAAATGGATGCATATCATCAATATAACCGTCGGTCATTCCTGAAGCAAGTCGGGTTGGGCTTAATTGCATCCACAAGTCTGAATTTTAAGAATTGTGTTGTTCAGGATAAAAGCTCCTCGAACCATCCCAACATTATCCTCATTCTGGTCGATGACATGGGCTGGTCTGATCTGGGTTGTTATGGTGGAGAAATCAAAACGCCCAACATCGACAGTCTGGCTGAGAATGGAATACGCTTTACCCAGTGTTATAACACCGCAAAGTGTTTTCCCTCGCGGGCCTCTCTGCTCACCGGTGTCTATGCCCAGCAATGCGGTATGGATGAAGCACCGGGCGAGATAACCCGGGCCGTCACACTCGGAGAGGTCCTCAAGACAGTGGGCTACCGCACCCTGGCCTCCGGCAAACATCACGGAACTGAAAACCTCTATGACCGCGGCTTTGACCATTATTACGGACTGCGTGATGGTTGTTGCAATTACTGGAATCCCGGTGAAAAGCGTGAGGGCGAACCTGAACCCGGTCGCAAACGAACCCGCTACTGGTGCGACGACGAAAAAACCTATTACCCCTTTACACCGAAAAACAGAGACTTTTATACCACCGATGCTTTTACAGACAAAGCCCTGAGATGGCTGGATGAACCCGCCACCATGAATAAACCTTTCTTTCTCTATCTTGCCTATAATGCCCCACACTATCCGCTCCACGCCTGGCCAGAAGACATAGCCAAATACAAAGGTCTATATGACGGTGGCTATGAGGCGATACAGAACGCGCGGTATGAACGGCAGATCGGTTTGGGTCTCATTGATCCTGATATTACACCATTACCACTGAATCCCAGACCTGGCCCATGGGAAAAATTGAGTGGGGATAATCTTGAAAAAGAAAAACGGCGCATGGAAATCTATGCCGCCATGATCGACAGGCTGGATCAGAATATCGGTAAAGTACTGGACAAAGTGCGCAAACAGGAAAGACTCAATAATACGCTTATTTTCTTCGCCTCTGACAATGGCGCTTGCGCCGAAGAAACCGGGGCGACTGTTCTATCCACACAAATCGACGATTTCGGCACGGTCTCCAGTTTTGAGACTGTGGGCATCAACTGGGCTACGGTACAGAACACGCCCATGCGTTTCTGGAAAAATTATACGCATGAGGGAGGTATTTGCACCCCCTTCATCATGAACTGGCCGGGCAAGATCAAAAAGCCCGGCAGCTTCTGCCGTGAACCGGTCCATTTCATCGATATCATGGCAAGTCTGGTGGACATTACAGGATCAAAATACCCGACGATGCACAACAACAAACCTGTAACACCAATGCAGGGGACCAGTCTGATACCCGCATTACAATCCCGTTCAATCAAACGGGAACGCCCGTTGTACTGGAAATGGAACAGGGGCGGCGGTATCCGCGAAGGCAACATGAAAGCCGTATTTTACGATCAGAAATGGGAGCTGTATGATCTATCCAATGACCGAAATGAAAACCGCAACATTTCAACAGAGAAGCCCGAGCAGCTAAAGGAGATGATAAACCGTTGGCAGATTTGGTATGCTGAGGCCAAGACCCAATCAAAGTAAAGAAAGCGATTTGAAAGAAAAGTCCGAGCACGGTCAATATGGACTGGTTATAAGATTTTGGAATACAATCAGCAAAGCGGGCCACTACGATTGATTTCAAGAAAGTCCGGATCCGGTTGCTCTTTCCTACCAACAGCCATCTATCGGTAATAATGAAAGACGGATATATCATGAAAACATCCAGATGGATCATTTCTCTGATCATAACAGTACTCATTTATTCCGGTTGTCATCACAACCCATCGAAAACAAGGATTATTTTAGACACCGATGCAAACAACGAACTGGATGACCAGCATGCCATTGCCTATATGCTCTTTAACGGCAACCATTTTGATGTCGAAGGTATTACGGTAAACAGCACACGAAACGGAGGGGATGTGGATCAGCATGTTAAGGAAGCCGAAAGGGTGGTCAGATTGTGCGATCTCTATCCCGAGATAAAAATCTACAGGGGGACAAATGGAACTTTCGACGAGATCAAAGACCATATCCATGAACCCGGTTTTGACGGGATAGATGCAGTACATTTCATTATCGATCGCGCCCATACGGAATCGCACAGTAAGCTCCTGTTATTACCGATTGGCAAGCTCACCAATATCGCACTCGCTCTGCTGAAAGATCCCTCTATCATATCCAGAATTCGAATTTTATGGCTTGGATCCAATTATCCTGATCCGGGTGAGTACAACCAGGAGAACGATCCTTCCGCATTAAGTTATATCCTCGATCTGGATGTAGACTTCGAAATTGCCATCGTGCGTTACGGCAAACCATCGGGTACCGATGCCGTAAGAGCCACCCTGCCCGATATAGAAGAAAAAATGGCCGGAAAAGGACCACGGTTATTGAATCCTGTAACCGGCAGACACGGCGGAGCATTCACCAATTTTGGAGATTATTCCATAGATCTATTTAGGAATATTGACTTATATGGTGATCCCCCGTCCCGTGCGTTGTACGATATGGCCGCAGTCGCCATCGCAAAAAATCCGCTCTGGGCAACGCCGACCATCATACCCGCTCCAAAATTGGAGAATGGGACCTGGATTGACCAGCCCGAAAATCTCCGTCAAATCACCATCTGGGAAAATTTCGACAAAGAAAAAATCATACAGGATTTCTTTCATTGTATGGAAAATGATGTGTTGGTCAAATCAGAATAGACTGTCAAATAGAAGGAATACATGATGGAGCAATTCCCCATGCATCAAACAGACCATTCCAGACGCGACTTTTTACAATTACTGGGTAGTGGATTTTTATTTTCACTTTTCACCTCAATTCACTGTACTTCTCAAAAAAGGAAAAGACCGAATATCATCATGATCATCGGGGATGACATCGGTTTTTCGGACATCGGTTGTTATGGATCAGAAATTCATACACCGAATCTGGATCGATTGGGCGAAAATGGTATTCGATTTAAACAGTTTTACAACATGGCCAAATGCAACCCAACGCGATCCAGTTTGTTCACTGGACTGATAGAAGGTGATGACAGGGCAATCTCGTTTGTTCCGCTGCTGAAAGATTCCGGTTATCACACAATCATGAGCGGTAAAGAACATTTTGACACATGGGTACCCCAGCATTGTTATGCAAAAAATACTTTTGACCAATCATTCACTTTCTGGGCTACAACCGAATATTTTATTCCGCCATCGGGTCAATTCGAAAAACCGTTTATCCTGAATGGCCGGGAGCTGACTCCATCTGAAATCAAAACGAAACAAAATCCCTTCTACAAAACGGACGTGATCACAGATTACGCTTTGGACTGGTTGGAGAATGTGATGGATAAAGAGGATCCCTTTTTCTTATACCTGCCCTACCATGTCGCCCATTATCCCCTGCAGGCAAGAGAAACCGATATTCAGAAATACAGAGGAACGTATAAAGAAGGATGGGATGTTATTCGCCGGGAACGTTTTGAGAGAATGAAAGAAATCGGTGTCATCGATCCAGACTGTGCACTTAGCCCCCCCAGTGACAACACCAATCAATTTCGGGGACATCCAGAAGGGGATGAAGAACGAAGGGCAAAGATACCCAAATATCGCCCATGGGAATCTTTATCCGAGAGGGAAAAAGATGAATTTGATCTGGAAATGTCCGTTTTTGCAGGGATGATTGACCGGATGGATCAAAATATAGGCCGCGTCCTGAAAAAAGTGGAAGAGGCTGGCAGGATGGAAAATACATTGATCCTCTTTTTCTCGGACAACGGATCCTGTCCCTTTGACAGCAATAAAGATTTCAATATACCACCAGGTGGACCTGCTTCTTACCGCTGCCTGAATACCTCCTGGGCCAATGTGGGGAATACCCCATTTCGTTATTACAAACAGAACGGACACGAAGGAGGTTGTAATACCCACTTTATTGCACACTGGCCCGGCATCATTGATAGAGGAACGATTACAGATCAGCCCGGTCATGTGGTTGATCTGTTCACCACAATTTTGGACCTAATCGGTATCGATTATCCCGAACAGGTTCAGGACAAACCAACCATTCCGCTTCATGGCCAATCTCTGCTTCCTGTCTTTAAAGGAAAAATAAGAAAAGAACCGGATTTTTTTATATCCGGTTTTACCGAGAGATTCAGAATGTTTCGTCAGAAAAATTGGAAAATCGTCAGAGTCAACAACGGCAAATGGGAACTCTACAATATGGAAATCGATCCAACCGAATTATACGACCTTGCACAGGCCATGCCCGTTAAATTAAGGGAAATGGAAAACGATTACCGATTCACCATGGCCCATTTAAAAAGGTAACGGATTATGCCATATTGAATATTTGATATAAATAAAGGGAGACAATTCAAATGAATAGAAAAACAATCAAACGCCGTGATTTTCTCGCAAAGATGGGTTACGGTTCCGCCGCATTGGTATTTTCTTCCCGTTTTTTATCATCCTGCGGAATCGGGAGGAGTCGGCCCAACATCATTTTCATCTTTTCAGATGACCATGCCTATCAGGCCATCAGTGCCTATGGCGGCCGCTTAGCGGAAGTCGCGCCCACCCCCAACATCGACCGCATAGCAAACGAAGGGATGCGGTTTGATAAATGCTGCGTCACTAACTCCATCTGCGCACCCTCCAGGGCGACAATTCTGACAGGAAAACACAGCCATCTCAATGGCGTTGTTGACAACAGTGTCGAATTTGACGGCACCCAGCAAACATTTCCGAAACTGCTCCAGCAGTCAGGATATCAGACAGCCATCATCGGAAAATGGCATCTGAAATCAGATCCCACCGGATTCGATTTTTACCAGGTTTTACCGGGACAGGGCTCGTATTATAATCCGGACTTTCTTACATCAGAAGGTCAAATTCGAGTCGATGGATACTGCACGGACATCATTACAGACAAAGCCCTCGAATGGTTGAAAAACGAACGTGATCTCTCCAAACCCTTTATGCTGATGGTACAGCATAAGGCCCCCCACCGGGAGTGGTCTCCTGCCCTGCGTCATTTGACGATATTTGATGATGTTGAATTCCCTGAACCGGACAATCTGTTTGATGACTATGAAGGCCGGGGCACTGCCGCAAATAGGCAGGACATGTCCGTTGAGAAAACAATGACATTAAACAGCGACCTAAAGGTGAAACCGGAGGATAAGGACGCTCCATACTATACCAGAGGGTATTATGCCCGCATGAACGAGGAACAACGACAAACATGGGATGCAGCCTACGATCCGAAAACAGAGACGTTCAAAAAAGCCAATTTGACAGGTAAAGATTTGTTAAGCTGGAAATATCAGCGCTATCTACAAGACTACCTCGGATGCATCCGTGCTGTTGACGAGGGAGTCGGACGCATCCTGGATTACCTCGATGAAACAGGATTGGCTGAAAACACAGTGTTGATGTACAATTCCGATCAGGGATTTTATCTCGGCGAACACGGCTGGTTTGACAAACGGTTTATGTATGAGGAATCCTATCGCACGCCTCTGCTGGCAAGATGGCCGGGCGTGATCAAACCGGGCAGTATCAATGATGATCTGGTATCCAACCTCGACTTTGCCCAGACATTTCTCGACATGGCCAAAGTCGAACAACCAGCCGATATGCAGGGATTGAGTTTGGTGCCGGTCATGACCGGTAAAACCCCTCGAGATTGGCGTACAGGTCTTTACTACCATTATTATGAATACCCCGCTGTTCACAGCGTCCGTCGTCACGAGGGTGTGGCAACCAAACGACACAAGCTGATTCATTTCTACGATCTGGGGGAATGGGAACTTTATGATCTCGAAAAGGATCCTCAAGAAATGAAAAGTGAATACGAAAATCCCGAGTATGCGGATATTATCGCCGAACTGAAACTGGAATTGCAGCGCCTCCGGGAAGTGTATCAATTGCCGCCCCTCCAGCCTGACAAAGAAAAGGTATAGCAGACAGCCGGATCTTTAGAAAGAGGTGGTTCAAAAAAGCATCGGGAAATAAAGTATTTGAGATTTTTAAATCAATCATCAACCTACAGGAAAGGAATCATCGCATGAAAAAGAATTCTATTTACAAAACGACGTTTTGGGCAGCCATGGGTGCTCTCTTTTTGAATAATCCGATTATGTCTCAATCCAATATCGGGGGCTATAAAGGCATTTTTTATGCTGATGCAATACACAGAATGGAAGCTTCTGCACAGGTTGTTGGAGAGGGAGGAAATTACTATCGGATCATCCTAAAAGCAACCCCGGAAAGTGATGAGCAGGAAGGCATACAGCTTGAACTGAACGGTATCGGCCAGAATCGGCAGATATCCATTTTTGGCAGGATGGGCGGTTATCCCTGGCAGGGCAATATTCAAGAAGGGAATATGAATATCCAGGGCGGGTACGGTCAACGGTTTGAGCTTCAGAAAATGGAGAGGCAGTCCCCAACCGAAGGGATGGCGCCCCCCGAGAATGCCGTTATCCTTCTGCCGTATACACCGGATGTAGCACCGGATATGAGCGCCTGGTCAAACCCGAATTGGGCAGCACTCGATGACGGCAGCATGAGAATTGTCCCAGGAACCGGATCCAATCGCACAATCGAACAATTCGGAGATATTCAGCACCTGCATATCGAGTTCAAGCTGCCAGTGGAATCACAACATTTGGACCAATTGCGCTGTAACAGCGGGATCATTCTGAACGAAACGTATGAAATACAGGTTCTGGATTCTTACGGTGTTTTCCAGACATCGGGTGATTGTGGTGCCATTTACAATATAGAAAGACCGCTGATCAATGCCAGTTTTCCTCCGAACACCTGGCAAACATACGACATTACTTTTCAAGCGCCGGAGATGGACACAAATGGAGAAATTGTTGCATTGCCGAAAATCACAGTGCTGCACAACGGTGTTAAAATACATGACAATTTAGAAATCCCTTATCCAACAGCCAACAGAAACGCTGAACATAAGAGTAAAGGCTCAATCAGCCTCCAGCACCACGACATCGGCCACAATATCCAATTCCGGAATATTTGGCTAATAGAAGGGGAATAATATATCCTTACATGATGGATTAAGAGTCTGCAATTTCTCATAGGCCAGGATATCCATCCTTATTGCAAAATAGACAGGATACATATCTCGAAGTTATATACCGGATAGACATGAGCCACTACTCGAGTTGGTTATCATTGACATAACCAGGAAGAATATCCCTTTTCCAATTCAATACTCTGGGCTGATATCCCTACCGCTATACACATCTTCCCTTGAGAGACTGTTGAAAAAGTCTTAAACCATGTCATTCCGGGATTGATCCGGAATCTCATAAATGATTGATTACTAATAAGATCCTGAAACAAGTTCAGGATGACAAATATGACCTTTCGAGACTTTTTC
>JAFGDT010000010.1 GCA_016931965.1 bacterium | reverse complement strand
GAATAAAATAATCATCATGGTTCTGTTGAGTGAAGGCCATGATCTTCTTGGTCACAGAAACCCCTATCGAAGTATTGAATTTGATTATGATCATTCGGTCGCAGGGCAGATTTTCATCAATTTCATCCGGCACGTCGTACAGGGTGTTGCTGGTACCGATTTGTTGATCCACGACGACCGTCGGAGGTTGACTCCGTGCAATCAATTTAATGCTTTGCGGAAAGACCATCGTAAATTGATTCGCTGATAACCGGGGACCTATCCCGATCACCTTGACACTTTTATTCACTTTTTCAACAGGATCATCAAAATCTTTGACGCCGAGCCAGATTCCTTTTGCCCGCATCGTAGATTGGTTATCCCCATAAAGTGTCGGCCAGGTTAGAAAAAAATTATTGTCGTTTGCAGAATAAACCGCTTCAGGTTCTGAGCCATAATCATAAAAATAGCACTGCAACTTGCCGACCTTCATCCAACGCAGTTCCTGAGCTTTTACCCCGTGCAGACCACCTGCGAACATGATGAGGCATATCGAAGGCAGCAGCAATCTAAATTTCAGGTCAATTTTATTCATTATTGAATCCCCATGTTTTTGTCGTCAATTTAAATCGAACGAAACCCGCGCACCGAAAACGGTTGATCGCGGATACAGGAACCAGAAAGTCGATGGTCCAGTCATATTGATATAAGCCTTATCTTGATTGATCTGATCGATCTGTGACTGGGGAACCTCTGCCCACTGGTTATCCGTATACTGCCAGTATTTTCCGGTCGTACCTTCATAATACATCGCTCTTTCGCTGACAGGCGGCTGGGTCAGATCCACAGTGGATCTGTATTCCATGGGCTGCCATTCGACACCGGGCTTGCGGTAGTCACCAAATTTATCATTCCCCGGGATGTTATCATACGCTTTGCTTTTGGGGAGATGCAGGGAAAGACGATAATCCTGATTCCATGTATCGCGGAGTCGGAGCGCATTAAACAGATTGCTCACATCGACCAGGAACTGGACTTTGAACTTCTTAAAAGTGAAGGTTTTACTCGCTCTCAGTGTTGCATCAAAATAATCGACGTATTGAACATTGTTCGTCACGCCAGATGCGCCTTTGGGATTGAACGTGGTATATCCACCCTGGCTCCAGTTCAGGAAAAGATTAACCATGAACCCGCCGAGGAGATTTTGACCGATCATGACCGGACCAAAATCATTCGGTGTAAAAAAGCTGAGATTGGCGCGCGCATATGGTGATGGAACGGGACGTTGCTGATATAGATTGACTGTGTTTTCATCCCACCGTTTCTGCAATGATGGATCCTGATAAAGTGATGCCTGTCCGAAATTACCGCTGGATGACACTTGATAGGTATAATTTGCGAAGCCGGAAAACCAGCGCCCGGCCGTCTTCCGCAGAGTGAGTTCGAAACCCCGAATATCCCGATATGTATTGCTCGTGGTTAGATAATAATCATCCCCACTGATTGCATAATAATGGGTCGTGTTCTGTTGATCGGAAATATCGCGATAAAACGCGGACAATTGGATCAGTACATCATACGGGAGAATACGGTCAAATCCCAGTTCATACGAGATGGTCCTCGCCAGAATCAGGTTGGGATCGCCGATACGCAACAGTCTTTGCTGAGAATTGCGATCAACCCGAAAAAGGGTCTCATACTGCGGCATCTGCTTGAAATGGCCGTAGTTGAAAAATAGTTTGGATTTGTCGGTGATCGGATGGGAAATACCCAAACGCGGGCTGAGTTGCCATTGTCCCTTCGATGAATTCATATCGAATGCAAGGAGATCGGTGTACTTCGATGAAATAAAATCGGTCTCATAAGGTGAAAAATTCCACCATTTTGTCCGTGAATTGCTGTAGTCAAGCCGCAGACCTGCATTCAATGTAAAACCCTTGGTCTCGAGCTTATCTTGAAGATACCAGGCGGCTCTCACCGGGAAGGTATGCATCTGAACGTGATTTGCATAGGTTTTACCTTCTGTTTGCATTTGGATAAAACCATAATCAAGATTGATATCATTGTACACGAATTCAATACCGGTTTTGACCAGATTGCTGAAATTGACCTGACTGGTCAGATCCGCCTTGAATGTCGTCGCACTCGATTTCGACTGATCGCGCGCCAGAGAAGCCTGTTCCCCCATACCAAAGACAATTCCACCCATCATTGAAGGCCAATACCCCATGGGATTCTCGTCCATATAGTAACCGGGAACAATTTCATATTGCGTCGAAGTGTCGC
This sequence comes from bacterium, assembly GCA_016931965.1. GTDB lineage: Bacteria > Zhuqueibacterota > QNDG01 > QNDG01 > DSAB01 > JAFGDT01. The sequence goes on along the minus strand of JAFGDT010000010.1, from coordinate 1,341 downwards.
GAAGCGCTGTCGGCCGCGTATTATAACTGCGAGAAAGATGATCCAGCGAAACTTCGTAAAACATTTTGGGGCTGAGTGTATGACTGAATTTTCCGTTGATGGATTTATATCCGAGGTCAGCCAGACACAACGCCCAGTCGCCGAACATATTGAATAACGGATTTCCCCCGGTGCCGCCCGCGATATCATTGGCCGACCGGAAATAATGCCCCTGCGTCCAGTTATCTTCCATGGTATATTCTTTACCCATTGCGCCGGACAAACGCAGCTTCATCGCCGGACTGATATCCGAGGTGATTTGCAGGGTTCCGTCATAATTCACATTATCGGGACGCGTCATGGGCCAGAGGAGCATGCTTCTCTCCCGGCGATATGACGCGAAGAACCGGAGTCCGCCAAGCTGTTTTGAAATCAAGGGTACCGGCCCACCAAAACCGGCATCGATCTGATAATCGGCCTGATCGTTGGGTTGCTTCCTGCGGGTTTCGTAAAGGAACACGCGCTGCGCGGCAAGTGGAGATAAATCATTGTTCGGATCATTGTCCGTCATCAATTGATCAGATATTGCATTCCACCCATTGAATTCCGGATACTGGGATCGTGTGTAAGCATCCCACACCCCATTCTTGGTGCCTGTCCAGCACACGTCATTATCCAGGTAGGGGCGCAGCCAATACGAATTGGGATCCTGAACGTCCGGTATGCCATTTCCCCGAAAATACTTGGGCGCCGGTGGGGTGACTTTTCCCATGATGCTTCCGAAATAACCACTCTTGGTACCCTCATAAGTAACCACATTGACGAGGCCCGATTGAACCTGTCCGTATTCGGCGTTAAATCCGCCGCGTTCGATATTGATTTCCTTGACGGAACTCAAGGCAGGTTTTGAAAGCGGTTGATTGTTACGCGGATCACGCATTGTGACACCGTCTAACATAAAGAGCGCCGCATCGCCGCCGCTCCCCCTGATCGACAAATCACCCTGAATACCGGCCTGCATACCGACCACGCCCTGAATGGTCGAAACGGGCAAAGCCTCGACCTCTTCGTTGCTCACCGAAACAACACTCGTGGCCACGTCGACTTTGATCGGTGTTCTTTGCGCGACAACCGTCACGGCCTCGCCCTGTACCGCCTCCATTTCAAGAGAAACATCGACATAGGCCGTCTGATCGATCCGTACACGAACGTCGTTCACAATCGTCCTGGCATATCCTATCATTGTCACCTGGACGCTGTAAACGCCTGGCGGTACAGACAAAATCGCATAACGCCCTTCGAGATCGGCGGCTGCGCCCAATTCGGTTTGAAGCACAACCACATTCGCTCCCGCCAGTGGAT
>JAFGDT010000109.1 GCA_016931965.1 bacterium | reverse complement strand
TGAGAGAAAGGTAATTATTTTTTTGAAAAACTGAAAGTCTTGCACTTAAAGTGCATAGTTTTTACTAACGAACTGGAACAATAAATCTCGAATTATATTCCTACATATATGTAAGAATTATTAACATGTACTACAATTTTGAATGTATCTGATTTCACAAATGACTGGCTCATTCCTATCTATCCAATCATGAAATGGGCAACATAACATTGAACGCTTAACCTTCAAATACTAACATTGCCTATGCAATACCAATGACCCAAATCATTTTATACAAACCCAATATTTACAGATCACGCGATACATTCATCATTGAATTACTTATATCAAAATGGAATATATGTCTATTATTGTTTATTCTTCTTGCTTTATTTATTACAATTTTGTATCATTATTATAGAGCAATACATAATTGTTATTTTCAAATCAATGATGATTTAAAAAGAAAATCGAATCATCGAAAGAGGATATCAAGATGAATCCAACTAAATCAAAACCACGGATGATGGAAAATTCCAAATCAACCATGAAAAATCTTTCAATCCTTGTTGAAATCAATCAGGCCGTCAGTCGAAATTTAAATTTACAGGATTCGCTTCAATCCACTCTGCAAATCCTGCAAAATGAATATGGGATCAAATCAGGCGTTGTTCTTTTATCAGACGACAACAAATCATTGAGCATGGCAGCTTCGATTGGATATCAAATCGATGTGGCCAAGACCGAATACAAATTTGGCGAAGGGTTAATCGGTCGTATAGCAGAGACCGGAAAACCGATTGTCGTTCCACAGGTAAGCAAAGAACCTCTTTTTCTCAATCGATTGAGTTCATGGGACTCAAAAAAGGATAGAGAACAAACATTTATTGGAACACCGATTATGCTCGATTACAAGACACTGGGTGTTCTGGCCGTTAATCTGCCATACAATCCAAAAAGAGATTACGACAGCGACCTCCAATTTCTGACATTGGTTGCATCAGCGCTGCTGCAGCCCATACGTGTGAAACACGTGATTGCCACTGAAAGGCAGAGACTGATAGACGAAAATGTGATGCTGAAACAGAAATTACAGGGTGAATTCAGCTTTCACAATATCATAGGGAATAGCCATGAAATGCGCGATTTGTACGAGCAAGTAACAAGAGTGGCCCCGACCAATACAACCGTCCTCCTCCGTGGAGAATCCGGAACCGGAAAGGAATTGATTGCTGAAGCCATCCACTACAACTCACCTCGCAGTGAAAAACCTTTTGTGGCTGTCAACTGCGCGGCGATTCCTGAAAACTTAATCGAATCTGAATTTTTTGGTCACAAGAAAGGTGCGTTTACAGGCGCTGTGGCCGATAAAAAGGGACGCTTTGAAATGGCAGACACTGGAACGATTTTTCTCGATGAGGTGGGAGAACTCAGTTCAATGACCCAGGTTAAACTGCTCCGTGTTCTGCAGGAACACGAATTCGATAGGGTTGGCGGCACAGAATCCATCAAAGTGGATGTCCGTATCATTGCAGCCACCAATGCCGATCTGGAATCCTTGATGAATCAGAATCGATTCCGGGAGGATTTGTATTATCGTCTCAATGTATTTGCGATTTTCCTTCCGCCGTTGAGGGACCGTAAATCCGATATTCTTCTCCTGGCCGATCATTTTATGCTGAAGTACGGACGTCAGCACGGAAAATCCATCAAACGCATTTCCACACCCGCCATCGATATGCTGATGCGTTACCACTGGCCTGGTAATGTAAGGGAATTGGAAAATTGTATCGAGCGTGCCGTCCTGGTCTGCGAAGACCAAGTGATACACAGTTACCATCTACCGCCAACTTTGCAGACAGCCGAAAGCAGCAATACCGTTTCTCAATTGTCTCTGGATGAAGCGGTCGCTTCATATGAAAAAGAACTCATTCAGGATGCATTGAAATCGACGCGGGGCAATCGGGCCAAAGCGGCAAGGCTTTTAAATTCTTCGGAGAGAATTATCGGATATAAAATACAAAAATACCAAATTGATGCGTCGAGATTTAAACCTTAGAAGATAATACATATATCATCGGCATTCTAATACTATAATATTTTACAATATGTTATGGTTTAACAATGATTTTATAAATAGTAACTTCTGAAAAATTGAATCAGATATTCTGATTTGCGTCGTCCTGAATTTATTTCAGGATCTCATATTCTGAGATCCCGAAACGAGTTCGGGATGACAAGAAAGGTAAACGAATTTTTCAGAAGTTTCAATCATTTGATATTGAAATACCTACCAATTGCTCTTCGGCCTTCTTTTACCGAATTGTACAGGACAGGGGGCATTTTTCGTAACGTATTCCTGCAACTTTTCACACCAGACCGCTGAAAAAGTACGGCAGCTGCCCGAGCCATCGATCCCTTCCTCTTTGGGAAAAGAGGCATATTTACAGCTGAAATCGCAAAAGCGAATACCCGAAGAAGTAACACCTGCATTGTCTTTATTCATAATATAAAATCCTGTCACAGAAACATTGGTTTCAATTTATCCAGCCCACCAGATCCTGAAATTAACTTGTCCTGACAAAGGTCAGGATTCAGGATGACACCTCCCTGCTACTCTATCACCCTGAACCATATGCTAAATTCTGTCCTGAACCTTGTGCTGAACTTGTTTCAGTATTGTTTTAAAATCCTTTCAGGGTTTCTTGTTTCAGTATCTCTCACCTTTTGTCACCCTGAACTTGTTTCAGGGTCTCTTTTTAATATTTCATTTTTCAGAATCTCTAATTTCAAATGCTGATTTTCCTGAAAAGAAACGCCCCCACAGTGACCATCAAAACCATAAAGCCGACAAGTACAGAAAAGCTGATCAGCGGCGCCATTTGAGAAGTGCCCAGCAACCCATACCGTATACCCTCCACACCGTATGTCAGGGGATCCAGCCGGGGAAGAAATTTCAGCCAGGACGGCAAACTGTCGATTGGAAACAGTGCTCCCGAAAGTCCGAATATCGGGAATATCACAAAATTCATGATCAATTGAAAGCCATGCATGTCTTCCATCCTGGAAGCGATGGCAATACCCAGAGCTGTGAAGGAAAGCCCGATCAAAATCATAAACAAAACAGCAATGAAGAATCCGTGTATACTGGGAATATGGAGTCCCATAAGCAGAGACACAATGATGATGATAAATCCCTGAATGAGTGCGGCGGTTGCACCACCTACAGTCTGACCGATCATGATCTCGATTCTCGAAACCGGAGCAACCAGTGTCTCTTTCAGAAACCCGAATTGCTTGTCCCAGATTATTTGAATACCGGAAAACACGGATGTAAAAAGGACACTCATGGAAACAATTCCGGGAATAATGAAACCCGTATATCCCTGTTCCATACGGGGAATCCGGACAACAGAATTCAGACCAAAACCGAGCACGAGCAGGAAAAAGACAGGCATCCCGAGACTGCCGATCATCCTGCTTTTCGAGCGAAGGTAACGCTTGATGTTTCTCAACCAGATTGTATAGATGATATCCATTTCATCTCCTCCGCGCTCTCCGAATCATACGCATTCGATCTTTATGATCGGCTTCCTCCTCTCGGATTGTTCGGCCTGTGAAATTGAGAAAGACATCTTCTAATGTGGGCTTGTGTATCGATATGGAATTGATGGCAATACCGTGATTGGCCGAAAGATGCACAATCTCAGCAATCCGTTTTTCCGCATTTTGCAAATTAATCGTGATCAATCCATCATGTTTTTCGATGCGCTTAACCCACGATAATAGCTCAAGTTTTGATTGGAGTTCATCTATATCAGATGAAGCAATCGTGACGACATCCGCTCCTATCTCCTCTTTTAGCTTCTCCGGCGTATCCATTGCGATAATCTTCCCTTTATCAATAATGGCTACTTTGCTACAGAGTCTGTCTGCCTCGTCCATATAGTGGGTGGTCAAGATGATCGTGATCTCCTTTTCTTTATTGAGTTTTTCAATATACTGCCAGAGATGATTACGTGTCTGGGGATCCAGACCGAGTGTTGGTTCATCCAGAAACATCACTTTCGGTTCATGGAGCAATCCTCTCGCCATTTCGAGTCGCCGCCTCATGCCTCCGGAGAATGTTTTGACAAATCCATCTTTTCTTTCGGTCAATCCGACCAACTTGAGCAGTTCAATAATTTTATTGTGACGGTTATCTTTTGGTATTCGATAAAGTCTTCCATGAAAGTCCATGTTCTCATAAGCCGTCAGCTCTTCATCGAGACTCTGATCCTGAAAAACAATGCCGATCGATTTTCTCACTGCATCCTGATTTTCAAGAATACTGAATTGATTGACCGATGCAGTTCCCGATGTGGGTTTCAGCAATGTAGAGAGCATGGAAATAATCGTCGTTTTGCCGGCCCCGTTTGGACCGAGCAACCCGAAAATTTCACCTTTTTCTATTGTAAACGAGACAGCATCCACCGCAATAAGCTCGTTGTATTTCTTCGTCAATTTTTCTACTTGAATGGCTTCCAATGAATCATTCCCTTTCTAAAATCTTCCTTGAAATTTCTATATCGATTGAAAAAAATTCAATAAACAATTTATCAATTTTATAGTCTTTATCAACAATTATTTTGAATGAATTGTCTTTTGATTTCCTTTGTGTCATCTCACTATAAGAGACGTAGAGAATAGAAAATTATTTTACTTTTTTTTAATGAAAAATGAAAAGGATGTACTGAAACTTTCAACAATCGAGTGCGTATAAGGCAGTAATTCTATTGAATAATCGGGAGGTCCCATGAAATCCAAAAACATAGCAATTACTCTGTTTTTAAGTTTGATTTTATTCACCCAACTGCAATCACAGGAACTGGATTCGCTTTTCAATCAAATCAACAATAAAATAAAAACATACGCTACAGACATCAATTACTCCTGCAATGTAATTAGCAAAGAGTTTGAGATGGATAAAAACTGGCAGGTTAAAAAAATCAAAGTAATTGAAAAAGTGGTGACCCAGAAAGACAGTGTCAGAAACGAGGAGATCATCAAAGCAACAGAATTTGAAAAAGACAAAGAAAAGGACATCACGGAGGATGTTCGAAAGGAACAGGCGGAGCAGTTAAAGGAACAGGAAGAACAGCAGTCCGATGCCGGCGAGAATGAAGAAAACGGCAGAATGAGCCTCAGCTTGGAATCTGTTTTTCCTTTTGCCGATTCAACCAGAGATCAATATCACTTTACATTAATGGCCGATACGGTGATCGATGGAAAATCCTATTTTCAAATCGAAGCCATTGCCAAAGAAGAATCCAGAGAACAAATCGAGGGTATCTACCGGATACAGGCAGACACATACACGATCACCTACATGGACCTTCATTTTTCCAAAAATCCAAGGTTTGTCAAAGACCTTCGTATGAAATTCTGGTTTAATGAATTTGATGAAAACCGCTGGTTGCCTATTAAAATTTGGACACACATTCACATCGGCATTTTAATAAAAAATATACGAAGGGAATATGAGGAAAATCATTCCGATTATATTTTTCAAATTTGAAAGCTTTTAAGGTGATCAGAATTTACTCAATAGGATTGCACAGGATGCATATCCCATCCGTTGAATGCATCAGACTCACTATTATGCTACTTAAAATATCCGATATTTCTTAACCAACCGGCAGGGATAATAAGACCGTTTTGCGCGGCGAAGTCCTGGCACACCCAAATCCTGTTCTCGATTGATATATTGAATGTCAGACCATTGATTCTCACAAAATTGCTGGTTGATCATCGTATACAGAGCGGGAATAGTGGGATCCGTTTTTTCGATGTGGATAACAGCTGTATCTGTATTCAATAGTTCGCCAAGGGTAAATGCTTCAATTTTGTCATCAATAAGAATCGCTCCTCCACTGATCTTCAATGCATCAAAATGGTTTAACGCATTCCGTACTGCCTCGCCTTCTCCAACGAGGCTCATATCCTCTTCACATCGACGCATTTTGCACCATTCCTCTGCAACCCGAATACAATCATCCACCGATTTACCGTCTAATGGCATATATTCAAATTCATAGGAGCGGAGAAACTTGTTGATATGATTTTTTTTATTGTGATATTTCCTGCCCGAAAGGTGTATCAAATCATCACTCCGATAAACATAATCATAATGATTTTCTGTGGCTTCAATCCGAAATCCCTTTGTGTTTTTAATTTCGGAAATCAACCGTTCATCCGCCCGTTCAATGCGGGGGAAAACCGCCCCTTTTTCTTCGATCAACCACTGTAAAATCATCCGGACAATTTTAATTCTTGAAGGAGGACCAATGGGTTGAAGACAGTGGATACCCTGAGAACTGATGGTGCTGAGAACAACCAGCCAATCTTTATAAAGAGACCATTGAAATCCATAATAATCACGCCAGATATAGAGATTGGTAAATGTCCATTCCGATGTTTGAGACTGATACCGCCAGACAATATCCCGAACAATCTCCCGATCTTTCAATTTAATGGGTTCGAAATTCGGAAATTGTGGAGTCATAATCATGACCTTTTTGATATTGGTTAATGTCCAATAGCAGGATTAATTTCTAAAATGAATTTTACTTATTTACTGAACTTTGGCAAAAATAATGATTTTGAATCATATTCAGGATTTCTTATTTTACGACAGAAGTAACAAAGCCTTA
>JAFGDT010000108.1 GCA_016931965.1 bacterium | reverse complement strand
GACTGGAATAATCATACCCTTTCAACCGAATGGAATGTCTGTTGTGTTTTTCTGGATTATATTTATTCTTCTTTTTCAATTACCCATTCAGCCTTCGCCCAGTTTTTCAGGGATTTTATAGTGAGATATTGTTTTGCCGATCATGGTTTAATCCTTATCAAAATCAAATGTATATACCGCCACTAACCGGAATACCCGATGGTGCTTGAGTTCGGTGGTAAAACTTGAAAAAAGGAGGATCAAGCATCACATTCCTCTACCTGGAGCCCGGCGCATTATAGGCCTCAAGAGTCTCATCAAGAGGTTGGATGAGCTGGCCGTTTTCCTCGAAGACTTCTAGTAATCCCACTTTCTGGAATAGAGCCTTAAACCGCGGCTCGGCGCGGAGAGAGTCAAATACCGGGAGAATCAAGAGATTAACCCTTCGGCCATAAGTGAAAGAGTCTGCTTCATCGGCCGTTTCCAACAGGCTGAGGGCCTGCTCCTTCTCGCCCACGAGCCCATAAAAACGGGCGTACCACCAGTAATCTTCCTGCTCTTGTTGAGATAGCTCCCCGATGGCTACGAGCGAATCGCGGATAGCATATACTTTCTCCCTATTCCCCAAAGCCCACTCAGCTCGTAATTGATCCCATAGATCCCCGGCTTCCTCGGCCATAGCGGCAGCTTCCTCATAGCGGCCTTGCTGCATGAGAATATCACGCTCGAACCCAGAATAATCGGTAGGAGGTCTGCCTTGTAGCTCATCCTGTAGCCGGGCGTATTCCAGGGCTTTATCGTATTGACGAGCAAATCCATAAACCGTACGGGAACCATACGGAGGGAAGGGATTGACCGGATCAAGGTCTTGAGCCAGCCTGAACTCGGCTAAAGCTTCGTTAAATCGAGCACGACGCATTAAAAACATGCCGTATTCGTAGCGGGCATCCACCAGACCCGGATTTAGCGCCAAGCCGCGATGAAAGGCAGCTTCTGCCTCTGCTATTTGTGCAGTGGTAGTCATATTGTCCATATCAGTGTAAGAAATTAAAATCCCCTTACTAATGTGAGCCTCAACCAGGTCCGGGTCCAGAGCCAAAGCTCGGTCAACGGCATCCCAGGACCTGGAGACCGCCTCTGATCGATCAATCAGGCCCATCCGTACTGTGGCTATGCCGTAGACAGCACTCAGGTTGGCCCAGGCCAGGGCGAAGTTGGGATCAAGCTCAACAGCCTGCTCCAAGTAATCCACAGCCCTGGATATACTCTCGCGAGTCTCCAGCAGTCGCTGTTGCCAGCCCCTGAGATATAGATCATAGGCTTCGGGATTCACCTCAGAAGGAACAACTTCAAACCTTGCTTCTTCCTCAGGTGTTAAAGTAACATTAATACCATGAGCAACAGCACTGGCCACATCGGTGTAAAGGGCCAGTTGTTTCTTCAATTCTCGATCGAATGTTTGTGTGTAAATATGTCTTTCAGGTCTTGTCGCTATCAATTGTACGGTAATTCTTACAGTATCGCCAAAACGGATGGTAGAACCTTCCAATACAGCTTTGACATCCAGTTCATCTGATATCTCAGATATGGATTTTGTGGTTTCTTTATACCCAAGTACTGAAGTTCGACCAATCGTTCTTAACGCTTCAATTTTAGACAGTTCAGCAATAATGGCTTCATGCATACCGTCAACAAAGTACTCTTGATCTTCACCCATCATGTTTCCCAATGGCAACACGGCAATCGAATCAATAACATCATCCTGTTTGGTAAAGAAATAAATGCCAGCTAAAACGACAAAAATAAAAACAATACCAGTGGCAGCTATCAGTGAAACATTTCTCTTTCGAGAGGGTATTCGTTGTGTGACAGTCTTCGTTTTAACACTCTGTGTCTCTCTGATTTCCTTCAAATCGACAATCACTTCCTGAATCTGCTGATACCGTCTCTCCGGTTCTTTGGACAGACATTTGTTAATGATCCTCTCCAGTTCCATGGGAATACCTGTCCGCAGGGCTGTAACAGGCTCCGGTTCTTCGTTAAGGATGGAATAGGTGACTGCCTGCTCATATGCTCCTCTGAAGGGCAACTGTCCTGTCAGCATCTCATACAACACAATACCCAGCGACCAGATGTCTGTCCGCTGATCCACTTCACTGCCGCGTGCATTCTCAGGAGACATATAAGCGGCCGTACCCAGCGTGGTCCCTTCTTTGGTCAGCTTGACCTGCCCCTTGAGTTTGGCCAATCCAAAGTCTACAATCTTTACAACACCATCATGGGTGATAAATATGTTCCCAGGTTTGATATCTCTGTGTACAATCTCTTTATTGTGTGCTTTTTCCAGTCCTTTTGCTATTTGAATAGCAATATCAACAGCTTCGTCTAATTTGAGAGGACCACGTTCAATCTTATCCTTCAGGATCTCACCTTCATAACAGGCCATGACGATAAATATCTGTCCATTATCTGTCTCATCAATTTCATGGATAGCGCAGATGTTATTGTGATCAAGAGCGGAAGCAGCTTTTGCTTCGTGGATAAAGCGTTCTTTGGCTTCAGGATCAGTTGTGAGTGCGGGAGGTAAAAACTTTAGGGCAACAAAACGGTCTAGTTTGGTATCCTGAGCTTTATACACCACACCCATACCGCCTTCACCTAATTTTTCAATAATCTTATAGTGTGATATGGTTTTACCGATCATGGTTTAACATCCCTCCTGATATTCAATAAATCTTCATGTGATAAAATGGAGATAATTTTCTCGATGAATAACCTGAACATTTGAATTGGGATATGCACAGATCCAATCTTTTGGCACTTTTGCCTTTGCGGGCTGCCATTTTATTTCAAAGCCATGCAGTTCACCTTCCTGCTCCTCAATTAAATCAATCTCTTTTTTATCATAGGTCCGCCAAAAATAAGCAGCTGCTGTGCGTCCAAGATAATCATTTGCCTTCATGCGTTCACTCACAATATAATTTTCCCATAGTTGTCCGACATCATTCCTAATATCAACAGGATTAAAATTCCCGATCAGAGCATTCCGAATACCTGTATCATAAAAATAGAGCCGCTGGCTTTTGGTAATTTCCTTTCTCAAATTCCGGCTGAAACCGTTGCGACGGAATATCACAAACACTTTCTCCAAAAGGTCAATGTAGCGTTCTGCTGTGTTTTTACTCATGCCTAATTGAGTACCAAGTTCATTCAGAGAAACTTCTTTTCCAATCTGGAATGCAATCAATTGGAGCAATCTGATCAATTTTTGTGAATGGCGGATACCCTCCAATTCCAATATATCCTTAAACAAATATGAACTAACCAATTCGCGTAAATAAATCTGCCTGTGATTGTTGTCATTCATTGTTACCACTTCCGGATAACTCCCATAGATAAGCCGGCTTTCAAGGTTCGCAGTTGTCTCGTGCGGTTTTTCGATGTGAGCGATTTCAATCTGAGCAAGTGGATACAACCTCAGTGTGTATTTTCTGCCGGTTAGTGGCTCACCGATGTCTTTTGCCAAACTGAATGATGAAGAACCAGTGGCGATGATTTTTATATGAGGCATGTGATCCACAATTAACTTTAAATTTAGGCCGATTTTTTGTATATATTGTGCTTCATCAATGATCAACAACGTGTGATTACCAACAAAATCCCGTAATTTATTGATCGACTGGCTTTCCAAATACTGACGGATGATAATATCATCTCCATTTACAAAGAGCACCCTCTCTTGATTGAGGGGAATGTCTTTCAGAAACATATTGATGAGTGTTGTTTTTCCAACACGACGAGGTCCATATACGATGATCACTTTACCTTGACTTAATAAACCACTCAGATGATTTCGCTGCTTTTGTGGAATGTAGTTCATGGTCTCTCTAAAATTTAGTCTATTTATTGACTAAATTTATAAAAATATTGTCAATTCGCAAGTAAAAATTCAGTTTATTTTAAAATAAAGCATAAGATTTCGTTTTTGTAGGGACAGAACAGTGTTCTGTCCCTACATTTATATCATTTTCACATTCCTCGATTAGCGATCGCTAGGGGTATCTACCCCGGGCGTTAGATGAATAGGGACATATGTCCCAAAAAAATATTCCGACCAGGATGGATATCCTGGTCGATCGGCTGATTTTGTAGTGTGAAATGGTTTTGCCGATCATGGTTTGTTTTTCCAATTGATTGGATTCTCCTTGTCTGATTCCCATTTTAATGAATTGTAAATAATGTATTCCCGAATACGATGTAGTGATTCTTCATTTCGAATGATGTGATCATAGTAATTGCGCTGCCAAACAGGCCGGCCAATAGTATTTCGTTTTTGATTGATCCGTCT
>JAFGDT010000107.1 GCA_016931965.1 bacterium | reverse complement strand
ATTTTGACTGAGAAAGTTTTTCATGGCTTTTTAGACTAATATACGAAATTATTTATTTGATTGCAGCCTTTAGGCTGCATTAGGATTATATTGAATCATATAGAGTAATGATGTAGGGTGCAGGTTCTACCTATCATTTCCTGTTTAAAGAGGCAGAGCGAATGAAACAAGAAATCTCGGCTTTGTATATATGATTAATATCATTATTCCCAAATTTCTCCTTTTGGGAGAATTGGCAAATACCTCGCGATCTATCTTCATAATCCAGTTAATCCTTTAATCCCAGAAATCCCATTAAAGACAAAAAATGTGCAGCAAGCTGCACCCAATGTTAGCGACATCTCTCAGAAATAGAAAAGGTGCGCTTTGGCGCACCTTCTTCCTAAAATGAGGCGTATAGGAGTGAATAAGACGATGATTATATGTGGTTTTTATTCGACCAAAGACTGGTCGGTTTCAAAATCGTACAACGTCTTTCTCTTTAAATCGGCCAATGCGAGCATATAATCATTATAAGCGGATAAATAAGAGAGTCTTGCTGTATTGAGCTGATCACTCGCTCTGGCCAGATCCGTTGAGGTGATGTCGCCGTTGTTAAAGCGCTGGAGACTGATATCGAATGACCTCCGGCTCACTTCATTGCTGATCTGAAGCATCTGAAGCCGATCCCATGCCTCGTAAACACTTCGAACCACGTCACGGACCTCTCTTTCAATAGTGACATATAGATTTTCTAACTGCAATTCATCGGCATGGAGTGTGGCCTCCTGAGCTTGAACTTGGGCTTTGTTGCGGCCCCAATCCCATATGGGAATTTCCAGTGTAAATGTAACCCCTCTGTTGGGTGTCTTTTTCAACACTTCCCAGCTGGATTCAAACAATTCTCCCGTTGAAACTCCCCAGGGGAGATCCGAGAATCCTGAAAACCGGTAATAGGCGGTCAATGACCCATTTACCGAGACACGCGCATCGGTCTGCTGGATACTGATCTTTTGGTTCTCAATAGCAATTTCCTGCTCCACAATTTCACTCCTGTTTTGTAATGCCAGACCGACCGCTTTCTCGACATCAACAACAACCGGCTGCAGCTCCAGCTCAGTGATCACACTGATCTTTACATCGAGGGGAATACCGATGAGTTGTTTAAAGGAGGCCTCCTGCTCCTCCAATCTTCCCTCCGATGTTTTTAAATCATTCTGGAACTGAATCAAATCGACCTCAGCCTGCATGGCATCCACCTCGGCAATCAAACCGGCGTTGAATTTATTTCTCGTCGTCTGATAAATCCCATCTTGGCGATCCACATTCTCCTGATTGATCATATACTGCTCGCTTGCGCGATACAGCTGAAAAAAACCATTCGTAATTTGATAAACGAGATCCAGTTCTGAGCGTTTGAATGTTTTTGTTTGCCTCTCGTAATTCAGTTCAGCTTGTTTGAGTGCTAGAGCTGTTTCGTTGATGGTAAACAAGGGTTTATTTAAATTCACGCTCATCGCCGTATAAACTCTGTTCTCTTTAATATCAATATCCGGATTCATCGAAGACGGCGTCCAAGAATTGAGCTGATAAGCCTCGGATCTGAATGTAAGGTTTCCACCACCGAATGGCAGCCACGGCATAGGCTGAATGACATCCAGAACCCCCCTCACCTGAAAACTGCCATACTGTTTGGCTACATCCCCCTCAGGTGTTTGGATCAACCTGAATCCTTCATCGAATGCAGGAGTATAAATACTGCTTTGTATATTTGTTCTATATCCGGCTTTTGCAGCCCAGAGATTCCGTTCTGCAGCAATCACACTCTGTTCCAGATTCTTGATATTGTAACTTCTGTCCAGAGCGATTTCAATGGCGTCATCCAGTGTCAACACCAGAGAATCCTGTTGTCCGAAAATCATCTGGACAATGAGCAAGTGGAAAACAACAACAATCCAATTAAAATAAAAACGGTAATTTTTAAATCGTTCCATGATGGACTCCTCTACACATTCTACTCATATCTTAAGGATTCAATGGGATCAAGCAACGCTGCTTTACGCGCGGGATAAATACCAAAAATAATGCCCACACTGGCCGATACCCCGAATGCCAGCAAGATCGAACCGACATCGACAATCGTCTTCCACCCAGCGTAACCGGAAATGGCTTTTGTCATGAGAAAACCAATGAAAATGCCGAGGATCCCACCGACAAAACTGAGCACAACCGCCTCAATGAGAAACTGTCCCAGAATATCTCTTCTCGTTGCACCGATTGCTCTCCGTATACCAATTTCACGGGTTCTTTCTAAAATCGACGCCAGCATGATATTCATAATGCCGATTCCGCCTACGAGGAGGGAAATGCTGGCAATGGCTCCCATGACGATGTTGAATATTCTTTGGGTTCTCTGACTTTGCCGAAGCAATTCTTCCGGAACGACAAGCCGATAATCTTCGATTAAATTATGCCGCAATCCCAAAAGATTATTGGCAAGGTTTGTGGCTTCCTTGATGTGTTCCTCATCGGAAACTTTCAAAATGATCTGATCCACTTCGGAATCCGCAGGATCAAGATCGAACCGGTAAGTTAGCGTTTCAAGCGGAATATAGACATCTAAATTCATATCTCTGTCTCCGACGCCTCCCCTTCCGGTCGTACGAGGCCTTGCTTCCACAACACCGGCTACGGTAAACCAGGTATCTCCTACTTTGATTTGCTGACCGATTGGATTTTCATATGTAAAAAGATCTTGCTTGATCTGATAACCCAATACGCAAATACGGCGTGAATCGTGCAGATCTTCAAAATTAAAGAAATTACCTGATATCAACACAAGGTTCAATACATTTTGAAGATCGGGAGTCGTTCCGACAACGGTTGCTGCAGAAGCTTTACTCCCTCTGGATACCCTGATTTGAGAGATCATTTTTTGTGGAACAGAAGCCTCAACGAGAGGATTCAGAACGTTCAGCGACCGTGCATCCTCCATGGTTAATCCCCTGGCCTCCACTACTGTACCGGTTTCATCGTCCTGTGTGTAGATGGGCTGGGAAGTCATGATAATGTTGTTCATGCCTAATAATTTGATTTCATCCAGGGCTTCCTGTTTGGCTCCGGCTCCTATAGAAAGCATGGCAATAACTGCGGCAACGCCGAAAATAATGCCCAGCATAGTCAAAAAAGATCTGAGCTTGTGTGAATTCAGTCCTTCCAGACTGACAGAAAAACTCTCATGAAAATCCATTCTTATCTCCTATGATCAACGGGGAGGACCACCGCCTTCAAAACCACCTCCACCCTGCATAATAGCCCGACCAATATCACCCATGTCAAAATTTTGTGTTGTCGTTGTTGTTCTGGTGATCTGTGTTTGCTGAACAACAGGTTGCGATTCTCCACCAAGCTCCTGGAGAGGTATTGTGGGATCGCGTAAACAGACCAGTTCACCTTCACGCAATCCTTCTTCAACAACAACATAGTTACTGCTTTGCGTCCCTACTTGAACCTCACGCATACTCGGCCCTCTGGATCCCATCACATAGACAACCGTCGTATCTTCCTTCTGGAAAACCGACTGCAACGGTACGCTCAACACATTTTCAATACGGCCGGTTATGATCGTCATATCGCATGTCATACCGGGACGAAGTTCACCATACGTTGAATCCAGTGTTGCTTCGACATCAAACACCTTGGTATTCGTCGATTCATCGCGTCTTGCCAGAGCAGCAACCCGTGTCAGCTTACCATAATAGGTTTTGCCTTCGAGCGCCTCGACCGTGGCAATGACATTTTGTCCTCTTTCAATTTTATTGATGTCGGCTTCTTTAATGGTTCCGGTTACAATCATCACAGAAAGATCCGGAATCTTGATGATTGCCATGCCTGGAAAGGGTGTATCGCCTATTTGCACTTTTCTTCTGCCGCTTGTTGTACGCATCTCTTCATAGACAACCAAACCATCAATAGGCGCTCTCAGCGTTAACATTTCAAGGGCTTGCTTGGCTTCCTCCAAGTTAAGTTCCGCCTGGCGGACATTCAATTCAGCCTTCTTAATGGTTGTTTGATCGATAATCTGCTGTTGTTTGATGCGTTCTCGTGCCTGAGCCAGAGAAATATCTGCTTTTTTCATATTGAGCTCGGCTTCTTGTTTTTTCACTTCAGCTTCAAATTGCATACTTTTCAAATTCAGTTCAGACTGCTGATAGCTGTACTCTTCGCTCTCGAGCGAACTTTCCAGTTGGGCCATGTTGGAGGCAATACTCGCTTTCTCACTTTCCAATGCAGCTTTGGCATTCTCCAATGCTTCCTCTGCATCCGTTATAGACTGTTCCGCTTCGGCTGTGTCCAATTGAATGAGAAAGTCCCCTTTTTTGACCATGGTACCTTCAGGAACCATATCAATAATTTGAAGAGAGACACGCCTCCGCATGCGTTCAACGGCAACATCCATCGAGTTGAGTGCATCAATCTCTCCCCTGAGCCCCAGTTGCATAATGAACTCCCCTCTCGTTACCTCTGCTGTGGCAATATCAACAGACTTGGGCAGGATAAAAAACATCAGCAGGAGAATGATGACTGCCGCACCACCAATAATCATCCAGGTTCTTTTTTTCACTTTGGACAATTTCTTCAAAATAGACTGAATGTTAAGAGATTTTTTCATTTTACTTTCTCCATTCTTTTTCTTCTTTTTAAGAAGAATTTTCTGCATAACTCAGAATAGAATTGATCCATTATTGCATCGATAAACATAATAACTCTTATTTTGATTCATTTCCTTACTTGTCAATTTTCGGTATCGCTTCTCTGCAATCTCTGGCGGATAGAAGCAGGTAAATCGTCAAGATTGACTGCAGGGCCGCTGCTGCTTTCTTGTTCTGCTGTTCCCTTATAATCATGCAGGATACCGTATTCTTGAAAAACCACAAAACTCTGCTGTAATGTCTGGGCAATTTCGTCGATACGCTTCTGTTCATCTGCCTGTCCCAATAAATCCCCTTCGGGCATCATCGGACTTGTCCAAGAAAATTGCATACCCGGCTCAACACCACTTTCAATAACCACATATCCATCGTTGCGTGGGCCGAGAACAACAGAAATGGGATTGTCTTTCCCTTTTGGAAAGACAACGGGCTGACCGTCCAATTCAAAAACAGCATGAATGGGCAAATAAATCACATCTTCCAATTGATCCAGAATAATTCGGATTTTGGCTGTCGATCCGGGTTTCATTCTAGGATCGGATTCCTCAATTGCGACATATGCCACAAATCCTTTTAGTCTGTCATGTCCTGTCACAGCCGATGCCAATGTCGCAATATTGATCACTTCTCCATGGAAAGTGACATCTGGATAAGCATCCAGCACGATTTCCGCTTTCTGGCCTAGGTGTATTCTCAATCGATCCACTTCATTGACAAAGAGTTTGGCTTGCATTCTGTTGAAATCCGGAATAATGGAGAGAAGGGGCTGTCCCGGCATGGGTTCGTATCCCTCTTTGACCCGTTCACCCTGCCATTGTTCATAGGCAACCATGCCCTCAATAGGTGCTTTCAATTGATACTGATCGATATAGTCATTGACCATTTGGATCCTTTCCCGGGCTTGCTCTATGGACCATTCCTGTTTGAGAATCTGGTTTTTGTTGATGATTCGCTGCGACTCGAGTTGGGTTTGTACCTTTTTCAGAGTAATCTCAGCCTGTTTGAGCTGAATACGGGCTTCCTCTTGATTAACCTCTGATTCATATTTTCTCATTTCCAACTGCAGGGTAGACTGCTGGTATGAATATTCTGTTGTTGCGAGCTGGTTTTCAAGATTGAATATCTGTAAAGCTTGCTGTGCTTTTGTTCGCTCCAGATCGGCCAGAAGACCCTCCAACTGGTCCTCTCTCTGCTGTTTCTGCTGTTCAAGCGTACTGGTATCAAATTGAAGAAGAAAATCGCCTTCCTTTACTTCCGTTCCCTCAGGCACCAGCTCAATCACCTGAAGACTGCCTCCCATCAGCATCGGTGCCGTAATCTGGACCTGCGAGACAGCTTCAATATCACCTGATTCAATGAGATCAATGTAGAAATTTCCGCTCTTGGCAACCGCCCATTCACTGGTTGAATAGGTTTGACCCTGTCGAAAAACAAATAAAAGAATAATTAGAACCACCACTCCCGTTGTGATATATGTCGTTTTTTT
The DNA here is from genome assembly GCA_016931965.1 of bacterium. Lineage (GTDB taxonomy): Bacteria > Zhuqueibacterota > QNDG01 > QNDG01 > DSAB01 > JAFGDT01. The sequence goes on along the minus strand of JAFGDT010000107.1, from coordinate 116,734 downwards.
TCGTTTTTCATTTTCAACTAATTTTTTAAGGGGACCTTTTTCCAGTGTCTCTTCGAATAACTTCAGTAATGACTTAAATCTTTTAATCCATTCCATTTTTCATTTATCCTATTTAATGTTTAGTGAACAATTGGTATTTTTACGTTTATCGCAAAAATAGGTTTCATAATATTTATCGTTTTCTATTTGCTCTTTTTTTTAAGTCAATTATTAAACACACCAATCAAACGACTTCTTGCGCAAAAAAAGCATTTTTTTAAATATAGATACTATTTTCTTTTTTGGATAACAAACGATTGATGAACAAAGACGAGGTGAGTTGATCAAATAACTTTAAAATCGACATTCATAACAAACAATTCAATTCTGTTGAATGAAATGATCACATCAGATGCGGTCATGGATGAAATTGAGAATGGCATGGTAAACTCGATCAACATCAATTGTTGAGAGATCACACTTGCCTTTTTGATCACAATCTAAACATACACTTTCGGGAGGCAGCAAAATTTCATGCTGATTTCCAACCGGTCCCCAAAGTTGAGGTGAACAAGCCGGTAAGGGACAAAAAATCGAAACTGTGGGAACACCCAACGCAGCGGCAATGTGCATCGGTCCCGTACTGGATGATACCAAAACATGAAAATGATTAATGACGATCATAAGTTCTCGTAAAGGTTGACCCGCCAAATTGAAGGTTTTTCCGCCGGCTTCCTCATGAATCCGATCACAAATCCTTTGTTCATCTCTGCTACCAGTTAAAACAACAGCCATGTCGGCATGACGAATTAATCGTTCAATCAATTGATTATACTGACTCCTCGTCCAATTGGGAGCAGAACGGCCGCTACCCGGGTTAATGCCGACAATGATCTGATTCGGTGAAATGCCTCTCTTTTTCAAAATGGCCATTCCCCGGTTCTTCTCCTCATCGGTTAGGAAAACTTCCGGTTTTAAATCCTCGCTTTTTACTCCGATTGCCCGTCCAAGATCCATACAATAATCGGCCTCATGCCGGACAGGATTGTATTTATTTCGGCTGACCGTTTGCATGAAGGTGAGCATTTCATATATTTTATGTCCCACACCGATGCGTTTTTTTATACCGGCACCAAAGAGCATCCAGGCCATTCTCATGGTGGGCAGAAGCATCAACGCTGTGTCGAATTGATGTTTTCTGACTTCCATCATTTTCTTGAAAAATCCTTTCCATCCCTTGTCTTTCGCTTCATAATCATCGAGAATTAAGGTATCCAAATGAGGATTGTGCGCCAATACAGGAGCCGTATGGGGTCTTACCATGGCAGCAATATATCCATCAGGAAAGTGTTTTCTCAATGCGCGAATAAGGGGAGTGGACAAAACCACATCACCAACACGATCGGATCTGACAACCATTATTCTTCTGTGCTTATTCGATTTTTTACATTTGAACTTCAAGATATCTAAGAAATAGCTTGATTGTATCGATTCATTTGTTGGAACAATCAATGATCAGTATTGGACCAGTTTGATCTTTTCCTGACCACCTTGATGGGCTGTTAGATAAAATAATTTATAGACTTATAATCCAGCAAGACGATGGATTTTCTGTACAACTTTTACTGAATTATGATATCTCTTCACCCATTCCCGTCCCCTCATTCCGATTTGATTCAGTTGTTCAGGATGTTGAATAAGAGCGGTGATTTTTTCACAAATATTATGAGAATCAATCACAATAAATGGATGGTCTGGATATCGCTCCTCAAATCGGGGAGCCAATGATGTGCAGGTCGGAATCCCCATGGCAAGCGCTTCGATACTATTCATACCATAACCCAAATTTCCAATCTGATCAATGAACAGATCACAGGACTGTTTTAAAGTAATGGCTTCCGAATAGACAAGTCCTTCAATCAGTATCAGTTGCACCGGCAATTCTTTTTCCAATGTTCGGATATGCGATATGATGATATCACTGCCTTTTGCTTTGCGCGATGTGGGAGCATGACCGATTCGGATTTTGTCTCCTGTTACTTTCTCTTTCACATTAAATTGAGAAATATTGATTGGAAACATGACGTGATGGATATCTGGATGGAATTGAAGATGATCAAATTCGACAGTGACATTGAGATCACTGATGTGATCGATTTCGGATATGACACCGCGAACACGCAAATCACTGCCGGTATAGCAGCAAATGATTTTTTTCCCTTTTTCCTTCATCTGTCGCATCAATCGTCCATCTCGATAAAATCCCAATCCTCCGTCCAACTGATAAACATCAAAATCCTCTATATGATGCTGTATCCATGCATTCTGGATTTTTCTTTTCCAGATGACTTCTCGAAACTGTATCATTTTGGTTTCAATCCAGCTTTCCGGATGCCAATAACGAGGAATCGTTTTCGGTACATCGGCAATATAGTGAATGGATCTCCGTTTTTTGGATACAAAGAGACTTTTTACGAAACGTGTGCCCCAAAAATGAATGAACGGCAGATGAAGACAAATATCCTCTTGTCGATTCTGCGCATTGGGCATCAATGTGATCAAACGGCTTTCGTGTCCCAACTGTCTTTCAGCCTGAACAAAGCACAGGGGAACACCGGCTATATTTGCCGGAGCGATATGAAGAATCCGCATGAAATTGCCCTCAGTCCTGACATGGTACAAAAAGAATATAATAAAAACAGATCAAATGACAAATTGAAATTAAAAACGGGCCAATATAAAAGCCCATTGCATTGTTTAAAAAGAGGTAACCATTCGATCTATAAACTCTGTGCCATATAGGTATCGTATAATTTTTGTATCGCGGGGATATAGGTTCGTGTTTCACTCCACAGGAACTGATCATCTTTTCCGTTTCGCAACCAGAGTGAAGCCTGTTTTTCTCCCCCATTATACGCGGCCAACCCACCTTCCAGGCCATACTGTTCAATGAGTATGGAAAGAAACCGCGATCCCATACGAATGTTATATATTGGATTAAAGCAGACATCTTGGGGTGTTGTCCAGGTGATACCTTCGTATTCAGCCAGGAAAAGTCCGGTAACAGGCATGATCTGCATCAATCCCAATGCTCCTGCATCGGAAACGGCTTTAGGATCCCAGGTGAGTCCACTCTCGTGCGTTACCACCGCACATAAAAGATCAATATCAAGATTAGAGTATTTGATCGACATTTCATAAATTTCACTGGCAATATCATACACTTCGACCGAAGTCAGATCGTCATTGTACCCCTGAATGATGGATATGATTTTCTGAAGTTTGTACTGTCTCACACTATCGATATTCATTGATGAACGCAGATCGATGATTTCACGATCTAATTTTTCCATTTTTTGGAAATGATGCTGATAAATTCCGTAAACTTTGAACAACGCAAAAACCAGTAAAACAAAAACAAGAGATCCTATGCTTGAAATCCAAATAATCTTGATGATCTGTTGATTCAATTTTTTGATTTTTTTTGTTGTTTTATCTGATGTTCGATTTTTTTGTTTTTGAACCATTCGTGCACCCTCATATTATAATGAATAAAAATTAAATACAATATGATGCAATGTTAGAAAATTATATTTTTTAAAAAAAATATGAACAAATATCAATTTTTGTTTCAAAATTGCAAATATTGTACCAAATAATTTAATAAATGGGACTTGATTTATGCGGATTTTACCTTATTCTTTTCTTCACAGCTTATTTTCAGCAGGAAGAAAAAGCCGATAAAGGTGGGTATAAGAATGTTAATAGCAAAAAGAAGAATGGATGAATCAAAAGCAGTGACTTTTTCAACTTGAAATTGCGAAAAAAAATAAATTGAAGCACCTTCCCTGATACCCAAATCAGCCAATGAAAAAGGAAGCAATGTTTTAGCAAATAGAGTGGAAGTGGTTGAGGAAAACAGAGCAACAAAGGGAAGATTTTGAAAAGCCAATGCTAAAAAACAAAATTGTAGAATATAAATGAAATACATTAAAAAAGAGAGCATAAATAAAATGTGTGATTCCCTTTTTCCAAAAGGATCGAAACATCGAATAAATCGCCTTGTCTTATCTCTGTATGGAAGCATGAGCGACAAATGATATAAAATACTCTTCAAACCATGTGGACGGGTTATAAAAATCAATATAAGTGAAGTGATCAATAGACTCATTGTAAAAATCGGCCACACGATAAATGAAACCCAACCGGAAAGGTGACTCAATAAAATGGCGATTCCCCATACACCCCCGATAAAAATAATGGCTACTGAATATAATTTATCAATAAATACCATTCCAACAGCTTTCAGCTTATCGATATCCTTGAGAAATAGACCTCTGCTCACCTCTCCGATTCTTCCAGGTGTAATCATGCCGATTGTAAAACCACCAAAGTAGGAGCTAAATGATTCAAGAACGGTAATTTGTGGGTTTACCAGTTTGAGTAGAAAGAACCATCGATACCACTGGATAAACAGATTTGGCATGAGAAGAACGATCGCCAGAAAAATAAATACGGGACGGTTCGGATTGATAAAAGCCAAATAAATTTGTTCAAATTGAACACGGTGAATTAAGATAAATAAAATAATGCAGGCTATGGATATTTTTAAAAAATAGAACGCCCACCGCTTCTTCACAGGTGATCCTTATCGAATGAATATCTTTCGAACTAATACCATATGCATTATAAAGTTAACATAATGAATTTTCTTTCGAGTCGCAAGAGAAAATTATGGCAACAAAAAATTGTCCGCCCTCTTTTTTGAGAACGGACTAAGCATAATAAAACTAAAATTTGAAATAAGATAATTGAAAAAAGTTTATCCGTTTATAAATATTATAATTTCCGTATATAGATGCTCCCACCTGAGGTGCGTAAAACCAGTTGCGGTCCCCCCCCATTGATTTTCCCGACGAGGGATTGTTTGTTCAAGATTCCTTGAACAGTAACGGGAAGATCGGTCTCCACACCACCACCGCTCGTCTTGGCATCAATATTTAATTTCATGGATGGTTCCACATAAACCGAAATGCGGCCTCCCGAAGTTCTCAATTCACAGTCATCTTCCGGTTGTTTAGAAATACGACTGGAAATAGACCCACCAGAAGTTACTGCATTGACTGTCCCCCTCACTTCTTCAATGTCGATACTCCCGCCGGATGTTTTTGCAAGGACATCTCCATCGACCCGTCCCATTCGAATGCTTCCTCCCGATGTCTGCACATCTACCTCGCCTTCACATCCTGAAAGCGTAATGCTGCCACCCGAAGTTCTTCCCAATATGAATCCCTTTATCTGACCAAAATTCAGACTGCCTCCTGAAGTGTGGCTCCGCAATTCACCCTCTAAATCATCAACCTCTATGCTACCCCCTGATGTTTCCAAGTCACAATTGAATTGGGAGGGCACAGTACAGACAAACCGCACCCGGAGTGCATTTTCGCCTGAATTCCAAAAATTCAGGCCATTGCGATATTCAGCTTTCACCAAAACACGATTTCCGGTTTGCTGAAAGTCGATATTAAAATCCTGAAGCAATTCCCGGAGTCTTGCTTCTCCTCCCCTGTTTGTTGAAAAGAGCACTTGCACTTCAACCCTATTTTTCTGATCGGTCTGTACCTGGATCGAACCGATTTCCGATTCAAGCTCCAACCAACCTCCTGGTTGGACATCAAAAGATCTGTTAATATCCCCATCTACCTGTCCTGATACAACAATCGGCATCCTCAATGTACAGATGAGGATCATTGCACAACAGAAAAAAATGGGACGATTCCATAATTTCATGTTAAACTCCTTTTTAATGTGATCGGATGATTCTATAATATTAGACAAACCGAATTGAAAAAGGTTTGCTTGTTTCATATCCATATGATCATCAATGGTCAGATTGATAAAAATATCATATCGATTTCTGGCATACGGGACAAATGAACTGGGCAGTTGATCCGGTTCTTATTTTTTCGATTTGCGATTGGCAAATCGGACAGGAACCGCCTTCTCGATAACCAATAGAAATTTGATTCAATCCGTATTGACCCTTTTCTCCAAAGAAATCCAGTTCGTATGAACTGGATCCCAAACTGATGGACTCATTCAATACAGTTTGAATCATTTTAAAAAGTGATTTCATTTCATATTGTGTCAGAGACCCTATTTCTCTTCTCGGATGTATTCGGGCTCTGAAAAGGATTTCCTGAATATAAAAATTGCCAATGCCGCGTATCCTTTTTTGATTCAAAAGGAAAGACTTAATCTCACCGCGTCTATTTTCTAAAAGTTTGATAAAAGATTCACAGGTAAGCGATAATGGATCCGGTCCCAATGTATCGGTCATTGGATGATTCTCATCTTTGCGAACAAGGTGAATATAGCCAAACCACCAGAGTGTAACGAAGAATCCGGTCCGGTCTCTAAATTGAAGAGCAAATTTCGTTTTATCAGGAAAATTTTGATTCCTTTTGAGAAAAACGATCTCTCCTCCCATACCCAGATTGATCAACAGCCGCATTCCTCCATGGAAATCGATTCTGATCCATTTCCCCAATGATGAGATGCGTTCGGTTTGTACGCCGGGTAAAAATTTTTGATAATCTTTAGCAGGCCGGTTAAGACATTTCGGCTGGAAAATCGAAACATCCTTCACTACTTTCCCGATCAAAGTTTGATTCATCTGTTTGGCAATAATGACCATTTCAGGCAGTTCTGGCAATGTATATCCTTTTTTTATCAAAATACAGCAAAAAGGTATAATATCCTATAAAGCCGAGTGATACTTGCTGATTATCCTTTCTGCGATAGAATGCCAATCGGTTGGCTCTTCGAGATCGATCCACGTAATCCGCTGATTACGATTAAACCAGGTCAGTTGCTTCTTGGCCAAGCGTCGTGTATTCTGTTTGATGGATTCAACCATTTCTGTATAACCAATAGTACCATCTAAATAGGCAAACACCTCTTTATATCCCACCGAATCCAGACTGTTCAACCGTGTATCGTATCCCCTTGCTTTTAACATTTCCACCTCATAAATCAGACCAAGTGCCATCATCTCATCGACACGCTCATTGATTCTCCTGTACAATATTTCCCGAGGCCACCGCAAACCCCAGAATTGCGGAATAAAACAGGATGGTACCGTCTTCTTTTTTTGAATATGCGATATCGGCTCTCCTGAGAGTTCATACACTTCCAGCGCACGTACAATCCGTTTTAAATCATTGGGATGGATTTTTTCAACAGCAACAGGATCGATCTGACTTAATCGATGATAGAGGATCTGCAAACCTTCTTCGGAAGCTTTTTGTTTCAGTCTTAATCTCACCCTGCTGTCTCGATAATTGCCCGAGAAAACACACTCCACAGCTGCCTGAATATAAAGACCCGATCCTCCGACAACAACCGGAATATGGTTTTTCTCAAGCGTTTGTCTGATGATCTGTCGGGCCAGTTTTCCGTATTCCCCTGCACTGAAAAATTCGTCCGGATTTCTGATATCGATGCAGTGGTGATGTATCGCTTTCCTTTCAGAAAGCGACGGTTTGGCTGTACCAATATCCATATATCGATAGACCTGACGGGAATCGGCAGAAATAATTTCTACTTGTTCGGTTTGAGCGAGTTGAAGGGCAAGGCTGGTTTTACCCGAAGCGGTTGGACCAACAATCAATATGACCTGTTTCTGATCTTTTTTCAGCGACCAAACCTCTTATCAATCTCTTCTAAACTTAAACTCACAATGACAGGACGGCCATGAGGACATGAATAGGGATCCTCCGTGGCAAAAAGTTGATCGATGAGAGAAGCCATATCATCCAAAGTCAATCGATCACCCGATTTAATCGCCGATTTGCAGGCAAATGCCTTCACAACGGCATCCCATGTATCGTGTGTGAGGGTTTTTTCTTCCCGATAGGATTCAATGATCTCCCTGAGCAGTTCTTTCTCTCGACCGGTTTTCACTTCAATGGGAACCGCTTCAATCACCACGGTGTTTTTTCCAAATTCTTTCAAACCAAAACCGATCTTTTCCAGAAAAGGGAGAATCTCCGTGAGAATAAGAAAATCTTCAGGGGTAACCTCAACCATTTGGGGAAAAAGCAGTTGCTGCGCCAATCCCATATTCCGAGTCTTCGCAGCCAGTGCTTTTTCATATAAAATACGCTCATGGGCAACATGCTGGTCAATGATGATCAATCCACTTTTTATTTGAGAAAGAATATACCGATTGTGAAGCTGCCATAAAAGAGGTGTTTCATCATGATGCTTTTTGGATTGCACAATCTGTTCACCTGCATGGGGCCGTTGAACTTCCAATGTCATCTGCCCCCAATCTCCACCTTGAGAATAGGATAATTTTGAACTGGTTCGACCTTTTTGACTGCCGGAAACAAAATGCATTCTGGGAACAACACCGGGTGTTTTTAATGCATCCTGAACCGCCCTTTGAACAATATCGTGAACAAATTTTTCATCCGAGAATCGGACTTCAATTTTGGTAGGATGCACATTCACATCAAACTGCTGCGGGTCCATTTCTATATAAAGGACATAAGAGGGATATTCATTGCGACCCAGCCGCGGTCCATAGGCAGTCAATACGCTATGCAGCAGACTGCGATTGACAATATATCTTCGATTTAAAAAGAAAAATTGATCGTCCCGATTTCTGCGGCTTTCTCCGGGAAGACTGACAAATCCTTCGACCGATACATTGGATATTCTTTTTTCGACAGGGATGAGCTGGGATCCTCTTTGTTTTCCTAAAAGATCGTGGATTCTGAATTGCCGACTAGTCCGTCTGATATCAATGGTTTTCTCTCCTTCGACAATGAGAGAGAAATCAATTTCAGGATAAGCAATTGCGATGCGTCTGAAAACCAGAATCATGTGTCTTAATTCGGTTGCAGGGGTCTTGAGAAATTTGCGTCTGGCAGGCACATTGAAAAAAAGGTCTTTAACGCTTACTGTCGTTCCTTTTCGTGCGGCCACCTTTAACACTTCCTGAACTTTTCCCCATTCAACAAGCACGTGTGTGCCTTCCTCGTCCGTTTCAGTTCTTGTTAAAATTTCCATTCTGGAGATTGAACCGATGCTGGCCAGGGCTTCTCCTCGAAATCCCAGAGATCTGATACTTTCCAAATCCTCGGCTTTTGCAATTTTACTGGTTGCATGCCTTTCGCAACAGATCACCGCATCCTCTTCGGTCATGCCTTCTCCATCATCGATGATCTGAATAAGACCCACGCCGGCATTCTTGATATAAAGAGATACGGAGCTTGCCCCGGCATCCAGTGCATTTTCCATCAATTCCTTAACAACAGAAGCCGGCCGTTCAATGACTTCTCCGGCTGAAATTCTTTTCATGAGGAAATCGGGAAGAATGTGTATTTTATTGGACATGCGACAATACGGATATCCGATTTGTTAATATGAATAAATAAAAGCAACTTTGATCATTTTAAGGATAGATGGATTTTTTCAAACGATTGCCCGAACGGGCGGCAAATCCCAAAAGCGTTTCGCATACACTGTTTTAACACTTCTTAACATGTTCAGCAATTTCGAGATAAATGGACTCTTGAACTTTCCTGTTCAATTTTTGTTGAATCAGATTGTATAATTTCGCTTTCTCAATACATGATGCTTGAAAACATAAATAGAGTCCTCGCCCCATCTTATTTTGTTGCCGATCAAGCTCAACATGACCGGAAGGGCTTCGAACAATGCGTAACAAATCCTTTTTCGATTTTCGTGTTCTGCAGCTGATGCACTGCCGAATGGATTCCGCCATCATCTATCGAACCGCCATTCTCCCAAAGAAATAAATGGCGTACACAACCAAAGCCAGAAGGATGAAAAGCCACACAAGGGACCGCATCTTTGCTGTCGATTTGCGTGTCTTCCTCTGGAATTTAATCCTGCGGCCCTCTTTCTCCTCCTTTTTTGGATCGTAATAGTGAGGTTCGTATGAAAAACGTCTGTTTTTCGGTAGTCGACGTCCTAACATAGGCACTTTTCCTAAAAAAATTCCTGAATCTCATCGAAATATAAGTAAGTTTAAAGTGATAATCAAGGTATTTAACCGATAGATTTTCCTTGCAATTTTTTATAAATATAACGAAATTAGCGCAGGTTATATCGCCAGTTTTATTCACAACCATCATTGGATTGATTCGGTCTGCTCAACTCTGTTCAATAGGATGAAAAACACTACCGGTCCGAAAAACAAAATCTGCCTCGTCACGGGTGGCAATTCCGGTGTGGGCAAAGCCATGGCCATGGGATTGGCACGGGCCGATATGAGTGTCATTATCCTGTGTCGGAACGAGCAAAAAGCGAAACAGGCTATTAATGAAATTAAACGGAAAACTCAAAACACCAAAGTAGATTACATGCTCGCAGATCTATCCAAACAGAAATCGATCCATCAATTTGTCAAGAAATTTAAATCCAAATATACCGCTTTGCATATCTTATCAAATAATGCAGGTATCCTCAATGCGAAGCGAGAACTGACATTGGATGGAATCGAGAGCACATTGGCTGTCGATTATCTCAGCCATTTTCTCTTAACCAATCTTCTTCTCGATTTATTAAAATCGAGTCAACCTTCAAGAATCGTTACTGTGGCCGGTGGACCTCTCATGCTAAAAAGGGCAAATATCCATTTCGACAACATCCAATTTCGAGATCGATACAACGGCATCAAAGCCGCTGTACAAGCCGCTCTGGCCAGAGTGATTTGGACACACGAACTGGCAAAAAGATTGACCGGCACAGGTGTTACCGCAAACACATTCCACCCCGGACTGGTCCAATCTAATCTAACTCGAAATATTCCTTTGTTGGGGAAACCTCTGTCAAAATTATCACAGCTCTTACTGAGCAGCAGATGCAAAACCGGCCTTTACCTTACTCTTTCTCCGGGAGTTGAACAAATCACCGGATGCTATTTTGTCAATAAAAAAGCCATCAATTTGTTTGCTAAGGATGACATTCGTCCCACTGCCGAACGGCTCTGGGAAATCAGTGAAACATTTACGGCCATAAAATAGGACTGTCATGATCATCAATAAAATAGGTTAAGGAGGTGAGATAATGGACATTCAAGTCTGGTGGATCTGGATGATTTTTGCAGCGCTATTCATGATCGGAGAGATATTTACTGCCGGCTTTTTTCTCTTTTGGTTTGGTGTCGGTGCTGCCATAGCGGGTCTTCTTGCCTTGCTGGATCTGGGTACAGCCTGGCAATGGGGCAGTTTTGTTGTCGTTTCTGGGACACTCTTTTTGATTTCCAGAAAATTTGCCGAAAGATTTACCAAAAAACAGCCTCCTGGAATCGGAGCCGATAGATGGATCGGCAAAGAAGGTATTGTTCTGGAAAAAATTGACAATGAGAAAAATACGGGTCGTGTACGAATCGGCAAAGAGGAATGGAGGGCAGAGAGTGACACTGGTGAAATAATTCCGAACAATAAAAGAGTTGCTGTCACCCGAATGGATGGAACACATATCGTGGTGAAACCCATTGAGGAAGGAGAATAACATGGTCGTACTTTATGTCATCGCATTTATTTTAATATTCATCATCGCTTCAAAAGGTCTGAAAATTGTTAGACCCTGGGAAAAAGGATTGATCGAAAGATTGGGGAAATATCAACGGACAGCCGACAGTGGATTAACTGTCATCATGCCCTTTTTTGAAAACATTAAAAAGATCGACATGCGTGAACAGGTCGTGGACGTACCACCTCAAGCTGTCATTACAAAAGACAACGTGGTTGTCGAAGTGGATGCTGTAGTTTACTATGAAGTAACGGATCCGGTGAAAGTAACCTACAATGTGGCCAACTTCTATACAGCAGCCACCAAACTCGCACAAACCAACCTGCGTAATCTTGTCGGTGACATGGCTCTGGACGAATCACTGACCTCCAGAGAAGTGATTAATACCAAATTGCGTGAGATCTTAGACGATGCCACGGATAAGTGGGGCACCAAAGTGACACGGGTTGAATTGCAGAGAATCGAACCTCCTGCCGATGTCACCGAGGCCATGCACCGGCAGATGAAGGCAGAAAGAGAAAGACGCGCCATGATCCTCGAAGCCGAAGGCCAGAAAAGATCTGCCATTCTCAAAGCGGAAGGGGAAGCAGAAGCGATTCAAAAAGTCGCCGATGCCAATAAATATCAGAAAATCGCCATTGCACAGGGAGAATCCGAAGCGATTCAAACGGTATACAGCGCCATTCACAAAGGGAATCCGACCAACGATCTGATTGCGATCAAATACCTCGAGGCACTCCAAAAAATGGCTGATGGACAGGCTACAAAAGTCTTTTTGCCATATGAGGCGTCGGGTATACTTGGCAGTATTGCCGGCATAAAGGAAATCCTGAGTGAGAAAATGGGAAAGGAACAGGAAAAGAAAAAATAATTTGCAGTTTTAAAATTTGAATTGTGCACTTTTGCGCCGGCATCGAGTATTCATTTTATTCATGTTTTTAAAATTGAAGGAGGATTGAAGACCGATGTCAAAAATAGCCATATTTTGGGATCCCAAAGGCATTGAACTCGATTCACTTGGAACAAAAAAATACCTGAGGGCAACGGATGGCGACACACCTTACGTTTCCATTCCCATTCGGATGTTGAGTATCGATACACCTGAAGTTCACTACCCTGGCAATCAGAAACCGTCCAAACAGGATGAAAAATTGGCCCAATTGGCCGAGTGGATTCAAGCGGGAAAGTCGCCGGTCAACAGCGGATTGGCCCAATATATTCATCCGAAACTCTCATCTGGCACAGCCGGATCGCTTCAGGAAGAGCAGGGCCTCCAGGCATCGGATCACTTTAAAAAATTGGTGGATGAAAAATTGGTCAAGCCAAATGGGAAAAAACGAGATATATTCCTCAGGGCAGCCGACCAGCATTTCGATCAGTACGGTCGATTGCTGGCTTACGTGGCCCCATCCTACAACGCAAACGAATTGGCCATCATGTCCAGAAAACAAAGAGCCACGTTTAATCTGTTGATGGTTGATTCAGGGTGGGCCGCACCATTCCCGATCTATCCCAGTATCCCCAGTTACCCGGATCTCGTATTACTCCAGGAGATAGCAAAGGATGCTCAGGATAATAAAAGAGGGGCATGGCAGGAGCCCCTGATGCTGACCGGATATGAATTTCGGATGTGTGTAAAATTATACGAAGTGACAAAGAAACTTGTGGATGGTAAAAAAGTCTCTTCGAATGAACGGTATGGATGGGTCACCCGCTACTGTGTCGATATGACAACGAGGAAAATTTTTTATCCACAAAACTACCATAAAGTACCGTCTTACAATCGCATTTTCATCTGGCCGGACGATCTGTCGGAAGCCGTTGGTAAAATGAATCTGGTGCCTGGTGAATGATCAGCTCGTAGGTTCGAAATGTCCCGATTTTTTCATGGGACTTTCGGACATTTTATCAATAAAACTCTTTTGCCTTTTTTGTCATCCCGAACCTTGTGCTGAATATGTTTCAATATCGTTTTGGGATCTCATTTAAGAGGTCCTGAAACAAGTTCAGGACGACATGTTCAATTGAATTTTTCAAAAAGTTTTATACCAATAAATGCAACCTGCCGGAGGAAATGGGAATCCCCACCTGATGGAACATATCGTTCTCCGCGAACGTAAAAACGAAGATTAAATCAATGATAGATCACACATTATTTGGAGAGCGTAAAATGAAAGCAAGAAAAATTAGGGACAACATATTCTGGATGGGAGCTGTCGACTGGGACAGACGGTTGTTTGATTCGCTGATCCCCCTGCCCGATGGAACCAGTTACAATGCTTATTTGATCCAGGGCAGTGAAAAATCTGTCTTGATTGATACGGCTGATCCTACGAAAAGCGATCTGTTGCTTGATCAATTGGAGCACACACAAGAAATCGATTACATAATCGCCAATCATGCCGAGCAGGACCATTCGGGTACGATTCCCCTTATTCTTCAAAAATATCAAAATGCAAAAGTGATGGCTACACCCAAATGCAAGGCCATGCTGATCGATCTCCTGCTGATCCCTGAAAATCGGATCCAAACGGTCGAAGACGGTGAAAAACTGTCGTTGGGAAAAAAGTCACTGGAATTTATCTATACTCCCTGGGTTCACTGGCCGGAGACGATGTCCACCTATCTACACGAGGACAAAATATTATTCAGTTGCGATTTCTTTGGGTCACATCTGGCTACGTCCGATCTTTTTGTTACGGATGAATCGCGCGTTTATGAAGCCGCTAAACGGTACTACGCAGAAATCATGATGCCTTTCCGGGTAACCGTTCGGAAAAATATTGAAAAAATCGGACAATATGCAATCGACTTCATTGCTCCCAGTCATGGCCCCATTTATGATAAACCACAATTGATCATCGATGCTTACAAAGACTGGACATCCGAAACGCCTAAGAATGTTGTGGTGTTCCCCTACATTTCCATGCACGGTAGCACAAAAAAGATGGTCGAATACCTTGTCGGTGCCTTATCAGAAAAAGGAATAACTGTCTATCAGTTCGATCTGTCTGTGACCGATATCGGGAAACTGGCCATCACATTGGTGGATGCCGCTACCATCGTGATTGGTACGCCGACTGTTCATATCGGTCCGCATCCTGCTGTTCATTACGCTGCCCATCTTGCGAATGCCCTCCGTCCAAAACTCAGGTTTGCTTCGATCATCGGTTCATACGGCTGGAGCAGCAAAGCTATCGAACAGATCACGGGTTTGATCCCGAATTTGAAGGTGGAGATTCTCGATCCCGTTCTCTGCAAGGGATACCCCAGAGAAACCGATTTCAAAGCTCTGGAGAAGCTGGCAGATACAATCGCCTCCCGGCACCGAGAACATCAATTAGGCAATTGATAAATCCTATCAACGTGAGGGACATCACTTCATGAATCTTTATCTGGTCAGACACGGCAAGCCAAAACCCGAAGAGGAAGATCCTACGAGATCTCTTTCTGAAAAAGGAATCAGGGACATTCAAAAACTATATTCATTTGTATCCGAAAACCATGACATTCAAGTTCAAAAGATCATTCACAGTCCGAAACTGAGAGCCAAACAGACCGCAGATATCTTATCAAATTATTTGCGCCCTCATCCCCGTTTGGAAGAGGTCTCCGGTTTAAAACCGCTGGATGACCCGCATATCTGGAAAGGCCATTTATCCGAAATGACAGAAGATATCATCCTGGTGGGACATCTCCCCCATCTTAGTGAACTGGTTTCGCTGTTACTCAATCTGGACAAATACAGAGACCGGATAGGATTTACAGCAGGTGAAATGGTTTGTCTTCACAGAGATCAATCCAGTACATGGTCATTCCAATGGTCCATGAAACCGGAAGATGTGATATAATCCTTTTGCGTTATTTTATTAAAAATCATCAAACAATTTTCGGGGCATAACAACAGTTTTTGATTATAAGAAAAAGCTTGAAAAAATAAATGAAATGATTTATATTTCGTTAATTAACGAAATATTATTGAAGGTTATATGCAAGAGACTGTACGCGCATTTAAAGCCTTATCCGATTCGAATCGGATAAGGATCATCAAAATGCTTGAAGTTCGTCCGCTGTGCGTGTGCGAAATAACAGCTGTTCTCGGACTTGCCACATCCACTATATCCAAACATCTCTCAATACTTAAAAATGCTGGATTCATCTTTGACCAAAAGGAAAACAGGTGGGTGAACTATTATCTGAACAAAACAAGTCAATTTCGGTCTGTCAAAGAGTTACTGCCCCTGCTGGAAAAATGGATTCCAGATAATCGGATTATCATGCAAGACAGGGAAAAGGTTAAAATTGTCAACAGGGAAAAGATATGCGGTAAATAAAAATTTTTTCATTTAATCATTCGTTATTTTACGAAATATAGAAATAGAGAGAAATATGAACTGGAAAGATGAATATAAAAAAGTTTTACTCATTGTCTCGTTGTTTATGATTGCATATTTCCTGCCTATCGGCCAACCGCGGTTTGAACAGTCTATAAATGAATCATTCGCACTGGTAAAATGGTATGCCCGGGAGCATGTGCTGCTCTGTCTGGTTCCCGCATTTTTTATCGCCGGCGTGATCAGTGTTTTTGTCAGTCAGGCTTCCGTGATCAAATATTTTGGGGCAAAGGCAAAAAAATGGCTGGCCTATCTGGTGGCATCAGTATCCGGTATCATTCTGGCGGTTTGTTCGTGTACGATTCTTCCTCTCTTTTCAAGCATTCACAAAAGGGGCGCTGGCCTGGGCCCGGCCATCGCTTTTCTCTATTCCGGTCCGGCAATCAACATTCTGGCCATTATTCTGACTGCCCGGATCCTCGGTCCGGAGCTGGGAATTGCTCGCATTGTTGGAGCGGTTGTTTTTAGTGTCATCATCGGTTTGATTATGGGTTTTATTTACCGAAAAGAAGAAAAAATTAAGGCGGATGCTCAGCTGATGATGCCGGAAACAGAGGAGATCCGGCCGCTTTGGCAGACAGCCTCCCATTTTTTTATTCTTGTTGCTATTCTTGTTTTTGCTAATTGGGGTAAACCCACAGACAGTGTTGGTCTCTGGTATGCCATTTGGTCGACCAAGTGGATAATCACGTCTTTCTTCGGAATCCTGTTCGGGATTTCGCTGATCACTATACTGAAGATTCAATGGCAGGGCGTGATACTTGCAGGAATATTGGTTATTCTTTCAGCCTTGATCTTTAAGAGTAATCCTTTAATTCCCTTTTCCATAGCTGTTCTGGGAACATCTGTACTGATCAGCAGGAAATCAGAAGAGCCTCAGGAATGGATGTCTTCCACCTGGGGATTCGCCAAACAGATCCTGCCGTTATTGGCTGTCGGCGTCCTGATTGCAGGTTTCCTTCTGGGTTCGCCTGATGGAGGACAGGGGATCATCCCGTCGCACTGGATATCGAATCTCGTTGGCGGCAATTCGATTTTCTCCAATTTTTTTGCTTCCATCGTCGGGGCATTTATGTATTTTGCCACATTAACGGAGGTACCCATTTTGCAGGGACTGATCGCCAACGGCATGGGCAAAGGCCCGGCGCTGGCTCTACTGCTTGCGGGTCCGGCACTTTCACTGCCCAATATGCTTGTTATCCGCAGTGTCATCGGAACACAGAAAACAGTTGTATTTGTTTCACTGGTGGTCGTGATGGCCACAATCACGGGTTTGATTTTCGGAAGTCTTTTTTAAAGGAAATATAATCATGAAAAAATTACAAATTCTGGGCACAGGCTGCCCGAAATGTAAGAAGCTGACAGAACTGACTGAACAGGCTGCTCAGGAACTCAGCATCGACTTTGAAGTGATCAAGGTCACAGACATCAAAGAGATCATGAATTTTGGTGTGATAATGACACCCGCTCTGGCTGTGGATGGTGAGGTAAAAATTGCAGGGAAAATTCCAAGTGTAGATGAAATCAAAATAGTATTAATGTGATGATAATCTATACTGTTTTTAAAGTAATGTTTTTATAAAAAAGGAGATAAACATCATGAACATGAAATCAATGGGTTTCCTCGGTGGCGGTCGTATTACCCGGATTCTTCTGCAGGGACTCAAACAGAAAAACGCATTGCCTGATCATGTATGGGTCTCTGATCCAAATGAAGAAATGAAAAAAAAGGTACAGGCAATTGATCCTGCCGTTATCAAATGCACCAGCAACAATGCAGATGTCTTGAATGTGAATGTCTTGTTTTTATCTGTACATCCGCCCGTGATGAAGGACGTGGCTGCTGAAATCAGCGGCAAAATCAGAACGGATACAATCGTCGTGTCGCTTGCTCCTGTTATCTCAATGGAAAAGTTATCGGTAATGTTGGGTGGCATAGACAAGCTGGTACGTATGATCCCCAATGCCCCATCCATCATTCACAGGGGATATAATCCTGTTGCCTATTCCGGTGACATCGGTACCGATGAAAAAAGACAATTGAAACTGATTCTGGACTGCTGGGGAGAAGCACCTGAGGTCAATGAATCGAAACTCGAAGCATATGCCATTGTCACGGCCATGGGATCGACTTACTTCTGGCCGCAGTGGGTGAAATTGCAGGCACTGGGGAAAGAATTTGGACTGTCGGACAGCGAGCTGAATAAAGGCATGGCCGCCATGCTTGCGGGTTCAGTAGAACTGATGTATCATTCGGATCTGTCAGCAGAAGAGGTGATGGATTTAATTCCCTTATATCCATTAAAGGAAAAACAAGTGGAAATCACAGAATTTTATGAAAGTGCTTTAAGACCCTTATATCAGAAACTCAAAGGAATTACATAGTCAAAGATAATTAATGATGATTCATTTGACTCAAAGAGACCTTTTTGTTTGTTGATCCAACTAAAAAACCAAGATTCTGTTTCTCTGCACAGGCAATTCCTGTTGCAGTTTGCAGAATGGGTCAAAGACCCACCTTTGTAAACTTGATTCAGACCGAAATGGAGTTTCATGAATAAGCTTCTTGGATCGATATTATTTTATTTCGCTTTGTTTGTCGCCTTTAATCATTTTTCGAGCCATTTTATCAAAATCTGACTCATATTTACGATCTTGCAAAATCCTGAATTTTTATATTCTTTTTCAGCCAAAGCTTTGGCCACTTCTACAGATACTTTGCCGGCATCATTCAGAATGTCATATTCGTTGAATTTTTAGAAACTGTCCAAACATTCAACCCAGTCTTTCATTCGTATGGGATTTTGATGTTCGGCCTGCAATTCAGCAAAATCGAGATACATGGTGATGATGCGGTTCAGTCCGTGCAACTCCTTCACATCCAAATAGTTCTTGGCAATGGACACATCCGACTTCATGATTTTGCCTTTGGGCGCATTCTTTCATGTCATCAATCCCATATGATCTTTC
The DNA here is from genome assembly GCA_016931965.1 of bacterium. Lineage (GTDB taxonomy): Bacteria > Zhuqueibacterota > QNDG01 > QNDG01 > DSAB01 > JAFGDT01. The sequence continues at coordinate 97,820 of JAFGDT010000107.1, read as the reverse complement.
GAGGCATCAGCTCTTTGAGATATTATTTCCGCTGCCGTTTGTCCGGTGATGGCCCAATGCTTTATTTTAAACGGTTTTGTAAAATGCCAGGGTGATGTCCGACTGGGCATCATAGTCAATGATGGTTTGGGCGTAGATGTCGGTGATCTTTTGATAAAACCGCCTTTCGCTGGCACGGATTTCTTGGATGCGCACGAGCAGTTCATCGAAATAATCTTTCCCGAAAAGCATCGTGCCTTGCCGTGATTTAACTCGATAGCCTAAGGAAATGATAACATCCAAATTATAAAACGCCGTATCATATGACTTGCCGTACGCGGCAGTTGTCCGGAATTTCCGGACAACTGAATTTTCAACCAGTTCACCTTCGTTGAAAATGTTGCAGATATGCTCGGAAATCGTTATTTTATTTTTATTAAAAGCTGAGCCATATGCGCCTGAGTCAGCCATACGGTTTTTTCCTGCAGCAACACATCGATGCGTTTTTCTCCATCACTGCTGGTGTACAATAAGAACTCGGATTGTTTCGGTGCTAGTTTATCCATGATTGCCCAGACTATATGGTTTTAAATTCCACACGCGACCTAAAAGGAAGAACCATAAATTTAATTATATACACTAATCAGCCAACAATGCTTTGACATTGTTTCGCAACTCACCTACTTCAAAGGGCTTTTTTTGAATAGGAAGGGCAGATAAATTTTCGATATGCTCTAACCGTTTAGCATCGACCGAATGAGCGCTTAAAATCAGAATAGGGATACTCTGGCTTCGCTTATCTTGTTTCAACCGTCCAATGACTTCATAGCCATTCATACAGGGTATCACCATATCAAGGATAATGAGAGAAGGATTCTCTTGAAAGACCAATTCAATGGCCTTTGTGCCATCATTGGCTTCAAGAAAATGATATCCCTCATCCATGAGAATTTTTTTAATGAGATCAATTACGGGTTGATCGTCATCGACAATGAGGACTTTCGGGAAGGGCACTTTTTTCAGTGTAAAATAAAATGTGGTCCCTTTTCCCACTTCAGACTCCACCCAGATTTTTCCTCCATGTTTTTCAACCAGTCCCTTAACGATAGCCAGTCCCAATCCAGTGCCCTTATACCCCGGACCTTCCACCCTGTCAATTTGCTCAAATTTTGAAAACAGTTTGGGAATATGCTCTTTCGCAATGCCAATACCCGTATCCGATATCATACATCGGATATCGTCTTCCTCATCCTCAATCCGAATAGCGATTTTACCACCCGGTTCGGTATATTGAATCGCATTGCTGACCAAATTATTAAAAATTTGCGTGACTTTATCTACATCCACATAGAGTATTAAAGGAGATTCAGGGGATTGTATCTCCAATTGTATCTTTTTCTTCATCGCCTGTTGTTCAAAATTATTGTGTATCTTACGCCCAATCTCACACATATCGGTTGATCTTCTCCAAAGTACAATTTTTTTCGCCTCAATTTTTGAAATATCCAGAAGATCCATAATCAATCTTGAGAGCCGGTCAATGTTCTCCTTTGTATGGAATAAAAGCTGTTTTTGTTTTTCATTAATTTCGCCGACGACACCATCTAGGCAGAGTGAAACACCCTCCCGCATAATGGCAAGGGGCGTTCTCAATTCGTGTGACACCGTTGAAAGAAAATCGCTTTTTAATACATCAAGTTCTTTCAATCTTTCATTGGTTTTCTGCAATACTCTTTCGATACGTTTTCTTTCTGCAATTTCGATTCGCAGTTCAGCCGTTCTTTCTTCAACCTTCTCCTCAAGTTGTTCATTAAACCATTTTAATTCTTCCTGAAATTTAATCAATTCCCGATTTTGTTGAATCGCCCGTTCATACGTACTGAGAAGAAGGTTCAATATCTGCTGTCGGTTTGATGTGATCACATATTCCTTATCTTCAATCTTGACTCTCAACTCACCATCCTTCTCCTCCTGGATAGGAGTCTCGAGAATCGATTGGACTTTGGATAACAGATGTTTATCATCATAAGGTTTTGTTACATAAGCTTCTGCTCTTGCTTCGAGTCCTTTTACAATATCTTCTGGATCCGATAACATCGTGAGCAAAATAACAGGAATGTCTTTATAATCATCATTATTCTTAATGGTACGGCACATGGTATAGCCATCCATCTCGGGCATCATAATATCACTGATAATTAAATCGGGCTTTTGTTGTCGAATGGAATCAAGCGCTTCTTTACCATTCTTGGTAATTGAAACAGAATAACCGTTCTGTTCCAGCAGATGTTTTAACAACATGGCCTGCGTGGGACTGTCCTCAACAACCAATAAATTGATCTTTCTCTCCATAACTATTCTATTCCCTTTATGCAAAAAAGTTTAACGGAGGCCCGTAGATCCAAATCCTCCCGATTCCCTTTCACTCACATCAAGATGTTTAACCAGACGAATGGACACCCTTTCAATCTTCGTAATAACCAGTTGAGCAACCCGATCCCCACGATAGATAACAAAAGGCTTTCGGCTAAAATTAAATAAGATAATTCCCACAATGCCTCTGTAATCCGAATCGATTGTGCCAGGAGAATTGAGCAAACCGATTCCATGCTTCAAAGCCAATCCACTTCTCGGTCTCACCTGTCCTTCAAAACCGGGTGGAATTGAAATTCGAATTCCGGTTGAGATCAACTTGACTTCACCCGGCTCAATGGTGACAGGTTGAGTGATCGCGGCATACAAATCCAATCCAGAAGCTCCGTAAGACTGATACTGGGGCAAAGGCAAATCATCGCATCCCGCTTCTTTTTTCACCTGAATCACACATCGTTTCATAAATAAATTCCAGAATGTCATGAATGACTATTTATAATTTTCTATTCACTTTATCTTCGTCTCTGGTAACCAATCCTTTGATAATTTGTTCCTGCTCCTGAATCAAAATCCGTGCTTGATCATATTTTGATTCCTTTAATGCCCTTTTGATCAATACATCGAGTTCCTTAATCCGTAAATTTAATTCCTGTGACTTAGACGACTCAAACAAATCTTTCTGAATAGATCCATTCCTATTTTGCATTATTCTTCTTCCCCTCCTTACCGCCTTTCTGATCACTCTTTTCTTTCATGCCTTTTACCGTATCTATAATTTGCGGAACCAGATTGATGATTTTACCCCAACCTGCATCTTCTTTTTTGACCGTAATCAGCTCGACTTTCTCACCTCGAACAACAAAAAAAGCCACAGGTTCAATAGATGCACCACCACCCGTAGCCTCTCCGGTACCCTCTTTTGACTGCCCTTTTCCCCCTCCCACCCCAAAACCGACCGAGATTTTTGAAACAGGAACAATCGTCACTCCCGCCACCTTTAGGGGCTCTCCAACGACTGTTTCTGTCTTGACCATCTCCCTTAATTCGGACAGAACTGTTTTAACCAATTCTTCGATTACCATGCGAATCTCCCTTTCATGTTAAAATGACACCTTCCAAAAATCCATAGGAAGTGAATCCCTGCCTGAAGAAGGCTCCCCAACAATTGAAAAAAGTATAATTGAAATACAAGCTTGATTGATCCATTATATTTTCTTCCACAAAAATAGGGCGTTACCGAAAGGTGTACACAGCGCCAGTTGAATGGATAAAGAGACTGTAACAATCCATAGACTAAACCTGTGCAGGCTGGATCACCCACTCCCAAATGCCCCCTGATCTCGAAATTTTTAAGATGGAGAATGCCAACAAATCGAAGGAACCATTTCGGTGAATGAATAACGGCATTGGCAATGATACAATAGAGACGTCTTTTTTTCATTTTATCCTTTTTTCGCGGAACCGACTGTTCATCCAATTTTTTATTTTGCTTCGCCTGTCGTGAACCCAATTTTTTTTGAAAAGCAATTTTAAGTATTTCGAAACGAATGTATTGTACATCGTCTTCTTTTCGCCATGCGATACCCATTATACTTCGCCAAGAACGAATAAAAATAATATATACAGTGGATTCATTTTCTTTTTCTAAGTGCGTTCCCATATCATATGGCAATAAAAAAAGAGTAAAAAACACGAGGATAATCAAAATAAATAAAATAGACAGTAGCATGTTTCATTAACCACTTGACAAACAAATTATCTTTTTGTATATTTTTACCACTTTATTTTTGGTTTGAATGAGGACTTTATGCCACAACATCAATCAGCAAAAAAACGTGTTAGACAGAACAACAAAAGACGTTTGATCAATATGCAAAAACGTTCTAAAATGAAAACCGCAGTTAAAAATGTAACAACAGCACCCAATAAAGAGACGGCGCAATCTGAGTTAAAAAAGACGGTTTCTGTTTTAGACCGAATGGCGGTTGATGGCATTCTCCATAAAAATAAAGCAGCGCATTTGAAATCGAAATTGACACGATTTGTAAATGCGATGTCATAAGGCGTTCTTTCAATAAATTCTTTAAGTATAGATTGAAACCGAGATTGTTCGCTTATGCCGGTAACTCCCCCTAATTCCGGAAAAGTTGAATTGTCTCGGTTTCTTTTTATCGTTTTTGATAATTGGGCGACTCTTTTGTAATGGTGACATCGTGAGGATGGCTTTCTTTGACAGAAGCTTCGGTGATCTTAACAAATCTTGACTTCACCTGTAATTCCTGGAGGGTTTTCACACCGCAATAACCCATCGCCGATTTAATGCCACCTACCAATTGATAAATGACATCCGATAATTTACCTTTATAGGGAACGCGGCCTTCTATCCCTTCTGGTACAAGCTTATCCAACACCGAATGATCTTGAGAATAACGATCGGCACTTCCATCGATCATCGCACCCAGCGAACCCATACCCCGATAAACTTTATAACTTCTGCCTTCTAAAAGAATCATTTCTCCAGGACTTTCTTCAACCCCTGCAAGAAGAGATCCCAGCATGATTGAACTCGCCCCCATAGCCAAAGCTTTCGCCATGTCACCCGAATATCGAATACCCCCGTCAGAAATTAATGGTACATTTTCCTTCTTACAGATTGTCGCACAATTCATAATAGCCGTAATCTGGGGAACACCAACACCCGCAATAATGCGTGTTGTACATATCGATCCCGGCCCGATACCTACTTTAATCGCATCTACACCAGCAGAAATCAATGCTTTTGCTCCTTCGGTAGTGGCAATATTGCCAGCCATCAACTCCAAATCAGGATAGGTTTTTTTCAGATAACGAACCATTTGGAGCACTCTTTCTGAATGCCCATGTGCCGTATCTACGCATATTACATCCACACCTGCATCTTTTAAAACTTCAACCCGCTTTCTATCTTCATTCGATACGCCTACAGCAGCGCCTACAAGCAGTCGTCCCTCATTGTCCTTGGCAGCCTGTGGAAATGCTTTCCGTTTCTGAATATCCTTTACAGTAATAAGACCTTTGAGCCTTTTTTGTCGATCCACAATAGGCAGCTTTTCGATACGGTGTTTCTGTAAAATCTTCTCAGCTTGTTGGAGATTCGTCCCAATAGGAGCCGTGATCAACTTATCCTTTGTCATCACTTCCTGAATTGATTGATCTAAATTGGTTTCGAATCGAAGATCACGATTTGTCAGGATCCCAACCAGTCGCTCCCCATCTACAATTGGAATACCTGAAATATGATACTGATCCATGAGCTGAAGAGCATCGCGTAATTTTCGATTGGGAGGAAGCGAAACAGGATTGGAAATCATCCCACTCTCTGATCTTTTAACCTTATCAACTTCGGCAGCCTGTTGTTCAGGTGATAAATTTTTATGAATGATTCCAATGCCACCTTCACGGGCAATGGCCATCGCCAACCTGGAGCCTGTAACAGTATCCATCGCTGCAGATACGATCGGCAGATTAAGATGAATGTTGCGTGTCAATCGTGTGCAAACATCAACCTCCCGGGGAAGAACATTTGATTTCGCCGGAATAAGTAAAACATCATCGAAGGTCAATCCCTCTAATACAATCTTGTCTTTCATTGCCATAACGTTATCCCAATGTCTTTCTTGTTAAATTTAATGTAAGTATAAAGATTTTTTTAATAATAATCAACAATGAATTTCTTCCATCAAATCGCTTCCATGGTCGATGGTGGTTTTGATGTGATATGATAGGTAACACTGACGACACCCGCTATTTGCTCGACCAATGTATTTGACAATTCCTCCAGGATATCAAAAGATAGTCGCGATGGTGTTGCAGTTCGGGCATCAATGCTATCCCAACATCTAACTTCGATCTGGTATCCAAAAGCCCTTTTTCCATCTCGCATACCAGTAACTCGATCTTGATGAAGAATAGCCATGTATTGAAACGCACCTGTCGAAGAGAGAATATTTTCAACAATGGATGTTGCTTTTCGGACGATTTCGATACATTCTGGTGTGACTTCTCCAATAACACGTGCAGCCAAGGCCGGACCAGGAAAGGGAATTCGATTATAGACAGATTCGGGTAACCCGAGTGATTTGGCCACCTTCCGAACACCATCCTTGCGAATTTGAACAAGTGGTTCAATTACATGATATCCAAATTCTTTTTTCGGATCTATGCCCAATTGTTCAAATACATTGTGTTGTCTTTTAATACCGGCTTTTGTCTCATCGACATCGGTCAAAATCGTTCCTTGGAGAAGATAATTTGCTCCGCTCTCTCTGACGATTTTTCCGAACACATTTTTGTAGAATGTCTGCGTGATTGCTTCCCGCTTCATCTCTGGATCATCAATACCTTTCAGTGCTTTAAAAAAGGCTTTTTGAGCCTGAATCAATTGCACCTGAACACCTAATTTTTCAAATAGCGAAATCACCCGCTCGTGTTCTTTTTCTCTCATTAAGCCGTTTTGAATGAAAACAGTTTTCAATCGATTACCCAAAGACCGATGACCCAGCAGTGTGACAACCGACGAATCCACACCACCAGAGAGCGCATTGATCGCACCGTGTTCATCGACGGTATCGGCGATCATTTTGATCTTATCCGCAATAAATTGTTCTACATTCAGAGCATCTATTTTTATCTCTTTTATTTTCATGCATTATCCTCCACCAAATACAGCTTTTTCTCACTATAAAGAGTCTAAATCGTCCCCGTTATTTTTATGATACGATTGTACTGCTCTTTTAAAAATGATAACAAATACCCGTACAATTGCCGAACATAATCGATAATTTTTTATTTGGGTCATTGTGTTCGTGACAGTAAGGTATGATCCACCCTGTCAAGGTACCAACCAGTGCTCCGGCAAATACATCGGTTGGAAAATGATTTCCCGAAGTCACACGAAAAAGTCCCGTCGCCACTGCTGACGATATTCCTAAAATCCAAGCGGGTTTAACCAGAGAGGAGTGCGGATTTCGCCTCTGAAAAACAGTGGCGGCAAACACAGCTCCATTAAAAGCAAGGGCGGTGTGGCCGGAAAAAAAGGATTGTACTGCATCAATATCAAGGCTTTTATCAGAAGCGTTTATCAATTGATATGCATTTGGACGTGGACGTTTGAAAATCGCTTTACTCATAAACGTGATCCCCTGTATGTAAAGCATAGATTCAATATACATGATCATATCATGATAAAACGCTGTTCTTTTTTTTGATGTGAATACAGAAATCATCGGCAACCCAATACATAATCCGCATGTCATATCACTGAAGAGAGCTGTTTTTTTATCCGAACAATCTGCGGCAAACCGATCTGGATAGAAAATGCGCTCGCGATCGAGTACAGAAGCATCAACAGGATCCATTTGATAGATCAGATAGGAACCTACAGAAAACAGAAATACGCCCCCTCCCATTATAATTGTTTCTTTTTTTCGATCAATCTGAAAAACATCATCTTCCTGAGCCTGTGAACAAGCACCTGGATACAAAAATCCAAGACAAAGAACAAGCATAAACAGTTTGCATCTGTTCAATTGATCACTCACAAAGGGAATTGAACCGTCTTTATTTGCATTTTTTTACAAATGATGAAACATATAAAAGACCTGAATCGTATCATCAAGAACAAGAATTTATTTACAATAAACATTTCCTCCTACGAAACAGGCCGAATTCCAGATGTTCGGCCTTTGTTCGTTGGGAACCATTCTGAAAAAAACAATTTATCATTTCAACAGTTGAACAATCAACAAGACGATAAAGAGAAACTCAATAAAAATACCCACCAGAACAAATCTCCACCGTGTGCCTTTGGAAGGTTTCCACTCCGCATCAAAAGCGAACCTTTCTGTAAAAGCTTTAAATTGCATGCCCAGTTCAGGTTTTAACACCAAGATAACCAGAATCAATCCCATTATCAAAATAAGAATTAAGTAGGGAATCATGTTCTCCTCTCTTTGATAATCAACATCTTATTAAATTATGTTCGGATAAAATATTTGAACGGCGTTTACCAATTCAATCCCATATCATTTTCCATCTATTTTTTCTGGCTTTGATTCTTAACAATAAACCAGGATTAACAGCGATCGGGTTTCCAAAAAGGGACAACAGAGGCACATCTGCCCAGCTATCGGCAAATCCGAACGAACTATCGTAATCCACATTCCTCCCATCCAAAAATTGATAAAGTGCTTCTATTTTCCCATTGAAATAGGGATGAATACCCAGAATACGACCGGTAAATCTATTCTTTTGCGTCTCCATGGTACTCCCAATACCCCCATCAGCGCCCAAATAATCGACCAAAAGGTCAACAATGAAATCCACAGTCCCGGAAATAAAAATAATTTGATAATCCTTTTCACGGAGTTCATGGATCCATTTTTGTAATTGAATTGAAAATTTAGGTTGAAGATGTTTTTCAAAAAATTCAGGTAACACAGATTTTAACTTCTGGACATCGAGATTAGACAGATAGGTTTTATTCCTTAAAATCGCTTCTTCAATTCCCCGGGGGAGTCGACGAAAAACCGTATAGACATATTTAAACAAGTTTAATAATGGTAGCATCCGCTTCTTCAGAAGAAATCGAATCAGTTGGGTTTCTCCTGTTGTCTTTACCAAAAAAGTTCGATCTACATCAAATACGGCAATTTTGAGAAAGGACTTTTCCGTTTTTTTCAATAGGCGCCAAACCTTTCCTCGTTTGAACTTCGGTTAATTTGAATTCCATTATCCTTAAATAAGAAAATATTGATTCCCTTGATTCATAATATGAGTATATAAAAAGTCATCTGAATCATTTTTAGTCTTTACAAAAAACTGGAATGACGGCAACCCCGAATAAATCCCCATAGATGGGCAAATAGACCTATTGCAATGATGGGGAAAAGGCATATATAAATAAAAAACAGAACACCATTGGATGTCAACCATACAATTCCAATTTTCAAAAACCGATAAAAAGGAACAAGCGGAATCAATATCGGATACCGCAATAAGAATTGACCCGGACGCTTCACTATTCTTCGTCCTTCATTGGCACCTTCTCCAAGAGCAATTTGATTTCTGACAAAATCAATGAACCGCGTTCGATTGACGTGCGTTATTCTTGCAGCCGGCTCAAAATACATTTTTTTTCCACTTGCGAGTGCTCTTTCACAAAAAATGGTATCTTCCGCTTTCAAATAATTCGGGAAAAAGCCAACCTCTTCGAACACTTGACGATTTACAGAGAGACTGCACGAGGGTATCAGCTTCGATAGACCTGGTTTAAGCCAGGGATTCACAATATCAAATTCAAGGAGATATTCAGCCAATCCAAAAATCTGATAAGGCGTACCATTCTTCACACTCCCACCAACAATATCGTATCCATTTCGATGACGCATCCACATTTTTTCAACCCAGTCGGGATCGACAATACAATCTGTATCGGTGAAAAAGATGACATCTCCTTTAGCCCGCGAAGCACCAACGGAACGGGCTTTTCCAGGCAGTGTTCTCTGTTTTAAGTGAACAACTTTCACATATTGAAATTGGGCTCGGATTTTTTCACCTATGTCCTTTGGAGAACTATCCACAACAATCACTTCATAGGGAAATTCAATCGTCTGATTCAACACCGCTTCAAGACATTGAAAAATAATTTTTTCAGACCGATAAGACGGAATGACAACAGAAATTTTTGGGTAAGTGGCCATTTTAACATTCTTTATCATTGAATTTCATCAAACATGGTCTGAAACAACCGATCCCTGTTAACGGGAACAATTCCCACCTCTTCACAAACAAGACCTGCCGCGTGATTGGCAATGGTTGCCGCTTCACGAAAGTTGGCTCCGGCTGCGATTGCCACCGCCAAAGCGGCGATAACGGTATCTCCGGCACCCGACACATCATGTACCTTAACCGCTCGGGTCGGTATTTTTATCCAGGGTTTTTCTTTCTCAAATAGTGCAATACCCAATTCACCCATCGTAATGAGAACCGCCTGGCATTGGAGTTCATTCAGCAATTTTTTACCCGCCTTTCCCAGTACATCATCAGAATTCAACCGAATCCCTAATTTATCCATCACTTCTTTCATATTGGGTTTAAAGACCGTTACACCCTTGTAATCAAAAAAGTGATCGAATTTTGGATCAACATACACATGTTTGTTACGTTCGGTTGCTAATCGAATCAATGCGGTAATTAAATGAGGCACTAACAGCCCTTTATTATAATCCTGAAGTATGATACTGTCCACATCCTTGATGTGATTTTTCACATATTCAACGATTTTATTCTGTATTTGTTTGGATATACCTCTTTTCTCCTCTCGGTCAGTTCGAACAATATGATGACTATCGGCAATGACGCGTGTTTTGACTGTTGTTGGTCTGCCTTTATCGATAATAAGACCGTCTGTTATCAAACCTTTTTTCATAAAAAGATCTTTTATTCTCTCTCCAGATCGATCGTTGCCGATAACACCAACCGGAATCACTTTTGCATGCAACGCCTGGACGTTCTGAACTACATTGGCTGCTCCGCCAAATTCAAAGGTTTCCCGATCAACATCCACAACAGGCACCGGTGCTTCGGGAGATATTCTCGTAACGCTGCCCCACAGATACCGATCCAACATCAGATCGCCAATCACGACAATTCGTTTTTCCGAAAATGCGTCAAATATTTTTGTAAGACGGTCTCTTGAGAATTGAATCACGACTCTATTTCCTCTGTTTCTGAAACAAATCCAGTTTTTTAAGCAATTGACCAGAATATTTTTCAATTTCCATAACAAGGTCATCGACTTTATGATTAAAATAGTTATAGGCGACAAGAGCCGGTATGGCAATGGAAAGTCCTACAACAGTGGTCAAAAGGGCTTCAGATATACCTCCAGAAAGCGACTGTGTCTGACCCAATCCCTGTTCAGAAATAACCTGAAACACTTTGATCATACCCAGAACCGTACCCAAAAGACCCAACAGCGGGGCAATCCCAGCTACCGTTTCCAAAATCACCAGACCCCTTTCGAGCAATCTCGCTTCCTGGCGACCTTGATCCTGCATGGCCTCTCTGATTTCCTCCCGTGATGAGCCCTGATTCTCCAATCCTATACGGATAATATTGAGAAAGGGCCCTCCTGAATTGCCCAGGATATTATAAACCCCCTCTACATCTTTGGGTTGTTTGATGTTTTCAATAAATTGAATCATCCGGTCATCCAATATACGATGACGCCTTAGTGAGAATGCGCGCTCTATGACAACAGCCAATCCAATAATCGATGTCAACAGAAGCGGAATCATCACAACGCCGCCTCTCAAAATCAACTGCCAAATACCATCCATAAATCCACCTATCCCGGTTATCTGTTTATACCAATATAATTAAATGTGGCCCTAACTTCCAAATATTCCTCCGGAAAATCTTCTGGTAAAGCCAAAAAGGGTGAAGAAACCTGAATCGCTCTTTGACTGGTCTCAACCAAAGCTTTTTCACCCTCATATCCTATTACTTCAAGTGCCTCCAGTTGACCATCTGGAAGAATCCGAAACTGGAGAACATTCATCCCCCCAAAACCCAAACGGGTAAAAATTGAAGGTGGATAAATATTTCTCTGTATGCGCCGCTTTAATTCAATTAAATAAGGTGCGAAATCCCATGCATACGTATTAAAACTGATCCCTCCCATCTCCTCCGCACTGAAATTCCGCTGTGTCCTGCTCTGCAGAGCGGTGGCAGATTGATCTTCTCCAACATCTGAATAGAGTCTTTCACGATTGAATGGCAGTGATTCGGAACCCACTTGATATGTCGCATCTGATCTATCGAACCGATCAGAGGATTCCGTTTCAGCGATTTGATCTGTCAGATCCATTTCGCGATTCATTCCTGCCTGATCAATATCAGAAAGCACATCAATCGCATCATTCCTTTCACTGAAAGGCAACCCAATATCCTCCAAATCATTTTTTACCTCATCGCGAGCCAATGCATTTTTATCCGAAAGATAATGATATTGATCGGGTGGGATGAGACTTCTATCCTCTTCTGGAACCTCGATAATCTCAAAGGCAATTCTTTTTCCCTGATCTTCAATCGGTAGATGATTGCTATTCCAGAACGATAGCACATCATCAGGATTCCATCGGGTATATACAAGTAGCAACAGCAGATGAAGTAGTAGCGAAAGACACACCGCCCAGAACAATCGATGCTCTTTTAAAGTAGTGATTCGTTCAACCATCCCAAATAGTCCTCAGAACCTCCCACAATCGGCAATGCAACAACTTCAGGGACTTCATAACTGTGCAGTTTTTTAACCAAGGTGATTACCTTGGTTAAAAGATCCTGACGACTTTTAATCAGTAGCAGGATCTCTTCTTCATCGCACATTTTTTCTTTCCATACAAAGAGTGACCGTATTCCTGAAACAATCTGGACACAAGCAGCAAGCCTTTCTTTAAGAAGGCGATTTCCAATCAATCTGGCTTCATCTTCGGATGAGACAGTCACCAGAACAACAATCAAACTGTTCTCATCCGACGCTTGCACTGATTTTTTCTCTTGAAATGGCAAAATAATCTCCACCCAGATGGTGAAGTCCCTCTGCTCCTTCTCGATCCACTTGCCAAACCCCATCAAAGAGACTTTCTTCTGCCCACGCTTTCAACACGTTTCCAATAAATAGTGTATGATCACCCACTTCGATTTTTTGTTCGACACGACATTCCAGATGACCGATACATTCCTGAATCAGGGGTGGCAGTACTTTTTCAGAGGCTACAGGCGTTAATTTTGCTTTTTCAAACTTGTTCTCTTCCCGACCTGAGATCTTACCACAAACCATGACTTTGGATACGATGGATGGTGATGGCACATTCAGTACAAACTCTCCTCTCTGCAAAATCAGCTGATGAGAAAAGTGGCTTTTCGCAATACTGATACCCACCAATGGCGGGATAAGGCTAAGGGGCATGTTCCAAGCGACTGCCATGATATTCGGCACACCTTCCTCAATTTGAGAAGTGACAAGGATGACGGATCCATGGTTAATGACCCGATGAAATTGTTTAAGAGGAATTTCTTTTTTCAAATGATTCTCCTTATCTAGATCGTATACCAAAAAAGATTCTCAAACAAAAATAATACATCACATAACATTCCACAGCAAAGGGAAGAAAACCCAGATAACCCGGTAATACCATTTCGAACACTTTCAGATCCTGAGCAATGGGGATATCATAAATCCATTTTGCTTCTGCCCAGAAATTCCACAATTCCCAAAGAAAACCACAGATAAGCCCGGCTAACATTAAATAGAAAATCTTATTCCCTTCCCCTTTTTCCCAATCATATAGGATTGAACGTGCACCTAACCTGTAATTAATCGGATCAAGAAGCAGGATAAAGCCCACCCAGATCAATGCAGTCATATATTGGGCTTGATCTGTCGGGAAGAAAAGCGGCGCGATCAAGAAAATCGCTCCAATGAGAATCAAAAGCCATCGAATTCTTTGACTCACTGTCTTGATCTTTATTCGAACCTTCTTGAATAATCCAAATGACTCAAGGAGATCCGTAGTCTCAAAAATCCCAGGGAAAATAGTCGCAAATGACCACCCATATCCCAACCACCGAACCCACAATTTTCCCGGCAAACCATCATAATGCCAGTTTTGGACATGCACATTGTAAGCTTCAAAAATGAGCCAGCACACAATGGACAGAATCAACATATATAAGATTTGCCCAGGTCGATCCGTCAATAATGAGTGATTTTTTCGGACAAAGACGATACCATCGATTAAAAGAATATATCCGGTCCATGCCACAGGAGTATAAAACCATGTAACAGGCTGTATTCTAAGAATCAGCAATAAAGTGCCCGTGATGATCAGAAAAACACCCAAATAACTGAATATGGGGACTCTTTTTGCTTCCATAGAAATATTTACATCAGTTTTCTGAAATCGTTAAAAATTCTTTCCATATATGTTCTCTGAGTAACCGTTCAAATCGGGGCTGATAGATGAGATCATATGTTTCTTCTTTATCTGGGAAAATGGATAATACTTTTCGTCTTGTGGCTTGGATCAAATCCAATGCTTCCTTTCTCGAAATTTGACCCTGAACAAGAATAGCGGATGTCAGATCAACAATCGTCTTGAGCAGTTTCATTTTCTCTTCTTCTTCACGTATTTGATCCGATCTATTAATGATAATCCCCTTTCAGATAGAGTAGTTTGAATATTTTTCTTTTATTGATGATTCTGTCTGCATTGATTCAACCAAAAGAAAATTTAGTCATCCTGGAATAATTTAAAATAAATAATCACTTTTTCTACATGTGGAGGAACTCTATCCTTCAATTTGAGTAAAAATGTTAAATTGATTTTACTCCCTGGAGTATGAATGAAAAACATTTACGTTTCCCTTTTAATTTCATTTGTGATTCATTCCATTATACTCATCGTTCTTTTCATCATTGATACAGATCGAATTCCTATTCGCCCTCAATTAGAAATAAATATTCAGCCTACAATTTCAACATCTCAAACCAAGTCAAAATCCCCTGATCAAATACATACAGATATTTTTCCAGAAAAAACCATTGCTTCACATGCCAATACAAAAGTGAATTTATATCCATTTGATTATCATTTTCTACTGGATTCGCTTCATAAATCGATATCTTTATCCTCTGATACTTCTGCAACTTTAAACCAAAAAAATTGGGATCAGTTCCTTATGGATAAATGGAAGAAAGAATACTTACTGTCAGAAATAAATCTACCTCCCAAAAATGACAGTCAGCTCACTGCATTCTCGATGAATAAATTGAATATATTCCAAACAGACCATGATGATGTCGGCGGTACCGCTGATGGAGGACAACCCCTTCTCATTTTAGAAAAAATTGTCTCTTTTCTAAAACAGCAAATGGACAAAAAATACCCGCCACAATTTAATTTTGTACCTTCGGAAACCCAACTAAATATCATTTCAATTTTATCCAGCAGAGAAAATGCAACCCAACTTGAAATTTACTCTCTTTTATCTTCAAAACCACCTATCACAAATGAAATTTTAAACAAAGATCTCGATCTATTAACCTATAAAGGATTTCTTACACGTGAAAAGATCTCACCCCAGCAAATTTTTGATTTTTTCGGCATACCTATAGAAATGAGCCATAAAAATCAATTAAATTCAGTCTATCGTTATAATCTGAACATTAAAGAACAAGAACTTATATCCTATCTCCAATCAAGACTTTATCTTTTAGAAGAAAAGCTTCAAACTGATCCACCTGATTCATCCGTAATCATATCAAAAATAAACACTCTCCAACAAAAGATTTTTTCACTCATTCATGAATAATCAATACAGCCTTTTTTTCACAACCATCCGTTCTCTCTATACCAGGCGATACTTTTCCTTATACCTTCTTCTAATGAGAAATCAGAGCGAAATCCAAGCTCTTTTACAGCCTTCGAACCATCACATATCCAATATCGCTGTTTAATAATTTGCATTCTCTGTTTATTGAGTACCATCGATTTTCCGGTTATTTTTGAAATGAGATCAGTGATCAAAATAATCCCTGTAAATAAAAGAACGGGAATGTGGACCGTTATGGCTCTTTGCCCCATAATCGAAGCGATGATTTTATTTAAATCTTGATAAGTATATTGAGATTCAGAGGTGATAAAATAAGTTTGACCTGTTGCTTTCTTACACTTTACAGCCAATAGAAGTCCCTCAATCAAGTCATCAATAAAAATCAAACTGAGATGGCGTTTTCGCCAGCCAAGAACCGGTTTTATTTTTTTACGAATGATTTTAAAAAGTAAAAAAAGATTTTTATCACGAGGACCAAAAACAAGAGGCGGTCTAATAACTGTAACAGGAATTTGAGGTTCAAAAGCCAATGCTGCTTCCTCTGCCGCAAGCTTGCTGGCTCCATAGGACGTAATTGGATCAGGTGAATCAGCTTCCGATATTGGATGGCCATCGTAGCTGGGTCCGGAGGCTGCTTGAGATGAGAGATAGATAAACCGTTTGATATACGGATTATGGTATGCAATGGCTTTTAACAAATTAACAGTACCCATGACGTTCGTTTGATAATAACTTTCATTGTCAGCATATCCCGTTTGACTTGCACAATGAAAAACCGTATCCACCTTAGAAACAACCTCTTCCAGTGAATCATAATCCCTTAAATCTCCATAAACCAATTCAATATCCAGTCCTTCCAGCCATCGAAGATCACTGGTTTTCCTTACTAAACAGCGTACGGTGATCCCTTCAGCAACCAACCTCTGGACCAAATGGGAACCGATAAAACCGTTGCTCCCTGTAACCAGAACGTACTGCATGAACTTCATACCCTTTTTCACATTTGAATGACAGCATTCAACCAAGATTTAAAGTGTATCGGAGATGATCATATACAAATTAAATTATACTAAAAAAGGCTGAAAAGCGCAAGTCAATTCCACAACTGAACGATATTTCGTTTCCAATAACAGCGGTACTTTTTAGTTGACAATATCTTTAGCATTCCTTATCTTTTTAGAAGTTATCATCTAACGGCCTTTTCCTCTTGCTTTTCATAAAAGCAACCGATAATGATAATACGGATAATCTCGAAATATTTGTTTATAAAATCGAGCAGTCCAATAGCCAGACGACTGAACTAGAAGAAAGGAAATAGATAGTGGATTTATTTAAAAAGTGTAGCCATTTTACAAGGGCAAAAGAGATGATTGCTTTGGGACTTTATCCTTATTTCCGTCCAATCCAATCGGGACCAGGTTCCGAAGTCATCATCGACAGTAAAAAAATGATTATGATTGGAAGCAACAATTATTTAGGATTGACGGGTCATCCAAAAGTGGTCGAAGCAGCTATTCATGCTTTAAAAAAATATGGAACAGGTTGCACGGGATCTCGATTCCTGAACGGAACCCTGGATATACATGAAGAACTTGAACATCGACTGGCAAAATTTACCAATCGGGAAGCTGCACTTTGTTTCAGCACCGGATTTCAGACAAACCAGGGTGCCATCTCGACGTTGATTGGAAAAGATGATATCGTTTTTACTGACAGGAGTGATCACGCTTCCATTGTGGACGGCTGTCGCCTGGCTTTCGGGAAAACAGTCAAATACAAACACAATGACATGGATGATCTCAAACGAATACTCGAATTCAATAAAGACAAAGATGTGGGCAAGCTCATTGTGACGGATGGCGTATTCAGCATGGAGGGTGATATTGTTAATTTACCCGAACTAGTTGAGGTCGCCTACCATTACGGAGCCCGCATATATGTTGACGACGCTCATGCTGTCGGTGTTCTCGGTAAACATGGCCGTGGAACAGGTGAATATTGGAATATGGAGGATAAGATCGATATTTCCATGGGCACATTCAGTAAATCCTTTGCTTCCTTGGGAGGATTTCTTGTGGGGGACGAATTGGTGATTGATTATATTAAACACCATGCACGATCCTTAATCTTCAGCGCAAGCATGCCACCCTCTGCTGTGGCCACTGTACTGGCCTGTCTGGATATCATTGAATCCGAACCCGAACGTATCGAAAAACTCTGGAAAAATACCAAAAAAATGAGAGAAGGGTATAAAAGCCTGGGTTTTGATATTGGTAAAAGTCAGACACCCATTATACCCATAAAAATTGGTGAAGATGATGATTGTTTTGCCTTTTGGAAATTGATGTTTGAAAATGGTATCTTCGCAAATCCGGCTATTAGTCCTGCGGTTCCCCCCCATGAAGCTATTATTCGAACAAGTTACATGGCCACACATACGGAAGAAGAACTGGATAAAGTGCTTGATATTTTTGCACGGCTGGGAAAAAAATTCGGCATTATTTAAAATAAACACCAACTATCAAATTCAAAATGAGGGAATCACACGTGATTGACGTCATTCCGGTTCACAACAAAAAAGAGTTGAATACATTTGTCAAGTTGCCCTATCAACTCTACAAAGACAATCCCCATTGGGTTCCCCCTCTCCTTATGGATCAAAAGGTACTTCTCAATCCGGATAAACATCCTTTTTACAAACATGCCAAAGCTCGATTTTTTTTGGCGAAAAAAGAGGGCAAAACGGTCGGCCGTATCGCCGCCATCGTCGATGATAAGCACAACGAAGTTCACAAAGAAAAAACCGGATTTTTTGGATTTTTCGAAACCATCGAGGATTTCGATGTTGCCGCCATACTGCTGAATGCCGCACGATCCTGGGTTATCGAACAGGGCATGACACTTTTTCGAGGTCCTTTAAATCCTTCACAAAATGAAGATTGTGGATTTTTGATGGATGCTTACGATTCTCCTCCAGTGATCATGATGACATACAACCCACCCTTCTATCCGCAATTCGCCGAGCAATTTGGCCTTAAAAAAGCCATGGATCTCTATGCTTACTACATCAATGATCGAAATCCTCCGCCTGAAAAACTCGTTCGCGTTGCAGAAATTGTGCGCAAAAGAGAAAATCTCATCGTTCGCCCGATCAATTTGAAGGATTTCGCAAACGAAGCCAAAAAAGTATGGTATATTTACAACCATGCTTGGGAAAAAAATTGGGGATTCGTTCCGATGACCGAAGAGGAATTCAATCATCTAGCCAAAAATTTAAAGCAGGTTGTTGTGCCAGAAATGGCGCTTATGGCTGAAATTAACGGTGAACCCGTCGGTTTTTCACTTGCATTGCCGGATATGAACCAGGCATTGATTCATACCAATGGAAGGCTTTTTCCTTTTGGATTGTTGAAACTTTTGTGGTATACAAAGAAAATCGATATGATCCGGATCATCATCATGGGTGTGATTCATCAATACCGTAAAAAAGGGATTGATTCAATCTTTTACATCGACACATGGCATAATGCCGTAAAAAAAGGATATCATCGTGGTGAGATGTCCTGGATACTCGAGAATAATACAGTCATGAACAGAACCTCAGAAATGTTGGGCGGCCATGTTTACAAAACCTACAGAATCTATCAGATGAAATGTTAAAAACAAGCAACCATCCCCACTCATTCAATCCAGTATAACATCCTACCGCAATGCTCACAGGTAAATATCATCTGTTCATTATGATGTTTGGTAGAATAGGATGTCGGTAGTTTTGCAAAACATCCCAAACAAATATTGTTTTTGACGGGGGCAATTGCCCTTCGATAGCGCGTCTTTAATCGTTCATATGTTCGTAAAAAACGGTCATCAATATTCTTGGCCAGTTCCTCTTGAGCCTGTTTTAGTTCATCAATGCCATCCACAGAAAATCCAAATTGTATTTTTTCCTCTTCTGCTTCCTGTAACATCAAATGGATATCTTGATAGAGAACCAATAGCTCTAACTGGCTCCGTGGCATTTATCTTATTCCTTCTTTATGATATTGATCATTGAGGTATAATCTTTGGCCTTAATCAATGATCGCCTTATTTTTGAATTTCGAACGATTTCAACAATTTTTCCCAGAACAGGAAGATATCGACTTTCTTCTTCATTGGGTGGAGCAAGAATAAGAAAAAAAAGATGGACATGTTTACGATCAATGGCTTGATAATCGATTCCTTTTGTTGAAATACCGACAACGATGTACAAATTCGAAATTGCCAATGTTCTACAATGTGGTATGGCAATTCCTTTGCCAATCCCCGTACTCCCCAATGTTTCCCGTTTAATCAAGGTTTCCAAAACCAAACTTTCACTGTTTATCACACCTGCATGAACAAGAGGTTGCAGTAATTCTTTAAGGACAGTTTCCTTTGAATTCTCTTCAAGTCTCGAAATAAAAAATTCCTCTTTGAGAAAATCCACAATGTTTATAGATGTCATCATGACCCATCTAAATATATTTATGAAGCTTTTTCCTCTTTAAAGATTGGACCACTGTTTTCACATGCTCAACATGATCTTGTTTACAAACCAGTGTGGCTCCTTTTTCTTGTACAACAACAACATCTTCGCAACCGATAACAGCAACCACGCCTTTTGCTGCAGAAACAAATGAATTTTTAGTATTGAGCAGGATGACATCTCCTGAAAGGACATTTCCATTTTTGTCTTTCATACTCAATTGATAGACCTGTTCCCAGTTGCCCATATCATTCCAAAAAAATTCTCCTTTCATGAGATAAACATTTTTTATTTTTTCCATCACACCGTAATCAATGGAAATACTTTCAATTTGTCGATAAACTTGCATGAGTACATTTTCATATTGCGGTTTTCCAATATATCTTTTAATTTTCATGAGTCCGTGATAGAGTTCTGGCAAACATTCTTTCAATGCTTTCAGAAAAATGGATACTTTAAAAATAAAGAGACCACTGTTCCATAAAAAATCGCCACTGTTGAGAAATCGTTGGGCGGTAGCAAGATTCGGCTTTTCAGCAAATGTCTTCACTTTATATGCGGGTATGTCATCAATGGATCCCACTTCGCCGTCGATTTGAATATATCCGTAGCCCGTTGCAGGTCGACCGGGTGGGATACCTATCGTAATCAAACCATTTTTTTGGTCGGCTAATTGTACTGCCGATAAGATTGTTTTAGAGAAGCGAGATTTCTGTTTGATCAAATGATCTGCAGGAGAAACCACCATAATCCCATTGGGATCTTTCCTCTGAATGAAAATAGCTGCCAATCCAATACAGGGAGCTGTATTTTTACCGACAGGTTCATAAATCACATTTGTGGAGGGTATTTTGCTCACATGTTTCTCAATTTCATCTTGCTGACTCTTTTTAGCCACAACATACACATTTTCCCATGGGACGATGGTTCTAAAACGTTCAAGCGTGGATTGAATCAATGATTTTTTACTAAGAATGGATAAAAATTGTTTGGATTTCCCTTCTCGACTTCGTGGCCAAAACCGCGTTCCGGAACCTCCCGCCATAATCACGCAATACATATGATAAACCTCATTATGCAGACTTTTTCAATTTTTTGCTGATTATTAAACTCTTTAGGTACCAAAGCGGTCCCTATAGATTGAAGCATACGCTATTCAGAAATAAAGAATACGTTTGATAATTGAAATGATAGTGGTTTAAATTACAATCATTCAATGGTGAACACATCAATACACATATTCACGTTTGAAAGGTTCTGAACGAATGTTCATTTCTTCATGATGCACAAACAAAATACTAAGCATTCATCAAAAAAGCAAGTCATTTACGATTCATTCTCCCTGAACATAGTGTTTAAAAAAACCTTTTGCTTTTCCCCGTAATCCAGCCAATGTTCCTGAATTTTCAATAATCACATCCGCTTTTTTCATATTTTGTTCGATACTTTTTTGAGCATGGATTCGAGAAAAAATTTCCTCAAAAGACCAACCTCTGCCTTTATAAAGCCAATCGACCCTTTTCTCCAAAGGGGCAACAACGATTACAATCAAATCACAAAACGACTCAAATCGAGTTTCGAAAAGAATAGCCATATCGACAACGATAGGTTGGTCTTTCCCTTTCTTTTTTTGCAACTCAATTTCAGTTCTCAATTCCTTAATGAGTGGAGAATGCAGTATACGGTTTAAAGAAGCAAGCTTTGTTGAATCTGTAAAGACAATTTTGCCCAATTCCTTTCTGCGCAATTTTCTGGATTGACCAAAAATGCCATATCCGAATGTTCTCCTAAGGGAAGTCTGGATATCGATATTTCGACGAACGAGCTGTTTAGCCATTTTATCCACATCAATCACATACGCACCCATTTGTCCTAGTTCAGATGCAAAAACTGTTTTACCTGAACCCACACCACCTGTGACACCGATAATCAATGTTCCTCCATAAAAATACAAATCTCGATCAAATAGATTAATAAATTCAATAAAATATTAAACAATTTTCTCGGTATACCATATAATCAGATTTTTCATTACCAAAGTCAAGAAGTATTTTTATTATAAACAATATGACAACTATTTTCAGAAATAGATCATCTTGCTTTTTGGTGCTAATGGCTATGCGAAATAAAAAATCAATGAATAAGGAATGCCACCATGATCATCAAAATGATGAAAAGCTTTCAATATACTGAAAAAAATTAAATCCATAGAATTTTCTTGACAATATCTGATTTTCACTTTAACTTCAAATATTATTTTGTGATATCATCATCTATTTTGGGAGAACATAAGACATGGGATTCAAATGTGGATTTATCGGACTTCCCAATACGGGCAAATCAACCATATTCAATGCATTGACCAATTTGCATGTGGAAGCATCTGCTTACCCATTCTGTACAATTGATCCCCATTTTGGTATTGTTCCCCTTGAAGATGAGCGCCTGAATCAGATTTATCGTATTGTGGGTTCAAAAAAGAAATCTTTCACTTCACTCGAATTTGTCGATATTGCAGGTCTGGTTCAAGATGCCAGCAAAGGTGAAGGTCTCGGTAATCAATTTCTATCGCACATCGGACAGGTTGACGCGATTGCCCATATCGTCCGCTGTTTTGAGGATCCAAATGTATCGCATCCTTATTCTTCATTAGATCCTGTTCGCGATGCACGGACGGTGACAACTGAATTGATTCTCAAGGATATTGAGACAGTGGAAAAACGGTTGTCAAAATATCGCACGGCATCAAAGAGCGGCGATACACAATCAAAAAAAATGGTCGCATCGCTTGAACCGATATTCAATGGGCTTTCTTCCGAGATTGAAGTGAGAAACATGAACTTGGACGATGATCAAAAACAGATCTTGAAGGAATTAAACTTACTCACAGCAAAACCTGTTATTTTTATAGCCAATATCGATGAAAACCATCTTGAGAGAAGCCCTCTTGTCAAATCCCTTCAAGAACATGCAATATCTGTAAATGCGTCAGTTGTTACCTTTTGTGGAAAAGTGCAGGCAGAGATTGCAGAATTGAATCAAGAAGATCAACTGATCTTCTTGAAAGCAATGAACTTGGAAGAAACAGGATTACAGAAACTGGTTAAAACAGGTTATCATGTGCTTCATCTCATTACTTTTTTTACTGCAAATGAGAATGAGGCCGTCGCCTGGACAATTCCAGAAGGCACATCGGTTCAAAAAGCCGCGGGTAAGGTGCATACGGACTTCGAAAAAGGATTCATTAAGGCCGAAGTCATTCAATATGATGATTTGCTACAATATGGTTCTGTTAAAATATTACACGATAGAGGATTGGTATCCATTCATGGAAAAGACTATGTTGTTCAGGATGGTAATTTGATTTTTTTCAGAGTGAAACATTAACAATTGCTGATCGATCCCTATTTTTATTGAAATCTTATACTGCTAACTCTCCTATTAACGATTTTTAAATAGAGATCATTTGTCTAGTTATAGTTAGATGGTAAAATAAGTAACCTCTTTTCTTTTTCAGTTATATTTTTATATTATAATCGAAATAACACTTCCCATCATTTGTTCATTGTTTACTGGGAATCGTGAAACCAATTAATTTTTTCTAATATTTTGTAATTTGTCTACTTAATGCACGATAACCGATATCTTTTCGGTAATAGGCGCCATCAAATGTAATTTTTCCTACATTTTTATAAACCCTATCAATGGCAGCCCGAATGGTTTGTCCCAATGCTGTTACACCAATCACACGACCACCAGAAGTCATAATATTATCCCCTTTAATCTTCGTACCTGCGTGAAATACAATAATGGATTTATCGATTTGACCGAGACCTTTGATAACTTTATCCTTCTCATATGCACCTGGATAACCCCCCGATGCCATCACCACACAGACTGCGGATTCATGCTTTATTTTAGGAGCAACCTTAGATATATTGCCTTCAACGGAAGCCAGCAGTAGATCAATAAGATCCGACCTGAGCAGAGGAAGAATGGCCTGTATTTCCGGATCACCAAATCGACAATTGTATTCCAATACTTTCGGTCCTGCCTTTGTAATCATGAGACCAACATACAGAACGCCTTTATAGGGCCTTCCTTCTTCTTTCATACCTTGTATGGTTGGCAAAAGGATTTTTTGCTTTATAATTTCCAAAAGCTTTTGATCAATTACCGTAGCTGGAGCATAGGCTCCCATACCACCTGTATTGGGCCCTTTATCCCCTTCAAAGATTGCCTTATGGTCTTGAGCTGCAGGCAGTAAAACCATATCTTCACCATCTGTTACAGTTAATATAGAGGCTTCTTCACCGGTTAGAAATTCTTCGACGACAAGACGTGATCCTGCATTGCCAAAGTCTCTTTCCCGCATGATGCGATCGATTCCTTCATAGGCTTCAGCACGGCTGTGACAGACTAAAACACCCTTGCCGGCGGCAAGTCCATCTGCTTTTAATACCAACGGCGTGGATTGTTGATTGATATACTGCACTGTTTTCTCAGGATCGGTAAAAGAACGGTATTGTGCCGTGGGGATTCGGTATTTTGCCATAAAATCTTTGGCAAATACCTTACTCCCTTCGATTTCAGCCGCTTTCTGATTGGGGCCAAATATTTTCAGACCTTTTTCCTGAAACCGATCGACAATACCCTCCGTTAAGGGAAGTTCTGGACCGACAACAGTTAAATCAATTTTTTTCTTTTGAGCAAAATGGATTAACCCTTTAAAATCTGTGACATCAATAGGAATGCATTCCGCAATTTTACCAATGCCGCCGTTTCCGGGCGCACAGTAAATTCTTTCGACTTTCGGACTCTGTAAAAGCTTCCATGTCAGTGCGTGTTCTCTTCCCCCGCTACCAACCACAAGTACCTTCATCTTCTCCTCCTCGTGTACCTGAACTGGCTTCTCATTTTTTTCTTTTCTCCTCTCAGCATGGC
This sequence comes from bacterium, assembly GCA_016931965.1. Classification (GTDB taxonomy): domain Bacteria; phylum Zhuqueibacterota; class QNDG01; order QNDG01; family DSAB01; genus JAFGDT01. Next base: position 72,580 of record JAFGDT010000107.1, on the reverse strand, counting down.
AATTTCGTCACGCAGTTCAGCGGCGCGCTCAAACTCCAATTGTTCGGAAGCGGCCGCCATCTGCTTTTCCAATTGATCGATGACTTCTTCCTTCTCCATTTTTGAGAGTGAATGAAACTGTTTTTCGGATACAATCGAAACCTGCTTTGAATCGGCTACCGAAGTGGCGGCCATGATTTCTTCCACACTCTTATAGATACTCTCCGGTGTAATGCCCTGTTTTTCATTGAATTGTCTTTGGATCTCCCGTCTCCGGTCTGTCTCGTCACGAAAACGGCGGATCGAATCGGTGATCTGATCCGCATAGAGGATAACCGTGCCTCCGATATGTCTTGCCGCCCGTCCTGCGGTCTGCATTAGCGACCGTTCCGACCGGAGAAATCCTTCCTTATCGGCATCAAGAATGGCCACAAGCGAAACTTCCGGCAGGTCGAGGCCTTCACGTAGCAAATTGATACCGACCAGGACATCAAAATCGGCCAGACGGAGACCGCGGAGTATTTCGACACGATCCAGTGCCTCTATCTCGGAATGGAGATAGCGAACACGGATATCCAGACCGGACAGATAATCGGAGAGATCCTCGGACATGCGCTTGGTGAGCGTGGTGACGAGAATCCGTTCTTTTCGTTTGACCCGTTTGCGAATTTCTGCGATGAGGTCATCGATCTGCCCCTGTGTCGGTCGAATGATCACTTCGGGATCCATAAGACCCGTAGGTCGGATGATCTGCTCCACGACAACGCCTCCGCATTTTACCAGCTCATAATCGGCCGGTGTTGCCGAGACAAAAACAACCTGAGGAATCATAGACTCAAATTCATCGAACTTGAGTGGCCGGTTGTCCAGGGCCGAGGGAAGCCGAAAACCATGCTCAACCAGAGTCTCTTTCCGTGCACGGTCACCGTTGTACATCGCACGAATTTGGGGCACAGTGGCGTGCGACTCATCGATAATCAACAGATAATCCTGAGGAAAATAATCGATGAGACAAGAGGGTCTCTCCCCTTCACGCCTACCTGAAAGGTGACGGGAATAATTTTCAATTCCCGTGCAGTATCCGATCTCTTGCATCATTTCAATATCGTAGTGTGTTCGGGATTCCAGCCTCTGGGCTTCAAGAAGTTTGCCCTGACTCCGGAACCAAGCCAACCTTTCCTCCAATTCCTTCAGAATGGCCTGAATCGCCGTTTCAAGCTTGGGAGGCGTTGTAACAAAATGCTTGGCTGGATAGATGGCTGCCCGCTCTTTTTCATCGATCACCTCTCCAGTCAGGGGATCTGTCGCAGTGATGCGTTCAATTTCATTCCCGAACTGTTCCACGCGGACGGCGTGTTTCTCGTAGGCCGGAAAGATCTCGATGATGTCTCCTCTCACTCGAAAAGTCCCTCTGTGAAAATCGATATCGTTTCGTGTGTAATGGATGTCGATCAATCGCTCTAAGATTTGACGCTGGTCGATTGTGGACCCTTTTTCAACAAAAAGTAAGAGATCGCGAAAATCCTGCGGACTGCCCAACCCGTAGATACAGGAGACGGACGCCACGATGATGACATCATTTCTCTCAAGAAGAGAGCTGGTTGCTTTTAAACGCAGTCGGTCGATTTCATCGTTGATCGATGTATCCTTCTCAATATAGGTATCTGTTGAGGGAATGTAGGCTTCTGGCTGGTAGTAATCATAATAACTGATAAAATACTCGACCGCGTTCTTGGGAAAGAATCCGCTGAATTCGCCGTAGAGCTGAGCGGCTAAAGTCTTGTTGTGTGAGATCACCAGCACCGGTTTTCCGATGTTCTGGATAACCTGCGCCATTGTATAGGTCTTCCCGGAACCGGTGACACCCAGAAGCGTCTGAAACTTCTCCCCTTTTTTCAGACCCTCGGTTAATTCCTGAATGGCCTGCGGCTGATCCCCCCGCGGCTCGAATTCGGAGATTAATTGAAATAGCGGCATATCATTTATTCTTCATAATTTGAAATTGGTTCATAATTTACACTTTATCGGACATAATGTCAAGATGTGAAAAGAGAATTAAAACATATAAAACACATAATAAAATAAGAGATGTATTAATCATTCTCTTAAGAAATTTTTACATCGCTTGCTATATAAATCGAATCATTCAACGGTTGTTTTATTCTATCCCCCATCTCTTACATACCTTTTCATCTTTTCCACTTGTAATTATTCAAATAATTTATTATACTCTTTTGAATTCATACTACAACGAATCGTGATGTTCGAAACACATATTCATGATCGTCTAATAATATCGTTACACTACTGCTTTCCAGATTGAGATAATTTATTAACTTCCACAACCGGTTTCGTTTGATCATTTGTTCTTTTCTTTTTAATAAATATGAAGGTTTGATTTTATTCATCACAAATACACAGTCCACAATACTTTTTCATTAGAAATGTAAATCAGGAGAAGTGTTATGAAAAATAAAGGATTATCTCGACGCTCTTTTATTAAAACCTCCATTGCAGGATCACTGGGCAGCATGGTATTTTTCAATACGGATATGATGACCAGCGCAATGGGCGGACAACCCTTTCAGGGCCAGTTGAAAAAAAGCCTTTACTACAACATGTTTCCGGAAGAATTAAGCGTTTCGGAAAGATTTCAGGCCGCAAAAGAGATGGGATTCGACGGGATCGAAATCCCGACACTGGACGACCAGCAAAAAGTAGAGGAATTCAATCAAGCCGCAGCCCAAAGCGGTGTCGAAATTCACTCGATTATGAATCAGAGGCATTGGCAGTATCCCCTTTCAAGTGCGGATCCGTCCGTTGTAGAGATGGGTATCGAAGGCATGGAAATGTCGCTCCGTAATGCCAAAGCCCTGGGTGCAGGCGTCGTCCTGCTGGTACCCGCTGTGGTAAATGCCGAAACCATGTATAAGGACGCTTATGTGCGATCTCAGAGAAATATAAAAAGATTACTACCACTTGCCGAAGAGCTCGGCATCATCATCGCCATTGAAAATGTCTGGAACAAATTTCTGCTCAGTCCGCTGGAATTCCGCCGCTATATCGAAGAAATGAACAGTCCTTATTTCAGAGCCTATTTTGATGTGGGGAATATCGTGCTTTACGGTTATCCTCAGGACTGGATCATGACACTTGGTGAACTGATTGTCAGAATTCATATTAAGGGATTCAATGAAATAAACAAAAGTTTTGTCAACCTCAGAGATGGAACAATTGATTGGCCTGAAGTACGACGGGCTTTAAGCGACATTGGATACAACAGTTTTATCAATGCCGAGTTACCCGGTGGCGATTTGGAGTATCTGAAAGACGTCAGTGAACGTATGGACAAAATCATTGCTGGAGTCTAAAAAATAGATAAAATATCAAGGGGAGGGATGATCATGGAAGAAAAATCAGAAAAGACAAAAAAGAGCGTAACGCGGAGAGATTTTATAAAAACCTCCGCAATGGCAGGGGGAGCCGCCCTGTTATCGGGAAGGGGTATCGGATATGCCCAGGGATCGGATAAAATCCGTGTGGGGTTGATCGGATGTGGCGGTCGGGGAACGGGTGCAGGCATCATCGACTGTGCCGAATCTTCGGAAGGGGTTGAGTTGGTTGCCATCGGCGATTTCTTTCAAGACTATATCGATACAGCGCCGGAGCGCATCAAGCGGAATCTTGAGAGAAGAGAGCTGCCGGTCGATGAGATTTACAAGGTCACTCCTGAAACAACTTTTGTCGGCATGGATGCTTATCAGAAAGTCATCAGCAGCGATGTGGATATGGTGATCCTCACAACACCCCCCTACTTCAGGCCGCAACATCTTCGTGCTGCCGTCGAAGCAGGCAAGCATGTTTTTATGGAAAAACCTATTGCCGTTGATCCGGTCGGTGTGCGTTCGGTTATAGAAAGCTCGGAAATGGCCAAGCAAAAGGGACTGACAATCGTAGCTGGAACACAATGGCGGCGGCTCGAGTCCTATCAGGACACGATTAAACGGATTCACGACGGAGCGATTGGAAAGATTACAGGCGGTCAGTGCGTGCGTTGCGGGGACGCCATGCGGACCTGGAGAAGCGACGAGAGGGTGCGGGAATATTCATGGACTGATATGGAGTATCATCTGCGCCGCTGGCTGTTCTGGACCTGGTTATCGGGCGACTTTATTGTCGAACAGCATGTACACAACCTGGATATTATGAACTGGGTGCTCCAGTCCCATCCTTTGGAATGTGTAGGTGTAGGCGGTCGTCAGGCGAGAACCGGTCTCGAATATGGGAATGTGTACGACCATTTTTCTGTGGAATATCTCTATCCAGACGATGTGCGCATCGAATATATCGGAACCCAGATCGATCGATTCACCCCACGGAATGATGAGCGCATATCCGGCACAAAGGGATCCGCATACATGTATGCCGGCTATGGTGCGATTGATGGGGACAATCCCTATGAATACGAAGGGACACCTCCAACGCCGACTGTCCTTGAATACAAGGATACGATTGACAGTATTCGAAACGGAAAGGCCATTAATGAAGGACGCCAAATTGCAGAAACAACCCTGACAGCGATCATGGGACGCATGAGTGCCTATACAGGACTGGCACTGAGCTGGGATTGGGCCATGGAAGCGTCCACATTGGATCTCACACCCCCCATATCGGAAACAGGGAATCTGTCGGACATGCCGGTAGCCGTACCGGGTGTGACCGATCTCATCTGATAATACATTTTATCAGACCGTCCAAAAGAGAGAATGAATACACGGGAGGAAATGCATCATGAAAAAGATCAAATTCATAAATACAACTTTATTTCTTACAGTCGTTATTTTCTTCCTTCTTCTGATATATTCTAATACCTTTTCACAATCTTCAAATCCTGACAGACAGTTGCGAATTATTGTTTTTGGAGCACACCCTGATGATTGCGAGCAGAAAGCCGGCGGCATGGCCGCCATATGGGCCTCACAGGGGCATCTCGTCAAATTTGTGTCGACAACAAACGGAGATATCGGTCACGCAGAGTTGGCAGGAGGACCGCTGGCCATCCGGCGGACGGAAGAGGTGAAAAAAGCGGCCGAAATACTGGGTATTGCGACTCAAGTTCTCGACATCCACGATGGCGAATTGATGCCGACCCTTGAAAACAGGAGAACGATACTGCGCTTGATTCGTGAATGGAAAGCCGACATCGTCATGGGTCACCGTCCCAATGATTACCATCCTGACCACCGTTACACCGGTATACTCATGCAGGACGCAGCCTTCATGGTCACGGTAACCTTTTTTGCTCCCGATGTTCCTCCACTTACCAAGAATCCGGTTTTTCTCTATCTGTCGGACGGATTTCAAAAGCCCAACCCATTCGATCCCGCCATTGTTGTATCCATTGATGAGGTGTTTGATCAAAAAGTGGAAGCCATATGGCAGCTCGAATCCCAAATCGAGAGTCTGTGGGCAACCGGCAACTTTGTAGAAATCGTGCCCATTCCGGATGATCCCATGGGACGGCAGGAAAGATATAATCAGGTTAAGGAACGTATAGCGAGAAGAGATGCGAACATTGCAAACACGTACAGAGAGAAGCTGATCGAGCTGTACGGTGAAGAAAAGGGCAGAAATGTCGAGTATGCAGAAGCTTTTGAAATCTGTGAATACGGCAGCCAGCCTACAATGGAAGAATTGAAAACGTTTTTTTTATTGGATGATTGATTGGCTCTATCGATAAAATGGCAAATATCAGCCACTGAATGGACCAATCATTCGGTGGCTGATTGATTTTGGCTTCACGGTGCTCTCATTTTTAATCCGAATTACGCCTTGATTTTTGTTCACAGAAATCGTATATTTTCAATTCAGAAATACATGATTAAATAATAAATATTATTGAAAATGCAGAGGAGTACCTTGGCTTATGATGCAGACACTGCGAAAATACATGAAACACATCCTATGGGTCGTCGTTGTTGGTTTTATTGCCACAATCATATTCAGCTGGGGAATGGGAGGATTTCAGAATCGCGTTACAGGTGCAGAGAGAGGCATTATCGGTATTGTGGACGGACAAGAGATCCAGGCTCAAGATTTCCTTATGGCTGTCGAACAGGAAATTGAAAGCACAAAAAGCCAATCCAACCTCACTGACCTTTCTGAATATCAAATTCAATCGATTCGAGATCAGATTTGGGAATTGACGGTGCAAAATATCCTCTTTTCTAAAGAAGTGGAGAGACTGAACATTCAGGTTACACCCCAGGAGGTGGTTTACTATATGCGAAATTATCCGCTTGAATCCATTCGAGCCGACGAACAATTCCACACGGATGGCCAGTTTGACATAGCCAAGTACCAGCAGGCTTTAAATGACCCCCGCAATTATGAAGTCTGGATTCCCGTTGAAAATTACCTCCAGGCCGTCCTCCCTCTGCAGAAACTCCAGCAACAGGTCGTTTCCACTGTCCGTGTCACAGAGAATGAAATTCGTGAAGCCTATCGGCTTGACAACGAAAAGGTCAATGCACAGTACCTCTTTTTCGATCCCAGTCAGACCTCTCTTGAAAATATTGAAGTATCCGATTCCGAAATCGAATCCTACTATCGTTCTCACAGGGATGATTATGGAGAACCCGAAGAACGAAAGATCCGGTATGTTCTGTTTGAAAATGAACCTTCTAAAGAAGACAGCATCGAAACACGCTTGGATGCTGAGGATCTGATATCCAGAATTCAAAATGGAGCAGATTTTACGGAACTGGCTCAAGACTATTCAGAAGACACAGGATCGGCTTCCAATGGCGGCGACCTCGGATTTTTTGAAAGGGGAACGATGGTCAAACCCTTTGAAGATGCTGCTTTCTCTGCAAAAATCAATGACATAGTGGGTCCCGTCGAATCACAATACGGCCTTCACATCATTCAGGTCCTTGCACAGAAAGTCGAAAACAACGACACCTCCATTCACGCCCGCCACATCCTACTAAAATACAGCACAAGCGCAGAGACATATGAAATGATCAATGATCGGGCTCAATATTTCTATGATGAAGTCACCGGAAACAAAGGAGAATATTTTTATGAATTGGCCGAAGAAGAAGGATTGACCGTCAATGAAACACCGCTTTTTCAGGAGGGAGAATTTGTTCCCGGAATTGGATTTTCTGCTAAAATCAATTTTTACGCATTTTATGAAAAAAAGGATTGGATCAGTCCTCCGATAACGTCAGGTGACAATATCATCATCTTTCAAATCTCAGAGATTCAGAAACCTTCTATTCGACCTTTGGAAGAAGTGCGCTCCTCGATCCAACGTATTCTTGAAGATCAAAAAAGACGAGAAAAAGTAAAGGAAGAGGCTCAACAGGTTTGGGAAAAAATAAACAACGGCGTTCCTTTTGATGCAGCCGGCGGAGATACTGAGGTCAGAACGACCGGTCTGTTCAGTCTGCAATCCTCCATCGTGACTATTGGAAGAGATCCGCGGTTCTCGGGCACGGCGTTCCAATTACAGACGGGAGAAGTCTCTCCTCCAATTGAAGGAATCCGTGGTGTCTATATCCTGAAAGTCATTGAAAAAACGAGTATCAATGAAACCCTTTTTGAGAATGAAAAAGAAAACCTTGAGCAAACACTTCTGCAGGAGAAACAACAGATTGCCTTTACAACCTGGTATAATGATTTAAAGGATAAGGCTAAGATCGAGGACTTTCGAAATCAATATTTTTAATGATGATGGGGGACGGTTATCTCACAAGTGGTTTGATTCACATGAAGTGGATTGATCAAGATTGGACCATGGGAAGATAGAGTGATACGACCACTTTTTTCTGTTGACCATTTTGGATGTCAAAGACACCCCCATGTTCTCTCACAATATTCAATGTCGCTGAAAGTTCTAAATCTGGGCATTTCTTTTTTTTCGATTCGATAAACAGGTTTGCCTCCGTATCGACCATTCCATCTCCTTCTCCATTCTCTCGAACCACATCAATCCGTACATACGATTTAGCTGTTTTTTCATCTTTTTTTAAGCGTTTAACAAGATCTTTAGTTAAAGTCGATGTTTCAATCTGAACAGATATTGACTCTCCATTCTTGTCAATGGGTAAACTGGATAAAATGTTGTAAACAGCCTGCTGTAATAAAGAAAAATTCCCATTTACGAGCCACTTTGTATCTGACCGGGTATATTCAATTGAAGTGGAATGATCAGATTCTTCATCAATCAGATCCAATACAGTTTGAATAACCGAATGGATGTTGATCGTTTCCCTCTTTGTTTCCAATTGTTTTTTCAATTCGATTGCCTTTTTCACTGTCGAATCAATGGCTTCCACACTCTTAAATGCGGCATCAATTTCATTTCGATTGATTTTAACGGATTCTGATCTTTTGGCAATTCTTTCAAGATTCTTTAGCGGATCCTCCAAATTGTACTGGATATTCTGAATGACAGCATCGCCCACTACACCCAGATTAATGAATCGACGTGTATCGTGTATCGCTTCTTGATAGAGTGCATTTTGCTCTTGTAGATATTTTAAATTGAGCTGCGTTTCTACGCGTGTAGCAATCTCTACCAAATTAAAGGGTTTGGTAATATAATCAACTGCTCCTAATTCAAATCCTTTAATTTTATCCTCGACATCGGCTTTGGCTGTTAAAAATACAACAGGAATATCTTTGGTCTCCTCTTCTGCTTTTAGCAATTCGCACACCTCATATCCATCAGTCCCCGGCATCATAATATCCAAAAGTACCAGATCTGGATGATATTGAATAGCTGCTTTGAATCCTTCAAAACCATCTTCAGCCGTAATCACTCTGTATCCCTGTTTTTGTAAATAATGCGTCAAGAGCCTAATATTTGCTGGTGTGTCATCCACCGTTAAAATGGTTTTATCTTCAGGCCTCATGTTTTTCTCCAAGAAGTTTGTATTCTTCAAGAATTTGGTGACGTAAAACTTCAATCCTTTCCCACTCCTCTTTCGTTCCTGCTTGCTCTATATCACTACCGATTTTTGAGAATTTTGGAAACCCATAGGATCCTGCTGTTCCTTTAAGAGAATGACCGAATCGAATCACTTCATCCAAATTATGACTATGAAAATCCTCACTAAATTGTTTGATTCTTTGACCTAAATCGGAGATAAAGAAATGGGTTAACTCGGCCATAAGCGGATCATCTTGCTCTACCTCTTCCACCACTTCAACAACCTCTTTTTTCAGATATTTCTGTAGCAATTGATCCAATTGTTCTCGATCAACCGGTTTCGAAATATAGTCCGTACATCCTGCTCGTATCGTCTCATTCCGGTGCTCTTTCATGGCATGGGCAGTTAATGCAATGATGGGAAGATCCTTACATTGGTTATTCTTACGTATTTCTCGAGTAGCCGTAAATCCATCCATTTCGGGCATTTCCATATCCATCAATACAATATCATACGGATTTTGGCTTAATCGTTCTAGAACTTTTTTACCATTTTCTGCAATATCGACCTCATAACCCAGTCGCTTTAAAAGGTGATTCATCAACTTCTGACCGGATGGATCATCTTCGGCAAGTAAAATCCTTTTCTTTTTCCCGGTTTCTTGATCTTTGGCGATCTTTTCAATCCTTACTTTTTGAGCAATTAACTTGTGTAATTGCTTTCGAAGGGTTTCCGGCGTCTCATGTGTTTTTTGTAAAATCAAAGCATATTGTTCACTTAATCGAGAGCGATCCTTTGCCGTTAACTTTTTACCTGTATAGATCACCACAGGGATATCCTTCGTCTTTGGTGAACGTTTCATTTTCTCAAGGACTTCAAATCCATCAACACCAGGCATGAGCAGATCCAAAATCATCAATGCAATCTTTCTGTCGTGTTCTAAATAGGCAATGGCATCTTTCCCATTATCAAATGTTCTTACAGGTATACCTTCTCTTTCAAAAAGTTTTTCAAAAAGAACGAGTACTGTTTTATCATCGTCAACTATCAACACCTCTTTTTCTTTGTCGGATGGTACACCTATGGATCGATGCAATGTTTCGAGAAGGGCTTTTTCCTGAGCAGGTTTTTCAATATACTCTACTGCTCCCAGACTAAATGCTTTTCTCTGATTTGAAAGGACAGAGCAGACAATGACCGGAATATCTTTCGTTAACTGGCCCGATTTGAGAACCCGCAAAACTTCCCAGCCGTCCATCTTTCCAGGCAAGAGAATTTCTAAAACAATGGCACTGGGACGGTAAAATTTTGCTTTTAAAATACCATCTTCACCATTCGTACTGCATTGAACCTGATAACCATCTTTCTCCAAATACCTCTGCAGCAGATCCAGCGCACTCCCATTATCCTCTATAATCAAAACAAGGGGTGATTTTTCTACTGTTAATTTATCTGTCACACTGCTCTTTAATCCAATTGAATCAATTTGATCCTTTAATAACCTGGACTTCTTTTCGTTGAATCGGCTTTCTGATTTTACGGTTACTATTTCTTTGGCTTTTGGTTCTGCCACTTTTTTCGCAAGCACTTTAACCGGGACAGAAAAGGAGAATGTACTTCCTTGACCCGGTTTTGATTCAAACCAGATTTTTCCACCCATCAATTCAATCATCTGCTTGCTTAACGTAAGCCCCAATCCTGTTCCGCCGAATCGTCGCGTCATCGACGCATCAGCCTGGCTAAATGCCTCAAAAATAGTCGCATGTTTTTCGGGTGAAATCCCTATCCCTGTATCAGAAACATGAACAGTCAACAAACCCTTATTTCCCTTTTTTCTTTCAACAATCACGTTCAATCCTATCTTTCCCTCTTCTGTAAACTTGACACTGTTTCCCAATAAATTTACAATAACCTGCCGAATTTTAAGACTGTCAGACTCGATATGAGGAAGTATTTTCGGTGTTGCTGAAACTTCAAAGGTTAAGCCTTTATCCAATACACGGGACCGAAGAAGTTGCGATACATTTTCCACCAATCCCTTGAGATCAAATTCCACACTCTCCACTTCCATTCGGCCTGTTTCGACTTTTGAAAGATCCAATATCTGATTGATAATCTCTAAAAGCCCTTCGCCATTTAATTTGATAGTACGCACAAAATCCACAAATTCACTGGGGAGATTTTCCTGAAGCAGGAGATCAGAAAATCCGATGATGCTGTTCATCGGTGTCCGAATTTCATGACTCATGTTGGCCAAGAATTCACTTTTCGATCGACTGGCTCTCTGTGCGAACTCTTTGCTTCTCTTTTCACTTTCATATAAGCGTGCATTTTCCAAAGCCACTGCGGCTTGACCTGCAAGGATGGTGAGTGTCCGCAAATGAGATTCAGTAAATTGATGAAGTCCAGATTTCTTTAATGTAATGACTCCCAATATTTTATCTTCATAGTGAAGAGGAACCGCCAACATCGATTCATCTTTCTTTTTGCTTTCCTTGGGATAATTGACTTTGTGATGTTTTGACATATCCCCCACAATCTCGGCTTTTCCGGTTGTATAAACCAATCCGGCAATGCCCTCGCCAATGCTTAATTTTAAATCTTCTACGGTTTTATTTTTGGAATGTGCGGAATGACTTTTATTATAATAAACAGGAACAAGGAATTGCTTCTGATCATCGATTCGATAAACAGAACAATCATCGTAATCGATAAGCTTCTTTACACCGTCAGCAATAGCCTCTGCTACATTTTCTGGCATCAACAGTCGATTGAGCTTTTCCGATACTTCATTGATCGTTTCAATGGTTTCGAGCGCTTTTCTCAATTGTTTATTGGCAACTTCAAGCTCCTGATTTCTTTGTACAGCATTCTCAAATGTGGAAAAAAGAAGATCCAGAATTTGCATTCGATCTGAAGTGATAAAATGTTTTTGGCCGGCAAAAATGATTTCAATGCCCATTTCTGTGATCGAATTTCTTCTCAATTCCTGATTGGCCAGAATGTATTGAATACGAGAAACAAGAAATTGTTCGCTATAAGGTTTTGTTACAAAATTATCGGCTCCCGACAATAAACCGCGTATCACATCCCGAGGATCAAAGAGCTGCGTTAATAGAATCACTGGGATATATTGAAGTTTTTCGTCTGCTCGAATCTGTCGACAAAGTTCATAACCATCCATCTCAGGCATAAGGATATCACTGATGACGATTGTGGGTTTGTTTTTTCGCATCAATTTAAGTGCATCTTTTCCATTCTGAGCAACAATGACTCGAAAATCCTGCTTTTCAAGTATATATTTCAGATGCATTGCCTGTGTTGGACTGTCTTCGACGATGAGTATCTCAACATTACAATTAATCGATTTTTGCTCATTTGACATGGTTCAATCTTCCTTTTATATTATCTTTTATTGATTTACGGCTACTTTTTCATCTTTTTTCATCATGAGATTTTTCAGCTTTTCAGCTATCTTATTGGACGGAAGAATATAGGTTGCTCCCCCCAGTTTAATTGCTTCACCTGGCATACCGTGAATAATGGACGTCTCTTTATCCTGGGCAATGGTTATGCATCCGTTATCTTTCAGATATTTTAATTCCTTTGCACCATCCCGCCCCATCCCGGTAAGTAGTACACCGATTGCATTTCGTCCAAAAATATCTCCAACTGAGCGGAAAAAGTAAGAAATAGAAGGACACAGATTATGTTCGGGTGTATTGTCTGTAATTACCACACGCATATTTTTGTCCAGAGCAATTTGAACACCGTCGGGCGCAAGATAGGCTTTCCCCGCTTCACATCGTTCTCTTGATTCAGCAATTTTTACCGGGAAATGCGTGGTCTTGCATAACCAATCTTTTAATCCTGCCAGAAAACCCATAGCAATATGTTGTACAATGACAATGGGAACTGGATAATTTGTCGGTAATTTTGATAAAATGGTCTGAAGAACAAGTGGCCCTCCCGTGGAGGCACCTATTGCAACAAGCTTTACGTCTGGATTGGGTTCTACTATGGATTTCTCTTCTTTGAATGCAATAGCTCTTTCCTTTTGTAAAACCCTGTGTCGCGCTGACCGCCTGACCACCTTCACTTCAGACATCAATTTGACTGTCTGAAGAAGTTCTCTAACAGAGGCTTCTGATTGGGGATGTCCCATTCCTCTTGGTTTTTCCAAAGCTGCAACCGCACCCGCTTCCATTGTTCGAAATGTTTTATCCACTTCTTCAGGATTCCAACTCGCGCTTACGATCACAATGGGAACGGGATATGTTTCCATAATTTGTCGTGTCGCTTCAAAACCATCCATTTCTGGCATGTGAATATCCATCGTAATCACATCTGGTTTGGTTGAAGACACCATGCGGACAGCTTCTTGACCATCCCTTGCTGTTCCAACAACTTCGATATCCGGATCAGAATTTAATATATATTCTAAATACCCTCTAACAACGGGTGAATCTTCTGTAATGAGTACTTTGATCATAGAATATTTCCTATTCGTCAAATAAGTTTTTGTATAACTTCCAACAAATTACTCTGATCAAAACTTCTCTTAACGATATAGGCATTGGCGCCCACTTCAATGCCTCTTTCACGATGTTCACGGGATTCCAATCCAGTTACCAATACAACCGGTAAATCAGCCATCTTCTTATCATCGCGTATCTTTAATACAAGATCAAACCCGTTCATCCTTGGCATTTCAACATCCGACACAACCAAATCATACTCATCTACCTTCAATGCTGTAAATGCATCAACACCATCCACTGTTGCTTTCACACGATAACCTGCCGACTCAAGTATATTCTTCAACAATGTTCTGGAAGTAATTGAATCTTCAGCAATCAGAATTGATTTCTCCATTAACGTTTCCTCCTTGGATTTCTCCTCCTTTTTGTGACTCGTCGTTACTTTTAGAGCCGATTTGACCAAATCAAAAACATTCAAAATGACGACCACTTTGCCTGTACCTAAAACTGTAGCACCTGCAATATTTTTCACCCTTGATAGTTGCTTCGTAAGATTTTTTACAAGCACTTCTTGTTCATTCAGTATGTCATCAACAACAAATGCAATTCGTTTTTCGGAAACATTAAGAACCATCACTTGTATGAAAGAGTAACTCTCATCCTCATTCTCCATTCTTGGCAGTTCCAGCACATCAGAAAGCCAGATAAGAGGAATAACCTTCCCATCCAATGATATCGTCTCTCTTTGCTTAACGGTTCTTATTTCATCCGATTTGAACCGGGTTACCCTTTCTACATTGGCCGTAGGAACGACAAAAATCTGTTTGGCAACACGAACCAGAATGCCTCTAAATGTGGCCATGGTGACTGGCAGCACAATCCGGAATGTTGTTCCTTGATCGACTTCCGTTGTTAAGGATATCAATCCGCCAAGTTTCTCTACTTTTTCACGAACGATAGCAAGACCCAGTCCCCGACCCGAAATATCCGTTATGATCGGACTGGTTGAAACTTCCGACTGGAATATGAGTGATAATGCATCCTGTTCGGTGAATTTTTCTGCCTCAGCTTCGGAAATAATCCCTTTTTTGATGGCTGTTTTTTTAACCTTTTCGGCATCTATACCACCACCGTCGTCCGTCACAAGAATTTCCACTTTGTTACCACTTATTTGAGAGACAGAAATAGATATCGTTCCATCACGTGGTTTATTTTTTTTAACTCTTTCTTCGGGTTTTTCGATACCATGATCAATGCAATTGCGTAACAAATGAATAAAGGGCGTTTTCATTTCCTCCAAAATACGCCTATCGACCTCAATCGTGCTGCCTCGAATAATCAGTTCAATCTCTTTTCCTTGATCACGTGAAAGATCCCGAACAATTTTGGGTAATATTTTGAAAAGCGTTGAGAATGGATGCGTGAGAACTTCCTTCATTTCCTCAAGAAGATTGTCGACCATACCACCGATAATGCGAGAATTGTTATCGGCCATTTGTTGAATGGGATTAAGTACATTTTCTAAAGATTTCATCTGATCTTGATACATATGAATAAATTCAAAAAGCCGATTAAATTCCGTATTTTTCTTCTTGAATCCATTTCCATTTTCTCCGTTTTCGAAGGAGCGCTTGATCAATGATATTTCAGTAGCATATTTTTTCCACTCTTTTTCCCACAAATCAAACTTTTTGAAAATGACATCAAAATCGGACAGGTATTGGTTTACAGCCAATTTTGCACCAAGCATTTCTTCAGCTTGAAGGAGCAGTGAATCCAATTTTTCTGTTGCAATCCGAACCGTTTCAGAAATGAGTGGCTCTTCTTTTTCAACTATTTTGGGATTTGCCACAGGTGGTTCGGCTTTTGATGCTGGTAAATCAGACGCTTTTTGATCATTAGCCTTCTCAACTTTTACTTCTCCCGCATTTTCTTCTTCCACACCTTTTTTATCAGATTCCTCTTCTTTTTTGGGGAACTCACGATTTTCCAGTTTATCCGCCTGAATATCCTCTTTTGAATAACCCTCTGAAAGACGACCCAATTGATGCATAATGCTTGAAATATCCTGCACTTTATTCGAATCGATAATCACCTTCAGAATATCGACGGTATCATGCAGGATGTCGAAAAGTTCAGGGTATAATTTTATTTGTTGACGTTTTAATTTTGAGAGAACATCTTCAAGCGTTTGACAGACTGTTTCCACATCATTTAAATTGACTGCACGGGCCGCCCCTTTCAAACTATGAGCTTCCCGATAAACACTTTCCAGAATTGTCTTTCTTTGGTCTGCCTCTTTTGTTTTCTCTAACTCGATAAATCCTGAAGACATGGCTTTAAGATGTTCTTCGGCTTCAATTTTGAACATTGCACGAAGTTCTTTGAGAAATCCATCTTCTATTTGATTCATACAATCCCCGTAGAAATAGATATGTAACAGGATCTTCTATGCACCAACAAGAACCATATGTTCATTGATTTTATCGATCAATCGCATCAATTCAGACTTGTCTTTCAAGATCTTACCCTGTTCATTCATAGAGGAGATCAGAACATCAAGCATCTGAATCGATTGGTTGAGCATGTTAAACAGTTCGTTAGAACAGTCCAACTTTTTATTTTTCATGATCGAAAAGACATTTTCCAGTGACTGACCGATCGGCTCGATATCTGTGAGACCCACTGTTCTGGCAGCACCTTTTAAACTGTGTGCTGCACGAAATACAGATTCGAGTAATTCAGTACGTTCATTGTCAGGCAATATCTCTTGCATTTTTGACAAACCGGACTTGATAACACCGACATGCTCTTCTGCCTCCAATTTGAACATGGATAAAAGCTGTTTAAAAAAATCATCGTCTTGATAATTCATCATGTACTCCCCTATTTTCGTTTTTCTTTTGAATAGTTGAGTGAACAATCAAATTTTATATTGTCCCATCAACTCCTGTAATTTCTGACCCAGTCCGGTTAAATCATGTGAGGCCGATTCAACCTGCTTGGTAGCCGTTACATTTTGATTGCTGGCTTGTTTTATACTTTCCATCGCTGTTACCATTTGATCCATGCCAACCAATTGCTCTTGACTCGAGACAGCAATCTGAGTAGTAGCCTGCGCAGCTTCTGCAACGCTATCCATCAGTTTTTGAATAGCATCTCCTGTATCGGCTGATTGTTTCACGCCATCTTCAACAGCCTTACTACCCTGTTCAGTCTTCATAACAGCTTCACCAGTCGATTTTTGAATATCGTCCAAAATATTGCGAACCTTCACCGTTGCCTCCTTCGATTGTTCGGCAAGGTTCCGAACTTCCTGTGCAACCACAGCAAATCCTTTTCCATGTTCACCAGCTTTAACTGCTTCAATCGATGCATTCACAGCCAATAACCGGGACTGTTCTGCGACATCCTCCACGGTAGCGATAATCCCCCCAATAGCTTGTCCATGCTCGCTGAGACGTAATATGGACTCGGCAATCGACTCCATCTGTGCTTCAATTCGATGCATACCTTCAATGGTTTCTGATACCGACTTCTGTCCAGCTTTAGAAATTTCCACAGCTTTTTGTGCACTCTCAGAGACATGTTTTGCTTTTCGATTTGAATCCTGTGATGTTTGTCGCACCTCTTCAACAGTTGTACTTGTTTGAGTTGCAGCAGCAGCTGTTTCAGTGGCCGCTGAGGCAATTTCGGTCACAGAAGTTGATATTTGTGCGGAAGCAGACGCAAGTGCATTGGTACTTTCTTTAATCTGACTCGAAAGCGATCTCAAACTGCTCACCATTTTACTTAATGTATGCAGTAATCGACTTGCCTCATCACTCCCATTGTGTGATGGGACCTTTACAGTTAAATCTCCTTCCGCCACACTTTCAGCAACCATGATCGTTGCATACAAAGGATTCAAAATGGAGTTCACGATAAACCAGGACAATCCAAGTAGTAATAAAATAGACAATAAAACGATAATACCGATCACGATCAACATGGTTCTATTATTGCCTCTTGCCATAACGAGTGTGGATGTCATGTTCGCTTTATCACGTTTTATATTCGATTCCAATTTTTCCTTCAGTGCAAGATATTGTTCGGTCATAGAATCCATCAAAGATGTCATGTTTTCCAAACGACTGCCATTGATCATTGCTGTTACCGTTTTATAAGAGACCTCGTAATAACTGGTAAACATTGTTTTCAAATCGTCAAGCTCTTCAGCATCCAAAACCGGATTATCTCTCTGCGCTTCAAGCTGATTGTGAAATTCTTCGTTGAGAAGATTGACGGTCAATAACTCATCTTCATCATCACTGGCAACTGCATCCTGAAAACCGCGTTGCAAAGATTCAAGCGCAGCCAGCAAATTCCGACTGAGTTCCCAAGCGGGTGCATGTCCATTAACAATTTCCTTTAACATACTCTCATTTTCCCGACTATAAATATCGGAAATAATGAAAATAATAATAAATGTTAAAAAGGACAGTGCTGGAATTAGAAAAATCTTGTACTTAAACTTTAATTTACCTAACATGACTGTCTCCCTAATATTTAATCTCTCGTTTTTAGTATTCTATGGCCAATTCTTTCACCTGATAACCATTGATCGGTATAGCCGAGGAGATATAGCCGATCGCACCCGAATCAGATTCGATATAGCTTATAACGTCCCACTCGTTTTGCATTTGAGGTGGCATAGATGTTTGATTTTTAAAAAATTCCTTATTCCAATACGCAATAATATTAGCAATCTCCTTTTCATGTATCTCTTCCGTAAAAACATATCGAACAGGTGAATTTTCGATTAAATCCACAGGGTGAACTTCATAGCCGTTGTCCCATTTATCAACCTTTTTAAGAAAAATTTTTGCCAAATCTTTTTTTGATACTGCAATAACTGGATTCGCAGCATTAACGATAACTCGATAAGCACTGTTATCCCCAGCAAAAAGGAGATATGAACATACATATAGAACAAGTACTGCAATAACGACAACTATTTTCTTCATCCTACATTCCTCCTTTGTATTCAATGGCTTTTTATTAAAATCAACTTTAACATTATCCTTATCATACTTATGTATCGATCTCTTGATGAACAATAATTTTGGGATAGCATAATATCTTCTCAATATCCAAAATAATCATACGATCTTCAGTCACACCTCTTATAAATTCTGAACCAATATCCGTTAATGTAGGCAGTGAAGGCTGAATATCATTACGGGATATCAATCTCACTCCAATAATAGAATCTGCAAGAATACCAAGTTCCATTTCAGGAGTCTCCACCACAATCACTCTATTCAGATTGGTTAATCCTTTTTCTGGTAAATTAAAAAACTTCTTAATATCAATTACAGAAACGATTTTCCCTCGAATATTGGTGATGCCCAATACAAAAGAGGGTGTACAGGGCAGGGGCGTGAAATCTTTTAAAGGAGTAACTTCGCTGACAAAGAGAGATTCAATCGCATACTTTTCAAAGGATAAAATAAATTCAACCACTTCAAAATATTCTGCATCATTGCTTTGTTCAAATAATTCATCCGCAAGTTCTTTTGACCGTGATTGAAGGATTTCCTTTTTCTTCTGCGCACTGAGTTTTCGATGTATTCGCTTGTTTTCGATAGTATCCTCAGTATTTTGATCAGACGAACCCGGCACGATCTTATCCACTTTATTCTTTTTCTTGGATGTCTTCCTATTTGATTTTTTCAGCATCATGCAAGACTTTCCTTATTCATCAATCGTATAATTTCCGCCAATCTTCCAGCAACAATCCCATCTGACTCCGGGAGAATATCGTCATGTTTATAATCATCCAATAGTATGAGTGCATTGTTGAAATATTTTTTAGATTCATCTAACTTTCCCTGTTGACGGGTCAAATTACCCAATTGAAAATAGGCAAGGGCAAAATTGGGATCCATATAAAGTGCCTTCTTCAGCGATTGTGTTGCTGCGTCAAAGTGACCTTGTTCTTCTAATATAGCTGCATAAAGATGGTAGAATTTTGGATTTAACTTATCAATCTCAATTGCTCTTTTGCACCACTCCATTGCTTCAACAAGTTTACCCTGATTGGCAAAAGCTTTCGCTAACAGCGTCATCGCATTAACATTATCTTTCTCCTCGGTAAGAACATCCATGACTTTATCGATCGTATCATCATAATAACCCAATTGGTAGCATGTCATGGCCTCTTCAAAAAGCGTCCTCTCTGTTTCCTTTTCTTCTGCCTTCTCTTTCTCCTCCTCAATGATCGCATCGATTTCCGTTTCTGGTTCTTTCTCTTTGTCATCCAGTGGAATTTCTGAAATTTTATCTTTAATTGGGGATGTATAAAAGAGGTCACTTTCGGGAACAATATTAATCACAGATTCTTGAAAGTGGGTTGTTGAAATGACATCATTCTTCTGATACAATACGGCATCGGGAAAATTGACTGTCCTATAATGTGGGGAAAATAGATTTGATGTTTCACTGGGGCCGACAACCAACCATCCACTCTCTAAAAGTGTATAATAATAACGTTCAATAATTTTTCTAATTTGTTTTTGCGTAAAATACATCAAAACATTTCGACATAAAATCATATTCATCGCGTTCGTATCATTAAAAAGCGTGGGAAATGTATCTTCAACCAAATTCAAATAACTAAACTTGACCATGTGCTTTATCTCTGGAATTATTTCGTATAAACCCTCATCTAATTTTTTAAAGTAATTTTGCTTAAGCCAGTCGGGCGTACCTCGAAAAGACCATTCTCGATAGACACCTTCATCAGCTTTTTGAAGAAAACGAGGATTGATGTCTGTTGCCAAAATTGTGACCTGCCAATCTTCCAAATCAGGGATGACTCTCTTCAGCATAATCGCAATTGAATAAGGTTCTTCACCAGTACAACATCCAGCACTCCAAATACGAAGACGTCCTTCTAATTCATTCTTCGACAGGTGGATTTCAGGCAGGATATAATTTTCGAGCGCCTCAAAGACTTTTGGTTCCCGAAAAAAATAGGTTTCACCCACAGTGAGATGGCTTGCGAGGATGACAATTTGCTCTTTTTTCAAAGGCGAAGAGGCCAACCATTCGATGCATGCTTCAACATTTTTAAAACCGAACTCTTTCGCTGCTGAAGAAACACCTCGCATCAAATCATGATAACGTTCTTGAGGAAAATATAAACCCATTTGTGTACTGATCATCTCGCTAAATTTCGACAAAATATCATCAGAAATCTTCTTTTTCATCTATGACCTTTTCTCTCTCTTTCTCCCAACCTTTTGTTTTTTTTATTATCAATTGCTTTATTCAGCATCAGCTCTTCATCCATGGAAAGACATTTTTCTAGATCATGGATAATAATCACATCATTTTCAATTTTTGCTGCTCCTTCAATATGATCCAGTCCAGGTAAAATTTTTTCTTGCTCGATTATTTTATTCTTTGCAATCTCAACAATATCTTCAACATCATCAACCATAATCGCAACCGACCGTTTGGAAGTCCTTCCTATAATCAAGTGATCATCAAGATCAATTTCTTTTTGTGGAAAATGAAATCGTTGACGTATATTAACAACTGGAATGATACGACCATGAACATTAATAATCCCCTGAACAACATCAGGAACATTAGGCAATGGTATGATTTCTACGGAACGAGCGATGCTCTCGACCATTGATAACGAAAGGGCAAATTGTTGGTGTTCTAAGGAAAATAATACAAATTTATTGTTTGATTCCTTCATCATATATTCAGATTCCTTTTCTGATTCTTATTCATGCAATTACAATTGAAACAGGAATATCTCATTTTTTTTCGCTGACGGACTGAGCTAAAAGCTCTTTAACAACATGGATGACTTGATTTACATCAAATGGTTTGGTAATATAGACTTCTGCTCGAGCCTCCTGAGCCAATTCGATTTCCTTTTCTGTATCTTTTGCTGTTAGAAATATGATCGGAACCTCACTCAATGGTTTATAAAACTTAATGAGTCTGGCAGCCGTTAGACCATCCATCCGTGGCATGACCACATCTAAAATAATAAGATCCGGATGCACTTTTTTGGCAATCTCCATACCTTCCAAACCATCTTCAGCGAGTATCGTTTCAAAATTGTGTCGCTGTAGATATTTAGACAAAAGCATTCGAATTCCAATATCGTCATCGACAATCAATATTTTTAATGACACAGTTATTCCCTCCAATTATGAATGCAGTTTTAACCAGTTTCAATATGAATAATCAACCTTTCAAAAGGAAAGGTATTATTGATGAATATACCAGCTATTTTGCTACATTTAAATTTGGCAAACCGTGTGCCATTCTATGCCATATTTGAGCTTAAAATGAAAAACCCTGAGCAAATATCACTCAGGGTTTTTCATTGATGTCCGTTTCGAAAATTCAGGTAATTTGCAACCGACCTCTATGATTTCATTCTGGGTTGCTCAATCTTTTACAGCATTCAACACATGTTCCACGAAAAGATTTTCCGGTAAAGCGCCTTCAAAACTGTGTTTCTCATTGATCACAATTTTGGGCACACCCATCACACCATATTTTTGAGCCAATTGTGGGAATTCTGTCACTTCCACAATACCCACTTTAATCATTTCGCTCTCTATGGCAAGTTGCTGAGCAGTAAGGGCTGCTCTTGTGCAATAGGGACAAGTCGGTGTTACAAAGACCTGAATATGCACAGGTTTTTGTATTTCTTGAATCTCTTTCTGGAAATTGCTACTTATCCCCGACGAGCCGGATGAAACCAGTAAAATGACATCCAAAAAAGTAGCAAACTCATAACCCGCGGGAATACCATAGAATCGAATACCATAATCCTTATTGCCTTCAATGACTGTTGCTGGAATCTTATCAATACCATAAGACTCAACCTGTTCTTTATCCGTAATAAAATTTAAAATCTGCAATTCAAGTTTTTCAGATAAACCGGACACTTCTTTCAAAAGCTGCTCCGTTTCGGTACAGTATTGACATGCTCCTGCCAATTTCTGTGTAAAAAAGACAAGTTTAACAGAATCTGTCATATCCATTAAACGGTCTTGAATCTGTTTTTTATCTTCATCTTTCAGCACGATAAAACCTCCTGTATCTGATATAAAAGTAAAAATTTATATAATGGATCTAATCCAACTGATTTAGAGCATTTTTAACTTTATATGAATAATTGATTTGGACATCCTCTTTAAACATCGCCATAACCGGACAATATTTTTCGTGCGATAGTCGAATCGCTTTTTCGAGCTTCTCTATATCAACCTCATCACATCCGAAAACGTATTCGATATCAATTTTCGTAAAAATTCTTGGATGTTCATCTGCCTGCACAGCTTGGATGCGTATCTCAAAATCAAGAACATCAATATGCATTTTCTTTAATATTGAAAGGATATCCATCCCGGAACAACCACCCAAACCCATCAGTATCATCTCCATCGGTTTGGCAGCACCTTCCGAGCCGTCGTATTTCTTATCCGTATCTAAAATCACCCAATGACCAGTCTCTCCCAATCCGGCAAATGTAATACCTTTTATTTTTCTCAAAACAACTTCCATATGAATCCTCTATCTTTCAAATGATGAGTCCAACACAAATTCCGACTCATGATCTTGCCATCGCGATTGATCCTACCCGATGTAAAAAATAGCTGCAGAAAATTTTTCTGCAGCTAAGAAAAGTTCCTTGTAAAATGTCTAATATTCAAATAATCATTATCGTATGACTGTCATACGCCTCATTTTTGAAAATTCTGCCGTTCGCATTTTGAGCAAATAGACACCACTCGGCACATTTTTCCCCCTCCAGTCCCGTCCGTCCCATTCCAGTGAATAATACCCTTTTTCCTGATTCTCAAAAATCCAGGTTTTGATCTCCTGCCCTAAAATGCTGTAGATGGAGATGAAGACATCACACATATCGGGAATTTGATACTCAAATCGGGTTTTCGGATTAAAGGGATTTGGATAATTTGGGGAGAGTTCGAATGTTTGGGGCACCGGACTGACACCGACAACGCTGATCGGACCAAAAAATCGGCTTTCGCCACTTGTAGAAATTTCTTCCACCTTGTACCAATAGACGACATTGTCCTCCACATGTTGATCGACGAACAAATATTCTGTGGCGCTCGATTGATTGCCCTGTCCGGATATGAGTTCTGTTGTGATGCGTTCATAAAATCCTTTTTCAGACGAACTCCGCCACACATGAAATCCCGCACAGTTTGTTTCACTCTCCGTCCGCCATGCAATACTTATCCCATTCTCCTGACTGGCAGTGGCGGTTAAACTCGTCATCTGAACCGGCAGTGAGACATCGCCATCGCTGTTGTCATACCATACATCTGCAATGGTTTGATCCTCAGGGTTTGGACCTAAAAATTCATATGTTTCCTGATAATCGCCTTCCTTATTCAGAATGATATTAGTACTTCCATTTGAATCTCTAATATAAATTCGCAAACAGAAAACCGACACACCACCAGCAGTTACTTGTCCTACAAATGGCCCCCCCTTCCATGTAGCCTTGAGGTACCAATCATAAAAACCTGTATGGTCCAAAAATGTAAGATCGTAGGCTCCCATTAGAATGATTGCACATGTAGGATCCTTCCCTGTTTCTTCTCCAAAATCATAAAGATCTTCCGAGAAGGTCCCGATCAATGTAAAGTTACCCAAATCACCTTCATCCCCCACGCTGTTCGCTTTGATGCCCACGATGACATCGACATATCCCGATTCAATGGTGATCGACTCGACATACCATGTCCAGTTTAATTGGGAAAATGTTTTAACAGGGAAAATAACCAGAATAGATAAGGTGAGCAAACCGAAAAATAGGTTCCGTGTTTTCATTTTTGCCCTCCCTTCAATTTAATATTTGGATAAAAAATCTCATGAGATGGAATTATCCAATTATAAAACAGCATCCAACTTTTTGGTGATTGCGGCTTTGGGAACCACACCAATGATCTGATCGACCGGTTTTCCATCTTTAAAAATGATCAATGTGGGTATACTGATGATACCATACTGACCCGTTATAGCCGCGCTCTCTTCGGTATTGACTTTTCCGATTTTGACCTTTCCGGCATAATCATCAGCAAGTTCTTTCACTACCGGTGCCAGCATGCGACAGGGACCGCACCAGGATGCCCAAAAATCAACCAAAACAGGCACATTGGATTCCAATACTTCTGTTTGAAAATTGTCGTCATTAAATATCATCGTATCGCCCATAAAAATATCCTCCTTTGTTATTGACCAATTAACACGTTGAGCAACTTCACAACTGTATCATTTTTTATTCGATAACAGACATGATTTCCGTTTCTTTCCGCTTCCACAATACCGATATTTCTGAGAAGGGATAAATGTTGTGATATATTGGGTTGCGCAATTCCCATTGCTTCTTCCATCGCTTTGACACAGGGATACTGCTCCTTTATCAAATGAAGCAGTTGGATTCGCGTCGGATGGGCCAATGCTTTCAATATCCGTGCACTTCCCTTATAATTTGGTTTACTCATGGATTCAGCTCCTCACTTTGTTCCATACTTTCGAGGGTTTTTAAAGCAGATTGCGCTGCAATGGTTCCATCGCCGACAGCGGTCGTAATCTGACGTACCCGTTTATCCCGCACATCACCAACGGCAAAAACACCTTCAATGGATGTTTCCATTTCCTCATTGGTGGTAATGTACCCTTCCGGATTCATGTCAAGCGTGCCCTCAAGAAATTTTGTATTCGGATTAAATCCTATCCAGATAAAAACACCATCCGTTTTGAGTGTTTTCTGTTCTTTCGTCTTTCGATTTTCAATGGTCACAGATTCCACTTTTTGATTTCCATCGATCGAGAGCAGTTGATGATTAAGATGAAAGGTATATTTTGGATTTTCGTGCGCCCTTTTTTGCAAAATCGGTTCTGCATTGAGATGATCCAAAAACTCGACAAGTTGAATCGAACGAACAAATCGACTTAAATAAAGACTCTCCTGAATACCCGAGCTTCCTCCTCCAACGACGATAACATCTTTGTCTTTAAAAAAAGGCGCATCGCATGTAGCGCAGTAGGACACACCCTTCCCTTTAAATTCCTTTTCACCGGGAACATTTAAAAGTTTTGGATCGGAGCCTGTTGCTACAATGACCGTTTTGGCCAGCAGTTCTTTTCCATTGACGGTTATTTTCTTAGGATTTGTTTGCAATTTGATATTCTCAATCACACCCGAAGATATTTCCAGGCCAAATTTTACAGCCTGTTTCTCCATTTTCTGAGCAAGGTCAATTCCGGCAATACCATCCTCGAAACCGGGATAATTTTCTACCCAATCGGTACTCATGACCTGACCACCCGGCATGAGTCTTTCAATCATTCCTACCCTGAGTTGCGACCGCCCACCGTAAATGGCGGCTGTAAGCCCTGCAGGTCCTCCCCCTAAAATGAGTATATCATAAATGGACATGTTGTTCCTTTTCAATAAAATCGCTATATTAGTATATTCTTATGATAGAATATACTAATATTTCTATCTGATGTCAAGCTCATTTTCAAATATCTCACGAAATAGACTGTTTTTAATATAGATAGGATAAAGATGTTTCAATAAATAAACCACACATTTCAAATATGTTTCTGTACCAGATTGAGTAAATAAATGAATATAATCATTAAATCAAGGATATAAATCGATCATTCAAAAGGCACTTCGTACCCATGGCAAATATAGTAATTTTGTTAAGAATGGATCTATGCGGGTCTCGCAACAACTTCTCTGCTCAGATTCTTTTTCTTGTGTATATCAAAATTAGGTATAAACCGTTCAATTTCAACAGCATATTTCTGTGCATGCTCTCTTGAAATGAGATTTCGATTCATCAATTGCATCAAACTGTCATCCATTGTCTGCATTCCGGTATCAGTACTGGATTGCATCATGGACCGAATCTGATGTGTTTTTCGCTCTCTGATCAGATTGCGCACCGCATTGTTGGCTACCAATACCTCAGCAGCAGCAATACGTCCCCTTCCTGATTTGAGTGGGAGGAGACGTTGAGAAATAATGCCGACCAGTGAGCTGGATATTTGGGCTAAGATCTGTTTTTGTTGTTCAGCAGGGAAGACATCGATGATTCGATTGATCGTATCAGGTGCAGTTCGTGTATGCAGTGTGGATAAAACCAGATGCCCTGTCTCCGCTGCAGTCAAGGCCAATGAGATTGTCTCCAAATCCCTCATTTCACCCACAAGAATAATATCCGGATCTTCCCTCAGCGCACTTCTTAGCGCGGCCGCAAAAGATTTTGTATGATGTCCCAATTCCCGCTGTTGGATTAGACAATTTCTCGGATTGTGTTTATATTCTATCGGATCTTCTATCGTAATAACATGTTCGTGTCTTTCTGTATTGATCAAATCAATCATGGCTGCAAGTGTCGTCGATTTTCCGTGGCCGGTCGGCCCTGTAACGAGTATCAGACCTTCGAGTTCCCTACTCATTTTCATCACACCTTCTGGAAGACCCAACTCTTGAAGTGATCGGATCTTATCAGGAATGACCCGAAATGCCATTCCGTATCCGCCGAGTTTCGTGAAGACATTAACCCTGAAATGAGCCAGATCCGGTATTGAATATCCAAAATCGAGTTCAAACGTATCTCGAAATTTTTCCATTTGATAATCATCCAAAACCTGCACAATGATATCTTCAATATCCTGCTTATCTAAAACCTTCCCTTTGATGGGTTGCAGTTTGCCATCAATCCGAATGATGGGAGGATACCCCTGGCTTAAATGAATATCGGAGGCTTGATTGCGTACAGCATGCGTCAACAACCGATGAATTTGTTCGGTACCGATCATAAGTTTACCCCATTTCAACAATTTTTGGTGTAATAAAAATCATGAGTTCCGTTACCTTGTCCTCAACAGCATCATGCTGAAATAATTTTCCGATTAACGGCAGATCACCCAAAAACCAGATCTTTCTCGTTAATTGATATTGTTGTTTTTTAATCAATCCGCCGATGACGACTGTATTTCCATTTTTAACAGTGACGATGCTGTTTACGGATTGTTTGGTCGTTACCGGCACCCTCGAATCAGCCACATCCACCCAATCCGTAATCTCTTCAACCACAGGATTTACATACATCGTAATATCGCCATTCTCTCCAAGATGAGGAGCCACATTCAATTGAATGTTGATCTCTTTGTATTCAATCTCAATACGATCTAAATTAGCAACACCCCCGCTCTGTATCCTCGGGATAGGTACTGTGGTTCCCACACTGATAGATGATTCCTCATTGTTCATTGCCAATATTCTTGGATTCAATTTCAATTCACTGTCCGTTTTTTCCTTAAGAAAATCCAACACGGCAAAATATTGGGCTGGTGTCAACTCTCCTGTTTGCAGCTCCCAATCTATACCAAAATAATTCCCCTCCTGAATATGCAAACCGGGATCAATATCCGAAACCTGGTTCTTATTCCACATGAGACTTAGAGCGCCTTCCCAGTCGATTCCCAGTTCCTCATTATATGAGGGACGCAATTCAACCAGTCTGGATTCAATAATGAATTGAACCGGCATTTGATCCAATTCGGCAATAACCTTATCCACCTCGCGGATCTTATCAGGTCGATCGGTAACAACAAGAACGCTGGATCGACGGATCCCCTGAATCGCTTCTGGATTGTTGATCATCCGATTCATCCCGGCTTCCATTGCCGTTCCACCACCTCCACTCGTTCCTCCCATGCCACCCATGCCCCCCATGCCCCCCTGCAATTCATATTCACTGATCTTTTCTTCATTTTGAAAAACCAAAAATTCGGGATAAAATATCTGAACCAGAGTATCGTTCGTTACAATCCTTCTAATAATTACGGCCACATTCTTAGCATCCGCATACTTCAGACGATAAACCTTTGTGGTCATCCCTCCCAAATACTTTACATTCATCGGTTTCACAATAATGATATTCTCATCGACAATAAATTCACAATCCTGCATATAAACAACCTTCTCCAGCGCCTGCTTCAAAGTGACTCCTTCAAGATTCATCGTCACTTCACCTGTTACACCTTCTCCGATAATGATGTTGAGATTATTCGATGTCGCTATGAGACGTAAAACATCTTTGATGGGTGTACCCGAAAACCGGAAGGTAACCTCTCGATCCCATGGAATCAGACTGACCTCTTCCTGGCCAGCACCACTCAGATTTTCAGTTTGGCTCGCAGATGCTGCACGATCAGCTTGTCTTGCATTTTCACTCTCAATCTCTTCTACAATCGATGCCATTTTATCTGAAAGCATGGTCCAGTCCGACGATTCATCGCTGGAGATTGCATCATCCTCCGACACCAAAGTCGACACGGGTTCGCTCTCAATTTCTGGTTGTCTTTCACCCTGCACCATATCATCTACCATTTCTCGGTCAATGTCTTCACGAGGGAATTCTGATGGAGATACAGGTTCAGCTGCCACGTCTCGCTGATCAATAAAAACCGGTTGCGCAGTGGTTTCGGTCTGTACAATCTGTTGACTGCTTTTATCTGAATACGGAGTTTGAATGATAAAACTCTGTGGTCTGTTCACAAGTGTAAAATGCGTGAATTGGTTGAAAAACAGTACAATCCTCATTACATAAGGTTTGTCACGATCGGTGACAATTCGAATATCCTGCAAAGCACTTTCTGTAAATTGATACTGATTATCGATGTTTGACAGCTGTGCGCCTTGAATCAGAAGTGCCGCCGATTTGTTTGAAGGACGAACATACCCTTTCCACTGGTAAAGTCCATCAAATTGTAAAGTGGTCAAAACCTGGTTGTTTTGAATTATGGGAGCCACACTGACCAATGATGATGGCAAAACGGATGCATCCAACACGGATTCAGATAATTTTTCATCCAGCAGACGTATATCATTGAGTGCGATAATCACATGACTTTCATTTTTCAAAATAACCAGAGGCAGATTCCCTTCACTAATGATATCCACACAAAATACAGCTGGACTTCGGCTGATTTGATTGATGGTCACGCGCCTGTCTTTTACAGGATCGAGAGACAAACTGGAACCATTCAATTCTCCAACATTTCCAGAAAAATAGAGGGAAAGTTTGTTCTCCTGCAATTGGGATACACCAGACCATGCAGGATCTTGATCAAAATAGAGGACAGCCCAAGTACGCCCCCCTTCTCCCCCCTTTTTTACTGAGACGAGATTGGACTCTGCCCACAGATTGGATAGAAGCAAAAAAGCGGTGCATATCCAACAGAATTTTCTCATTATTTCTTTTCCATCTTTCATGGCGATTCTCTCCAGTGTAATGTAAATAATTGACCCCCCTGATAACAGAGAACCTCCTCTTCTCGAATTTTTTCTATCCGAATACCCTCTGCTTCTTCTCCTTCACTCAGAATAAGATCATCAATTAAGACATATGATTTATCCTGATTCCAAAAAATACCCTTCAATATGGGTCTCGAGCGACTTTCACCATTTCCCGAACTGATCAAAGAAAATGGATCCCTCCCCCATGTCTCAAACTGCTTGTTTTGGGATGCCTTTTCTGAGACAGCAATTGGGTCGGGCGTTACGACACCCGACAAGAGCATATTCTGATTTTGCGTTCTATTTTGAACAACATTTGCAGCTGCATCATTCTCGTCTCCACCGCTCAATACAAATCGGTCAAAAAGGAAACCAAAAACAGCCACACCCAATATAATCAACAATCTTTTTTCACTCTTTTTTAGTGCCACCTTGATTCACGCTCCTTTAAAATTGATACTGAAATAAACTTTTCACCAGTCCGACCGACCTGTTTGAGACACACCGATCATAATATGGTAATTCTCTTCATTGAAAAACAGGCCTTCAAGACTGATTGTATACCGCTGAGGCAGTATGAGCTCGATACCAACCACACCACCGGTCCACAATCCACTGCGAAATTCGCCATCCACCTGACCGATATGGTTGACCACTCCCACATATTCCAGATACTCATTTTTCGATTCCAAGCGTTGTGTTGCCCATCCGATACCTGCAGCATATATGCGAAAAGACTGAAACGGAATCACAATTCCGGCAGAACCCATGAACTCTCGAATATCATAGTGCATCTTGTATTCCCTTGAAAAAATATCGGCATATTCAATAAAAGAACCCTCAGAAGAATACCGCAAAGCCTGTCCACTTACCCAGAGGCTGATTTGCGATCCCGAGAGCGGCAGCACTGCACCATTGAATCCCACACCATAACCCAAACGGAATTTTCCTTCATAATCGATAAAGTTCACGTCGGGCGTTTTTAAATCAAGCTGCACGGCTCCGATCATTCCGTACACATCCAAAAAGGAAGCAAGGCCCCAGCTGCTTTTCATCAGGATTCGCCTCGATATGGCGGTTTCGTTTCCAACCTGCTGATTCATGTAGGTACCTGTAGCACTGATCGTCCATTCACCCTTCCCTTTCACACCCGCAGGATTGCCAACCATCTGAGATTGAACCCACATTGGCAATACAAACACAAAAAATGAAACACCAACCATTATTTTCTTTTTTGTACTCATTGCATTCAATTCCTTATATATGATTAAGGGATGATAACTGTTGTATCTGAAATAAAAATTTGATAAGGCGTTGTCGCATCTCCAAAATCAAACTGATTTTCCCATTTAATTTTTATTGCAGCAAATCCTGCTTTCTTGTCCTTATCTTCTTCTTGATTGTCGTTTGAAATCTTAATATCATAAAAAACCTGGCCAAAACCATCACCTGTCTCTTTTACCTCCCAATTCAATGCCGCTGGCAAATCATCTGGCACTACAGAGGCACTAATTGTGGACCGTGATGTTATTGGATTGCCATTGTCATCCATTAAACTAAAAGTGAGCACCTCACTTTGTCCGATCAACAATGTACGACCTTGAAAAACCACATCGCTGTTGTCTTCATAACTCACCGAACCCGAATAAATAACATTAGTCTGATCCCAGGCACGTATCGGATCGCCATTGGCATCCTGTCCTTCCGTATAAGCAATGATACGCGCAATACCATCATTTTCCAGACATTCCAATGGTGTGCCGGCAACAGCACTCTGTTCGGAATTTGAAATTTTCCCCACCAATCCTTTAAGACTGAAAGGTATAGGATCAAATATCGTATATCCCTGGCCCTGCCAGTACGACGTGTACGGTGTATAATCCAGACGGAGATAACCAACTGGATAGGCTTCAAAATTGGGCAGCAACAATGAATCAATAGGAGAAGGATACGAAACAAATGCAGGAAGAATAATATTGGAATCATTAGGATCTTGTATAAGCAATCCGTTGTAATAGCTGTTGATAGTTGGCTGGGGGTTGGCACCGGTCAGGATAACGGTCGCTCTGCCATCCTTGTTGGTATAGGCTGTATGCGTGCTGACACCTCCACCGGATGTTGTCAGATAAACGGCCGTATTTTCCTGAACCGGATTGTGGTATTTATCAAATACGGCAATATCAAGTTGCGTTGTTCCCAGAGCCCTCCAGATGTTCAGCATATCCGCTTCAACGGTCAGATGGGTACTTGCATAATCCGTTTTATCGGCCATATAGGCAGGACCCGCATGAATGAGCAATTCTGAAGCTTTCGCTATGATCACATTCATCATCTCATCCACAACTTCAGCCTGGATACGCACATTGCCCGAAATGGTCCCGCTCGAAATAGATACCCGCGCTATACCGCCGACAGTAGGTATCGGTTCTTCAGAACTCAAGAACTCTCCGCCTCCGGGTCCAGCATAGATAGAAAAAGTCACCAGCGTGCCATCTTTGACCGGATTATTTTTGCTGTCTCTCACATCAGCTTCGATGATGGCTGTTTGATTCTGACCGGTGTTGATCACACCAATTTCTCTGGGATCAAATGTCATGACAATCGAATTGGGCTCTCCCGGTATCAGACGGATCGTTGTCGATCCGCTGACGCTGCCACCGACAGAGGCTGTGATGATCGCAATACCCACAACGCCGCTTGAAAATTGTGCCTGTGCAATCCCCAATCCGTTGGTAAGCGCACTGGGCGTAACATCCCCGATTGTCGTCGAAAAATTGACCGTCACATTTTGAATCGGATTTCCCTGTGCATCCATCACCCTTGCCTGGATAGTTGCCGTTTCAATACCATCCGCATTCAGACTATCTTTATTTGAGGTAACCAATACAGTGCTTGCCTCTCCCACGACATAAACCACCTCGACTGTATCGCGCACACTTCCATAATTTTCGACATGGACCACAATCGAATCCACACCCGGAGATGTCGCGCTGGTCAACTTGTTCGAAGCCACACCATCAATGGTGGGGACACGCGAATCATCGATCATACCCCTATTCCCCGTTCCTTGCTCCAATAACTCAAAGAGAACAATCGTATTATTGGGAACCGGATTTCGATTGGCGTCACTCACCCTCACACTGATATTGGACTGACTTTGACCATCTGCAGGCAGAATGGGAGGTGTCGCAGAAGCTTCAATATAAGTTGGAACCGAGGCCTGAAATTGAACGCTGTCCCGAACTTCAAACTTCGATCCGTATCGAACCACCACATGCGCCCATCCAACAGTCAATCCGCTTGTCAGATAAACCTGAGCCACACCTTCCGAGCTGGTTGTCGCCTGACTGGGAATGGTTCCCAGATCCGAGGCAAAACTGATCATGCCACTGGATATCGCAATTTTACTCTCCGACCGTTTGAGAATCGCTTTGATACTGGATTTGCTCACCCCATTGGCGATAATCTGCTTGGGCGTCACTTCAAGATCCAGTTGAATTCCTTCGGATGTCACTTTCACAGAATCCTGCAACGTACCCAATTGCACCCTGATCCAGGTTTCCACATCCCATGTACTTGTATCGGAAGTGAATGTGGATGTGGCATATCCGTAGGCATCGGTTACTCCCTGAGAAACAATCTGTCCAAACGAATTGGATAGTGTAAAATTGACATTGACTCCTGATACCGGATTTTTATCACTGTCCATGACTCTTACCAGAACAGTCGATTGGTCGATGCCGTTAGCCAAAATAATATTGGGATTGGCATTTAACTCACTAAACGAACGCGTTGTGGCCGATTCACTCGAATAGGTTACATAAATCGTATCGCTGTGGGTTTGACCATATATCGCCACAACCTGCGCCAAACCGATTGTTTCCGCGCTGGTCAGTGTTACCGTAGCGACGCCCTGCGCATTGGTTGTCGCCTGATTGGCAATCAATCCAAGATTGGTTCCGAATTCGATTCGTGCACCCGAAATGGCAACCTGACTGGTCGTTTCTTTCAATTTTGCCGTTACTGTGGATGTGGATTGGCCGTCAGCCAGTATATCGGAAGGTGAAGCGGACAAGGTGAATTGAATGCCTTTAAATAAAATCGTTTTCTGTTCAGACGGAATATCCAGTCCCCGATAAGCCATCACTTGCGCCACAGAATCGGACACACTGGCCCGGGCTGTTAATCGTGTCGTTGCAATCCCATCATGGTCTGTATAGGCGGTTGCCGATTCGAGTATGCCTGCCGTCGTTACAAATCGAATCAGATCATTCGGTACCGGTTTCTGATCATTATCCAGAACAGTGACAGAAATCGTGGTTTGATCAACCCCGTTCGCCAATAAAACCGATGGACTCACCGATATATCGGCGATGGGATAGGAGACCTCTGTTACCGATTGAAATTCAACAGCAACGCTGTCTTTGATGGCATTACCATATGTGACACGGACATGGGCTGTTCCGATCTGAGTGGAGCTGGTGATGGTCACCTGCGCCACGCCCCTTGAATCGGTCGATATTGAATTGGGTATCAGACCGATGTCCGATGCAAACCAAACCGTTTCATCGGACAGGGCGATTTGACTCGTTGTCTCTTTTAACACAGCCGTAATGGCGGAAATACTCTCACCATCGGCTAAAATGGCGATTGGATTGGCCGTCACAGAAAGTTGAACACCTTTAAACGTTACAGCAACAGCGACCTGCAGATCATCATAGGTAGCGGTAACTGTTGTGGTGGTATCCCCCGTACTGGCAAGACTGGTCAATGTAACGGTTCCTTGCCCGTCAGGGTTTGTCGTCACCCAAGGTTGAATTGTCCCCCATGTGGTTGTGAATGATACGTGAGCACCGGATACAGGTTCGGCCGAATCACTCAACACCGTCACAGTAATGTTGGTCGCATCCAACCCATTGGCAAGAAGAGATTCTTCTTCGACCTCGATTTGCATCTGTGCTTCAAAAGAGGAAAAAATATTGACGGAAGTAAAAACAGAGGCTAATTTACCATAGGCAGCGTGGATTGTCGCCTGACCGGCCTGTTGGCCGCTCGTCAGAATCGTTCTTGCCCAGCCATTTGCATCTGTTGTATCATGGTCAGTAACCGTTCCCAAATTGGTAGTAAAGGTTACGATTTCATTGGCTAAAGGATCGCCCTCCTGATCGACCAATTTAACTCGGATTTCAGATTGAGACCCGCCTAATGCAATTTGGTTGGGTATGGCTGTTATGTCTGTAAGGAGGGGAATTTCTTCTTCGAGGGAACTTGTGGCATCGATCGGACTTTTTTGCGTACACGTAATCCACAAAACCGTTGAAACCATAATGATAATCAATGATGTGAACAACCACTTTTCCAGTCGATTCTGTTTCTTCATACTGTCCTCCGCGGACCCGAGTACACATTCAAGTCACGACTATATCAGGCCCGGCTTGATTATTTGTTCAATTTGTTCTTCACCTTCATCCGTCCTCTCTTTTTTTAAAACAATGACCCCTCTCAATGTGATGTCCAATTCTGAACTATACTGGCTTTCACTGTGATTTTCAATAATCACTTCATTTATTCGCAGCACATAAGGCAATGCATCTGTATGATCCAAAAACTGGGTGAGTTGCTGAAACCGTCCTCCAAACTGCATCATCACGGGCAATTCTACGATCTCACCATTCTGATCAGTGAAGAGAGACAGGCTTTCATAATCCGGAACGATTGAAACAAGTTTGAGTCCGTACTCTTTCCCGATATTCTCAATCACTCTGCCCAAATCCAACAATTGATTTTCCGGATAGATACGCTCCATACTCTCATCCACCCATATGTAGAGACTGTCCAGCACTGTTCTCAGATACTGTAACTGGTTTGTCGAAATCCGGAACTTTTCCATTTCTTCAAATGATTCCAGTTTTTCTTCCAAATCTCCCATCTCACGATGGATGGGCAAATAGACAAAGACCAGCCAGACCACCAAAAGACCAACAATGACAGAAGACATGACAATCAGTTTCTTATTCAACATCTTCCTCCGTACCATCTTTTAAATAACCGATAAGCTCAAATCGATATGTGTCCTCCTGGCCCTCTTCCTGAATTACTTGTTCATCCGCTAACGTGACATTAGAGAAATACTGGGATTTTTCCAATTCGACCATGAGTTGCGCCAAATAAATGCCCACATCGTTTGAGGGCTTGTTACTGACACCCTCGATGCGAACGATCCAATCCGGTTCTTCAGTTTCCGTATTTTCTCTTATCATTCTCGACATTTCTCTTGCTTGCCCATATTCCAATCCGGTGAGCAATAACTTTTCCGGGACGGAATGAGAAACCATCCGTAATACCTGCACCAAATGATCATCACTTTGTATGCTGAGACGCAATGCTGCAATTTTTGAATCTAAAATATTTTTCTCCAACTGGAGTAAATTATATTGGGAACGTACACTTTGAATTTGATTAGCCAGAATCTCTTTTGCGATAACACGATTCTTTAAAGAATGTACCTGACTTTGAAAATGAAATGTCAGGAATGCAATCAACACAACGATACCCATAGCTGCATAACGAAATCCTTTCTGAATCACCGCCATCTGATGAATCTTTCTATAGGGTGTGGGCAGGAGATTGCCTTCCGTAGAGGTTTCCATGGCCAAAGCAAAGCTGATGGCCTGTTCTAAAAATTTCTTCTGAAATCCCTCCTGATACTTTTTTCCTCCACTGACTCGCAAATCTTTCGGCATGTGAAGTGGAGAAACCGGAATTCCGATTTTTTCTGTTAACACGTCAGAGAGATGTTTTAATCGGGCTCCTCCTCCAATCAAATAGAGCTTGTTTAAATTTCCACTTGCGGATTGATCTTTATAAAAACCGATTGATCGATGAATTTCTCCGGACAATCTTTCAACCACCGGCCGCATCATGGCTCCCACTTCGGTCAGTGGAGCTCCCCGAAACATCATCCCCTCGGAAAAACCAAGCGGATATCCGTAGCGGTATTTGAACTCGGCAGCATCTTCTTCGGTAAACTGGATTGCCCGTCCTTCGTGGAATATGGTCCCGATAATCGATTTTGTAAAATCATCTCCTCCAATCACAATCTCACGAAAGAAATCCATCTTCCTGTTGCGTATGATAACCAGCACGCTTTTTTCTGTTCCGATATCCAAAAACCCAACAGCATCATTCGATTCCATTTTAGGAATAAAATGTACCAAATTGGTCATAGCCAGTACAGTTGGTGTTACTTTCGTCGGAATGATCCCTTCTGCTGCACAGTACCGAATCTCATTTTCCACAACCTCTTCAAGTATCCCCAATGACAGATACTGCATATGGGCCGGTTTGGCAGGATCGGGTCCCAGGGTTAAATAATCACATACAACCTCTCCGGCCCCTACATCTTTTCTGATCTCTTCCTGCATGGAAAAGGCAATCGTCTGAAGAAGCTCTTTTCTCGCCAGGGCAGGCATGCTCTCTTTTTTAATCGTCAATTTGCCGCTGTCGATACCCAACACGACTTTGGCCTGCTTGAGTCCTCCAATTTTCTGAAAAAGAGATCCCACACTCTGCTGAATTTTCTGGTCTCGCTCCAGTTCACCATTTTCAAGGGCGTATCGGCCAAATCCGTCCACTCTCAATCCCCGACCGGTTCTGCGGAGAAGCAGATATTTCAATGCATTGGAACTGATATCCAATCCCAACACAAACGACCAGGGTTTCTTCTTTTCTATTTTAAAACTCTTCAATTGCATTTCTTATACCGATATCCTTTACATATAATTCCACGAAAAAACATGAGCAAATACATAATCTGGATTGTCGACGTAACTGTCAAATGCAGCCATAAATGTGCGATTATTCTGTACAGTCACAACAGCCCCTAAACCCCAGGAACTGATATAACCATTGGTGATAATACCGCCGACGATCTGGTCGAATGTATCAGATTGACGATTAAGATAAATCGTGGAACTTGTATTTGGTACATAGAAAATCCCCTGCACTTGGCCCTGATCATCCGTGAACACATCGCCATCCACCAAATAAATGCCATATATGGTTATCGCTGACGACACCCAGATATCATTCTCAACCCAGATGACATTGGGTACACCGGGACTATTCCAAAAACTACCGGTCGGATAACCATCCGCAGGTGTAAACGTAGACTCGGTTCTATGCCATCCCTGGCTAATGGCCGTATTTTCCAATGCAGTACGGTCGATCGTTGGAAGTGAATCTGTATTGACAATCAGATAGTCCATATCTGTATTCCCATCATCATCTTCTGTAACGATATCATTATTCACATCATTGGTCGAAAAAACCGCTGCATTCCGCAATGTGTCCACTCTGATTTGAATCTGGAGATCATTCTGCACATTGCTCATATCTGCAGTTACATCCAAGAAGATCCTTTCGCCTGTTCTACTCGTGCTCAATGTGACATAGGCTCCTCCGATCGTCATTGTCGTTGGGCTGGTGAAAGTATACTGCCGAAGTGCACGTATGCCATAGTAGACTGCGCCATCGGCTGCATAACCCGACTGGAGAAGCTGAACCTGATTCACCATGTTGATTCCCTCGCTGTTCACCAGAACAAAGGCACCTGCTCCCATTAAACCCAAAGTCACCAGAAAGATAATAAGAAATGCCGACAAAAATCCTTCTTCACTTTTATATCTATTCTGACGCATAATCATACCTCACACTCAGTTGAAACTCCGGGGATGGATTTGATCCCACAAAACAATGTGCGTTTCATCATCTCCAACAACCATACGCACTTCAATTCGCCATATATCATTGCGAGGGCTTGAAAAACTGCTGATCGTATTACCTTGATTGTCAAAAAAACGAATTCTAAAAGCATTCACCGGGAAAACAAAACGATCGCCTCCCCGTTCCAACTCTTTATATGTGCTACTATAGTTATAATCGACACCCCCGACTGACGGAAGATTAAAGTTAATGCGGCTTGAACTTCCCCGATTAATCTGATCTGATCTTTCAATTTGCCTGAGTTCGGCCGTCATCTGTCTGAATCCGATTCTCGCCGCCTGTACATAATGTTTTCCAGACCGAATCTGTAGATAGGATTCGACATTCATCTGAACAACCAATGGAATGCCGATGGTAATAAAAGAAATGCACACCATCACCACAGTCAGTTCCATCAGCGTAAACCCGCTGTCTCTTTTGAGAAAACGACCTATCCAATTTTTAAAGTTATGCAACACCATTTCTATCAATCCATCATCTTCTCTCTATGAGAGGATTATTGAAACAAAGAGGTATTCAGAACCACATCCGGAAAATCGGGATTGCTCACAGTAACGGTTACATCCACATAGGAGAGACCATTGAATGTCGATTCAGATGATATCGAGACAAGGCAGCTAAAACCGGCTTCTAATGCAGGGGCGGTCCCTGCCCAATAGGATTTCACCCAATCATATCCACGATTGGGGGAACGGTAGTCAGCCATAATCTGTTCCATGATACCTTCTGCAGAATAGACAGCCCGTGTCATGAGTAAAAATTTGGCTCCTCCTCTTGAATTGACCACAGAGAGACGGGTCAAAGCCGGAACGGCGATGCCCAAAATGATCAGCATGGCAATTACATCGATCAGAGACAATCCTTTTTCGTTCCCCAATCGGATCCTGACTTTTAATAAACGATTTAACATCCCCGACCGCATCCCGATGAACCTCCTCCGGAGGGTGTTACCAAATCTGAAAAACCAGCAGGATATATGGTTACACTGATTCTTGAATTGAGCCACATAACCGATTCCTCGTTAGCGAATGGACTACCATTCCATAGCGGTCTGCCAACGGAATCAAAAGAAAGTTGCCGCCCGGGAAAAGCAGAAGAGGTAATTTGTACACCCTGATATTCATCTTGGTTCAACTGTACAATCAAATTACCGTCCCCTTGTGGTGAGGGTAAATAGGAACCATCACTATGATAAATTGCTTCATAATAGTCGGTACCCACATTAACGATAAAATCAACCTCTCTGCGGTGGGTCAATGCCATTTCCTGCGCATACCGCATATCTGCCAATGCCCGGACAGCCGCATTCACGAGACGCGCATCCTCATTGACACTGTTCACGGTAACACCCACAGTTCCAGTCAGTGTGGCAATGATAATTACCACAATAACCGTTTCAACAAATGTGAACCCTTTGCTCTCTCTCATTATGCGCCACATCCTGTTGACCATTTTTTGATTGACATGGAAAAACATCTTTATTCCCCTTATACTCGTTTTTTGATTTGATCCTTTCCCAGCCCTTTAAAACAGGTCTCTCCTTTCATTTCACATCCTCCCCCTGAAAAAGGCCGGAGACAGGGGGCTGCATCTTTGATGGATACAGTCCCCCGTCTTCCTTCCATTCAGGCATTCAGGCATTCATACACAACAATGCGAACACCATAAGAACCAGCAACGCCCGTTATGACGGATTATGCGCTGCCGTTGCACATTCAACAAGACCGACATCATAACCTACATAAGCAGCGGCGGTTACCGGACAGGTCGGCAGGGCATCAACGATGTTGGCCGTTACCAACTCAGTTCCAGCGGCACTGGGATAGGAAGCCGTTCCTGTATTGACAGCCGTATCGGCATAGTACATCGAACAGGCGGAAGTCATACTCATCTGGTTTTGTCGGCAAGCTGAAATTTGAGCGTTTGTGCTCAGATCGAGGAATTTGGGTACGGCCACGGCCGCCAGAATTCCAATGATCACGATCACGATAATCAATTCGATGAGGGTAAAACCTCTTTGAGACTTCATTTTCATGACATCATCTCCTTTTTTAATGATTCGTGTAAAACACATCTCTTCTCTATTCCCCTGATTAGGGAACGATTTTTAGTTGAATCCGATCACCTCCTTTCATTTGAAAACTATGTCTTGGTTTAGAATGTACACCGCTTTGAAACATCCATTTGATTCCTATTGTATGGCACTGGCCAAATTCCACATCGGTAAAAAGATACCAAGAGCCATCACGGTCACCGCTCCTCCTAAAACCACAGTGAGCATGGGTTCAATCATTGAGGTCAATCCTTTAATGGCATATTCGACTTCCATATCAAAATGATTGGAAATGCTGCCCAACATATCATCCAGTGATCCAGATTGCTCTCCGATGGAAATCATTCGGACAACCATCGGTGGAAATATGGTATATTTCTTCATTGTACCGGCGATACCCTGACCGCCCTCGACACCGGTAGCCACCTGCCTGATCGTTTTTTCAATCGCCATGTTCCCCACAGCAGCGGCCACCGTATTGAGCGTCTGAATGATGGGTAATCCACTTCGGTTCAATGTTTCGAACATTTTGGTAAATCGGGCTAATGAACTCTTGACCACCAGATTCCCGATCAACGGAATTTTCATTTTGAAACCATCCCATACAACACGCCCTTTTGAATTCTTAATATAGATCTGAAATCCGATAATCACGACAGCAAAAACACCGACAATAACCAGAATATACTGTTTGATAAATTCACTGAGTCCCAAAAGTATCTGCGTGAAAATGGGGAGCTCGACATTGAGTCCTCCAAAAATCAGGGCAAATTTTGGGATTACCATCGTCATGACCACAATGAATGCAGCCACCATCGCCAGAATAACCAGAATGGGATATCGCATGGCGGACTTGACCTTTTTTCTCGTTTCTTCATCATGCTGCAGAACACCGGCCATCCGTTCCAAAACCTCATCCAATGCACCGCTCATCTCCCCTGCATGAATCGAATTCACATAGAGTTTTGAAAATATTTTCGGATGTTGATCCAGCGCCTGAGACAAACTTTTACCTGACATGACATCGATATAGATTTTATTCAGAATACCACCGAATGCTTTCGTGCTCTGGGAAGAAAGCGCCTCTAATGAAGTCAACATGGGTACACCGGCTCTCAACAGGGTTACCATCTCTTTGGTAAAAAGAACAATTTCTTCTGTTTTGATTTTTGGTTTAAAAAGAGAGAGTTCACCTCCACCTTTCGCTTCTCTCCTTTTTTTGATTGAAATCGGCCGATACCCCTTGCGAAGAATCTCTTTGGAAACCACCTGTTCATTGGCGGCCTCCAATACTTCGGTGACGATCTGACCCGTCGGACTCACTGCTCTGAATTCAAAAGATGGCATATCATAAAACCTTGGTTAATCCGAATTGATGTTGGTTACCCGCATCACTTCATCCAGTGTCGTAATCCCCTTCAGCACCTTGATCCATCCATCCTCAATGAGAGGTCGCATCCCTTCTTGAATGGCTACTCTTTTAATCACCTCTGAGGAAGCCGATTTTAAAACCAGCTCACGAATACCGTCCGTCATGGGTAAAACTTCCATCAGAGACATTCTCCCTCTGTAACCGGTTTGATTGCAGCGCTTGCACCCCTTGCCGCGGTAAAATTTTAATGACTCTGCTTCCGATTCCAAACCGAAACTTTCCAAAACATCTTCTGGAATATCATAATTGGGTTTATATTCTTCTTTACAATCGGGACAAATCTTTCGCACGAGACGTTGGGCTTGCACACCGAGAACAGCTGTTGAAATTAAGAACGGCTCGATGCCCATCTCTTCCAACCGTGTCACCGCTCCTGCCGCATCATTCGTATGCAGTGTCGAAAGCACCAAATGGCCGGTCAGTGCTGCCTGAACAGCGATGTTGGCCGTCTCGGAATCACGAATCTCACCAACCATCACAATGTCGGGATCCTGACGCAGAATGGCTCTCAATCCTTTGGCAAAGGTCATTCCGGCCTTATGATTAACCTGCGATTGACGAATGAGAGGCAACCGATACTCGATAGGATCTTCCAGTGTGATAACATTTTTCTCGATAGAATTGAGACGATTCAATGCAGCATAAAGTGTGGTTGTTTTTCCACTTCCTGTGGGTCCGGTGACCAAAATAATACCATA
Organism: bacterium; assembly: GCA_016931965.1. GTDB lineage: Bacteria > Zhuqueibacterota > QNDG01 > QNDG01 > DSAB01 > JAFGDT01. Next base: position 29,833 of record JAFGDT010000107.1, on the reverse strand, counting down.
GGCATTGCTGAGAAGTCTGGCCGTTAAATCAAATACATCTTCCTCAAAACCCAGATTTTCCAACTTTAAAAGTGCTGCACTTTTATCCAATATTCTGAGCACCACATTTTCACCATACGCGGAGGGCAAAGTGGATACACGGATATCGATCTGTCGTCCATCTTTCAGTCGCAATCGCATCTGCCCATCCTGCGGAATACGATTCTCGGCAATATCCAAATTGGCTAAAATCTTGATCCTCGAAATAACCGCCTGCTGCAGATTTCTCGGCAGATGATGACTATCCCTTAAAATACCGTCCACACGGTATCGGACGCGAAGTTGATCTTCTTCCGGATTGAAATGCACATCAGACGCACCTTCGACGATTGATTGAATCAGAACCATGTTTGTCATTTTCACCACAGGTGCATCTTCTGCCAGCCTTTCCAGATCCGCAGATGATTTTTCTTCATCTTCTTGTTCCTCTTCGGCTTCAATAATCTCTAAAATATCCTGGAGATCTTCATTGGGAACTTCCGTCACTATGGTTTCGTCTTCCTGTACGCCATAGTAACGTTGAATAGCATCTGTAACGGCATCCTTTGAAGATAGCGCCGGAGAAATTTCCAGTTGGGTAACCTGAGTGACTTCATCAATAATTTTTATATTTTTCGGATCCGTCATGGCAATGAGCAATGTTCCGTCAATTCGGAAAAGAGGAAAGAAATTGTATTTTTTTGCCATTTGACTCGGAATAATATCAAGCACTTCCGGATCCACTTCATAATTCTTCAGATCGATAAACGGCACATTCCAGAGAGAAGCCTTGACTTCCAAGATGGCCTCTTCAGCAACTGTTCCGGACTCGATCAGATATTGTTCCAATGTTTTTGATGCTTCTCCATTTTGCAACTCGGCCAATGCAGACTTGGCTTGCTGAAGTGTAAGCAGTTTTCTCTCCACCAGAGCTTTTGCCAACACCCTGTCGTCTTTGTTGTCTACGACGTTCGTTACAGATGTCTTATTGGGTTTAGGCATCCAGATACCTTTTCACAACTTCTAATACATAGGGAGGCCGGAAAGGTTTAAAAAGAAACTCATTGGCTCCAACCTGCTCTCCCATTTTTCTCTCTCCTTCCGTTGCACGTGAAGTCAACACAATAATGGGAATATCTTTGAACCGCTTATCAAATTTTAATAATCTCGCAACTTTGAATCCATCCAACAGTGGCATCAGAATATCCAAAATGATTAAATCAGGCCGATGTTCCTTTACACACTTTAAAGCTTCCAATCCATGGGAAGCGACACTGACATCATACCCTTCCTTCTCTAACGGACTACGAAGAATTTTCACAACCAATGGGTCGTCATCGACAACCAAAACCCGTTTCCGTCCGTTACCGCCCAGTGTTGTTTTATCGATCTCATCAACTGTAACACCAAAACCATTTTCCTGTTCTTTTTTCTCTTCAAAGATCATTTACTCGAAATCTCCTTATACCCCATCGATATATCCTATTTTGAATCAATACAATCCCATATACCAATTGACCAAAGATGGTCCCCAAATAAGATATACCAATGTGCCTAACGCAATAAACGGACCAAAAGGAATGGTATTACCAAAACTTAATTTTTTTAAAATCAATCCGCCAAAAATAAAAATACCGGCAATGCATATTCCTAAGAATAAACAAATAGCGACCTCGGGAAAGCCTACGTAAACTCCTATAGTAACAAGAAGTTTCACATCCCCAAATCCCAAACTCTCTTTTCGGAAAAGCATTTTCCCCATAAAACCCATTAGCCAGACGATTCCTCCGCCTCCGACTGCCCCGAAGAGACTATTTTCCCACGTTTCAAACTGAAATCCCAAAACCAATCCAACCCCCAAAATGAAACAGGGTATCGTCAGTTTATTCAAGATGAGTCCCTTATCAATATCGATGAAACTGATGGGAATGAGGAACAGAACCAAAATCCCATAATTCAGAAATTGAAAAGACAATCCATATTTAAAAAAAAGAGCCGATAAACAGAGAGCGGTCAATCCTTCTACAAATGGGTATCGCCATGAGATGGAAGATCCACATTGCCGACAACGTCCCTTCAAGAGGATATAACTCAGCAGGGGAATATTATCGTAGAATCGAATAGGCTTTTTGCATGCGGGACAGGACGATCCTGGAAAAACGATTGAAAGCCCTTGCTGTAACCGATAAATCACAACATTGAGGAAACTGCCAAAAATCAATCCGAATAAGAAAATCCAAATTGTATACAAGGTCTTCATCGCATTAACAACATTCTTTTTGTCTTTGCATAGGTTTCTTGTTGTATTCGGTATAAATAGATACCGCTGGCTACAGGCCTTCCCATTTCATCGGTACCGTCCCATTCCACTTCATAAGCTGCAGTTGAAGCCGATAAGTTTTCATCAACGAGAACTTTTATTTGCTGTCCCAGTACATTGTAAATGGTCAAACTGATATGACCCGGTCTTTGAATCGTATATCGAATCTTCGTTGATGGATTAAAAGGATTGGGATAATTCTGTTGAAGGGTGAAATACCCCGGTACAATATCCCCAGGGCTATCTAAAATGGTGGATTCAATTAGAATGAGATACATGTTATCATCCATAGATCCACAATTACCACCCAATGACACTTCTCCCACATCATAAGTTTTGCAGTAAATATCGAATACGGTATTTCGGGAATCAACGATATGACCATCAAACAATGTCCAACCATCACACAACCAATCAGGAAGTGGTGAAATCCGACTGTCATAGGCCACATAAATCATGGACGATTGACTCAAGGTGAAATTGAGAAATGGATCGACGTGGCTGTTTTTATCATCATTCGCTGTTTGGATCCAGAGCAATCCTTTTAAAGAATCTGGTATGGAAGCAATGGTATAATCTCGATCAATATAACAAACATCACCTATAGAAATATATTTCAACTGATAGGATGATTTACTGATATTCGTTAACATCACACTGTTGGAAAAATGTGGCTCGACAAAAACAAGATACATATTGTCATCCATTGTACCATAGTTACCACCCAAAACAATCTTCCCTGTCTTGGCTTCTCTTGAATAAATTTGAAACACGGTTGAACGCGAATCAATAATTTGCTCACCCGTAGGTTTCCACGTGGATAACCATTCCGGAATTTCCTCAATTTGATTATCATAGGCGACCGAGACGGTTGATTCTCCTTTTAATTCAAATGATACAAAATTCATACCTGTTGACAGTTTATCATCATTTGCCGTTTTCACCTGTATGGCTCCATTCAAATGCTCAGGTGCCAGTTTGATCGTGTAATTGGGACGATCGACATAATATCCCGACACGCCTGGAGTGAATAGATAAAAATCGTATTGAGTCTGGTTCAATCTGCTTACATATCCTCCCCTTGTCAGTAAATATTTAACAGGATCCATAGAAGATAAAACATTGGGCTGACTTGCCCGATCATAGATATTGGCCACTTGAATATGATAAGATTGTCCCAATTGATGTTCGGATGTTTTCAGGTGAATGCGCACCAAATTTGAATCCAATATGGCTGAATTCACTGTGATATTGTTATTGATCGCATAATTATCTTCATTCTCCGCAGTCGCCTTGTCGACTGGTTCACTGAAGACCACATCGATTGCCGTTGAAGAAATCACCTCTATTTTAGCCAATTCAGGAGGCGTATCGTCCGCGGCACCGGATGTAGTGGGAAGGGAATAACTGATCCAGGTATAGGGCAGTATCACATTGGGCATCGTTGCCCTATCTCTTACATTCTGAACATTGATGCTGTAACCGATCCCAGGAAGATGGGGTGTCGTTGTCAAAAAAACCTTTTTGGTGCCTTCCAAATTCGCTGTAAAAACCTCGACACTGGGGTCAATCCGATAATTCTCTGGATTTTCAGCAGATATCTGTTCTATATCCTCACTAAAAACCAGTTCCAAAAGTGTGGTTCCCTGAAGTTTGGCAGACAACAGTTGTGGCTTGGTTGTATCGGGCGGGATATAGGTATAACTGATTTCTACAGGTTCGCGCATTTTATTGGATATGGGAGCCCGGTCCTGAATCCCTTGAATTTGAATTGTATAATTGACTCCTGACTGATGTGGGTCCGTTTCCAGATGAACGGTTTGCAATGATGCAAGCAAATAGGCATTATTGATATGAATGTTTGGTTGAATGGAATAATTGGATAATTTCTCCGCGCTTGCTCTAGACACCTCTTCATCAAAGACAATCGCCAGAAGCATAGGGGTTCGAACCTGAACCGATGATATGCCAGGAGCGGTGGTATCTGGAGGGATATATTCGTATTCCACCTGATTGTATGTACCGATGATATTGGGTTGAAAAGCCCTGTCTTTTACATTATCGACCGTTATACGATAAATTCCGGCTTGATGGGGTGCCGTCAGCAGATGAACTTTGTCAAAAGAGGAATGCAAGGAGACACCCAGAATTTGAACGAAAGGATCAATATGGTAATTTGTAATTTTTTGTGATTCAACATTATCCACAGACTCGTTGAATAGGAGTTCAATATAATTATCGGCCATCAAATTTGCAGAGATCAATTCGGGCCCGACTGTATCCACAGGATTCCAGTAATATTTGATTTGACTGTAGGGTGATATTGGATTCTTATTGAGAGAAGCGTCTTTGATTTCGTTTACAGTCAATATGTATTCACCGGCGGCATGTTCACCGGTTTCAATAAATACTTGTCCAATGGGAGGCAGACTGTAAACATGTTCGATATCAATATTATTGTTGATGACATAATGAGTTTTCTCTCCGGCTGATTCCGAATCTAGGGCTTCACTAAAAGCAACGTGCAATGTATTTTCATCGACCAATATGGCTGAAACAAGTGTAGGAGGCAAGATATCATTGATAACATACTCATACTGCCCCACTGTATTTGAATCGATCTCATTCTTTGCCCCCGATCCGTCTTTCACACCATTGATTGTTATGGTATAAGTACCGGGCATGTGTTCATCGGTTTGAAGAATCACCTGAGTCATCGAAACATCGAGAATGGCTCGCTGCACAATGATTCCATTACTAATGGAATAATGGCCAATGTCTTCCGCCGATGAAGGATCCAGTGATTCACTAAAGTTGAGTTCAATTAAGGTGGGATTGATAAATTCAGAAAATAAAAGCACGGGAGGTGTTGTGTCCGTCGGTGTATATGTGTAAGTTACCCAATTCCCCGGCACGATTGTATTCGGAACAACGGCCAAATCTTTCACATTGTTGACCGTAATCGAATAAAGCCCTTTTTGATGAGACGTTGTTTCCAACAGGACTTCCATTGGAGACTGTCGCATCGATGCTTTGATAACAGATATCCCATTGTCAATAACATAATTTTCCTCAACTGTAGCGGATACAGGATCCAACGGTTCTGTAAAACTTAAAACCAATGTTTTTTCACTGTACAATTCTGCTCTGATTAAACTGGGTGCAATCACATCTTGCGATTCACAGAAATAGGACACTTGATTTTCAGCGGCAATAACATTGGGCGGATTGGCTCTATCTTTCACACCCTGAACTGTAATGGAATACTGTTGTCCGGCCAGGTGATTGTCTGTCTTTAAAGTCACCTTCTTGAGAGAAGCATCCAAAGAAGCTTCCTTCACCTCAATGTAAGGAGAAATCGTATAATGGGTCGGATCTTCTGCCGAAACAGGGTCCAACGCTTCACTAAAACGCAATTCAAGAAAAATGTTAGCCTGAAGCATTGCTGAAATGAGTTGGGGAGATGTATTGTCAATAATGGGATAGCTATACTCCATTTCTGTCCCATCGATAATCGTGTTCGGGACAACAGCTCTGTCCATGACACCCTGAATCGTCAGTGTATAGGTAAGACCCAATTGATGATCGGCTGTTTCCAAATAGACATGATTGAGTGAATCACCCGAAAGCGTAGCCTGAATAATTTCTACAGCAGGAGTGATCGTATAATTGGAAATATTTTCACAACTGCTTCTGTTGAGAGATTCATTGAAAACAAGTTCCAGCATATTTGTTCCGTGAAGTTCGATATGCAACAATTGAGGAGGCGTCAAATCGGGTGGAGACCATGAATAAAGAGCAGTCGAATTCGCTGCAATTGTATTGGGAATGATTGCCTGATCCTTTACACCATTGACAATGATTTGATAATCTCCGCCAACATGTATATCGGTTTGCAGCAAGACAACACGTTCTGAAAAATCCAGAGTTGCAGTAAGAATATTGACCGGGGGATCAATTCGATAATTATTGGTATTCTGTGAACTTGTTTGATCCAATGCCTCATTAAAGGTTAATTCCAGCAGATCATTGCTTTTCAATTCTGCATTTTGCAGTATCGGCGGTATGACATCCGGTGGTGTATAGGTATAATTTAATTCGGATGGTTCAATCATGTTTGGAGGATTGGCTTCATCCAGAATGCCGGTTACAGAGATGGTATAATCACCTCCACTGTGTTCGGCCGTTGTGAGTCTGACGACTGTTCCTTCCTGATCCAAGATAGCTGCATAAATCCCGAGTGAAGGGGATATGCTATAATGGGAAAGGGTTTCCGCAGAAGAGCGATTCAGGCTTTCACTGAATTCAAGTTCCAATTCAGTTACACTCTCCAAGCGAATAGCAATAAGATCTGGAGGATTTGTATCTTCCGCAATACATTCGTACGTGACCTGAGAATTTGAAGCAATGGTATTGGGAGGATTTGCCGCATCTCGAATACCATTTATCGTTAATGTATAAGTCTGACCCGGTGTATGTTCAGCAGTGGTTAAAAATATTTTTTGAAATGTCCCATCAACAAATTCTGCATATAAGATCTCTACCGATGGGGATATGGCATAATTGGATACCGTACGTGCAGAAGTTTGTTCAATAGGTTCACTGAACGTAATTTTTAAAAAATCGTTCAACAACAATTCTACTTTTGTAATCGTAGGTGGCGTTTCATCATTCCCATTCCAGGAATAGGTCGACTGACTGTTGCTTGCGATTGTATTGGGGACAGCGGCTCTGTCTCTCACATTATTTACAGTCAATGTGTAGGTGCCATTGGCATGCTGTGTGGTGTTTAAAAGCACTGTCTTTAAATCAGACTGCAGTTCAGCACTTTGAACGGTCACATCCACCCCATCATTAATGCGATAATTACTGATGAGTTCTGCTGAAATCTCTTCGACAATTTCATTAAATACAACTCTCACTTGATCAACCTGCAAACACGTAGTACTCACAATAGATGGAGGTTCAATATCATTTACAGTCAAGATGACTTCTTCGGAATAATCACTCAAGTTACCGTTCTGGTCATAGGCTTTTACTGCAAAATAATATGTGGTACTGGCTAACAGTCCACCGATCTCAAGTTCTGTTGCATTCCCAACATCGATTTGATTAGAATAATTTCTGGATGCCAGACCATAATAGACTCTATAACCTGCTAAGTCCGGTTCAGTATTCGGCTGCCAGGAAACAATGACTGAATTTGCCAATAGAGAAGCCGGTAAAATGACTCCAATAAAAACGAGGGAAAATAAATATTTTTTTCCAATTGATCGAATCATAAATGAATGAATCATAAAATATTATCCTCATTTATAAATAAATTACCACCCTGTTATTCTCTACTTATGCAAAGCCCATACCAGTTATTGACACATCATTATAACCAATTATAAATAAATATCTTACTTTATACTATACTGTTGAATAAAACAGTTTAAACGTCCGATCAGGGCAATTCTTGCCTACTTTTTTCTTGGAACCTTTTTCCGCATAAAAAAAAAGGATTTCCGTATGATGATTTTGACCCATTTTTTCAAGACCAATTCATGAATAACCACTTCACGATACAAATCATGTTTACCGTTTGCATCATATTAAAAAATCAAGATTTTCTTGACATTGTTCGCCTAATCGATTATATTTTTCAAAACCATTCTATGGGCGTTTATTATCATTTAAAAATAGGATGTTCTTGAAATTTGTCATGGAGTTGCACGGCATCTATCTGAGCGATCCCATAATTAAAATGTCACCATTTATATTCCGAACAAAAATCAAGAGTTATTGACTGATCGGAATTCCCATTCAAATCAAGACGGGAATGGTCACATTGAAAAAAACAGGAAAGCATTTATCCAAATGAAAATCACACTGGCCCAACTCAACCCAACGATTGGGGATTTTGAGGGCAATTTATCGAAAATAGAAAATACTTTAAAACAGGTACAACACGACCATCCCGACATCGTCATCTTTTCTGAACTCTTCCTAACCGGATATCCTCCACTCGATCTTCTCGAAAGAAAAGATTTTATAAACAATGCCCGCAAAGCACTCGATAAATTATTGAAGCTGTCATCGGTATTTACAAGGATGGCCATTCTTTGTGGTACAATTCAACCAACGGATCAAAAGCGAGGAAAACATCTCCACAATTCTGCGCTTCTAATTCAAGATGGAAAGATCCTATTCCGCCAGCATAAAACACTCCTTCCCACTTACGATGTATTCGATGAAGCCAGATATTTCGAACCGTCACACAATATCGAAGTGTTTCAATTTAAAGAAGAGACATTGGGAATAACGATATGTGAGGATGCATGGAACGATCCGTCACTCCGATTAAGCAAAATCTACAATACCAATCCGGTCGCCATTTTATCAAAAAAGGGTGCAACCCTACTGATCAACATATCTGCATCCCCATTCAACATGGGCAAAGAAGAAACACGGCATGCACTATTTCAAAAACACGCCACTCAGTGTCAGAAAGTTTTTATTTTCTTAAATCAGACAGGGGGCAATGACGAACTCATTTTTGACGGCAGAAGTATGATCTTCAACAAAAAGGGCCAACTGATCTGGTTGGCACCTTCTTTTAAAGAGCATGTTGAAACCATCGATTTATCCAATCCACCACCCACACAAACCTTTTTCCAACAGAACAAAATTGAAGCGGTTTATGAAGCTCTCATACTCGGAATCCGAGACTATATGAGCAAATGCCATTTTCAAAAAGCGGTTCTGGGACTTTCAGGGGGCATCGATTCCGCTTTAACTTGTTGCTTGGCCAGTGCGGCTATTGGTCCTGATAATGTCATTGCCGTGGCCATGCCCTCTCCCTATACATCCAAATCAAGTGTTGAAGATGCAGAGCAACTCGCCGTCAATCTCGGTGTGCAATTTAAAAATATTCCGATAACATCCATTTATCAAAACTATCTGGATCATTTAAACGATCATTTTCATAACAAATCTCCAGACATCACAGAAGAGAACATTCAGGCTCGCATTCGCGGAAACATTCTCATGGCCCTCTCCAATAAATTCGGCTGCTTGACATTGTCCACAGGCAATAAAAGTGAAATATCGGTTGGCTATTGCACATTGTATGGAGATATGAGCGGCGGACTCAGTGTTTTGGGTGATGTTTTCAAAACACTGGTCTATCAGATTGCTGAATATATCAACAGAGACAATGAAATCATACCACGGCGGATTATCGAAAAACCACCCTCAGCGGAGTTGAAACCCAATCAAACCGATCAGGACACACTGCCCCCATACGATATCCTCGATAAAATCCTGTACCTTTATCTTGATAAAGGAAACTCAAAAGAAGAAATTGTTTCGGAAGGATTAAACCGGGATACAGTGGATTGGGTTATCCGAGCAATAGAACGGAATGAATATAAAAGAAGACAGGCTGCACCCGGCTTAAAAATAACCACCAAAGCTTTTGGGATTGGAAGAAGAATACCGGTAGCAGCCAAATACACCGATCCCTGAAAAACACCATTTAATCGTAATCCCCATTCTGAATATCAATCTGTTATATCCATGATCAAATCGGAATAAGATTGAGCAATCAAATCCGTTTTTGATAAATGAAATTTTTTCATCAACCATTCAGCTTTTTGTTGACCCGTTTGGATATTACCATCCGTGTCGATGACGATCTCAAATTCAATAAAATTTCCCAATTTCTCAACACAATCAAAATGAATACGGATATTCTGCCAGGTCCAAATCTCGCGTTTCTTTTTAACAATAACCAATATGCCGTGTTCTTCTTCTAATGTGGATTTCACTTGTTCCACATTTTTCAAATGAACGATTTCATAATAACTTTGTTTAGGGCCTTTCTGATCATCTCGAAAATATTGGATGAGTTGAGGATCTCCCCCATCCCTTTCCCTTATCTTCAAGCGACCGTAATTCACGTGAAAATAGGTATCCATTTGGTTTTCAGTGCGATCAAAAAGAAAACCATATTTCTTCAGCAATCGATCCGTGGAAGGGGTTCTGTCATATAGGGCTTTGATTTCAATATTGATCAAAATACAGATCCTTCCCTTTTAAGAGGGATACCCACCGATCAGCCTGTCATACTCCACAGGTCGAGCATAACAATAAATGCATCCACCCGGACAGGGATTGTACCATCCAATATCCCAGCTTTCCGTGCAACCGCATAAAGCCCTCTGTCCTTTTGCTTTTTGTCGTGAAGCAGGCAAATGAAGCGGATGAAGTTCTGTGAGAAGCTCTCCGTCGATACATTTGGACCGCTTCATACGATTCACACAGCAGCCCTGTAATTCAATACCGATTGCCCTTGATTTTTGAGAAATGGAATGATACTCATGTTGCCATTGTTCATCTGAAATGTCGATTGGTTCTATCCCATATTTTTTTAATCTTTTACTCACTTTAGGATAAACCTCCACCCAGCTGATTGTGACAGCAGGTACACCCACATTTTTTGCGGCTGTTATCACTTTTAAAAAATGACCCAGGTTACCATAAACGCTGCCATCAGGAAGTTTGAAATGAACAATGGGATCAAATCGTATCCGCAATCGTCTTGGATCCTGTAAGAATTTGACAATGTCCGGAAGGGTTGATAGGACCGCATCCATGGGAGGAATATTGGGTTCTAAAAACGAATCTCCCATCCCGGATATGGTCAAGTGAAGAAACAGCTGACTATACCGCTTCAGTAACCGTTTTAATTGAGTATGTCTGAGCAGGTTTCGAGGATCTTTACTCCAGATAACAAGGGTATGTGTCTTTTGAGGAAGACAGCGTTCCTCCAAAATTGCGATAAACTTCTCTGGAAAAAAACCCAACATTTCAATTCTGCGACTTGCTGAGATCACTTTTAAAGAATTAGACTTCATCTCTTCCGGAAAATTAAGATCGAATGTTTTCAAGAATTCAATGCCAGAATAGCCTCATTGAAAACATCATCAACCTGAATTGAATTCATACAATCCAATGTATCACAAAAATCACGATGGCAATGGCTGCATTCGATTTCGTGGTGAATAAAACGATGGCCCTTCTCGACCGTGTAGGGAAACCAAACCGCCGGTTCACTGGGACCAAAAATCCCTATTGTTTTTGTTCCCACAGCTGGACCCAGGTGCATCACCCCACAATCATTTGAAATGAGAAGATCGGCATGATAGAGCAACGCAGCCAATTGTCTCAGGGTCAAAACCTCAGGTTCCATGTATGAGGATATGCAATCTCGTATAACGGAATGGACCAGGTTTTGTTCTCCCGGACTGGTATCAAAATAAATCTGCACACCCGTTTCAGCAACCAGACGGTTGGCAAGGGCCGAGAATCTGGAGGCCAACCACCTCTTTGCAGGCCATTTTGCACCCGGATGGATAACAACGATTTTTTGATCAAATTGATACCCTTTTTTCTGGAGATATGCTCCCGCCTCTTTTTTTTCATTCTCCGTGATGACGATGAAGGGATCTGAAACTTGATACAACAAATGGAGAGGTTGAAGATATCCAAGATGAAACTGGACAGCCGATTTCGGTTTTCCATCATCTTTGATGGTATGCGTATAATAAATTTTTCGTCCTCGAAAGTGACCGCCGATACGATAGGGTGCACCGCTTAGAAAAGTCCACAGAGCTGAACGCGGATTGCCAAATAGATCGATAACGAGATCAAATCGACGATGGATTAATTGGGACAGGATTTTTATCTGGCTCCATCGATTTTTTAGATGATATGTCAGGATTTCGTCCACATCGGGATGGTTCTCAAGAAGTGTCTGGTAAGGTGACTCGGTCAGATACGTGATTTTGGATTGAGGAAGATGTTTTCGCAATACATGCAATAACGGTGTTGTCAGAATGACATCTCCCATAAATCGCGCACGGTAGATGAGAATGCGACCGATTTCAGACATCGGGATCGACTGATTCACCATGATTTACCGCTTCAATAATTTAAGCACTTCGCGACACACTTGGTTGACAGTGATATTTTCCACGAGATGATTTCTTCCCCGTATTGCAATAAATCGATCGCCTATCGGCTTCCAATACTTTGGATTGGTTGGACCAAATAGAGAAACCAGGGGTGTTCCGACCGCAGCACAAAGATGCATGGTACCGGTATCATTGCAGACAACCGCATTGCATAACGTATAATATAAAGCCAATTTCCGAAGAGTCGAAGGCTCAACAGCAATTGGTTTAAATCTTATGGAGTCGAGAAACTGACTCGCCAAACTATCCTCTTTGGGTCCCCAAAAAACAATAATGGTCATATCGTATTGTGTATGTAATAAATCGGCCAATTCACAAAATTTTTTAACAGGCCAACGGTTCTCTATTTTACTTGCACCAATATGAAGACCGATCACCCCACTGCCCACATTTGGATGCTGTCTTACAAATTCCCTTTTGAGAGCATCACATTCGGAATCATCAATATGTATCCATTCTGCTAAATCGGAGCAATCCGCACCAATGTATTGAACCAGTTCCATATTCCTTTCCGTTTGATGGATCTCTTTTTCGGATGTTGAGGGCATCAAATTATAGAAAAAATTCCTTGTACAACCCGGGAAAATAAAACGATCCGAACCTAAAATATATTTTGCGCCGGATAAATGAGCCAAGATATCGCTTGTTAGCGAATGTCCTTCAAGACTGAACACAACGGTTAAATCCCATTTGTGGTAAAGTTGACTCCATAAACGCCATATCCGTTTTGGTGTCCATTTCAATCCATTTTCATAATACACCAATATGTATTGAATCAAGGGATTGTCAACCACGATATCTGCAAAATAACTTCGTACAATGATACCTATTTGAGCTTTGGGAAACCTATGGTGCAATGCTTTTATGGCAGGTGTACTTAAAAGGAAATCACCCAACTGTCCTCTGAATCGTATGATGAGAATCCTTTCAACTTGACTCAAATCCACACCCTCAACCGAAACCAGCGGTTTCGCATACATCTTTTCCAAATAACGAATACAATTTCTCTTAAAATATTGCTCGATTTTATTCCACAATGATGGCATATTCGATTCGAATCGTATTTAAACCGTTTTGCGAAAGAAAAAATGGATTTAAACAATCTCTCATAAGATAATGAAAAATTCATAGAAAACCAATGTCATCATCTAAAACAGAAAAGCCTCTTTGGTAAAAAGAGGCTTTCCATTGATTTTCATGATGCACATGTTTACCATGAAGATTATGCTCCATGGATTTTTATGGATCATTAAGCATCAATTTTGGGCAAATGTGCGAGGGCTTCCTTTATTTTTTCTTCAGGGTATTCATAATCCTCAAGTTCATTGTTTAAATATTTTTGATATGCAGCAAGATCAAAATGACCATGTCCACTGTTGTTGAAAGCAATCACCTTTTTTTCACCACTCTCTCGACAACGAATGGCTTCATCCATTGTCGCCTTAATTGCATGAGCCGTTTCAGGTGCCGGGATAAAACCCTCTGCTCGTGCAAAGCTGATGGCTGATTCAAAAACCGCTTTCTGGTGATAAGCAACTGCCTTCATCAATCCCAATTCATATAAATGACAAAGAATGGGAGCCATACCATGGTAACGCAAACCGCCGGCATGAATGGGAGCGGGAATAAAATTGTGCCCCAATGTATACATTTTAATCAACGGTGTTGTACAGGCTGTGTCACCAAAATCATAACGATAAAGTCCTTTCGTCATGGTTGGACAGGCTGTAGGCTCTACGGCTATAAAACGTGTTTTCCTTTTATCAACGATTTTATCCCGAACAAAAGGAAGGGCAAAACCGGCATAATTTGAACCGCCACCAACACACCCAATAACCACATCCGGATAATCTCCTGCTTTCTTAAATTGTGCTTGAGCTTCCAATCCAACAATGGTCTGATGAAGCAAGACATGATTTAAAACGCTTCCCAATGCATACTTGGTATCTGCATTTTTGGCAGCGATTTCGACAGCCTCACTGATGGCAATACCCAATGAACCAGGAGAATCAGGATCTTGCTTTAAAATCATCCGACCGGCTTGAGTTTCGGTACTTGGACTGGGTACGCATTTTGCTCCCCATGTTTCCATCATGATGCGACGATAGGGTTTCTGATCATAACTGATCCTGACCATATAGACTTTACATTCAATATCAAATAAATTACAGGCAAAAGAAAGTGCACTCCCCCATTGTCCCGCTCCCGTTTCAGTTGTAATTCTTTTGACACCTTCCTTTTTATTATAATAGGCTTGCGCGACTGCGGTATTGGGTTTATGACTTCCTGGAGGACTGACACCTTCCCATTTATAGTAAATTTTTGCAGGTGTATCCAATGCCTTTTCCCATCGATAGGCACGAATGAGAGGTGAAGGTCGCCATAATTTATAAACTTCAAGAATCTCTTCTGGAATATCAATGTATCTTTCCTGACTCACTTCCTGCATAATCAATCCCATTGGAAACAGCGGTGCGAGATCATCGGGACCGATAGGCTGACCTGTACCAGGATGAATAACAGGCGGCAAAGGCTTGGGAAGATCTGCCTGAATATTATACCACTGTCTCGGCATCTCATCTTCACTTAACAGTATCTTCGTATCATTCATATTTTATCCTCCTTGGAGATAAGGTATAAAATAAATTGAAAAATTATCACTATTGATAGAATATTATATATAAATTGTCTGTTATAGTCAAGTAAAAATTTTATTTTTTCATAAAATATATTTTATCCCATCCCTCTTTTCATCATCTGTAAAAAATCAGTACTGGTTTTAATGTGCCGACTCGCGGATGATTGGCCATTTCCATTACTCCAGACAGCCATTTCCCGTGACTCGAATATCCTCCATGGTTCTCCACCAAAATAATGACAACCCAAACATTTTGCTGCTTCAACCCACTTATCATGATTGTCGACTGCAGCTATACGTTTTTTCTCTTCAGGGGCTGCAAGATTTCCTTCAAGATCACACATGATTAACAAGCTTTGGACACCCTCGCTGTCCGCTCAGTTCTTGAGTTCCTTCAAATAGGCCATATCTTCCGCCTTGTCATAAAAACAGGTATTGACATAATCAACAGCATCAATACCAAATTCCTGACGGGCTACCCTGGGAAAATCGAGATGATCGAAATCTCCAGCCAACACAGAAGGATAATTGTCTGTCATGGCCTGGACCCATCCCAATAAACCTAATTTTTCAAGCGATCCTCCAAAAATAGCATTATGTAATGATCATTCGGCCAGGGAAATTTTGAAAAGATCCGACCCTTCTGATTTTTGAGTTGACTGACAAGCCAATGAAATGAAACCGATGTTGGCTGTTAAACCCACTGTTGTTTTTAAAAAATCACGACGCTCCATGTTTTCTTGATGATGACTATTATTGATTTAATATTATTCATTTTTCAAACGCAATGAGATGCATACCCTAAGGACAGATTACAGGCATTTTTGGGGATATTGCCTCAGCCAAAACAACCTGTGACTTTTTACTATTTTCTCTCTTTTTTTACAAAGGGGTGAACCAAAAGAAGTATAAAAAAACATTTTGATAATATCAAGAAGAAAAATAGGACAATTTCTAATTTAAGTCATTGAATAATACTGAGAAGCTGTCATCTTGATCAAGCAGTAAATGAGATATTACCTGACCTTAAAAATGGTCTCATCTCATTGTGCTATCATTTTTCCAATTTCTTCAGACGACATAGACGTTTGAGAAGAGATTGAATGAAAACCGAAGTATAAGTAATGACAATGATGCCTATAAAAAAGAGAAAAATAATTTGATCTGGAATATTCATCTGATGACCGACCCATACGAGGCACGACATACGCATTATTTTTGAAATAAAAACGGTAAGAAGATAGTTGAAAAATGGATACCCTGATAAAATGACAAGTATGCGAAATGGATAATAAGGAATGGGCAGAAATCCAGCCATGATAAGAGCCACGAATGGAGAAACATAAAAAAGATCGATTAATTTTTTTACGAAATGCTTTTCACGAATTTTAACCATAACTTTTAAATTGGTTATCGTACGGAGAACAGAATAATTAATCCCTTCTACTAACAAAGTGCTCGCAACACCGACCAATACGACCCAAAACATGGGATGGTATTTTGCAAAATAAATGATCATGGGATCGTATGGGATGATTCCCGATATAAAATTAGAGGGAAATGCACAGAGAAATAAAATCCAAAGATTTTTACTCACACGGATTGGCTCCGAACCAAACCATAAAATGAATATGACCGCAACGAATGCCAGTTGCAGAATAAACAGGATTGTCTTTGTTTTGTTTGAGGATGATTTTTTTATTTGTAATGATGGAGGAGCCATATAGTGCCGTTTATCTATTTGTATTTCATGGGATAACAGCTCATGGGAGGATTAATTCCTTCTGAGAACTGTTACTTGTAAGTAATTGTGAGATGAACTTTTACCAATACCTGACACCTCGCCGGATCAGATCAATCCATCATGCGGCTGCATCAGAGCGATGACAAACGTTACCAAGATGGCCAGCCAGATCGCCACATAGAGGATAACAAAACGCTGGCGTCGCTTCAGCATCTCCGGGAAATGAATCGGTGTTTTAGTGAATTTTCCCGGTGGCTTGCTCGGGAAGAAAAAGGTTTTGTAAGTTTCAATGCTCGCCACCGTGTATCCTATGCCACACAAAGCGATCAGGAAATAATTAGTTGTAAACATGGAGGCGAGTAGGGCATAGAAAAAAGCTACCGCCGGACTGCGAAAGAATTTTAAGATCTGAAACCCTTCAATCGGAGCATCCTTCCAGGACCCACCGAATGCGGACACCCATCCCCCGGTGCTGCCGATCAGAAATACGGTCAGGAGTTTCGGCCATCCTAGATCGGATTGTTGCAATACATACAATCCATAGCCCACCAGAATGATACCCAGCAGATATCCTAGTCCCACTAGCAAGCGCACTTTGCGGCTCTTGACCACATTCCCGAACACAGCAAACTGCATGGGAATGGTGTACTTAGATTGATCCTGTTCGCGCAAGAACGTTTTGTAGTATTCCAGGGTAAGCCGCTCCATGGCGTAGGTGGAGCCGAATAGCAGGAACCATCCCGAGGCGCGTGTTACGTCGACCTGGGCGATCCACCAGATCAACAGTGCCCAAATCTCGCCGATGATGATGCTGCGAAAATACTGCCGATATGTAAAACCTTCATAGGGCGAATCTTTGTACATGCCCCAGATGGAGGTATGGGTGCCTGCCATCGTTCCTGTGGTCAGCGCAATGAGCCATTCCATAGATATTGATTATCCTCCAATGATTTTCAATTTAATTGAGCGATAAATGTGTTCCACTAACTCCATATCCTCCCGGGCTGCCATCAGGTATAATTCTGTCTGCTCTCCGCTGCACATTGCCTGGGAAAAAAGTAATGCGTACATGATTCAATACTGCACTTGATATTCCAATCGGTTTGAACGACTTATAAAGGGAGGTCACGGAATTACAGATGACCGTTCTTTGACAATAAATAACCCCGTCTTGAAATCGGGTACGTGATTTCTCTCCTTTTTTCAACATACCATTCTTTATCAATTAAAAGCCCGCAATTGGAAAAGAGCCATCTCCATCCGTGATTATTTCGAAATTGGGTATAAAATGAGCTGTATCGAAATCCCGAATACAACTTATGGATGAACGCAAGAAAATGGTCTCCCCTATTCTCTATGACATCCTCCAGAATAATGATTTTTGATTTTGTGACCCGTTTCATCTCTTCAAGAAGTGCTTTCTGAAATGAAACGTGATGAAGAACAAAACAACAGATGGATACATCAAAAGCTTCATCATAGAATGGCATTTTTTCTCCATCAAAAACAATGGGTTTTTCAGAGGCATGGCCATCCTGTACGACATCCAAGCATACGACATGGGCCCCTGTTTTTTTTCTAATGTACTCGGCCACAAGACCTGTTCCTGACCCAACATCAAGAATGACATCCGAAGCTTCCAGGAACTTTTCTAAATGGGAACAGGTATTATATGCCGTTTTGATTTCATAATTGAACATCTTTTAAAACCTCCCTAATTTTTTCCAGTAAATAACTGACCAAATCCTATTTCATACAAAGAGAAATATCACAAAAATGGTCCAAGTCAATGTATAAGGAACGAGGAACCACTTTCTCTTGATTGACCATTCTGGATATTGGGCTACCATCGATTTGAATTTCCCCGGGACATACGCTTTAACTAATATTTTATAGAGAAGCTCCAGGAACATCCTCATAAATCCAATGGTTCCCAACAAATGAAACAAGGGATCTTCTGTGTAATAAGAAATCACAAATCCGCCCAGAGGACCGAAAAGCGAACTTTTTAAAAACTTTCTTAAATAAAATCCTTCAATCATCCCATCCTTATAGGCACCGCCCGAAGCGTCTGCCAGTCCGATCAACAATCCGACGACAATGCCCTTCTGTTGCAGATTCAGAGCATCTGGCAGATTTCTTGAGATCAAATAGACACCCAATACGACTGCGGGTGTCACAAATCCCAACAGGAATCTTAATCCTCTGTTGTGTACAATTTTCTTAAAGAAATGAATCTGTGTCGGTATTCTAAACTGTTCCTGAGGTTCACTCCTGATGTTCAATTTCCAAAATTCTGTGATCAACCGGGAAATAGTAAAGGTAGATAAATAAATAATGAAACAGCTTTCCGCTCCTCCAACATCAAACAACCAAAAACTTACTCCAATGCATAAAGCAATGATCAATTCTCTGACAAATCTTTTTAAAAGAAACGATTCGTGGGGGGAATCTTTGTATGCACCGTAACACGATGCATGTAAACCGGCTACAAGACTACAAAAAATTGTGGTTAATCCATTCATGAGCTTCTCCTTATTCAGCTTTCATTTTATAAGCCTGATCATTCTTTTACCCTATCAAACAGCCATAACACTAAAAACAACACATCATCCGATAAGAATCGAATGAAAACTGGCTGACATCCCACCCTACCAATCCCTTTCGATTTACACATTTTGTCAATTCAGGAAATCTTACAATGATCTTAGATTTTACTTGATTTTTTGGCAGTAATTTCTTTTATTGAGCTATCAATTATCAGTTGTACTGTTTAAAATTCCGCTTTTTACGTTTAATTCTATCAGGATACTTTTGATTTGGTGAAAGGGGTATGTTGAGAGATTTTACCACGCTTCATGCCGTTTTGAGTGGTTTCGCAAGACAATTTTCTTATAGAGATTCAGATGATTTTGATGAATGAGATATCCACGAAGGAACAAATCGAGACAGAGGCTCTTATTCGCAATGCTCGATCCGGAGATAAATCGGCGGAAAATCTGTTTTACTCGCATCTGATCGTAAGATTTCTACCCGTTGTAAAATGTGAAATAGGAAGGTATTCTCTTTTGGAGAAAGAGGTCAAATACAGAGATGAAACAATTCGTGAGATTTGTGAGGAGGCTATTGAAGAAATCAAAACACTTTGTCCGATTGACAGTGCACACTGGTCTCTGATACGTGCCATGCATATTTTACGCAATATCACGGAAGATTTTATCATGAACACATTGTTCAATCTTGCACGGAACGGTAACTTGGAAGCGGAAAATCAGCTTTTTTCAATTATTAGGAAAAAATTGATACAATGGATCGAGAGTAAAAACTGGAAAGCATCCACATAATGGATCAACTTGCAAATGAAGACATTGTTCAGAAGGCACTGACAATTATTTATGAAAATTATAAAACAGCTGAGTTACACAAGGGAATCATGCCCTGGGCCTATCGTATTCTGGAAAACGTTATGCGAAATGAATATCAAACGGTTCGGAGACGGCAGAATTTATTAAAAAAAGATTCGGATAAATTGAATAAGATATACGGCAGTTGGGAAACAAGGAACGACAGTTATGAATACAAAGAGCTGATTCATGAAATACGCAGCGCTTTAAATCAGCTAAGTAATAAAGAAAAAGAGATTTTTGAGCTCAAATTGAAAGGATATTCGGGAGTGGAAATTCAGGAGAAGCTGGGTCTGAAGCGCAATATTATGGATATCAGGGTATTTCGTGGCAGTAAGAAATTAAAGAAAATTTTACTCAAAAGAGGACTCATATGAGTTGTACGAATCCTGATATGGAAAAATTGATCAACCTGTACCAGTTTGGATTTTTATCGGAAGATCAGAAAATGAAAGTTGAAGCCCATCTATTGGAATGTGAAGAATGTTTGAAAGAACTCTATCGGATAAGCCCCACATTGGAGCTTCTCAACAACAAGCCGGAATATTTCCTGGATACACTTAAATCCCGTAAGACATTCACGGCAAGGATGAGCAGCACAATAAAGAAACTGTTCAGGCCTATCCATAAAATGACGATACAACTGGTCTCATGGATCTTACTTGGGTGGAAGCGCCCTATTGTTAAAATTGTTGTTCCTGTAATGGTAACCGCTTGTGTGTTGCTGTTTATATTTTTCCCGACTCCAAAACAGTATGCCGACCTGGCTATAGTCGAAAAATCCCAGTATGAACCCATCCGGTTTATGGGGCCAGAAACCTTGTCAGCCGCTGAAGAGATCTTCAAATCTGCTCTGGAATTTTATGAAAGAGATGATTATAAAAATGCTATCCCCCAGTTCCAAGCTTTCCTGGTGTATGAGCCCGAAAATCCCTACGCGCATTTTTATCTGGGTGTGACTCTGCATTTAACAAATCAACTGGACAGTGCATTGAAACACCTGGAAATCGCTGAGCAATTCAGTAATCAAATGAAGGATAATGTACTACTGGAAAAAATTTACTGGCATCTGGGAAATGCATATCTACAAAAAAACAATGAAGATAAAGCCTTGCAAACATTCAATGCCCTTGCGGAGATGAAGGGATCTTTTGAAGAAAACGCTCAGAATCAAATCAATCGAATTACCAACATGAAGAACAAAAAATCAAGAGATTGACAGTGAAACGAATATTGACCATTCTGTTTTTCATATCCACCATTCTTACTGAATCGACTTCAGCCCAGATCAGTGGAGAAATGCCGAACTCTGATGAAAAAAGTCTTCTCATCATCCGGCAGAACCATGCAGATGCGGATCCCATGCAGAAAATGACTGTTTCAGACACATATTTTGATTTTGAAGAAGTCCCAATAAAAACTTCCCGAAATGATACATTCACTCTCTACAACACCGGATCCGATACACCGATTATTCTTGATATACGAAACAGGAATTCGGCTTTTTTCATTGATGGTAAAACCGATTTTATCCATGAAAACACAAGCCGGGACATGACCATTACCTTCTATCCGAAAGAAGCAGGATCCTATGTGGACACATTAAGGATCTTTTCATACGATCAAGATGGACCGGTTCTTGAAGTGATTCTGACGGGTAGCGGTATCGATCCAACTCAGGACGAACTGCCCGTATCCGTTTTCCCCAACCCCTTTACACCCAATGGCGATGGATTCAATGATTATGTCGAATTCATCTTTTCAGAGAATGGCATCCAGAAACCTGTTGTCCAGATATTCAATCTGAGAGGAGAAAAAATTTGTGAATTGGATGGTTATACCGGGAACGGGTATCAATGGAATGGCCAAGACAGCGATGGCAACGATGCAGAACCCGGTGTCTATATCTATATTTTTACACCAAAGGATAATCAAGCATCAAATGGTACAATCACACTTATCCGTTAGAGTAATCCCGTTGCGAATGGCAAAACAAAATAAAGTATTGGCTTTACACATTCTGTTACAGTTCCTGATTCTCTCGGCGTATGCACAGGAACCCATGTGGCAGAATTGCAGCAATTTCTACGAGCCGCAGATTCTCTTCTCCAATCCGGCAGGCATATCGTTTCGAGAACATCGATTGACCCTCTTTTCCAGCCAGTTCCTTTTCACTGGTGTATCGGATAACAATTTCCACAATTACTATTTAGGCCACATCGAACCGATCAGGTCCAATGGTGCATTGGGTATCCGTACCAGTCATTTTACCTCCCACCTTTTTAAACAGAATACATTCACGCTCCTCTATGGTCATTCATTCATCGATCGGCGCCTCAGCGTTGGAATCAATATCAACTTGCATCATCAAGCTTATAATCGAGATGAATTCAGACTGCAGGATCCGGATGATCCGCTGCTGGCAAAGGGCACATCTGTTACTGCGTTCGGAGCCGGATTCGGCATACTTTATATCCCCCTTCGTGACCTGCATTTCGGTTTGAGTGTGGATGATGTGAATCGGCCAGATATATCTATTGAGGGTAACCGGGCATTTAAACCCATGATCATAAGAGCCGGCCTGAGTTACCAAATCTTTAATTTCATTCCCGAAATCAATATCCTGCACCGCCGTTTCAAACAGCGCCATGAGACCTGCCTCGTCTTTGGTCTGAGACAACTCTGGCTGGATAATTCTGCCAATATTTTCTTGGAATATATAGACAATTGTTTCTCGCTCGGTGCCGCCTTTTCTTACAAACAGTTTCAATTCCAGTATCAATTTACCTATCCACTGAATGAACTGCATGAAATAACCAGCGGCACAAATCAGTTCACAGTATGTTACAACTTTGGCGAGCACTGGGGATACCCCACCGCACCGGAAATCGATCTGATATCACCCCAAAAAAGCCGATTGGATACCAATTATTTTCATCTGCAGGCACTGGTACTTGATGAATCGGGATTAAAACAAACCATGATACAATTGAATGACGATGTTCTTACTACCCAAAGTTATTCTACGGATACCAAGTCGATTATTATAGACTATCCCGTCTTTCCATTGAAAGAAGGGGAAAATAAAATTAAGATAATAGCAAAAAATGATAATAAACAGTCCTCAAAGGAGATTGAGATTACGGTTATACCTTCAGCAGAATTTGCAGCCATAGCTTCCCCACCCAGAGTGAATATTTTAACGCAATTGGAAAAAGCAACCAAAACCGGATCTATGCAGTTGGAAATAGAAACAGAAAATATTCTTGAACTGAAAGATCTGAGCATCAAATTGAACGGCA
This sequence comes from bacterium, assembly GCA_016931965.1. Taxonomy (GTDB): domain Bacteria; phylum Zhuqueibacterota; class QNDG01; order QNDG01; family DSAB01; genus JAFGDT01. The sequence continues at coordinate 6,385 of JAFGDT010000107.1, read as the reverse complement.
ACCACATTCAATTACGCGGGATCCAGCCTATTTCCATAGCAGGAAACAGGCTGGATGTGGCTGTGGAATTTGATCTCGTGGAGGGGATGAATGAAATCGAAGTGATTGGATACAACCAGCGCGGTTCTGATTCGCAGAAAAGATCGATTCTTTTCAATCCCATAACAGAGTCATTTTACGATAACCTTTGGGCTGTTGTGATCGGTATCGATGCGTATCAGACCGACGATGTGGAGGATTTGCGTTATGCCGTGAATGATGCCAGAACCATTGAAAACCTGTTGATAAACAACTTTCAGTTTGATCATGTAATGACGCTCTATAACAACCAGGCCACAAAGGATAATATCATCAAAGCCATCAGCAAGGAACTCGGACAAGCCGGGGAAAATGACGGCGTTTTTATCTTCTTTGCAGGGCATGGCTGTACATACGAAGGCATCAGGGGTGAACCGCTGGGATTCATTTTACCCGTAAACGGCACATTCAATGAAGATGAATACTACCTGTACAACATCCCGATGAGTCAGATCAGGGAAATATCCCAGACCATTCAGGCCAAACATATCTATTACGTAATGGACTGCTGCTACGGTGGTTTGTTGCTGCGGTCGGAAAACCTGAATCTGGCTCCCTCGCCAGATACCGATTATCGCTTTCTGAGAAGCCTTTCAGAAAAAGCTGTGCGGCAGGTACTTACCGCGGGGGGGCATGATCAGCCCGTTCTGGACATGGGTCCGAAGAGCAACAGTGTATTCGCGTCTGTATTCATTCAGGGCATGGGCGGAGAAGCCGATGCCAACCATGACGGTTATATCACGGCCGAGGAATTGAACTTTTTCGTCAGGCAGCGTGTATATGCAAACGTAAAAGACATCGTGAGAGGGGATCCCATCTACCAGGACATCGAGCAGACGCCTCAATATGGCAAATGGTATGGTGAAGGGGAATTTATTTTTTCCATTCCACCGGAGTAGTTTATGGGATCCGATTATCCTTCTGATATGATCATTATTCTCGCCACTTTTCACATTTTCCTCGTCTGATGGAGGGAACATCCGTCCTAAAAAAATATGGCCAAGACACATATCATGGCCGATCTATTTTTCAGACTCTTAACCTTGTCGGGACACAGAGATTTGAACTCTCGACCTCATGAATCCCAATCAAAGAACGGGTGAATAGGATAACCTGTTACGTTCTGTATAAAATCTCTTGACAAATAGAACAGGTTTCTTTAGCTTATAAATGAAACCATTAGAGTTATACATGGGGAGGGTACCATGAGTGACATAATTGAAAAAAGTCTTTACATAGGCCTCGGGATTCTTACCATTACCAAAGAAAAAGCTGAACAAGTGATTAACGAACTTGTGGATAAAGGTAAAATCAAACGGGAGGAAAGTAGCAAGGCCATAAAGGATTTGATCGCAAAAGCAGAAGAAGAAAAGAAGATACTCAGTCACAAAATCGAGACAGGTATCGAAAACGCATTAACAAAACTCAATATTGCTACTAAAAAAGATCTGGAAACGATTAATAAAAAACTGGATAAAATCATCAAACAACAGCAGAAACGAGATTAAGAAAGAGCAATTCATTTTTTCAATATTAATCGAGAACCGGTTTTTAACCTATTTAAATCTTCCTCTCCTATTTATTTGAAATAATGATCTCAAAATCGAGCAAGATAATAGCATTTACAAAATCATATGAAAATCATACAGATTAAAAAGACGGTACGCAATGTCAAACGCTATCGAGAGATCTTGCAGATTCTCTTAAAATATGGATTCGAAGATTTCATTGATCGGCTCCGAATCGACACCTACCTCATGGAAGGCAAAAGAATTCTGCTCAGAAAAAAGGGCCAAAAATTCCCTAACAAAACGACTCAGGAGCGGATTCGGCTCGCTTTAGAAGAGCTCGGTCCGACATTCATCAAATTAGGTCAGATGCTGAGCACCCGTGTTGATCTATTGCCTAATAAATACACCGAAGAATTTCGTAAACTGCAGGATGAAGTTGCCCCTTTTCCTGAAGAAAAAGTGAAAGAAATAATCGAAAATGAGTTAGGTAAATCCATTGATCAGCTTTTTAAACAATTTGATAAAAAATATTATGCGGCAGCATCGATTGCTCAGGTCCATCGTGCAGTCACAAAATCTGGAGAACAGGTTATTGTCAAGGTTCAACGTCCGAAAATTGACTTGGTCATTCAAAATGATATGCAGCTCCTATCCGATCTGGCGCATCTCATTGCCCGAAGAATTCCAGAAAGTGAGATGTATGATCCCGTTGGACTGGTTGATGAATTCAACAGGTGGATTAACCGGGAACTTGACTTTTTTCAAGAAGGGAAAAATATGGATCGTTTCCGCAGGAATTTTTCCAATGATGAAACTGTATACATACCCAAAGTATACTGGGATTTATCCACCGACAAGATCCTGACTATGGAATACATTGATGGTATATCCATTCACAATATCGAAGAGCTGGATCAGGCAGGACTGGATCGAAAAATGATTGCCCGAAATGGAGGCAATGCCGTTTTAAAACAGATTTTTGAACACGGTTTCTTCCATGGAGATCCCCATTCAGGAAACATATTGGTCCTGGATAACAATGTCATTGCTCCCATCGATTACGGTTTGATGGGAAGACTTGACCGAGAAACGATGGAAGAGATCGGTGACCTTCTTCAGGGATTGATCGGGAAAAACATGGACCGAATTATCCGCGTTATGGACAATTTAAGAATGATCCGGAATGAAGTCGATACAAGAATGCTAAAACAGGACTTATCGGAATTTATTGATCGGTATTACCAGGTCCCGTTATCACAGATTCAATTTGAACAGATTACCAATGATGTATCCGAATTGTCGTCAAAATACAATATTCGTCTTCCGCGAGACCTGTATCTGATGAGCAAAGCACTGATCGTTATGGAAGGTATCGGAAGAAATCTGGATCCCGAATTTGATCTGGCCACCATGACCAGACCCTATGTTCAGAAACTCATGATCAGTAGACTCGATCCCAGGCGTCTTGCTCAGGACCTGGCCCATCTGGTCGAAGACTATACCGATCTGATTCATGTCGTACCCGATAATCTGAAACAGATTCTGTTGAAAATTCGAAAAGGGGAATTCGGGATCAACCTTCACCATCTCGGTCTGGACCGCTTTATCCGTGAAATGGATAAATCTACAAATCGATTATCATTCAGTTTGATTATTGCAGCGCTGATTATTGCCTCATCCCTCATCATTCAGTTCAACCAGGGACCTCTTATTTTTGGACTTTCCGCATTTGGCCTCATCGGTTATGTAATCGCAGCTGTTCTCGGTTTATGGCTTGTCATTGCTATTTTGAGATCCGGCAGACTATAATCAAACCTATTCACGTAAACTCAGATTTTTTTCACCGACAGTCAAAAATGATGGTTGTTTGATCTGAAAAACAACATCTTCCAAAAATATTCGAATTCCTAGAAGCACTTAAAAAGAGAGTTCATATACTGGAAGGACTTTTGGGAATCGGGTCCGGATTCAATAAAAAATCACTCAAAAGCCGAGGGCTCCAATTCACGATCTGAAATACAACATGCAGGTTCAATTTTCTTAAGAAATGTCTTTGGCTATTGTAACATGTTGAACCGGATAAGCACCTCCTTTTCTGAGATATTGTTCCAGATAAAATCCACACGAAAAACATTCAACACATCGCCGATTCCGATGCCTATTTCTCGATAGCCGCTTTCTGCGGTCAACATTGGCGTGTCCAATCCATGGACAAAACCTCTGCCGGAATCCGACAGATCACTCCAGCCTGCCCCTGCCCACAAGGTCAGTTTAAACGCCTGTATCCAATCAAATCCCTTTACGAGATTTTTAAAGACGCTTCCCTTTACACCATACTCCAGCGTCGCATACGCCCCACGATCACCCGTAAATGCCTTGTAATCCACACCCCGCAGATTGCCGTGATAGTTAAGAAACATCCGCCCGCCGAAATCAAACCACTGCTGTGGTGGAAGTGTGCCCCAGGAGAAAGCACCGGCGACATGAAAGCGGAGATCACTGTAATAGGTGAGCCTCCAATGGTGTCTTAAATTTCCTTTAACCAAGCGGAAGAAGAAATCGCTTCCCAAAATATCCGGATTGGAATATTCAAAATAGAAATCAGCGTCGATAAATGTCGTACGGTAAAGCACCGAAGCCTTTATACTACGCAAGGTGCCCTCGATAATTTCGGGATTCGAGCGGAACGGTTTCCCGTTTCTGAAAATGCTGAATTGGGTTTTAATGCTGGCGTTTTCTTCCTTCTGGGAGACAAAGCCGATCTTCGCGACCAGTTGATCGGTGAGCCGGCATCCCATTCCCAAACTGAAACCCGTTTGATAATAATAGTCCCGATAGTCACCCTTATACAGGAGGGTGGTAAATGTGTTGTTTCCTGTGGTAATTAAAAGACGATCTTCCTGGAAGCCCACTGTTTTAAAAGCAGCCCCTTCCAGAAAGAAGCGCTGTTTCTCGGAAAGGTAGGTCATGGCTGCAGCTTCACCCTTCCACCGTTTGTCTCCAATCCCGTAACCTCCGGTCAGGGATAGGGACGCCTGTTTCCATGGCCAATGGGCAGTCCGGAATGTGTATTGCAGCCGCAGGCTTTCTACCCGATTATAGACAAAGTAATCCCCCAACCCCTGAACAAATCGAAGATGCCGGCCGAACTGCCGTTTCATACTCATCTTGGCAGCTTCCTCGGCCAGATTCTCTGACTCGAGAAACTCCATAAAAAGATCCGATGAGATCAACTGATTCTTAAAACGCGCTACAAGCCGTTTTTCTTCTTCCTGCGTCAGACGATTGGGATACGGGGAATCACCGAAAATTTCTCTTTCCAGTCCGGGATCGCGGTTATACACAATATTCGTTTCGGAAAGAAGCGCCAAGTCTGGCTGCTCGGGATTCACGATGTAGGAATCAAATTGAATAGACCTGTGAACGATCACGTTCATTCCCCACAGTGCAATGTCGAAGTCTTCTTCCATGGTCAAGGGGAGCCAGTACGAACCGTACAACAGCGCTTTTTCCGTTTCGACGCGATGCTGGTTCGTACCCGTGACCATCAGTTTAAAGGTCCAGCCTTCTCGTTTTCTTGCCTGTACGAAAATATCGGCGGCCTCGTTAAACACGATATCCGATCCCACGACCTCATATCGATAGGCATCGATCATGAACGAACCGATCACGGCGGGCATGTCGGGATCTTTCGGATTGACGTGCACAATCAGAATGCGGTTCTCCCCGAATCCTATTTCACTCTCCAGACGGTAATCGTATAAAGAGTCTGCTCCCTCGGCAAAAGGATACAACGGCCACATAACGAAGTCCGCTTCATCACCATCCTTTTCCTGTTCAATTTCCGACGCGAAGCCCTTTTCTGTATCCCCAACCTTAATCTCATCATCATTTCCTTCGTCTTCATGATCATTTCTGTCAGAGTCTATACCCAGTGCAGACGGATCGTATATAAAATGAAACGGATTGGGAAGCGGCATGCCATCCGTGATGGTATTTCGCACACTATCCGCATCGTATTCAATGGACCGCAAAGCCCTGACAATCATTCGGAGTGAGTCGGGTTTCATCCAGAATCCATCGAAATAGTATTCCTCCACAAAGGGAATGAGATCCACTTCCAGCGGCGAATACCCGAAATACGCATATGTCTTGGAATAGCCCTTAAAGGAAACAGTGTGAATGGCATCGTAAGATTGCTGGCTGGTTTTCTGCACTGCACGAACTATGCTCTGAAGATTATTTTGTGCCGTCAAAGTATTAGAAATGATCAGGCATATGAATGCCATTCGGATTAAAATGCGTTTAAACTTCAACCCCATAAAAAATCCCGTTGATTTCAATGAATGGTTACCACCTATTCATAATTACGAATAGATTATTTTAAGGTTACAGAGAATCAATAACAACTAATATTATGGGTGATCACTTTGTTTCTGTGCATGAAATTTATATTATAAAGATCGTCCTGGATTTCCCATTTCAAGAGGCATATTTTATTGAGCTTCTGCCAATAAGTTAAAAACAGAATCAAAAAATACCGCTAGATGAAAAATATGAAAAACAATAAAATATTAGAACCAATCAACTATGACGAAATTCAGCCAAAAAAATGACCCAATCTGACTAAATTTGACTAAATTTGTGGGAATCAGTTCATAAAATAAGGGCATATGACTTACACCGAAATGTAATAGCCATAGCCCCTTTGTCGGGGCGCAGAGATTTGAACTCTGGACCTCATGACCCCCAGATTGGTTTTCAACTATTCATAATCTCTATAATATCAGCCTGTT
>JAFGDT010000106.1 GCA_016931965.1 bacterium | reverse complement strand
TTCATGGATATCGAATTTACACAATGTCTCACATTTTTAGCCGTGAATCCTTCACCCAAAAAAACGTGCCCTAAATGGGCTCCGCAATTGGCACAAATGATTTCTGTGCGAATGCCATCCGCATCCAGTACCCGTTTTACAGCACCTGGACTCTCGTTATCAAAACTCGGCCATCCGCATTCCGACTCGAATTTATCATCTGATAAATATAAAGGTGCGCCACACCTTTTACAAACATAGGTACCTTCTTCGTCGAATTGATAATATTCTCCTGTAAAAGGTGCTTCGGTCCCTTTGTAAATAATGACCCGTTCTTCCTCTGGAGTGAGTTTATTGTATTGCATATCTTCCTGCCCCATAATGATAACTGTTAAAAAGAATAACATGAATATAAAAATAATAGATTTCATGTGACCTCCTTTTTTCTTCCAATCCTTTGAACTGATGGATAAAACAAATAGTTTCAATAATGATATGATGAGTATGAAAAAAAGTCTTTTTATTTTAAATAAATCATATTTAAATTTTATTGTACAGTGGACAATGTTTGTATAAAAAAAATAATCATCATGCAAACCCAATTAGAGAATGTACGCATAGACCGCTGGCTATCCGCAGCCCGTTTCTATAAAACACGCACACAAGCTGCAAAAGCCTGCGAAGGGGGAAAGATTAAAGTAAATGGGGAAAAAGCGAAAAGCCATAAGTTACTCCATATCGGAGATCGACTGACCTTACACCACCGAGGCCGATACCGGGATATTGAAGTACTCGGATTGGCTGAACGCGGACTTCCCCCAAAAGAAGCCAGAGCCCTCTATCAGGAAGAAACAAAACAAATGCTGTCCGACGAAGAGGAAGAACTCTTCTCGCTTTACAGGAAAAATCAGAAGAAACAGCGTCCAAAATGGAAGGGAAGACCGACAAAGAAAGAGCGGAGAGAGTTGGAAAAGTTGAAAAATATTTTTTGACGATTGATTTGCATGTCACAGTAAAATGAAGAGAAAATGATGAAGGCATGAATACAAAAACCATTGTTCAGGTTCTGCACATTCTTGAGAAAGCGTACCTTCACTGGAACGCACCCATCGTAACCCTTGTTGCTGAAAGATCCAAAGATCCCTACCAAATTCTTATTTCCACACTGTTAAGTTTAAGAACAAAAGATGAAGTCACCACTCAAGCCTCCGGGCGGCTTTTTGCAAAGGCACATACACCGCGACAAATGCTGAAGCTGAAAGCTTCGGAGATCAGACATCTCATTTATCCAGTAGGATTTTATAAACGGAAAACCGGAACAATTCTAACTGTTTCCAAAATGCTGATCGATCAATATAATGGAAATGTTCCTGACGACCTGCACGAACTCTTAAAATTGCCCGGTATCGGACGCAAAACCGCCAACCTTGTCATCACTCTGGGTTTCGGAAAACCGGGAATTTGTGTCGATACACACGTCCACCGTATTTCCAATCGATTGGGATATGTGCAGACCAAAACGCCGAAAGAGACTGAAATGGTACTCCGTGAAAAGCTGCCTCAAAAGTGGTGGATCCCCTATAACGATATTCTTGTCGCTTTTGGCCAGACACTCTGCAAACCCCTAAGCCCCTGGTGCAGCCGATGTCCTGTTGAACATCTCTGTGAAAAAGTGGGACGAGGAAAACATCGATAAAATAAACAAAATCAAAAAACAGACCACACTTGGGATAACCAATTTCGTCTGATCAAATAAACCGTTCGACATTTGATCAAATCATATTCCAAATTTATTGTTTCAGTATTCTTATTTCATCTTAATCATTCTTTTCATATCTATATACCTGCCCCCCGACAGCAAACGATATATATAAATACCGCTGGGGACAGGTACAAACTCTGCATCGCACCCGTTCCAGTTAACAGCATATTCACCAGGATTATGAGGACGATCGATCAGGGTTAAGACCTCCTGACCTGTTATATTGTATATTTTAAGAGCAGCATGCTCATAACCATCCTTTTGCGATACACGATATCGAATGGTTGTTTCAGGATTAAAGGGATTGGGATAATTAGAAAATAAAGCACTCTTTTCAATGTCAATATTTCCCGTAAAGGTATTTGAACAAATTGGTTCTGACAATTCTCTATGACCATCAGCATAGATCATTTCAATTTGATACCAATACCCATGACCCGGCAGAACACTCTGATCATAATATTCATATTGACTCTGGCTCGAATGATTACCCCGAGCCGTGATTAATGCAGTATTCACTCTGTTATATACTCCATCTTCTCCTTCTGCCCGCAAAACATAGAACCCCCTGAGATCAACTTCACTCTCGGTACTCCATCGAATGACAACAGCTTCACCTATTGTTTCCGCCGATACAGCCCCCATCATAACCGGTAATGATACATCATCAAAAAAAAGCGCATCATCAATATAGACATATCCCCCACCAGCACCACCCTGTTTATATCCCCGAATTCTGACTCTGGCTATTGTAGCGGTTAATGGTGCCTGAATATTCAAAATAGATAACTGCTGCCAACTCCCACCATCGAATGACCTTGAAGAGGTCTCCGTACCGATGCTGCCTCCATCATTTCTCCAATTGATCAATAAACCTATTTCTCCATTGGATGTATTGTCGAATATCCAGCATTGGAAGCTGAAATAGTTACCTCCAGTTATCAAAACATCCTGATTTAATTCAACCACTGTTGTTGTGCTGGGCACCTCAAAACATGCACTTACAGTGCCTCCATGCTTCTCGGAATTCTCTTCATGAATGTAAGACGAACCTGTTTTATCCCAGCCAACAGGCACCCCACCTGACCAGTTTTCCATGCCTGAATTCGTGAGTAAATTAATCTGAGCCATACCTTTATGAACTATCAGACAGAATATCAAAAGAAAATAGATTAGAGTGAACCCTTGCTTTATCTTCACGACAAATTCCTTCCCCTTGATCTCAACAACAATCATACTTGACAATAATGGATTGAAACGAAATTGCATTATAAATTCAAATACTCATTTTATTTTCAACATCCTTTTCGTTTTGATTACTTCTTCATCGGTTTTTAACTGATAAAAATAGAGACCACTGGGTGTTTCCTTCCCTTTACCGTCGCAACCATTCCATTCCACAGAGTAATATCCGGGCAAATGCGCTTTACTTACCAGTGTAATCACTTCCCGTCCCATCACATCAAAAATTTGAAGAGATATATTTTTCCTCGCATCCTGGGCAGAGACTTGATATGGGATGGTTGTAACCGGATTAAAAGGATTGGG
>JAFGDT010000105.1 GCA_016931965.1 bacterium | reverse complement strand
CAAATACGATAATGGTCAATGGGAGAATGTGGGAGATGCTTCATTGTATACTGTTCAATCCGGTGTAGTCTATCGTGTGAATATTCCGGCGGGCAGTCTGGACTGGCCCTGAGAAAAAAAATTGAAAGGTTTACTTTTTTAATTGAAAAATTTCTTTGAAAAAGGTTGAACATTGATTATATTTGAAATGATGTACAACGTTTTCCATTATCAAAAACAAGAACCAACGGAATGCAACTTTAATGATAAGGAGAACACAAAATGAAAAAATGGATACCGGTCTTGTTGATATTTAGTTTTTTCTTTTTTACCAGTTCCGTATTTGCTAAGAAAGAAGTGCGATTCTGGCTCAGAAATGCGGACGGCATAACAAACCCAGTTGGTGAAGGAGGTCAAATAGGAATCACACACAGCACATATCTTCACAGTCAAACGTATGGTGATTCAGATGTTGAAACAACATGGTCTGGTTCTGGCAGTAATGTTTATTATACTATTGGTAGTGATCCGAATTACTGGATTGAGTGCGAATCATTTTGGTGGTCTGGTGCTGAAACTAAGTATCCACCTGCAGCGGGGGATATATTATATACAACCGTGACAGACAATTATGGCACATACAATGGACAAAGCAGAACATTTGCAATCACATTGGATGCAAGTGAAGAGCAAGACATAATCGGTGAAAGTGCTTCACTCCCAGTTCAGATGAACAGCATTACGGCCACTTCGAGTCAGGATGAGGGTATCACGCTTATCTGGAAGACAGAGAGCGAAACGGACTGTGCGGGATTTTATATATGGAGGAGTGAAGAGGAAGAGGGTCAGTATGTCAGAATTACAACGGCTTTGATCCCTGGTAGTGGGAATAAATCGGATGCAACAGAATATAAATACAATGATCAGAATGTACTGGGAGGGATTGTATACTGGTATAAAATCGAAGAAATATCGACAGATGGGAATAGTACTTTCTATGGGCCTGTCAGTATTGCAGTCAATATTTCAGTCCCTGTTGAGTTTGGTTTATCACAAAATTATCCCAATCCCTTCAATCCGGAAACCACATTTCGATACCAGCTTCCTGAGATGTCCGATGTATCCATTGAGGTTTACAGTATCTTAGGTCAAAAGATCAAGACATGGGAGTATACCAGTCAGCCTGCAGGAGAATACACGGTGAATTGGAATGGGATCGACGATCTGGGCAAGCGGATTTCAAGCGGGATTTATTTTCTCCAGATGAAGGCAGGCAGTTACCGAGAGATGCGGAAAATGACCGTGATGCATTAAGGAGATCCGAATTCGAACAAAGTTGATATAGCATTTATCTTCAGGCCGCTCAGGTCGTTTCCGAGCGGCCTTTTTAGTATGTTTCATAAATAGAGAAGAAGAGCAAAGTTCAGAAAAAAGCCTGAAGGAGACTGTCATGTTCCGCTTTGAGGAACTTGCAGTGACATGATTGATGGCCAGTAACTGAAATTACTTAAAAGGTTACAGAATGCTTTACATAACCATATTTATTTTGTATATTTGAGGTCGCAATAAATAATCGAATAAATATGGGATTGGTTTAACCGGTTGGTGTGAAAAAATGAAAATTTTAAAATTCGGCGGCACATCCGTAGGCTCTCCAGAGAATATCCTGAAAGTCATCGGCATTATTGGAGACTGCATCAAACAAAAACAGGAACCGGCTGTCGTCTGTTCCGCTTTCGGCGGTGTGACGGATCAGTTGATTCAAATCAGTTCATTGGCTTCAGATGGTCAAGACAGTTATATACAATTATTGGGCGATCTGGAACAACGCCACATCGATACGGTCAAAGCCCTCATTCAGACAAAGGATCAGACTGGGGTGATCGATCGGGTGAAAAAGTGGTTTGAAGAGATCAAAAACAAACTACAGGGTGTTTTTCTCGTGAAGGAAATTTCCCCAAAAACCCTGGATTCCTTACAGAGTTTTGGGGAAGTCTTATCGACTTTCATCATCAGTGAGGGGTTGAAAATCAATGGTATTGATGCCGAGCCCTGTGATGCGCGTCAGCTGGTCATCACGGACGATCATTTCGGATCCGCCCGGGTTGATCTGGATCAAACCTACCAGAATATCAGGACCCATTTTCAATCGCACAAACCGCTTCAGGTGATTACGGGTTTTATCGGCTCTACGCTGAAAAAAGAAACAACCACATTGGGACGGGGAGGATCGGATTATACGGCCTCGCTGTTTGGCGCGGCTCTGGGTGTTTCTGAAATCGAAATCTGGACCGATGTGGACGGCGTTATGACGGCCGATCCGAGAAAAGTGAAAAAGGCGTTTTCGCTTCAAAGCATCACATTCGACGAAGCGATGGAGATGTCCCATTTTGGGGCCAAAGTCATCTATCCGCCGACGATGCAACCGGCCAGAGATCATAAGATTCCGATTAAAATTAAGAACACATTTAATCCTGGTTTTCAGGGAACGCTGATCAGCAGTCTGTCGGATTCAACTTACTTGGTGAAAGGTATTTCATCCATCGATGACATTGCCCTGCTGCGCGTGCAGGGCAGCGGTTTAATCGGCGTGGTGGGCATTTCAAGTCGCTTGTTTGGAGCGCTTGCCAAAAGAAAAGTCAATGTGATTTTAATTTCTCAGGCTTCTTCAGAACATTCGATCTGTTTTGCCATTGATCCGAAAGCGGTGGACGATGCCATTAAAGCTATCGAAAAAGAGTTTTCACTCGAAATACAGACACGTCTGTTCGATAAAGTTATTGTGGAAAGGGATCTTTCCATTGTGGCTGTTGTTGGCGAAAAGATGAAGTATTCCGTCGGCATTGCGGGAAAGACCTTTCAGGCATTGGGCAAAAACGGCATCAATGTGGTGGCGATTGCCCAGGGATCTTCCGAATTGAACATCTCTGCGGTGATCAACAAGAAGGATGAGTCCAAAGCGCTTAATGCCCTTCATGAAGCCTTCTTTCTGTCGGGCACGAAGTCTCTGAATCTTTTTATCATGGGCACAGGATTGATTGGAGGGACTCTGCTGGAACAGATCAAAAATCAAAAACGGTTTCTTCTGAAAGAAAGGGCATTGGATCTCAAGATTGTCGGTATCGGGAATGTAGAGCGAATGGTTTTTGATGAAACGGGTATCGAACTGGAGAGATGGGAATCGCAAATGGAGCGATCGGGCAGTCCGATTGATCTTGATCATTTCATTCAGAAGATGAAAGGATTGAATCTTCCCAATACCGTTTTTGTGGATTGCACGGGCAGCCGGGACATCGTCTCATACTATGAAGGCATTTTAAAAGCCAATATTTCTGTTGTGACACCCAATAAGATTGCCAATTCGGGTCCTTTTCAACAGTATCAGAACCTGAAAAATGCAGCACTCAAATATGGTGTGAAATTTCTGTATGAGACCAATGTCGGAGCCGGACTGCCAGTTATCAGCACATTGAATGATCTGCTGTCCAGCGGAGATAAAATTCTGAAAGTGGAGGCCGTTCTCTCCGGAACAGTAAGTTATATTTTTAACTCCTTTGTAGCAGACAGAAGGTTCAGCGATGTGGTCAAAGATGCCATGGAAAAAGGCCTTTCAGAACCCGATCCGAGGGAGGATTTAAAAGGGCTCGATGTGGCCAGAAAGCTGCTGATTTTAGCCAGGGAAATCGGTATCCCTATGGAGATTGAAGACATCCAGATTGAAAATATTCTTCCCGACTATTGCCAGAAAGCTGAAACTGTGGAGAAATTTTTCATTCAGTTACAGAAAGCGGACAAGGATTTTGAACAAAAAAGGGAAAGAGCGAAAAAGAATGGCAAGGTATTGCGATACATAGGCACACTTGAAAATGAAAAAGCATGGATATCGCTCCAGGAAGTGGATTCAGCGCATCCGTTTTATACACTCTCAGGCAGTGATAATATGATTGTTTTTACGACCGAGCGCTACAAGGAACGCCCGCTTGTGATCAAAGGTCCCGGAGCAGGAGCGGAAGTCACCGCAGCGGGTGTCTTTGCCGATATCATTCGCATATCGAGTTACCTGTCGTAAGCTCTTTTACGGTTTTGAATAGATTGAATATTTGAAAGGAATCTGCATGAATCAATACAATTCAGAAAAGAAAATACCTGTCGGTGTACTGGGTGCAACCGGCATGGTCGGTCAGCGGTTTGTTTCACTGTTGGCCGATCACCCCTGGTTTGAATTATCGGTTGTGGCTGCATCGAGCCGGTCTGCAGGGCAATCATACCGGGATGCCGTTGAAGGCCGCTGGTCCCTCAATACACCCATACCGGAGAATATCGGCAATCTGAAGGTTTATGAAGTTGAAGCGGATATGGGAAAAATTGCAGATCAAATCGATTTTGCCTTTTCTGCTATGAGTCTCGACAAGAGCAAGGTAAGAGAGGTGGAAGATCGGTATGCTGAAATGGATATCCCGGTTGTCTCCGCCAATTCGGCTCACAGATGGACAGAGGATGTACCGATGATTATACCGGAAATCAATCCCCATCATGTTGAACTCATCGATATTCAACGAAAAAACAGAAACTGGGGGAAAGGGTGCATTGCTGTGAAACCGAATTGTTCCATCCAGTCTTATGTTCCCGTGCTTGAAGCTTTGAAATCATTCGGGCTTGAGAAAGTCATTGTTTCAACCTATCAGGCCATTTCGGGAGCAGGGAAGACATTCAAAAGCTGGCCGGAAATGGAAGACAATGTGATTCCCTTCATCGGCGGAGAAGAAAAAAAATCGGAAGACGAACCGATGAAAATTTGGGGAGAGATAAAAAACAGCAAACTGGTCCTGGCTGAAAAACCGATCATTTCAGCCACCTGTATCCGCGTTCCCGTGACAGACGGACATATGGCAACCGTGAATGTGGAGTTGAGAAAAAATCCGGCAAAAGAAGAGTTGATCGATACCATTAAACAGTTTCAGAATCCGATCGAATCGCTCCATCTGCCCTCTTCACCAGAAGCCTTTATGACCTATTTCGAGGAAGACGACCGGCCGCAGACAGCCCTCGATCGCGATCTGGGAAGGGGTATGGGGATTGGTGTGGGCAGACTCCGCGAAGATCCCGTTTTGGGCTGGAAATTTGTCGCCCTTTCTCACAATACGTTGAGAGGTGCAGCAGGTGGGGCTGTCCTTGTGGCTGAGTTGCTGATGGAAAAGGGATATATCACACAATAATTACCGTTATCATCTTATGGATGAAAAATGGTCATCCTGATACACATCCAGTTCAGATATTCATAAGGGAGGTTTTTTGACAAACATAATGGAGAAAATTGTGTCTCTTTGCAAGCGAAGAGGGATCTTGTTTCAATCGAGTGAAATTTATGGTGGCATCAATGCGTGTTATGATTACGGTCCGCTCGGCGTCGAACTCAAACGCAACGTCAATCAATACTGGTGGGAAACGATGGTCCATCAACGGGAAGATATTGTCGGACTTGATGCGGCCATCCTCATGCACCCGAAGGTGTGGGAAGCCTCAGGTCATGTTGAAAGCTTCACCGATCCATTGGTTGACTGTCGCATCTGCAAGCAGCGGTTTCGTGAAGATGAGATCGACCCAAAAAAATTGGAGAAAAAACAATGTCCCCATTGTGGAAATAAAGATTCTCTAACCGAAGCTCGGCAGTTCAATCTGATGTTCAGAACCCATATGGGACCGGTCGAGGAAGCTGCATCCACCATCTATCTCAGGCCGGAGACAGCCCAGGGAATCTATGTCAACTATAAAAATGTGATGGATTCGTCCAGGAAAAAGATCCCTTTTGGTATCGCTCAAATCGGCAAAGCGTTTCGGAATGAGATCACACCGGGGAATTTTATCTTTCGGACCCGGGAATTTGAACAAATGGAAATGCAGTATTTTGTCAAACCTGGAGATGATGATGCGGTTTTTCAACAATGGAGAGAGGAACGTTTAACCTGGTATGTCAATTTGGGCATACGCAAAGAAAAACTCCGGTTTCATCAGCACGGAAAGGATGAATTGGCCCATTACGCCAAGGTCGCCTACGATATTCAATACGAGTTCCCATTTGGCTGGAAGGAATTGGAAGGGATTCATAACCGCACGGATTATGATCTTTCCAGACATCAACAATATGCGGGGAAAGATCTCAGTTATTTTGATGATACCAGCCGCGAACGGTACATTCCCTATATCATTGAAACCTCTGCAGGATTGGATCGGACCGTGCTCACCTGTATCGTCGATGCATATGAGGAAGAGAACCTGGAAAAGGAAACGCGCATCGTGCTTCATCTCGATCCCAAAGTTGCTCCGATCAAAGCAGCCGTTTTCCCTCTCGTCAATCGGGATGGCATGGATGAACTGGCACGAAAAATTTTCGAACAGCTGAAGAATCAATTCAATGTATTTTATGACGATTCGGGAGCCGTCGGAAGGCGATACAGGCGTCAGGACGAAGCAGGTACGCCTTTCTGTATTACAATCGATTCTCAGACCCTGAAAGATGAGACGGTGACCATCCGGGATCGGGATACAATGGAGCAAGACAGGGTTTCAAAAGATATCTTGATAACCGAATTAGACAAAAGGATCTGGGGGAATACTCAGTAAAAGCCTTTTCTTTGAGAATGATAAATAAGAAATAGAGTGGAGACACTGTAGAAATCGAAGATTGTTTGAGAAAAAAATTAACAATTTTAAATAGATCGGGAAAAATGCTTGACAATGCGTCAATTATTTCGTATTTTTTGAAATCAAATCCGTATTTCAAAATTTCATGAAGGAGGTAAGCATGTCTCGAGGAAGAGGAACTGTTAACAAAGTTATTTTGGTAGGAAGATTGGGAGCCGATCCACAGCTCAAATACACACCTTCTGGCAGAGCCAATGCGAATTTTAATATTGCAACGAATTTTAGCTGGAAAGATCAAGACGGGAATAAACAAGACAAGACAGACTGGCACCGTGTGGTTGCGTGGGGCAAACTCGCAGAAGTGATAGGAGAATGGCTTAAAAAGGGCAGTTACGTTTATATTGAAGGCAAGCTCCAGACACGATCGTATGATGACAGCAATGGTGTAAAAAAGTGGATTACGGAGGTTGTTGCCACTGATATGGAGATGTTAGGGAGAAAGGGTGGTGAAGCCGGTTCAGAAGAACCGCAACCGGAGATAGAGGATGCCGGGGAAGAAGAAAGCGATCTGCCATTCTGAATCAAATCCATTTCAGAATGTAAATGATATCCGAGGACGGATTGTTCTCGGATTTTTTATTTTACATGAAATCAGAACAAGATCATAAAAAAATTGATTTTTTTTAGACTTTTTCGTAACATATGGTTTGATGAATCAGAATGGTGTCCTGTTCATGGTTTGTTATTCTATTACTCTGAAAAACTTTGTTTTTTTAGCAAAATTTTAGGTCTTGCTTATTGAACAATAATATTCTACCAAGTATTTTT
>JAFGDT010000104.1 GCA_016931965.1 bacterium | reverse complement strand
GACTGGAATAATCATACCCTTTCAACCGAATGGAATGTCTGTTGTGTTTTTCTGGATTATATTTATTCTTCTTTTTCAATTACCCATGCCGCCTTCATCCAGTTTTTCAATGATTTTGTAGTGTGATATGGTTTTGTTGATCATGATTTTAGGTCCTGATTAAGTATTAAATTGCAGACCACAATTTATATATAACCGAGCGCTTCTTTGGCTTCTTTGCGGACAATGTAGGCCCGATCCCAATCAAAACTTCCATCTATACCCAAAATAAGCTCACATAACATTTTAAGTTTTTTCTTTTCTTTCACATTGAGATGGCCATACTTGGCAAGTTTTCCTAAACTGCGTACAGCCTTAGAACGGATTCCCGGATTTGGATCAGCCAGATTAACTTGCAATCGCTCGATAAAAAGAATACGTATTTCATCTGGCAAATCTGAAGGTGGAATGGATTCCACAAGCTTTCCAATTGAACGTGTCGCTGTATCCCGCAGTTCAATATCCTGAGATTGAGCTGCTTCAATAACCAGAGGAGCAGCTTGTACAATCATCGGTGATTTGATCTTTCCCATAGCATATAAAATGAATATACGAAGTGTTGAGTCAGTGGAAGCTTGGTATTCATTGATCAGTGGCACGATTGCATCAGCTCCAATGCGGCCTAAGGCATGACCTATGGCCAATTCCGCTTTAATATCCCCTTCGTCCAATTTTTTAATTAAAACAGGAATGATCCAGTCTCCAAAACCAACCACAAGACTGATCGCCTCATCCAGCATGGGTACCAGATCGGGACGGTCTAATGGATCTATATAGAAAATGGCTGATACCACTTCAAAAAGCTCCTTTGCCTTCTTTGAACCGATACGGGAGATTTCTTGTTTTACCAATTTCAGACCTTGTTTTAATTCCTCTGGATTTGCACTTGCCAAAAGTGTCCGAATGGTTTCATAAGAATCTTGTGACATTGATGTATCTCCTTATATTTTAAAGGAAGAAAAAAAGGTATATCTTTATAGAGCGATATTTTTGTCACACCCTCATGCAAGAGGAAAAAAATTCCTGAGTACGATCACACGAGATATCCATACTGGGTGTTTGATGAACAGAGATATCCATCCCAACAATAACAAGGATGGATATCCTGATCGATCGGTATTATATATCCCTTTATATCTCTAAATCGACAAAGCGATTATTTGTATTTCATTGCCTCCGTTCAATAATGATTCCGGGTGAAGTGCCGCCCTCAGCAAAATGATTTTCTTTTGCACAGTATACAGCATAAGGGTATATTTTTTCCTCTTTCCCTTCTTCCCAATCTTGTTTATCAACGATTAATTCTATCTCTCCACCAGAAGGTATCTGTAACATAACGTAATCAGGAGTTTTCATATTATCAGGAACATTAGAAAATAATTTCGTACCATTGGGTATATAAATTCTAACTTCTGTATTTTGAGGTGCGAAGAACTTAATACGGTCACCCTCATGAGCTTTCAGATGGCCTGGCATAGCAAAGGTTTGATCTCTTCGATCAAATTGGATGGTATAATTTTCATTTTCCATAATAAACTCCTCTGTATTTTTTTCTCACAATGTGTTTTGTAAAACTCTCCTCCTCGTCTTCAATAGGATTGTTACCGTATCACCTTCTTTCGATATAATGATAAGGTTTATTTATTGTTTATCTATCAATATGTTTTGGCTTCTATCCTCCAATATTTTTTCAAAACGGGCATCCGATTTTAAATCCTTAAAGTGTGGATTCTGCTCAATCCTCAAAGGGGAATACCCCTTGTTGAGCACAACCGCCAGCCAGTTCAGCGCTTCTTCTTCATATCCCAATTGTTGGTAGGTCTCCGCTATCCGGAATTGAACCTCCAGACTTGCGGGTTCCAGAGCGATGACGCGATTCAGCAGAGTCATTGATTTTTCCCGGTTTCCCAGATTGGCATAATAACCGGATAAATCTGAGAGTATATCAGGATCTTTTGGATTGACTGTGAGCTGTTCTTCCGCCAGTGATATGGCTTGACGATATTTTTCAGCGGCTAAATACCGTTTCCCTTCTGCCCAATAATAGGATTCTGCCAGAGCGCCCCAAACACGATAATCTTGGTTGGGTTCATCCGCCAGAATTCTCTCATAAAACTCGATTGCCTCGTCGTAATGGTATTGGTAATAATGAGCTGTAGCCAAATTATAGTATGCTGTGTTTGTGGGTTTGATGTCAATGGATTTCTCCAATATTTCCTGGGCTTTATCCCACTGTTCTAGAAAAATATAAATACCGCCCAGATTGTTGTAACCCCGTGTATTTTCAGGTGCCAATCTGATGACCTGGCGAAATTGCTCAATAGCTTCTTGATAACGCGCATGATCAGAGTAAAAACCACCAAGGTAACTGTAATGTCCCCAGTAAAGGGGTTTCAGTTCAATCGCTTTTTTATAATTGGCTTCCGCATCTTCCGATCTGCCCATTTTCTCATAAGCATAACCCAATTCCCGATATGCTTCGGCATCCGTTGAATCCAACTGAATGGCTTCTGAGAATATCTCAGCCGCTTCGGCATAGTATCCCTTTTCAATATAAATTGAACCCAGTGTGATGCGTACCGGAGTCAATTGTCCATTCAAATCGAGGGATCGGTTGCAATATTGGACAGCTTCATCTATATCTTGGACATTCTTGGTGAGCCTGTATTTGAACAAATACGCTTTACCCAGTCCGGCATGTGCCAGAGCATAGTCCTCATCTTCTTGGAGTGCTTGTTCAAATAATGTAATGGCAGTATTGAGGGAATCTTCATCTTGGTAATCCAGCAGGTAACCGCGTCCACGGATGTAATAATCCAAGGCGAGGCTGTTTTTGGTTTCTCCGATTTTTAAGGAGGCAAGTTGTTTGGGCTGCAATACGATTTTCAACATGTCTACCAGTTGCATGATAATACTGTCCAGTATCATGGAAAGATTGCTCACTTGATCCTCGATGATAATCGATTTTAACTGACGGAGAGATTTTGCATCTACCAGATTGATGGTCATGAAGATATTATTGATATCGAATCTTATACTGCCTGTGTAGACAAGGTTCACATTGAATACTTTTTTTGCTTCTTGTACGCTTGTGATTTTATGACTGCGTATTTCACTCGATGGTACGACCCAGAGTTGATCCTGAAATTCTTCCAGTTGAGTGATGATGCTCGTTAACCCTTCCTGGAAGCCGTCACACCAAACTTGGTTTATCGATAGATTGCCGATGTTAATAAACGGGAGTACGGCTATCCCCTTTTCTCTTGGAATGGTTGTGAATCCCAGCTTTTCTTTCAATGAATGATAGTTGAATATAGACATGATAAGAAGTATCACCATAAGAAGGAGTATGATTTGTCGTACTGTTTTGTTCGTGATTTTTCGGAGTGGGGGAGCCACATGCTTATAGTGGCCTATTTTTGAGATAGGTTCATTATCTTTTAAAACACGGAGATCTTTCAACAGGGCATCCGCCGTCTGGTACCGGCTGTCCGCCTTTTTTTCGAGACACTTCCTGATGATCCTTTCCAATTCTTCTGGTACACCCTTTCTGATTTGAGAGACCGGTTCAGGATCTTCATTGAGAATGGAATAGATAACGGCTTGCTCGTATTCTCCCTTAAACGGAAGCTGGTTGGTGACCATCTCGTACAGGACAACACCGAGAGACCAGATGTCTGTCCGGCTGTCGACGGTTTCGCCTTTTGTTTGTTCCGGGGACATATAGGCGATGGTTCCCGGCGTCAGGCCGGTTTTTGTGGGACCGGGCTGGCCGGTCAGTTTGGCCAATCCGAAATCCATGATTTTTGCCTGGCCCTGCGATGTGATGATGATGTTGGCGCTTTTGATGTCGCGGTGGATGATGCCCTTGCTGTGGGCTTCCTTTAAACCCTCTGCAATCTGAATGGTCATATCGATGATTTTTTCAAATTCGAGTGTCTCTTTTTGAATTCTATCCCGGAGTGTCTCTCCGTCGTAGTAATCCATGCAGATATAAAGCCGTCCATCGTCAGTCTCATCGATTTCGTGGATTGTGGAAATATTCTGGTGCTGTAGAGAGGAGGCTGTTTGCGCTTCCTTGACAAACCGTTGCTTGGCTTGAGGATCGCGTGTCATTTCAGGCGGCAGAAATTTGAGAGCCACGTTTCGTTTGAGTTTGGTGTCTTCAGCTTTGTAGACGACACCCATGCCACCCTCACCGAGTTTTTCAATGATTTTGTAGTGTGAAATGGTTTTGCCGATCATGATTTATGTTCCCAATTTATCAAATTTTCTTTTTTGAATGCCTTGTAGGGGCAGGTTCAGAACCTGCCCCTACAATCAAATTATTTCTACATCTTCAAATCACTCCCCTGCACCGACCATTTTCTCCTTCAGTATTTCAAACCAGTTTAAGACGATATTGATTTGATTTGGTAATGATTCTGGTTCTTCAACCTTTATCATCAAGAAGCGGTTTCCGTCAGGATGTATATCGTATTGGGGAGTTCTAACACCATAACTACCATAATATGATTTCTCAAAGAGTAATTCTGGTACTCCTAATTTCAATGAAGTTTGGGTTTCTACAGAAACAACCATCATTTTATCCCCTTCACGGTAAAACAACTCTCGTCCATTCGGTACCCATACTGCTTGTTCTCCACCCCGAGTTGAGACACGATCCTCACGCCCCGGACCTGGATAGGGAGTGATATATATTTCATTCTGCCCTGTCTTATCTGAAGTATAAGCAATCCAATTTCCATCGGGTGAAATTGCAGGGACCCGCTCATTATTTCGTGTATTGAGAAACGACTTTGCAGTGCTATCTCTAGTCGTGTATACCCATATGTCATATCCTGTATTCGGATGCATTTCAGAGTAAGCAAACAGTGTCCCATCATATGACCATGTACCAGTGTGCTGTGAATTTTCACTTGGAAAGAGGGATTCTGCCTCCCCAACGCCATCCGTCCTTTCCCAGTAAACATTATCTACACCTGATATATTTGATCTGAATGTTATCCTTTTACCATCCGGAGTCCAACTTGGAACATGATATTCTGCATTTCCAGATGTGAAAGGAATCTGTATGTTACGCTCAATATCATGAATCCAGATATGACAACCACCCTCTCTCATTATATCAAATGCTATGAATTTGCCATCGTTTGATAAGCAGGGAGATCCGTAAATCGTCTTAATGTCTGTCAAGGGTGTTTCAATTCCATGACGATCTACAAGAACCAGCATTCGTTCTTCTGACACTCCCCATACACCAGGGGTATATACAAGAGTCCCATTTTTTGAAACTCCGATCTCTGCATAACCATTAGGCCATATTTGAACACCTTCACAAATTGGAACTTCATCTCCTGTTATCTCAAGACGCTTTGCATCGAACGGAACAGCCCAGTATGTGCCGGAACGACCAAATAAAATGTGGCCTGTAGGTGAATAGAAAGGTTGCGTTCCACTTATGATAAGCGTCTTTGATTCACCTGTTTCCAGAAAATATACTACAATATTAGCCTCATTATAGGGAGTCGGTATATTAGCAGTAACACTTTCCCAGTTCGTGTAAAGTACAGCTTTGCTACCCGGCAGCATCTCCGGAAAGCGATAATAATTTCTGTTTTTTCCAGAATCTGGTGATAAAATAACTTGAGGGATTCCGCCTGAAGCAGAGACACGGATAAGACCTGAATCTGCTGCTAAGATAATAGTTCCATCATCTCCCCAGGTTCCACCCAATGGTGAATTCCAATCACATAAAGTTTGAGCAGATCCACCCTCTATGGATATTTTTTTCAGTTTGTTACCGTCCCAAAAACACAATTCTCTGCCATCGGGTGAAAAGAACTGATAATAACCACCTCCTTCTGTATTTTCAATCGGTGTAGCCTCAAGTTGATCAATTCTTTTTAAATAGAGTTTAGCAACTGTATCAGTATACATATCATATACAATCTTTGTACCATCAGGTGAGATTGCAGGGTAGCCCAATGTATCAGCAGGTAAAGGTCGATAAATAAACATACTCACTGGTTTATTTGGTTCGGGCTTAGACCTTAAAAGCCAACCCACGATAGCAAATATAATTGACGTGATGATCAGCACAGGCACACCTATCTTCCAGTCTATTTTCTTCTGTTTCACGGCGATTTTCTGTGTGGTGATATCTGAAATAGATTTTCTTGAAACTCGTGATGTACCGGAAAGATCAACAGCTTTCAGATCAACAGGCAGTTCATCAATGTGCTGATACCGACTGTCAGGATCCTTAGCAAGGAGCTTGTTGACAATCTCTTCCAGCTTCATGGGCACACCGGTTCTGAGTGCTGTCAACGGTTCTGGTGATTCATTCATAATACTGTAGACCACAGCCTGCTCATACTCTCCATGAAACGGAAACTGTCCTGAGATCATCTCGTACAGCACAACTCCCAAAGACCAGATATCGGAACGGTAATCCACCTTCTCGCCTTTGATCTGTTCAGGGGACATATAAGAAATAGTTCCAACTGTTGTACCTGTTTTTGTGATTTTTGTCCTTCCGGAGAGTTTGGCTAATCCGAAATCCATGATCTTCACACGGTTGTTCTCGGTGATCATGATATTGGCACTCTTGATGTCCCGGTGGATCATCTTT
>JAFGDT010000103.1 GCA_016931965.1 bacterium | reverse complement strand
TGGCCTTCTGTCGGATCGATGAAGTTGAGAAACAGGTTGATCGTCGTGGTCTTCCCCGCTCCGTTTGCGCCCAGAAGGCAGAAGATCTCGCCTTCCTTCACCTCGAAACTGACATGATCCAGGGCCAACAGATCATCTTCGTAGCGCTTGGTTAATTCTTTCGCTTGCAGCATGTTTTCCTCCCTTTTTTATTTAACCATAAGAATCTTAAAACAATCAGGTTTTCCAAAATGGATGAAATTGGGAAACGGGTTATTCATTTTCCTCAATGAGTGATACCCATGATCACTGTCTTTATTCAATTCATTTATTCATCGCAAAATGATATATTCATGTCGATATTTAACGGACATCATATTTCAAAAAGCTTATAAATGCAGCTGCAAAAAACAGTGCCGCAAATAAAAATAGGAGCAGTACATCGATCCATCCGGAAGTCAATGCTGCCGTAAGCGTAATATGTTGATACTGTGACATATTCGGTACCTGTAAAGTTGACGGATCAAAATCGTCCGGACTATCAATGCTTATCATTATCATTCTTCCTTGAGAATCTCCAAAACTGGTTAGCTTAAAATGATCATAAATTTCTTGTTCAATCTGTTCTTGAAATCTCTCTGCATGATCTACATAGTTAGCCATTTCTGATATGCCGGTACCCGATAATTCAGAAATAAAATAGATATAACAGCTGACAGGAGAAATTCTGGATAAATTCATGGCGATGGCTGCCTGTATATTCACCTTATTTTGATGACTACGATCCAGTGTTCCCAGTTCATATTCTATTTTCTCATTGTACTTTTCCTCTATCAATTTTGTCTCATTGTCATATTGTGCTCGGATTTGTTGTACTGTTGGGTTAGAGCCCATCATCAGATCACGAATGTTACCGATATTATTTGAATGCATGATATTTTCAAGCAATTGACCTTTTTCGACATCACACTCCTTTTCAATATTACTTCTGATAATTTGTTTTTCGATACTCAATACTTGTTGTGATCTCACGGGATAAACGATTTGTGCAATCATGGGGCTGAGTTTCGGAAGGGTTAATACAAATACAACCCAGATAAACAGCAAAGAAATGATTGAGTTGATAGAATTTCTTGTAAGCGTGGAGGCCAGTATTCCCAGATTGAACATGACGAATAAAAACAAAAATGTCGATAACAACACAACGACAAACACTGGAAAAACCTCAACCGAAAAAATAGAGATAATACCGGAAATATTGATGATTAATAGAGCGATGATTAGGCTCATTATAAAGGGAATAAGAAATACAACATAATTACCGAGCACTTTGGCCATGAGGATTTTCCATCGCGGTATCGAAGATGCCATGATCAGACGAAGGGTTCCGGTTTCTTTCTCCCCGGATATGCTTCCGAATGTAAAGACCAATGCCATCAGGGAGAGCACAAAGGATATACAGAATAAAAAATCGATTTTTCCAAAAAGCAGGGATTGTGGATTGTTTATTCCGGACTCAGTCATAAATTTGTAGAGACCGTTTCTTGACGTAATCACTTTTTGCGGGAAAAAATATTCAAGCCCAACAGCAAAAACACTCAACAGGGAAGGGGGGCGATATCCTTCAGCAGGAAAATCGAAATTGATGTTCCCCTCCGATTTCTCCTGATAAAGACGTATGGCCTCATGATAGTCCTCCACTCTTTGCTGATAATCTTTCAGTGTAACAAACATGCCAAGCGGTATGAGTAGAACACACAGAATAAATACAACAATAAATTTGTGTGTCTTAATATTATAGAGTATTTCTTTGTAAAAGAGCGTCTTAAACATGATCACATCCTCTTGCTTCGTCTCAGCGCCGAGACAGTTTAATCCCAAAAATCACAATCCCCACAACCAAGGCAATAAGAAAAACAATCAGGATAGCAGTGCCCATAAGAGATGTCCTGCCCGATATCTGTATGCGCACGGTTTTATCCGGGGCCTCGATAAGCCGGTTTTCAGCCATGGCCTCGGTCCGGATCTTGACCTCCTGGGCACCGATACCCACATCTGAAGGCGGTGTAAAAGTGAGATTGACAATCGACTCCTCTTCCACTTCGAGGCTGGGAATGAGATCCGGTTCGATCACAGATCGCCAACCCAGAGGATCGTCTGTGTAAATACGGACATTATCCAGCCTTCGTGTCCCCGTGTTTTTGATCGTAACGGTCATCTCAACTTCTTCTCCGGATCGAATCTCGTGATAAAGTGTCGGTGCCTGAATCTCGATGAGGCCGACACCTCTCGGTATCAGTTCAAGTTTCACTCTGCCTCCCTGAATGTCCTCCAGTTCGGATTGATCGAATATTCTGTTACGGGTATCACCTAACAATTCCTCTTGCTCTGCCGACAACACAAATGCATAAAAGACAATGGGCTCGTCGATAACGACATTTTCATCGTCTCTGTCGGGAAGATAGGTACGCAACGAAAGTCGCCGTGTATTGACACCCTGTGTAAATTTGATTTGAGAAAGACGGGCTCCTGTTTCGGAATCGATAAATTCAGCGCTGATCTGTCTGGGCAAATTCAAGACAAGAAGTCTGTAGACGTCATCCGAGGCAGAAAACCGTTCCAGTGTCAGATCGAATGTAGCATCCGATCCCAGATTGGCTTCCTGGGAGAATTGGGTTGAATTGATATCGACGATGTTGGCGCTGGCATCCTTTTGAAGGTAAATATTTTTCTGATCGGTTCTGCCGCTGTAATTAAGACTGATCTGAAGACTCTCGACATCCCGCAGAAGTTCGAAATCGGCCACTGCGGTTTGCCCAAGATCGATGGAAGGGACACGAATTTCATAGGGACTGCCGATGATGGTTTTGTCCTCGATATTGATCAGGGATACAAAAACGTTATAGATTTTATTGGAACGCATTTCGGGCGTGAAAATGTCAAAATGCTCTTCGAACTGGCTGAGGTATTCCTGATTGCCTTCCATCGTGGACCGGAGTGTCACCTTCACGTGTCGCTGACCCGACGCTGTTTGATATTTCACGGCTTTTTCCACGATAATGTAGGACTGCTGGGCCATAACGCGAAGGATGAGTTTTTGATAATCGACCTCCCGTGCCAGGAATTCATTCCTGGACTGGTTATATTGATTCTCGGAGATGGCTTTATTTTCGAAGAGCATCTGATCATTCTCAAACGTCTGTTTGGCGATTTCATAAGCCGCCCTGGCCCGCTTGAGATCTAAAATCAGAGAAGCCTGATCCTCCTGACCGATTAAAGGTGCAATCCATAGGATCAATACTCCGATAATGATGGTCAATATGAAGGGCAAACGATTTTTCATGATCTTACTCCTCTTCTTGAAAATAGTCATCCATTAAATAACTGCGGTTGTTTTTAAAATCCCACATGGTT
>JAFGDT010000009.1 GCA_016931965.1 bacterium | reverse complement strand
GCTTCGCTGATGGCCATACCCAGAGATCCGGGTGAATCGGGATGGGCTGCCAAAATCTTCCTGCCCGCTTCGGTCTGCGTACTCGGACTGGGAATACAGGTCGCGCCCCAGGTCTCCATCATGATACGACGATATGGTTTCTGCTCATAACTGATCTTCACCATGTAGACCTTGGCCTCGACATTGAACAGCTTGCATGCAAAAGCCAAAGCGCTGCCCCACTGGCCAGCGCCGGTTTCAGTCGTAATCCGCTTCACGCCTTCTTGTTTATTGAAATAAACCTGGGCGATTGCGGTGTTGGGTTTATGGCTGCCAGCCGGGCTGACGCCTTCCCATTTGTAATAAATCTTCGCAGGTGTGTCCAACATTTTTTCCCAGCGGCGCGCGCGTACCAGCGGAGACGGACGCCAGATTCGGTAAATATCCTGCACTTCTTCGGGAATGTCGATCCAGCGTTCCTGGCTGACTTCCTGTTTGATCAGTTCCATTGGGAAAAGTGGAGCCAGATCTTGCGGCCCAATCGGCTGGCCGGTACCCGGATGAAGAACCGGTGGAAGCGGTTTCGGTAAATCGGCCTGGATGTTGTACCATTGCGTGGGCATGTCTTTTTCGGCAAGGATGATTTTTGTGTCGGCCATGCAAGCCTCCTTTATGGGTTATAATTCGGACTTCTTTTTTGATAGATGGATCAGCCGGTATGAAACAGAATCAGGATTTTTCATGATTCTCGAACCCCGTGTGATTTTACAGAGACTGATTCTGAGCACAGCAGCGATCTTGCGTTGTGTGAAGCCCTGATCGAGCATTTTCATCAGTTTCCAGCGGAGCGCAAGCGCGCGACGCTCTGATTCGGTGAAAATTTCACCGAAAAATTTCTCCATCACAGCAGGCTCACGGATTTCACAAAAAATTTTGATCAGTTCGGAATGTTCCGGCATCATGCCACCCTTATGTTTCTATAATTAGTAACAATATAGGATGAAAAAAAAGCCTTAGCAACTATTTTTTTTAATCGGATCCCCGGCAAATCCGCTGTGTTCCAGATTTTTGTGCGGGCCTGCCGGACATATCCGAGCTGCCACTTTGTCCGGCTTTTTATTTCGATTTTTTTGCGATGGATGGCAGCTTAGATGCAATCTGATCATAAATTTTCCGGGAAAGTGCATCCTGTTCTTCTTTGCCAAGAGACACAGTTTCGATAAGCGGATGCACATGAAGGGTGAGGTCACTGCGCTGAATTCGCCGCTTTTCTTCAAGGATATGGTAACAACCATTCACCGTGAGGGGCACAATTGGTACACCGGCTCTGATTGCCATCTGAAGTCCGCCTGCCTTGAATGAACCCATTCGTGCAGACTGGCTGCGGGTTCCTTCGGGAAAGATTAGGATGTTACGCCCTTCATGAACAGACCGGATGCCTTTCTGAACCATTTTCAGGGATTGATGCGCTTTTTTACGGTCGATGATAATACAATCAAGTGCCTTCATCCAGAGCACCAAAATGGGAACCTTTGCCAGCTCGATCTTGGCGACAAACCCGATCTTGCGCCGCAACTCACCGACGATCATCGGGATGTCAAAATTACCCTGATGATTGCTGATAAAGCAGACCGCACGGTCTTTGGGTAAATTTTCCAATCCGGTCACCGTAACGCGTGATCCGGTCATCCAAATGATATTTCGCCCCCAGGCAGGCACGATGACGCCGATATAGGAATCGGCGGATTTTTGAAGTTGCAGCAGCTTCATCACGAGATATGGCAGGTAAACGATGAGAGTCAAAATCAAAGTCACGACAAAATAAAGCACATACAGAATGGTTTGAAGCATTTGGTCTCTCCCATGGCTGATATAAAATCGTGAAAAAGAATACACTTTTCAATAGACATTGTCAAGATTTTTCTCTGCATCCGGTTTTTAATATGAGTTTTATCTTGCGCGAGAACAGAGAATTGTCTATTTTTTGTCTCAAGGAAAGCGGACCACGTTTTGGGAGCAAACCATGAAACTCTTTTCATTTGACAGGGATGGTGAAGTCAATATCGGGGTCGAGTTGGAAAACGGCCGTTTCAATCTGACCGAAGCCTTCGCCATTTACCAACATGCCAAACGGATCAATCCCCCTGTCTCGTTCGCATTTCTTCAGGTCATGGTCGAAATGGGATACTGTTCGGGTCAGGTTGTCGAGAATATTTTCGCGGATTCCTGGGTCAAATCGAAACTGCACACCATTCGTCTGCCCGCCGAAGTCAAATTCGATCTGCCCATTCTACGTCCGTCAAAGATTGTGGCCATCGGTCGAAATTATCAGGCGCATGTGAAGGAATTGAATCACAAAATGCCGACCGAGCCTATCTTCTTCTGTAAGGCAACCTCATCGCTCATTCCGCATGAAGGGGATATCCAGATCCCGGCCTGGCTGGAGACTCGGGTTGATCACGAAGCCGAGTTAGGACTGGTCATCGGCAAATCAGCCAGAAATGTATCAGAATCGAATGCGATGGATCATGTCGCCGGTTACACCATTGTCAACGACGTGACCGCTCGCGCCATGCAAAAAGAAGACATCGACGCCGGGAATCCCTGGTTCCGGTCGAAGAGTCTGGATACTTTCTGTCCGGTCGGTCCCTATCTCGTTCCCTCGGATGTGGTGACGAATTATCAAAATTTGGACATTAAACTAACCGTAAATGGAGAAGTCAGACAGAACGACAATACAAAAAATATGATTTTTCCCATCCCGCGACTGGTCAGCGAAGTCAGCAAATACATGACACTGAACCCAGGAGACATCATCGCGACCGGTACACCCGAAGGTGTGGGACCGATTGAAGACGGTGATGAGATTGAAATCTCGATTACGGGAGTAGGAACGCTGATCAATCGTGTAAAACAACTTTAAAAGTGTTTTTCTATTCGTGTCATAATTTGAGAAT
>JAFGDT010000102.1 GCA_016931965.1 bacterium | reverse complement strand
CTGACTTCGGATCAGAGGGTTGGGGGTTCAAGTCCCTTCGGGCGTACGGCATGAAATCAAAATGCAAAGATTAACATCAAAAAGAAATACTATTTTTTGCATTTTAATTTTTGATTATGAATATGTTATGGCGCGTTCGTCTAGTGGCCTAGGACGCCGGCCTCTCACGCCGGTAGCACGGGTTCGACTCCCGTACGCGCTACAATTAGACAGAGAGCAGAATCCCATATTCATTTTATGGTTTGATGCGAATTGTCATATTTCAACTTATGCGCCCGTAGCTCAACTGGATAGAGCACCTGACTACGGATCAGGAGGTTGGGGGTTCGATTCCCTCCGGGCGTACACACATTCAGGATGAAGTGTCTTGATTGAAAAACATGATATGTGGATGCAGAGGGCTTTGAGGGAGGCGGAGAAAGCACTTGCTCACGAAGAAATCCCTGTGGGGGCTGTTGTTGTCCTGAACGATGAGGTCATTGGACGAGGGTATAATCAGACAGAGTCACTCAACGACCCGACTGCTCATGCCGAGATGATCGCGATATCTGCCGCAGCCAATACACTTCAATCCTGGCGCCTTGACAGCTGTTCAATTTATGTAACGCTGGAACCCTGTGCGATGTGTGCCGGAGCTATTGTTCTGGCACGTTTTCAAAAAGTCATTATCGGTGCCATGGATCCAAAAGCGGGCGCCTGTGGTTCGCTCCGCAATATCGTTCAGGATCATCGGTTGAATCATCAAGTCGAATTGCTGTCAGGTGTTCTTGAAGAGGAATCATCCGATATTCTCAAGCGATTTTTTCAGCGGATCAGGATAAGAAAGTCGGGAAAGACTGAATAATGCCTGGAGAGGTGCGAGAGCGGTTGAATCGGGCGGTCTCGAAAACCGTTGTCCCGACAAAATCGGGACCGTGGGTTCGAATCCCACCCTCTCCGCGAGGAAATACTGAAATGAGGTTGTGACTGTAATAAAACGTGGTAACTTCAAAAAGATGAATCATCGTTATAGAAATATTCATCACCCTGAACTTGTTTCAGGGTCTCGTGCTCAGAGATGCTGAAATAAATTCAGCATGACATCCTCATATGATTCTCTTCGAAGTTGTTAGATTTAAAGGTCGGTGTATAATGTATCGGAGAGGTGTCCGAGTGGCTGAAGGAGCACGCTTGGAAAGCGTGTGTAGTGCATGCTACCGCGGGTTCGAATCCCGCCCTCTCCGCTTCAAACAGATCGTATCTGTGAACAGAGAATGGTGTTGTATTATTTGGGGCAGTAGCTCAGCTGGGAGAGCGGTACGTTCGCAACGTACAGGTCGGCGGTTCGATCCCGCTCTGCTCCACAAGAGGGCTGTGCTAGATGGGGAATTAGCGGTGCCCTGTAACCTGCAATCCGCTGTAGCAGGGTTTAAGTCCCGTTCTGAGGTCATTTCCGCTTTCGGTTTGTACCCGGAAAGCGATGTTGATAGTCCGAGTCCTACGCAATGGATGGTTGTCAAACCCCGTCAGGACCGGAAGGGAGCAGCGGTAGACAGTTCTTCCATGTGCCGTAGGTGAACTTGGCTGGAGTTGGCTACCGGGAATGAATCTGAAGTTTGGAGGATCGAGGAGGGGTGCACAGCCTTCAATAACTCTTTAGAGGTGGTTGATGACATACCTTGTATTGGCCAGAAAATGGCGACCCCAATCGTGGGAAGATGTGGTTTCACAGGAACATGTAACGGCTACGCTGCAAAATGCAGTTGAGCATGAACGGTTGGCCCATGCTTATCTTTTTACCGGTCCGAGAGGTGTCGGCAAAACCAGTGCGGCCAGGATTTTAGCTAAAACGTTGAACTGTGAAAAAGGGCCTTCATCCAAACCCTGTAACACCTGCTCGAGTTGTGTCGAAATTGCGGATAGCCGTTCCATCGATGTTTTCGAAATTGATGGCGCATCGAATCGTGGAATCGATGAAGTGAGGAATCTTCGGGAAAATATCCAATATACGCCAGCAAGAGGAAAATATAAAATTTATATTATCGATGAAGTGCATATGTTGACGCAACCCGCATTTAATGCGCTCTTGAAAACGTTGGAAGAACCGCCTGATCATGTGCTTTTTATCTTTGCGACGACAGAGCCACACAAGGTCCCTGCAACGATCGTATCCCGCTGTCAGAGATTTGATTTTCACCGAATCAGTACCGCTCAAATCATTCAACGTTTAAGTTCGATCTGTCAAAATGAAAAGATCGAAATAGACAGGGAAGCCCTTCAATTGATCGCCAGAAAAGCCGATGGAAGTTTGAGGGACAGTCAGTCCATTTTGGATCAGATGATTTCTTTCACAGAAGGTCAGATCAAGGCCGATGATGTCATCAGGGGACTGGGATTAATCGAGCAGGAGATTTACTTTGAAGTGACCGATGTGATTCAGTCAAAAGATCTGGGAAAAGGAATGGCTTTAATTGAAAAAGTGATTTCTGGAGGCTATGATATCGAAGAATTCTTGATTGGATTAACGGATCATTTTCGGAATCTTCTTATTGCGCGATCACTGGAATCCACACAATTCATCGAAGTCTCTGAAGACGATAAAAAGCGTTACGACCAGCTACGATCGGCTTTTCAGGAAGAAGATATATTGCGTCTTATCCGCATTATTGCCGATACACGATTTTCATTAAAACAGAATATCAATCCTCGCATACCCCTCGAATTGGCGGTTGTGAAAATGATCAAGTTGGATAAAATGGTAACGATAGAGGATCTTTTATTGCGGTTGGAAAGTTACGGCAGACAGAAGTCAAACGGCAATATGACTTTCTCAAACGTTGAACTGAAAGATGGGGAGAATCATCCACCGAACCAAGATGATGATGTGAAATTAAATAGCCATGATTCGAAGAAGAATGAACCGGATGATTGTGAAAAAGAAAGTCAAGTCACTTTTAAGGATGTCCAGGCCCATTGGGAAGAAATCATCAAAAAGATCAAGCACAAAAAGATTACAGTCGGATCTTTTTTACAGGAGGGGGTTTTATTGGGTCTTGAAGGTGATACACTTCAAGTCGGTTTTGGGTTATCCAATGGATTTCATATTGACGCGGTCATGAGGTCCAGAGAAATTATACTGGATGTGTTGAAAGAAGTGATGGGTGCGGAATTGAAATTTCAATGCATAAAAAAAGATCTTCAAAAGAGATCCTCGGGATCTTCAAAAACGGACAAAGAGCAATTGCTCAGGGAATTGGTGGAGAAAGAACCTGTGATTAAAAAGATCATAGATGATTTTGATGCTGAGATCGTCGGTTAGGATTTGGAGGTTTTAAACAATGGCAAAATTTAATATGGCAGAACAATTTAAACTGATGCAAAAGATTCAGAAAGAGATGGCACAGCTACAGGATGAATTGGAGAATGTTACAGTTGAGGGAACGGCCGGCGGAGAAATGGTTACGGTTACAGTGAATGGTAAACAAAAAGTCATGTCGATCACGATCGATCCGGAGGTGGTTACCTCGGATGATGTTGAGATGTTAGAAGACCTCATTGTTGCCGCTACCAATCAAGCTTTGGACAAATCCAGAGAGAAAGCACAGGAAGAGATGCAAAAAATAGCAGGGGGTATGTTGGGCAATCTACCGGGCGGGCTTAAGATCCCCGGATTGGGATTTTAGACAAAACGGAGGCTTGTTGGAATATTCATCCGAAATATTGAGTAAAATCATCGAAGCGTTTTCACGATTGCCCGGGATCGGTGAAAAATCTGCTCAACGGATTGTCCTTTTTTTGCTGAAAGAAGACCGTCATGAAGTGGATCGGTTGGCCAACGCGATTCTGGATCTGAAAGAAAAAGTGGGTCAATGCTCAATCTGTTTCAATTTAACGGAAAGGGATCCCTGTCGCTTCTGTCAAGACGCGCAACGGGATCAACAAACCATCTGCGTTGTTGAAGAACCCAAAGATATCTTGGCCATTGAAAAAGCGGGTGGATACAGAGGCCTATATCACGTGTTGGGGGGTGTCCTCGCTCCTTTGGATGGTATTGGTGAAGAAGATATCCGAATCAAAGAACTCCTGGTTCGTATTCGGCCTCCCGTTAAAGAAGTCATCATCGCAACCAATCCAACCGTTGAAGGTGAAATGACTGCAGCCCATTTGGTTAAACTGTTAAAATCCAAAAGGATTAAAATTACAAGAATTGCCAGAGGCATTCCTTTTGGGGGTTCACTGGAATTTAATGATGCGGTTACAATCGCCAAATCGATTGAGGGACGGGCAGAAATGTGAGGAATCATGAATCTACCTACTCAACTAACACTTTTACGCATTCTTCTCACGCCCGTCTTTGTTCTGTTTTTTTTCTTTGATGGTTCAGTCTCACGGATTGTTTCATTCGCCATTTTTACAGTGGCTTCGCTGACGGATTATTACGATGGATATACTGCCCGGAAATTCGGCGATATATCCATGGGGGGCAGATTTCTTGATCCGCTGGCTGATAAAATCTTGGTTTCGTCGGGATTGATCTGTTTCAGTGTCATTGGCTATATTCCAGCCTGGATGGTTTTAATCATCGTGATCAGAGACTTTTTTATCACCGGTCTTCGCTCGTATGCCATTATCAGAGGAATGCCTATTGTAACCAGTATGTTAGCCAAAACCAAGACGTTTTGTCAATTTGGTGCAATTTATCTTATTTTCATCTATCACATTTTCACAGGGGGCAAATATGATGATACGGTATGGATCGGTTTCCGTAGGATCCATGAAACGAATTTCATTTATCATATGATGTTCGTCATCACACTCTTTACGATCGTTTCCGGCCTTTTCTATTTAACGGGAAACCGGTCGCAGTTAAAGCAAATGGTCAGAGATATCTATCACATATTTGCTCCTTCTGATGTCTAACAGTTGGCTTCCGAACCGTGAATCGATTTTTTCGTTTATTGGCTACAGGTTTGTACACAGGGTATTCGCCCATTGCACCCGGAACCGCAGGAAGTGCATTGGCACTGGTTGTCTATTTCATTATTCCGGAATTTAGGGATTGGATGTTGCTGTCCACAACAGGGGTCTTATTTTTTATCGGTGTGGTTGCTGCGGGTGCAGTTGAGAAAACAGACGGGCACGATGCCTCGATCATCAATTTGGATGAGATTGTGGGTATGTGGGTGGCATTGCTGTTTTTACCCAGGGATCTGTCATTCATCTGGATTGTTGGCTCCTTTTTTCTTTTCAGAGGATTCGATATCTGGAAACCGTTCCCGATTCATGACTCCCAAAAGCTTCCCGCAGGCTGGGGCGTGATGGTGGACGATCTTCTGGCCGGCATTTACACGAACCTGATGTTAAGATTAATCCATATCATTATTTAAGCATCATCCGAATTCCATGAAGGCAGAAATCATTACAATCGGTGAAGAGTTGATCAATGGGATGACGACGAATACCAATGCATCCTATGTGGGGAGAAGGCTGTCCGAATCGGGTATCGAGGTAAGATGGATGACGACAGTCGGGGATCATATTCCCGACATCAAAGATGCATTGCAGAGAGCCTTTGAACGGGCGGCCGCAATTGTGTTAACGGGGGGATTGGGACCGACACACGATGATGTGACGAAAAAGGCTGTAGCCCAATTCTTTCATTCAAACCTTGTCTTCCGGGAGGATCTCTACAATCGAATCGTATCCTATTTTGATAAACGGGGTATTCCTATTGCAGAGATCAATCGGGAGCAGGCGGAGGTGCCGGAAGAAGCTGGAGTCATAGAAAATGAGATCGGCACTGCAGTCGGTCTGAAATTTGAAAAAGAAAAACGCACCGTTTTTGTGCTGCCGGGCGTTCCCGCCGAGATGAAAAAGATGATGGAGGAATCGGTTTTGCCTTCTCTGAACCAGGAAGGGAGATCCAGAGTCCAGAGGTCTCTGATTTTACATACAGCCGGAATTGCAGAATCGGAATTGTATCATCGAGTCAAAGGTTTTGAAGATCAATTTCCTGAAGTGAAACTGGCGTTTTTACCCAAGACGACGGGTGTGGTCATGCGGTTGACGATTTTTGGATCTTCAGCAGACTATTGCGAAGATCGATTGAACCGCAGTGAAACCTATATTCGAAAAAGGGTGGATCAATATATTTTGGGATCGGGAGAAACCACGATTGAAGAAGTGGTTGCCCATTTGCTGTTGAAAAATCATTTGACACTGGCTGTGGCGGAGTCCTGTACCGGCGGTCTCGTGGCTCACAAATTGACCAATGTTCCGGGCAGCTCCGGTTATTTTATTCAGGGTTTGATCTGTTACAGCAACGCGTCCAAAATACGCCTGCTTGATGTTCCTGAAAAAATCTTATCCATTCACGGTGCCGTCAGTGGGGAAACAGCTTATGCTATGGCAGAGGCAGTGCGGTGCAAGAGTGGAACGGATATCGGCATCGCAACCACAGGCATTGCCGGACCCACAGGGGGAACATCCAAAAAGCCTGTGGGACTGGTTTATGTGGGCTATTCTGATCAAAATGGTGTAATCACTGAAAAACACCAGTTCATGAAATCACGTTTATGGAATAAGGAACGGTCTGCGGTAGCCGTTCTCGATTTGGTCAGGAGGGTTATTTTGGACTATGTCAAGATTGGGTCTTGATTTTTGTTGTGAAAGTGTTATGTTATGGGTTGGTGCTTTGGGTGAATTTGTCGTTAAAATATTCGGAATATTCGGTTATTTTGGTATTTTTATTTAAAGAGGATGGTCTTTCAATTGGAGACAATGGCAGTTGGTCATCAAAAAATACGTACGTTTATCGCTGTTCGTGTGCCAGAAACCATTCGGCAGAAAATAGCCGAACTTCAGAACCGGTTGAAACCCTATTGTGGCGATATTCGGTGGGTTCGGCCTGAAAGCATACATGTTACCCTGAAATTCCTGGGTGATGTACCTGCAGAACAGATCAAACCCATTGCTGAAGCCATTCAAAAGGCTGTCGCATCTGTAAGGCCTTTCGATGTTTCTGTGGAAGGTACCGGTTTTTTCCCCAGTTCGCGAAGACCGAGGGTACTTTGGGTGGGTGTTGAGAAAGGATTCGACGCTTTAAAGGATCTTGCGGTAAAGGTTGACGAAGTCTGCACAACCTTTCAATTTCAAAAAGAGAAGAGAGATTATTCGGCTCATCTCACCATCGGGAGGGTACGGTCTCCAAAACAAATCGATCCCTTAATCCAAACACTGCAAACCGTTGGATTTGTCGGAGGTTCGTATCGTGTTGAAGAGGTTGCTGTAATGAAAAGTGATCTTCTTAAAACGGGGGCTGTCTACACGGCCCTTCATCAAATCAAATTACAAGGATAATCGAAACATGGATCAAAAAAATGAAGAAAAACTGAAAGCCCTGGATCTGGCGATCAGTCAGATCGATCGGCAGTTTGGAAAAGGTTCCGTGATGAGATTGGGGGACGCCAAAGGCGCTGTTTCAGTTCCCTCGATTTCCACAGGATCCTTGTCTCTCGATTTCGCACTGGGTGTAGGGGGTGTACCCAGGGGGCGCGTGGTTGAGATCTTCGGACCGGAATCATCCGGGAAAACCACACTGGCGCTGCACATTATCGCCGAAGCTCAGCAGACTGGAGGGATAGCTGCCTTTATTGATGCTGAACACGCCATGGATGCGAAATATGCCAAAGCTCTCGGTGTCAGCATTGATGATCTTCTGGTCTCCCAACCGGATACCGGTGAACAGGCTCTGGAAATTACCGAAACACTTGTTCGAAGCGGCGCCTTGGATATCGTTGTGATCGATTCCGTAGCTGCCCTGGTCCCACGCGCAGAAATTGAAGGAGAAATGGGCGATTCTCAGATGGGTCTTCAGGCCAGATTGATGTCCCAGGCTTTAAGGAAATTGACAGGAGCCATCAGCAAATCCCGGACTTGTGTTGTTTTTATCAATCAGATTCGCGAAAAAATCGGTGTGATGTTCGGCAATCCTGAAACCACAACAGGGGGAAGGGCATTAAAGTTCTATGCCTCTGTTCGGATCGATATACGACGAATCGGCGCGATTAAAGAGGGAACAGAAACCATCGGGAATCGGACGAAGGTTAAGATTGTGAAAAACAAGATCGCACCTCCATTCAAAGTTGCGGAATTTGACATCATGTATGGAACCGGCATATCCAAATCGGGGGATATCCTTGATCTGGCCGCCGAACAGGGCATCGTTGAAAAGAGTGGTACCTGGTACTCTTTCGGCGAGGAGAGAATCGGTCAGGGGCGTGAAAATGTGAAACGGTTTCTCACTTTAGAAGAGAATCGGGATATCTATCAAAAACTGGAAACAGCCGTTAAGCAAAAATTGGGTCTGGTTCCTTCCGAAGTGCCAAAAGAAAAATCGGAGGCATGAAATTTCCCCAATGGCAGAAGCAACGCACATCATCACACAGATCGAGACGCAGAAAAGGAATGTCCATCGGCTCAACATCTATCTGAACGGCACATTTGCCTTTGGATTGGAAGAAGAGGTTGCCCTGAGACACCATCTCCATGAGGGTGATCGGCTCAAAGAGAGCACAATCGAAGAGATACTGCTTGTTGAGGAAAGAACGAGAGCCAAAGAAAAGGCACTGAGATTGCTTGCCTACCGGATGCGCAGTGTCGAAGAGCTGAGGAAAAAACTCCATGAGAAAGGATTCACCGAAAGAATCATTGAACCGGTTATTCAGGATCTTCTCCGCGTTGGTTTGCTGGATGATCAGCAGTTTGCTACAGCTTATGTGCAAACCCGCATGGTTCAAAAACCGATGAGCACGCAGCTTCTCCGTCAGGAACTGTCATTCAAAGGGATCGGTAATGACATTGCAGAACAAGTAATCGAAGAGGAATACGGTGCCCGATCTGAAACTGAGGTCGCCGTCGGTCTCGCACGAAAAAAAATGGAACAGTATCGGTCTGGTCGGATTGAATCGAAGAAAATGAGAAAAAAGGTTTCCGATTTTCTCCTAAGAAGAGGATTTAACTGGGATGTGATCGGTGAAGTGATGCGAGAAATAGATATCGGACA
Organism: bacterium; assembly: GCA_016931965.1. Taxonomy (GTDB): domain Bacteria; phylum Zhuqueibacterota; class QNDG01; order QNDG01; family DSAB01; genus JAFGDT01. The sequence goes on along the minus strand of JAFGDT010000102.1, from coordinate 33,626 downwards.
ATTCTAATGAAGCATTGGTTTTGAGTGTCTAAGAAAAAAGTATGGGAAGATGCACAGGAGGCCATACAAGATGCCAAAGGCATCATCACATTTTGTGAGGGTCGAATATCTTCATCTGATTGATATTTTACCCAAATTGCGTGAATCATTAAAAGGATTAAAACAGAATCCGAATGTTGTATCGGTCAAATTGTTCGGGTCTCTGGTCAAAGGGAATTACTCCCCTGGAAGTGATGCAGATATTTTGATTCTTCTCCAGAAAGATTCGCGAAGGATCATCGACCGAATTCCAGAATACCTTGCGTATTTCAGTCATGTCCCAATAGCCGTTGAAGTATTCCCGTACACAGAAGAAGAATATGCGAAGATGAATGTTTCGGATAATCAGTTTATCAGCAGCATATCAGAGTGGGCGATTGAATTATAAAAAAGCAACAGAGATGGGCAATTTTCTCCAAAGAAAAGGATGTAGCCGGGATGTGATTGGAGAAGTTACTCGAAAAATGAAGTGAATAGATAGATTAAATAGATGATGAAAGCCATTGAAATCCGACAATCCTTTTTGGATTTTTTCAGACAGGCAGGTCATACCATCGTTTCCAGTGTGCCCGTTGTTCCGCAGGATGATCCGACACTTCTCTTTACCAACGCCGGTATGAATCAGTTCAAAGATGTTTTTCTAGGCACAGGCAATCGGCCTTACAAACGGGTTGCCAATTCACAGAAGTGCATCCGTGTCAGCGGCAAACACAACGACCTAGAAGAAGTCGGACATGATACATATCACCATACATTTTTTGAAATGATGGGCAATTGGTCCTTTGGAGATTATTATAAAAAAGAAGCCATCAGTTGGGCATGGGAATTGGTCACCTCTCTCTGGAATTTGCCGAAGAAGAATGTGTGGGCCACTGTTTTCAAGGAGGACGATGAGTCTGAGCAACTCTGGAAAGACGTGACGGATATCCAGCATTCCCATATCCTTCGGTTCGATGAAAAAGACAATTTCTGGGAGATGGGAGAGACCGGCCCCTGCGGACCCTGTTCAGAAATCCACATCGATCTCGGAGAAGGATATTGCGATCGACAGCATGTCCGAGGCCATGTCTGCGGCGTCAATTCGGGCTGCGCCCGATTTATCGAACTCTGGAATCTGGTTTTCATCCAGTATAACAGAGATCCATCTGGCAAACTGAAAGGGCTTCCCGCCAGACATGTCGACACCGGATTGGGTCTGGAACGGGCCGTTGCTGTGCTTCAGGAAAAAAAGTCCAATTATCAGACGGATCTCTTTATACCGATCATGGACCGGATCGGTGAAATCACCGGCAAGCCCCTCGGTGAAGATGCGACCTTGCCTTCTTTCCGCGTGATTGCAGACCACATTCGTGCACTCGCATTTGCCATTACAGATGGTGCCATTCCTTCCAATGAGGGGAGGGGCTATGTGTTGCGGAGAATCCTGCGCAGAGCCGCCCGATACGGACGCAATCTGGATATGCACGAACCTTTTATCTACCGATTGGTATCACCGGTGGTTGATGTAATGGCTTCCGCTTATCCTGAACTGCGTGAACGCGTTCAGCATACGACGCTGGTCATCAAATCGGAAGAGGAGCGGTTTAATGAAGTCCTGGACCGTGGGATCGAGATATTTGAAGAGGTCGCAGCAGCGATTATTAAAAAAGGACAAAAGATTATCCCCGGAGAAGAAGCTTTCCGTCTCTACGATACCTATGGATTTCCACTTGATCTCACTGAACTGATGGCTCGAGAAAAGGGTTTAAGTGTCAATCACCAAAGCTTCGACACCTCATTGGAGAAACAGAGGAGAATGGCACGCAAGGCGGCCAAATTTTCAGCTGTTCAGCAGGGTGAGTGGGATGATGTCTCATCAGGATCTGAATCCACTTTTGTGGGATATGAAACAACCGAGAGCAAGGCCAGAATCCGTAAAGTACGAAAAGATGGCGACCGAATCGAACTGATACTCGATCAAACTCCCTTTTATGGAGAAGCGGGAGGTCAGGTCGGAGACCGGGGGGAGATTGTCGGTGATGGCTTTCGGGTCCGTATCGATGACACACAGCTTCAGGGAGATCAGATTATTCACCGGGGTCGGATTGTAGAGGGAGGTAATGTTTCGCAGAAGCCTGTTCAAGTGAAGGTCAATAAACAGGAACGGCTCTCTACAGCAAGGAATCATACAGCGACCCATCTGCTTCATAAAGCACTGAAGGAAGTTTTAGGAGACCATGTTAATCAGGCCGGCTCTCTTGTCAGCCCCGAACGTCTTCGATTTGATTTTACCCATTTTGAAGCCATGACTCCGGAACAGATCGATGAAGTTGAAAAACGGGTCAATCTGCATGTGATAGAAGATCTCCCCGTCGAAAAATTCGAGGCGACACTTGGAGAAGCCAAACGGATGGGTGCCACAGCGCTTTTCGGGGAAAAATATGGTGAGACGGTCCGTGTTGTCAAAGTGAATGATTATTCCATGGAACTCTGCGGAGGCACCCATCTTGATCGGACCGGAGAAATCGGTTATTTCCGGATTATGAAAGAAGAGGGCGTCGCGGCAGGTGTCCGTCGGATAGAAGCCATCACGGGTGAAAGTGCGGACAAGGTTTTGAGAGAGCAAAAACATATCTTATCCCAAATTCAGGCGATGTTCAAGTGTCGGGAAGATGAAATCGAACAGCGGATCAACGCTTTGTTTGAGGAGAGAAAGGAGTTACAGCGCAAGATGAAATCCGCTCAGAAGTCTTCTGCCTCTTCGGATATGAATCGGATAATTCGGAAAGCGAGTCGAATCGATGGCATTCAGGTCGTTTCTTCCTCAATGGTTGTCGATAGTGTCGATGAATTGAAAAATTTGGGAGATCAACTGAGGCATCAGCTTCAATCGGGTGTGGGTGTTCTGGCCAGCGTGATGGGTGATAAAGTGCAGCTGCTCTGTATCGTTACGGATGATTTGATACATGAAAAGCATTTACATGCGGGTCATATGGTCCGTGAAATCGCCAGGCTGGTCGGGGGAAGTGGTGGTGGAAAAGCCCATATGGCTTTGGCAGGCGGAAAAGATACGGATCGTTTACAAGAAGCACTGAAGCGCGTTCCGGAGATTGTTAAAAAGTATATGGCTTCTTCGAAAACATGAGTTTTCGGGGCATCAATTTGTGAAGGGAATTTTATATTAAATGACAGTCTATCAAAAATTGATCGATGTGGTTCAAAAGAAAGGCGCTGGATATCTTGTTTTGTTGGATCCGGATGAATGTTCCCGTGAGGATTGTGTGTCACTGGCTCGAGATTGTGAAGCCAATGGTGTTGATGCTCTTTTAATTGGGGGCAGCATTCTGTTTTCGGTCCAGTTGGATGAACTGGTCAAAGCCATCAAGGAAGTGATATCCATTCCGGTCATCCTTTTCCCCGGTAATGGACGCCAGCTTTCAAAGTATGCAGACGGTATCCTTTTTTTAAGCCTCATCAGCGGGCGCAATCCCAATTATTTGATCGGGGAGCAGGTTTTATCCGCTCCCATCATTCAGGCTCTGGGGCTTGAACCGATTTCAACAGGATACATTTTGATTGAATCCGGTAAGACGACGACGGTCGAATTTATGAGCAATACGCGTCCGCTACCCCGGGAGAAACCGGAGATTGCAATGGCCCATGCTCTGGCTGCAGAATATTTTGGTATGAAATTGGTTTATCTTGAGTGTGGAAGCGGCGCAGAATTGACCGTACCGGAAGAGATAATCCGCAGTCTCAGAAAAGCCCTGTCGATACCCATTATGGTTGGAGGCGGCATCCGGACACCTGAGACAGCCTTGTTAAAAGTAAAGGCAGGGGCTTCCTTTATTGTCACAGGCAATATTTTGGAGAATGGATATTCACCTTCTCTCATTCAATCCTTTGCCCAGGCCATACATCATCAAGGTAAGGAGAAGTTCAAATCGATATGATCGATATCCATGCCCATTTGCTTCCAGGAGTCGATGACGGACCTGAAAACTGGGAAGAGACATTGTCCATGCTTCAGACGGGAGTCATGGACGGCATTAGCGGTGTGGTCTGTACATCCCATGTCGTTGATTATCTCAGCAAAGAACTTGAGAATGAATTTAAGGAGAAGTTCCAGCAACTCAAAAAAACAGTCAAAAGAGAACGAATGGGCATTTCTCTATGGCTCGGCAGCGAAATGCATTATTATGCCAGTTACAATCATCGGTCAAAAGTGGCTACTCTAAACGGGAATGGGAAATATATTTTATTGGAATTGCCGTTCATAGAGATACCCAACGATGTCGGCGAAACGATTTTTCAGATTGCGCTGAAAGGCAGAATACCCATTATTGCCCATCCCGAGCGCAATCTCACGATTATCCGAAAACCCGAGTTGCTCTATGAACTGGTTCAGCGAGGCGCGCTTTTGCAAATCAACGCAGGCAGCCTGACCGGAGGTTTCGGACGAAATATCAAGCGCCTTGCGACTCAACTTTTTGACCACCAAATGGTCCATTTTGTGGCATCAGATTGTCACAGTCCGAGGAGCCGTCCCATGATTTTGAGCAAAGCCTATGGGGCAATCTCCAAACGTTGGGGGGAAGATCGGGCAGAACAGGTACTCCGAATAAATCCCCATAAAGCCATTATGGGTGAAAAGATATATCCACCAGAGCCGATTCCTTTTGATGAGAGAATTCGAAGACGCAGGGGTCGTTTCCATTTTCCATTTTTTAGGCATTCATCTACGGGTTGATTCAATGATCTTATTCAATTATAGTAATGGATTTATTCAGAACACGACGCCCGATGATACAGTCATTCAATCCTTGATGACTCTCATGGTATCTAGAACTGCATATTTCCAATGATCCTTCCTGGTTCATGTTATTATGTTCAGCTTTTTAAATTCAACCATATTATTCGCAGCGGCAGGTGTAGCGATTCCTTTTCTGATTCATTTCTTTGCCCGTCACAAACTTCAAAAAGTGCTGTTCAGTGATACCATGTTTCTCAAACAGCTGCAAACGGTCAAAATGCGCAGAATCAGAATACGGCAGCTGCTGCTCCTTATTCTGCGGTGTCTGGCACTTTTGTTTTTTGTTCTGGCTTTTGCCAGACCGACCGTGAAAGCAACGAGAACATCTGGGAGAGGTCAGGCGAGAAGTTCCATTGCACTGATTATGGATAACTCTTTCAGCATGGGGAGGGAGGGATTGTTTAACCAAGCTCAAGAAAGAGCCCTTTTTCTATTGGATCTTCTTCAAAGTGAAGATGAAGCTGCTCTGGTCTGGACCGTTCCGGCAACCCTGCATGAGGTGTCGTTTCGGCGTGATCGATCCGGTCTTCATCAATCCGTATTAAAGGAGCAAGTCGGCTGGAATCGAGGAATCCTTTCACAGAGTATCGATCAGGCGATCTCCATTTTAGCGGAATCCAATAATATCAATCGTGAAATCTATGTGGTTTCGGATATGCAGAAAACCGGTTTCCCGAGTCCTGCCGACAGCCAACATGTCCTTGAATGGGATGGACCCTTTTTTGTTCTTCCGGTTTCCCAGAAGATGGATAACATTGCCTTGATCGGCGGCGGTGTGACGAATCAAATCCTACAGATGGGAACTCCTTTGGAGATTTATGCGGATATCAGAAATGATGGGGATCGATCCGTTGAAGATTTATTGGTCCGCGTTTTTCTCAAAGATGACGCTCATGCACAAAAAGTTGTCCGGTTGGAGGCGGGAGAAACCGTTCATGAATCCTTTTCTGTAATACCCGAAGAAGACGGTTGGATCTGGGGATCGATTCAAGTTGAATCCGATGGTTTTCCTCAGGACAATGTCTGGTATTTCAGCTGCTGGATTCCTGAATTGACGCGTGTGCTTCTGGTGGGAAACAGTCTTCAAGATGTGCGTCCTTTGAAAATGGCCTTAAATTACCAACAGGCACAACAATCTCTCTATCAAATTGTTGAGATGCTTTACCAGGATCCTTGGATGGATCGTTTAAATGAAACAGAGGTTGTTTTTTGTTCAAATGTTCCTCTCATGAAATCAGAAGAAGCCAATCGTCTCAAACAATTTGTCGAGGCCGGCGGAGGTCTTTTTTTCCTGATGGGCGACCTTGTTGATTTACGCACATTCACAAACCTGTTTTTTAATCCTGCCATGGGTCTGTCCTTAGGGAATCGAGAAGGAGATTTTGCAGGTTCGGGCGGAGCGCTGTCATTCGGGGATATCGATTATGGCCATCCAGTTTTTAAAGGCATGTTTGAAAAGGGGAAGGAGAACATCCAGTCTCCCCGGTTCTTTCAGATGATCGACATTATCGGGACCCTCCCCAAGACGGTCATCTCATTCAGAAACGGCAAACCTTTCCTGGTCGAGATGAAATTGGGGAAGGGAAGTGTGTTTTTGGCCACAAGCGGCATCGGTGAGGATTGGTCGGATTGGGTCTACTCGAGTATTTTCTCACCGCTGATTTATCGCAGTGCCGCTTATTTGGCCAGTCAATCCTATCGATATGAAAATCTAAAAACTGTTGGAGAATCCATTTTTATTACAACGGGTATTGAGAACATGGATGTGCCTTATTCAGTCGTAACACCTGATGGAGATGAAATTATTACGATTCCTGAGATTGAGCGCGGTGAAGTGAGACTGACAGTCAACAGTGCGGATAAGCCGGGCATCTACACTTTTTACCGTGGAGAATCTCGGATCGGGATACAGGTTGTCAACCGAGATCCGATGGAGTCCGATTTTGAAATGATTCCAGAAAAAGATCTGAGAAGGGTGTTACCTGAAGCAGAGATTCATCAGATCAGTGATATACACAAATTGGAAACCGAGATTGAACAGGTGAGATGGGGCAGAGAATTGTGGAGAGAAATGCTTCTGTTCGGAATGGTACTGTTGATTGTTGAGATGGTGGTTGCACGGGAGAGTCGAAAAAAGTAACCTTTTTTGTTGTGCGGCGTATTTTAGAAGGCGAGGAGAAGATCATTTTTCAGATACATCATCAACAACAAAAGGAACGGGCGATACTGGTCGGCATTGTCCTGCCGGGGATGACGAAATATCAGGAAGAAGAGAGTCTTAAAGAGTTGGGACTGCTGGCAATTACTGCGGGTGCGGAAGTCGTCGATTCTATTTTACAGGACCGTCGTTCCATTGACTCGGCAACACTCATCGGTAAAGGAAAAGTGCATCAGATTGCGAGAAGGGCAACTGAACTGAAAGCGAACCTTGTGATTTTTGACACAGAGCTCAGTCCGATTCAAGTAAAAAATCTCAACCAGGCAATCCATCAAAAGATCATTGATCGAAGCGGGTTGATTCTCGATATTTTCGCCAAACGGGCCCGAACACGCGAAGCACAAATTCAGGTGGAATTGGCCCAGCTTCAGTATCTTTTTCCCAGACTCACAAAATATTGGAGCCATCTCTCACGTCAGGAGGCTGGGATTGGAACCCGAGGTCCCGGAGAAACCCAGTTAGAAGTGGACAGGCGGGCAATTCGCAAACGGATTGAACGTTTAAAAAAGGAACTCATAAAGATTGAACTTCAGCGAAAGGTGCGCCGAAAAACACGTCGGGATTTCTACAAAGTGGCTTTGGTGGGATATACCAATGCGGGAAAGTCCAGCCTTCTCAATGCACTCTCGAATGCCGATGCTTTCGTTGAGAACCGCCTTTTTGCGACTTTGGATACGACCATCCGCACTCTGGATCATGAGACGCGGCACAATATTTTGCTGATTGATACAATTGGACTTATACGCAAACTTCCGCATCATTTGGTGGCTACATTTAGGAGTACGCTGGAGGAAACGGTTGAAGCGGATATCCTGTTACACGTTGTCGATATCAGCCATCCTCAATTTGTAGAACAGATGGGTTCGGTGCAGGTTGTGCTGAGTGAGCTGGGTATCCAAAATAAACCGATGATTACGGTTTTCAACAAGGTGGATTTATTAGATGACAGACGATTGATTTCATCACTGAGAAACCGTTTTCCCAGGGTTGTTTTTACCTCGGCAGTGAAAGGTATCGGTTTGATGATGCTTCAAGATAAAATATCGGAATGTATTGATGAGGAACAGGTCGAAAATGAGATTCAGATATCCATCGGGGAAACACGCAAAATAGCAGCCATCCATGAATGGACCCATGTGCTTGTAAAAGAATATGAAAATGGCATGGTAAAAATCCGATTCCGGGCTGCACTTAAAGATGTGGCCAAAATCAATAAATTGATGGAGTAGGCAGGTGGCATTGCGGATATTGGTTGTCGATGATGAACCGAAAGTGCGTGCATCACTAGAAGGTTTCTTAAACGATGAAGGGTACGATGTTCGAAGTTGTGGAAGTGGAGAGGAAGGAGTCGAATCGATTGAAAAGGAATGTGCGGATGTTGTTCTGCTTGATGTCCTGCTGCCCGGAATGAACGGCATTGAGGTTTTGAAAAAAATCAAAGCGTTATCTCCTCTGACCGAGGTGCTCATGATATCCGGGCATTCGGATTTGTCGACGGCTGTACGGGCAACAAAATTGGGTGCACGGAATTTCTTTGAAAAACCGCTGCATCCGGATCACCTCCTCCTGGAATTGAAAAGTATTGCCGATAAAATCGATCTTGAAAAAAGGGTGGCTGCTCTTGAAAATTTACTCGATCAAGAGGAGGAGATGATCGGTTATTCGGAAGCCATGAAAAAACTGAAAAAAGCAATCGATAAAGCCGCTCCATCCGATGGGCGGATTTTTATTTTTGGTGAGAATGGGACGGGAAAGGAGCTGGTGGCTCGAGCCATTCACCGAAAAAGTCTTCGAAAACGGTATCCGTTTGTCAGCCTGAATTGTGCCGCTCTGCCCCAGGAATTGGTGGAGAGCGAACTTTTCGGTTATGAAAAAGGGGCTTTTACAGGCGCTGTACAAAGTAAACCGGGACGGTTTGAAACGGCTGACAAAGGGACGCTTTTTCTAGATGAGATCGGAGACATGAAGCTGGATACACAGGCCAAATTGCTGCGTGTACTTGAAGAAAATGAAGCCATACGGCTTGGGGGAAATAGACCGTATACATTTGATGTAAGATTCATTGCAGCAACCAATAAAAATCTATCGAAAGAAATTGTAGAGGGGCGTTTTCGGGAAGATCTCTATTATCGCCTCAATGTGATTCCCTTAAAAGTGGTCCCATTGAGAGAAAGAAAAGAGGATATTGTTCCTTTGTCTCAATATTTTATTCAGCGGATAAGTGAGAAAACCGGGAAGGGTATTAAAAAATGGGGAGCAGGTGCAGTTGAAGTTTTTCAATCCTATTCTTGGCCCGGTAATGTGAGAGAACTGAGGAATATGATTGAACGGCTGGTGATTATGAGTGAAGATGAAATCATTGGTGTCGAAGAGGTTGTCGAGAATTTGCCCCAGTCTCCATCAAATTTTCAAGAAAGAAAAAAACCAGATACACATAAATATGATCTTTCATTCAGAGAACGTGTTGCCCATTTTGAAAAGGACATTTTAGAGAGAGGATTTCAGGACGCGGCCGGTAATGTTTCAAACCTTGCCCGGAATTTGAAGATCGATCGAGCCAATCTCTACAGAAAACTCAAATCGTATGGTATCAAGTAGATCATTCCATTTTATTCATATCCGTTTATCATATCTGTTGTATTTGGACTGTGTCATATTACCACATTTGTATCTTCATTCCTGAATCAAATGGATTATTTATTCGTATACAAATTGGTTTAAGTCATTGAATAATAAAAGATGAATTGGATTCATTTCGATGAAAGAAAGATTGGCATATCGGTTGCCATACAATCGCTTGAGGATGAACAATGAACAGTGAATCAATCAATATGAATGTGGAGGTTATCATGAAACGTTTCACTCAAAAGCGGATGATTTTATCGGGCCTTTCTTTTGCGGTTTATTTATTTTGTTTTCATGTTTTCATCTATGGAAATGCGATGGCTCAAATCGGAACGAATCATCAATTGGCTTGGGGTCAAAACAGTCAAGAAATCGGATTGTCAGCTCAACTGTATCATTCAATGCCTCTTCAATCTTTATTGGGTTTACGGGATCCCCAAACGGATGATGAATGGGATGATTGGGATGAGAATTGGGATGATGTCTGGACTGAGGGGGGAGGAAGCCGAATATCGGCCCATGTGCGCTATAATCGCGTCGAAGGTCTCTATCTCGGTGCAAGGATGAAAAAGGATTACTGGATCTATCATTGTCCGACCAAACCCTTTCTCTATGGTCTTGCCGGCTATGCTCTGAATGCCAAAAAATTTGAATATCAAATTGGTTTGGAAACGGGTTTCTTTGATGAGAATCGGCTTGCGGTTGGCGGCGAATACCATCATCTGATTGACACACCAGATCGTTGGGTCATATCCGATACGGAAAATGCGCTTGCTGCATTTTTTCTGAAGGAAGATTTCCATGACTTTTTTACCGAAGAGGGGGGGAGCGGGTATATCTCTCAAAATCTTGCCGAATCGTTTACACTTTCGGTAGGTTTTCATTATAATCAATATGATTCGCTTAAGAAAAACACGAATTGGTCTCTGTTCGGGGGGAAAAAACAATTCCCTGAAAATCCTTCGATGAATGCAGGTGAAATTCGAAGTCTTGCGGGTCAATTCACAATTGATACAAGAAATAGTGTCGAGTCACCCACAAGAGGCTGGTATGTCCAGTTCGAGTATGAGCATGCCGGTGACGGTATGAAGAGCGATTTCCATTTTGATCGCTTTGTGGTGGATATTCGCCGGTATCAATCGTTGGGCTATTCCGATGGGTTCGATTTCCGACTGCGGATCGGTTCTTCAAAAGGATCTCTGCCCTGGCAAAAAAGTTATCATTTGGGCGGATTGAGTACATTGCGGGGTTTCCCTTATAAAGCTTTACCGGATGGTCGAATGTTTCCAGGGGGAAACAGAATGATTCTGACTCAACTGGAGTACCGAATGGGAAGTCAGGATCTGCCAGATGAGATTGGTTTATGGATACTGGAACAGTTCAATATTATTCTTTTCGCCGATGCGGGCTGGGTGGGTTATGGTGATCCAAATCAATCCATCTATAAAGGTTTCAAACACCTGACATGGTCCGATTTTAAGAGTGATGTGGGCATTGCCATTTCGAATCAGAGTGGCAATGTTCGGCTTGAAATTGCCCGAAGAACAGATACCGGTTATAAACCTTTTACATTTCTCTTCCGAATCAGCCGATCGTTTTAGTATGGTATCGTGAAAGGGTATAGACCGATTAGGGGTAACTTTTAGGTATTTCTTACGTAGAATGAGTAGACAGTTTTTTACAATATCTTTTTTCAGAAAGATGAGGAACTTCATTTTACGGGGAGATTAATCAATGAAGAATAAAAACAAAAAAAATGAGAGGGCAAAATTCTATGCTTTATTCTTCACAACGGTTGTTGCGCTGATTTTCACCTCTGGATGCAACATGAGCGTAAATAAGGACATCGCTATCGATAATGGAAAAAGGGTGGGCAACAGTCAAAATTCCGTTAACGGAAATATCACCATCGGTTCGAATTGCGATATTGGGGGCAGCTGTCGAAGTGTGAACGGAAATATATTGGTCCAGCGTGAATCGCAAGTCAGAGAGCTTCAAACCGTGAATGGGCGAATCGGAGTCGGTCAAGCCGTGGTTGTTCGAGGAGATGTTGAATCGGTCAATGGATCTGTTGTTTGTGATTCAGGAGCCGAAGTCACTGGAAGTGTTTCGACAATCAATGGCTCCATTGATCTGAACAATACTCTGGTGAGACGGGATGTCAGCACGTATAACGGTCATGTGACGCTTCTTGATCAAAGTATGGTACACGGTGATATTATCGTGAAGAAAAGTAAAGGAAATTCAAATCAATTCCGTCCCCTCGAAATTAGAATTGCTGAAGGGTCTGTTGTTGAAGGCGATATCCTCGTCAGGGATGACCGCATAGATGTGATCGTTATTCTTGCCGAAGGGGGCACGGTGAAGGGAGAAGTAATCGATGCGGAAGTGGTGCGGGAAACAGACTAAATTGGAATTCACACTCTTTTTTCGGAGGGTTCCATGAGAAAGTTGATCAATGTGATGACAGCTCTTATCATTTTCATCCCTTTTTGGATTGTCAACGGACAAATTCATTTTTATGAAACCAGTGAAGAGATGTTTCAAGCTCCCCCTGATCGAACCTTGGAAGTTATTTTGGATATTGATGCCGGAGAGGTGATTGTGGAAAAGGGATCAGAGCCCTATACGGGAACGGTGATTATGAGATACACGGATCGTGAATTTCGAGAACGTGTCGATGTCCATGAAAATAGGAACAGAGTGGAGATCACTCTCGAAAGAAAAAACTGGTTTAAGATTGTCCATCGCCCGCCCGAGGAAGGGGGAAGTTGGGCTGAAGTGCAAGTACTGCTTCCCTATGGAGTCGATATTCTTTTAGATTCCCGGATTAAGGCTGGAGAGGTCAAAATGGTCATGGATGGAATCCGATTGCGTGAACTCTCCATGAATCATTGGGTTGGCGAATTGGAAGTCCTTTTCAACGAACCCAATCCGATCATCATGGATTTGCTGGATATCACAGCCAAGGTGGGAGAGACCCGATTGATCCACCTGGGGAATGCCCGTTTCAATCGAGCGGATATCAATGGCGGCATTGGCGAAATTCAGGTTGATTTTACAGGAGATCTTCAGCCGGAAAGTCAGGCCCGGGTGGACCTTGATATAGGTGAAGCTTCAATCATCGTTCCCCAGAATATGGGCATCGGTTTAAATATCGGGGGCGGATTCAGTTTTCTATCCGAGAAAAATCTTGATCGGTCTTTTGAAAAAAGAGGACAAACATATTACTCAGATGATTATGAAGAATCAGAAGACCGATTTTATCTTCGTATCACGCCTGGGTTGGGAGAATTAAACGTGGTGCGTGAATGATGTTTTACTATTTGATAAAATTTATGGAACACACAATGAATAACCGTTTGTGGGTGTGTTTATTGTCCATTGTTCTCCTTTTATCTACTGTATCGAATGGATGGTCGGTTGAAAGAAGCCGAGTCGAAGAAAAGCAGTTCTCCATGTCACCGGGCGGCACGGTTACGGTCACAGCGGATGAGGGTGGTATTGACGTTCATACCTGGGAACGGGAGGAAGTGTATTTAAAGATGACGAAAAGGGCCTGGGGGAAGAACGATCGTGAAGCAAATCGAAACCTCGATGAACTTGAAGTTGAAATACGTGAGGAGATAAATCATTTGATTGTCCGGGAACTGGACCGTGATCGAACCGGTGGCTCGTTTCATTTCTTTGATTTGTTTGATCCCAATTTTTGGCAGGAGCAGGGTAATAGGGGAGGTGTGATTGATTTTGAGCTGATTGTACCCGAAAATACCCACCTCAGGCTGCGATGCGATGAAGGTGATGTGGATGTTTCAAGAATTCAAGGCAAAATGGATATTGAAGTGGATGAAGGCTGTGTGAACCTTGAGGATATTGTCACCTCACAAATTGTTGTGAGTGTAGATGAGGGTGATGTCAATATACGAAGGATTAACAGTCGAGATCGGGGCATGATGACCCTTGAAACGGACGAGGGATCGATTCGGATTGAAGAAGGTCAGATAGGCGAAGCCGATATCGGAACGGATGAGGGTGATATCCTTTTCAGAAACATTGAGGTGGAACGGTTCTGGTTGAATACAGATGAAGGTAATATAGAGATTGATTTTTACCCGCTGAAAGATGGAAGATACAGAGCGGAAACCGATGAGGGAGATGTTGAAGTATCTCTTCCTGACAATGCAAATCTACAGGTTGTTCTTCAAACCGATGAAGGAAGAATTGATTCCGACTTTGATTTGAATATTCAAAGGCGGGATGAAGCGGAAAGAGCCGAAGGGTCAATCGGCCGGGGTGAGGGGACATTGAGGCTTTACATAGAAGAAGGGGACATCAGACTTCTGAAACACCGTTGATGCGATAAATCCATCATCAAGGAGGATTGCAAAATGGGGAGGAAAAGTTGTTATTGGATATTATTACTGGTGATCGGATATGCCGGAATATCGTCCAGTGCCACCATTGCCAAAGAATTCAGACAGTCTTTTCTTATACAACAGGCTGGAAACGTGATAATTCAGAATGTCAATGGAGATATCGTTGTTGAGTCCTGGGATCGAGATTCGGTCGAGGTTTTTGCTGAAATCGAAGTCAAAGCCGGCAATCGCAATATGGCGGAAGAATTTATGGAACAAGTGCGTATGGATATTGATTATCAATCGAACCGGTTATTCATTGAGCCGGATTATCCTAAGGTTGAAGGAGGAAATTCCTTTTTGGACTGGATTTTTGGAAGATCAAAGCCTCAGGTCAATATTCAATTTTTCGTTAAAGTTCCCTCGAAAATGAATCTTGATCTGGAATCGGTAAACGGCAAAGTCCATATCGAAAAAATGGAAGGGAAGTTCCGGCTGAGAACAACAAATGGTCCGGTGCTGGCTAATGAAATCGTGGGATCGATTAACGGACGGACGGTGAACGGAAGTCTGTATGTTCATCTCGTGGAACTGAGCCGTTCTGATGAAGTCATTCTTCAAACGACCAATGGCCATGTTGAACTGAGTCTCTATGAAACCGTTCAGGCCGATGTCGATGCTTCGACGGTCAACGGCGGAATTTCGACCGATTTTCCCCTTGAAGTACAGGGAAGGCAAAACAGCAAACAAATAAGAGGTCAAATTTATGGCGGAGGCGGATTAATTGATCTCAGTACAGTGAACGGAAGTATTGCCATTTATAAGGAGTAGGATCATGGAGTTCAAAAAATCCAATTTAATCTGGGGATTGTTTTTGATCCTGATCGGGACCGTTCTTTTGATCGGCAATTTAAGTCGGGTCAGCATGGAAATCCTGTGGCCTGTTTTTCCTCTTACCGTGGGTTTGGCGTTTTGGATCGGTTATTTTCATGATCGGAAGAACCACGGTCTTCTGATGCCGGGATCGATACTCATTGTGGTGAGTCTGCTCTTTTTCTATTGTAATTTATCTGGTTGGGGTCGAATGGAAACACTCTGGCCTGTTTTCATTATGGCACCGGCTGTTGGATTTTTTGCCATGTATTTTGGAGGGGAAAAAGATCAAGGACTTCTCATTCCCGCCGGTATTCTTTTTGGAACAGGCATTGTTTTTCTGATTATCAGTTCGGGTTTTGGAGATTACTGGCCTGTATTGCTGATTATTGCAGGATTATGGCTTATCATCTCTCAGAGGTACAATCAAAAGAAAAACCAAGAGCAACCTGAAAAATAAAAGATACTCTCTTTACGTTCTACCCTATTCATAACGTCATCTTTGATACACTTCAATCTTTACCCTCTTGCTTCAATCCAGTGAGAAAATCATTCGTTCTGTTCAGGATACCTATTTTCCCCTTGCTAAAAGAGCAGAAGTTTACTATTTTGAAACCATTCAATTTAATCAGGGCAACCTTTTTTATGTCCTATGGGAAATGGGGTTCAACGAAAACTTGAATGATCGATGACTTTACTCATTTGGAGGGGAAGTTGGATCCGAAGCGTATATCATCTGTTTTTCATCGTATTCTTGTTTATTTGATTTATCTTTTTACCCTTTTTTCATTGTTTACGATTGCAGGTACCCATATTTCAATTGGGATTATTGTGTCGGTTTGGATGGCACATATGATTGTTACGAAGCACTGGCTGATATCGAAAACACCTTTGGATTTATCCTTTTTATTGCTGGTGATGGCTTGTATCATTTCGACTGTTTTTTCTGTCCGCCCCCATGAAAGTTTCATTCATTTAAAAAATATCACCCTTATCGGTGTTGTTTACATCATTGCTTCACATATACGCGAGAAAAAAGAGGTGGTCCGTCTTCTCGATCTTTTTATTTTTGGATCTGCAATTCTGGCTCTCATTGGATTGCTCTCGACAGATATCATGGGAGGAAAACGGGTACGATCTTTTCAAGGTATAACCATGACCTGGGGATCCATGTCTGTGATATTTTCATTAATCACTGCCAGTCTATTTCTGTTTGTTCAATCCTGTAAAAAGAGATGGCTTTATTTATGTGCGTTCATTTTTCAATTTGTGGGTATGCTTTTTTCGTATGTCAGGGGATCGTGGGTGGGTTTTATCGCTGGATTTTTTATACTGGTCATGGTTAAAAGTAAAAAGTTGCTTTTTGGTGGTATCATAGCCATTTTATTTGTCATTCTGCTTTCGCCAGATCCTCTCAGAAATCGCATGTTGAGCATTGCAGATTTATCCATCAATTCCACACAAGTCCGCTTTGTTCAGTGGAAAAATGCGGTAAAAATATTTCAAGATTATCCTATTGTCGGCGTCGGATGGATCGATCTCAACGAAATTCATCGACAATATGCTCCTCCCGATGCTGATCTAAGTTGGGCCGCCTATCAGATCGGGCATTTTCATAACAATTATGTGATGTTCCTGGTCTGTTTTGGCATCGTTGGATTTGCTGCGATGGCATTTATGATTTTTAAGCTTTTTCAAACAACCTATCGAATTTACCGATGTGTTTCTTATGAAAAATCAACCCTGTCCGCTTACTTAATCGGGAGTATTGCCGCTTTAACCGGATTTTGGATCAATGGATTCTTCGATTGGACATTTGGTGACGCCGAGACAGTTACACTTCTCTGGTTTACGGTGGGTCTCTCCATTGCCATTGGCAAAATAGCTTGTGAAGACAAAAAATAATTAAAAATGGGCCTGGTCAAAATATTTTCTATCAGTCTGTTTTCCGAAGCTTTTGTTCTCTTGGCCGGATTTGTCAACAGTATTGTCATTACACGAAATCTTGACCTGGCAGGACGGGGAGAATATGCGCTGACGATGAACGTCGTTCTGATTTTAAGCCTCATTTTTGGAGATAGTTTATATCGCTCAAATACCTATTTAATCAGCAAGAATAGAAAAGATTTATCCCGATTGATCAGCAATGGTATGGTGGCAATCCTCTTTCTTGGTTTTCTGTTGTTTTCCATTTTCTGTCTATCGGGTCAAGATGTATTCCAACAGATACTGCCGGGAGTGCATCTTCAATTGGTCTTTATTGCCTTTTTGAGTCTCATTCCACTCATTTTTATCCGATGTTTGAATGGTTTGTTTCTTGGGATGCAGAAATATTATGTTTTCAATTTTCTTGTTGTCGCACCATTATGTCTTTACTGTCTATTGAATGTCGGATTATCTTTTTGGGGGGGATTTTCCCCCGAAAAAGTGATGCGAAATTACCTCATTGCCATGGTTTTTTTTATGGTTATTGCCTTTATTATATTGGTCAGAACAGAATCCTTTCACTTCGAGCTGAATTGGCATGTTGCCAAACAAAGCATGCAAACGGGTATTAAATCAGGTATTTCAACCGTTACACTTTTTTTGCTTTTCAGAGTGGATATTTTTTTTGTGAATTATTTTTTAGGAACCGATCAGGCGGGACTTTACTCGATTGCCGCGTTGGTAGCTGAACTGCTTCAGAAATTTGCCAATACTTCCGGAACGATTATTTTTCCACAGATAGCTGGAGAGTCGCGTCCATTAAGGGGATACCGTCTGTCTGTACGGGTGGTCTTATTTGTCGCCGTGGTGGGTGTGATATTTGCCTTGGTTGTACTCGTATTCGGAGAGCGGTTGATTGTATTCCTCTTTCAAAAAGCATATGCTCCGGCCATTATTCCCTTGTATTATCTTTTACCCGGGACTGTCGTTATGGCCGTGGGGAAAATTATCATCTTTTCACTGTGGGGGAAGGGATTTCCAAAAGTCACCATTTGGGTTCCCCTTTGTGCATTTATTTTAAATGTGGTTCTGAATCTTGTGCTCATTCCCCGATTGGGCATCATGGGAGCAGCACTCAGTACATCGATTTCTTATCTTGTATTTGGAATAAGTCTTATTTTATACTTTTTCGTACATCCGCAATTGAAAATGGATCATGAGAATGAGAGTAAAATAGATGTACCCATTTAAAGTTTGTCATATCACAACCGTTCATCCTGTTTTTGATGTCCGAATATTTCATAAGGAATGTGTTTCACTGGTTGAAGCAGGTTTCGAAACCCATCTGATTGGCCGATATCACCGTGATGTGACCGTTCAAGGCGTTCACATCATTGCGCTGCCCAAGTTACATGCTCAAGGATCGGGGAGGATCATCAATGACATATGGGCATTTCGAAAGGCCTTGCATGTTCGTGCAGATGTTTACCATTTTCATGATCCGGAATTGTTGTTCATCGGATTGCTGCTTAAATTCATTACAGGCAGTAAAATCATTTATGATGTCCATGAAGATGTCAAAAAGCATGGAATGGGGAAATCGTGGCGAAAAAACATATTCAGAGTCTTTATCGCATATGGATTAAGAATGGTAGAAAAATGTATTGCACCCCTTATCGATACAGCTGTGATTGCTGTTCCTTTGTTGCTTCCCTTTTGTCGAAAGAAGGTTCTTGTTCGAAATTATCCTATTACATCAAAATTGTCGTTAGAGAAAAAAGGATTCTTAAATACAAGAAAACCGAGGCTTATCTATATTGGTCTGATCCGAAAAAAGAGGGGACTTTTTGAGATGCTCTCTGCCGTAAAGATATTAAAGGAATCATATCCTTCGGTTTTGTTACAGCTTGTCGGTCCATTTATTCCACACGAACTTGAGAATGAGTGCCGGCGTTTTCTCGACAAGAATCATTTAAAGGAACATGTGGGAATCATGGGAAGGATACCATTCGAAAAAGGTCAACAACACATTGCCCATTCGGATATTGGATTGTGTTTGCTTCATCCCGATCCCAATTACCTAAATGCATTGCCCACAAAAATGTTCGAGTATATGTTATTCAAAAAACCCGTTGTCGTTTCCAATTTCCCTCTTTGGGAATCCATTGTTAAAAAGACAAAATGCGGTGTGGTCGTTGATCCTTTGTCTCCGCAGGTCATTGCCGATGCGATTATCGGTGTTTATCAAAATCCGAAACGAATGAAAGAGATGGGTGAAAACGGGTACCGCGCTGTTTTGAACCAATATAACTGGGAGAATGAAGAGAAAAAATTAATTGCTTGTTATAGGCAGCTTATTGCTTAGAGTAGAGAATTATGGGTTGTTTTTCTGAATCCCCGGACGGGAATGAAACCTTTATTGATTCCTCTTTGGTTGATTTGATTCGTTCGATCAAACCTGATTGGTCCTATTTTAAAGAGGGGATGTCCGATTATAGCTATATCTGTTACATCTCCCTTTATCTATTTGCCACTCGGTATTGTGAAGGTAAACAGGTATTGGATGCTGCAAGTGGAATCGGTTTTGGAAGTTATTTCCTCACTCAAACAGCCAAACGGGTTATCGGCATCGACATTGATTTGAACAGTCTAAGTTATGCGGTTCAAAGATACCATAATAAAAATTTGAATTTCCTGCTGACCGATGTCACAGAAAATGGTTTTTCCAGCAGTTCTTTCGATGTCGTCGTTTCGATAGAAACATTCGAACACCTCATCCCCGAGAAGGCAATGGTTTTTTTACAAGAGATTTTTCGTCTTCTGAAACCTGGGGGCGTGTTGATTATTTCAACTCCGAATCGTCGCGTTAACCGTAAAATATCCCGCAATCCGACCCACATCAATGAAATGGAAGTGAAAGCATTTTTTGATCTGATTCGTCGGGTTTTTCCCGATTGCCAACCTTTTTATCAAAGGAAAAATGTGCTGCAATCCATGAAACCTTTTTATTTTGTTGTGCGGATTGACCGATTGAAATTGAGATCCCTTTTTCCGCGATTCGTCCGCAACAGGATCAGGCGGCTGGCCGCTCCTCGGCTATACAGTGATATGCCCGGTTTGCTCGATCAACTCAAAGTTCATGAAGCCTCTTGCCTGGATGAACTGGAAGATGCCGTTATACAAATTGCCGTGTGCAGAAAATCATAAATTGCAATCAAAGTCAAATTTAATCTGATGAAAGATAAGCGATTACATATTTTATATATATCACAATATTTTCCACCCGAGATAGGTGCCACCCAAACCCGCGCTTTTGAAATGGCCAGTCATCTTGTAAGAATGGGGCATCGTGTTACTGTTTTAACCGAATTTCCCAATCATCCCAAGGGCGTTATCCCTCCCGCATACCGGTTTAAGCTGTTTATGAGGGAAACACATTCGGGAATAGATGTGATTCGAACATGGGTCTATGTAAGGCCCAATAAAAATTTTTGGAATCGGATATATTTTTACTTAAGTTTTATGATACTCTCAATGATCATCGGTATTCTGATGTGTAAAAAAATTGGTGTGGTCTATGCCACATCACCTCCTCTTTTTGTGGCATTATCCGGCTTTATGATTGGACTGGTGAAGGGGATACCCTTTGTCATGGAGGTCAGGGATTTATGGCCGGAATCAGCAGTGATTTTGGGAGAACTTCAAAATCCGATGTTTATCCGGATTTCAGAAAAAATAGAAAAATTTTTATATCGGCGCGCAGTTCGGATTGTCGGGGTCACAGAAGGCATTGTAAAAGGCCTGAAAGAGCGGTCTGTTTCCAAGGATAAAATCGAATTGATTTACAATGGTGCGAATGTGGATTTGTATCGGCCCGGGGAAAGAAACATTTCCCTGTTGAACAGGCTCGGCATTTCTCCCTCCTCTTTTACCATCATGTATACGGGGTTGCACGGACTTATGCACGGATTGGAATTTGTCATCCACGCTGCAAATGACCTGAGGAATGAATCCGATATAAAGTTTATTTTCATTGGAGAGGGTGTGAGGAAAGCGTATCTCATTGATTTGGCTCGTCGGTATCGATTAAAGAATACTCTGTTTTTGGAATCACTGCAGGAGGTTGATCTTCCTCAATACATCCGATCTTTTGACATTGGATTGGTGACGACAAAAAAATTACCCTTTTGCCGGGGGACATTGCCAGTTAAAATGTTCACCTATATGGCCTGTGAGAAACCGGTTCTTTTGTGTGTGGACGGGGAAGCGCGTCACATTGTTGAAAATTCAAAAGCAGGCATTTATGCGGAGCCCGAAAATAAAGGGCAATTGATTCAAGCCATACATCATTTGAAAAAATCAAAACGTTTATGCCGTGAAATGGGAAAAGCCGGAAGAAAATTTGTCGTGACCCATTTTTCTCGTCGACAAATGGCGAAAGAGTTGGAAAATATTTTAATGGAAATTGTATAAAAATGGATTGGACTTAAGATGCGAACTGTTTATTATGCCATTGTTTTTTTTCAAACACTGGCTGTGACACTTTTCGTTACACCCTGTCTCATTCGATTGGCAAAAAGATGGCAGATTGTAGATCATCCGGGGGATCGAAAAATACATCATGCTCCAAAGCCATTGATGGGAGGGGTGGGCATTGTTATTGGTTTGTTGCTGACTGTTGGGGGGGATATCGTCATCCTCTATGTTTTTTCCTCTTCACACTGGTTCCAAGACCATTTTTCAAATGTTGTCGATCTTTTCCCCCTGCTTCGTTCCGTATTACCGAAATTGGTACTGATTCTCGCGGGCGGTTTTCTGATCCACCTGCTGGGATTGGTTGATGATATTTTGAAAGGACGGTTGTCTTATCGATTCAAATTTATCGTTCAATTTGCTGTTATTTCTTCAGTCGTCCTCGGTGGTGTCCGGATCAGTTTTATGCCAACTCAACTGTTGGATATTGTCGTCACGGTTGTTTGGATAATGGGCATAACCAATGGTTTCAATTTGCTTGATAATATGGATGGTCTTGCAAGCGGCATATCTTTTATTTGTGGCGGACTTCTTTTTGTTGTAGCCGTTTTACAGGGTCAAGTATTTTTTGCATTTATACTGGCTGCATTGACAGGCAGTTGTCTGGGATTTTTATTTTATAATTTTCATCCGTCAAAATTGTTTATGGGGGACAGCGGCAGCCTGTTTCTTGGATACTTATTTGGCACTTTAACAGCAACAGGATCATATGTAGTCGAGGAGAGCGTTTCAACCATTCCTGTGATCATGCCAATACTCATACTGAGCATTCCTTTGTATGATACTTTTTCTGTTGTATTCATTCGATGGAAAGAAAAAAGGCCCTTATTTATCGGTGATAAAAAACATTTTTCACACAGGCTGGTTGACCTGGGTATGACCTATCGCGGAGCTGTTGTTTACATCTATCTCGTTTGCTTTTGTGTGGGCATCATCGCCCTGTTATTGCCCTATGTTTCTGTTGGCGCAAATATTATTATTTTAATCCAGGCGATTACGATCTATGTGCTGATCACGATTTTAATCGCTACGGGTAAGCAAAAGAAAAACCATGTTGAGGGGAAGTCAATTCATTGATCAAATCAGTGAATCTGCCAATTGGAAGATGTTGTAAAGCGATCGGAACCAAATGGAATCAATTCTGATGAGAAGAATGTATCATGCTTCTCATTGGGTCATTTCCCAAAGTAAAACCAGTTATCAATATACAAAACACAATCACCCTTAGGGGCAGTGATGAAAACGCTATCTGTTGTCGGTACCAGACCGCAATTTATCAAAGCCGCTGTTGTCAGTCGGGTCTTAAAAAACATCTTACATCATACACTTGTCCACACGGGTCAGCATTATGATAACGGCATGTCTTATATATTTTTCAATGATCTCGGCATTTCTCGTCCCGACTGTGATCTTGGAGTTGGTTCGGGGAGTCATGGTGTCCAGACCGGTTTAATCCTGGAAAGGTTGGAAAAGGTGCTCGTCGAGCAAAAACCCGATCTGGTTCTGGTTTATGGCGACACGAATTCCACGCTGGCGGGCATGCTTTCGGCTGTGAAATTGAATATACCGGTCGGGCATGTGGAGGCCGGTTTGAGAAGTTATAATCGAAACATGCCAGAGGAAATCAACAGGCTGTTAACCGATCATGGTTCGGATTTTTACTTCTGTCCAACCCAAACGGCTGTGGATAACCTCAGAAAAGAAGGCATTATGCAGGACGTTCACCTGACCGGTGATGTGATGTTTGATGCTGTGCTCCGATTTGCCAATGATTCGGAAAAGTATGCAACGGTATTGTCCGATTTAAAAGTCGAGAAAAAAGATTACCATTTATGTACACTGCACAGGGCAGAGAATACGGACTGCAAAGATCATTTGAAAACGATTGTTGAAGCACTTGTTGAATCGAGAGAACTCATCGTTTTTCCGATTCATCCCCGCACTAAAAAATCACTGCAGGCATATGGTTTGATGGAAACATTAAAAGAGGCAAAAAACATCATCATGTCAGAACCGGTTGGTTTCTTGGATATGATTCAACTTGAAAAGAATGCCAGAAAAATTCTAACCGATTCGGGCGGTGTTCAAAAAGAGGCTTACTTTTATCAAGTTCCCTGTATCACGTTTCGGGAAGAGACAGAATGGATCGAGACCGTTCAGGATTCCTGGAATATTCTGGTGGGTGCGGATAAAGAGAAAATACTCCAGGCGATACATGCATTTGCCCCCCATTCAAAGCAGCGGACTCTATTTGGCAATGGAAATGCGGGCGAACAGATCAGAGATATTATTCAAGCTCGGTTTTTATAATTTCGGTTGTCGGGCAACCCTGTGTGCCAAAATTTCGTAATATGAATTGAGTGGAATCAATTCATCCAACCAATAAACGGGGAATACAAATCATGAAAAAAATCATTTTCATTGTTGTTGGCATCGTGATTGTTATTTTGCTTCTTTTTGTCTCTCTCAAGAGCTGTTCACAACAAGGAGGCAGAAGTTCATTGAACACGGCCGTTGTGGAGCGCAGTGATGTGGCGCGAACCGTGATTGCCACCGGGAAGATAGAACCACTGTATAAAGCCGAAATCAAATCCAAGATAGGGGGCCTGGTCAAGCAGTTTTTTGTGGAGGAAGGCGATTTTGTGAAAGCCGGTCAAAAGTTGGTCGAAGTCATCCCTGGTACAACTCCCATTGAAATGGTTCAGGCGCGCAGTGAAGTGAAAATTGCGGCTTATGAGAAAGAGGTGTCTGAAAAACGATATCGGCGAGCAGAAGAATTGATGAAAGAGAATCTGATATCGCCCGATGAATTTGATGAGGCATCCGTATACTATTTCTCAGCAAAAGCCCGATTTTATGCAGCAATGGCGCAAATGAAGGTGTTGGAACAGGGACTCAATGTCACCGCACTTGCAGATGAAATCGAGTTGACTCAAGAAGACCGGGTCCAAATTGCCAAAGAAACGGAGGAAGCACTTGCCAGTATGACCATTATTGCTCCAATCGAGGGCATTGTTTTGTCTCGCGATACCGATCAGGGCAGCGCCGTCATCCCCATGACCTCCGCTTTTGGCGGCACGGTGATCATGACGCTGGCCGATGTTTCTGAAAAGCATTTTCGGGGTGATGTGGATGAGGCCGATATCGGAAAAGTCTCTCTCGGTCTGCCGACCCGTATTTTTGTTGAAACCTTTCCCGATCAGCCTTTTTTAGCACAACTGACCATGATCAGCCCGCTGGGAAGAGAAGAAGAGGATATTGTTAATTTTGAAATCAGAGC
This sequence comes from bacterium, assembly GCA_016931965.1. Taxonomy (GTDB): domain Bacteria; phylum Zhuqueibacterota; class QNDG01; order QNDG01; family DSAB01; genus JAFGDT01. Next base: position 8,985 of record JAFGDT010000102.1, on the reverse strand, counting down.
GATCATCGAAGATAACTCAGATAAACTGAAAGTGGGTATGTCGGCGGATGCGGAAATCATTCTTCAAGAACAGACGGACGTTCTGGTTGTTCCCGAAGGAGCCATTCATTATGAGGGTGACAGAACCTATGTTGAAGTACAAGATGAATTGTTAGAAGAGGGAAGGCGTCAGGTGGATATTTTGAAGGGAATCTCCGATGGGATCCGGACGGAAGTGCTGACGGGACTTGAAGAAGGCGACGTGGTTATTTTACCCCAATAAAAAAATGATATCATGCAACTGCTGGAAATTATAAAACAAGCCTATTCTGATTTAAAGGCGAACAAACTCAGAAGTGTACTGACCCTTTTCGGTATTGTCTGGGGCATTATGGCCATCATGATACTGCTGGGCTGGGGATTCGGATTCCGGCAGATGATGCAGACTGGAATGAGCCAGATTGGTGAAGATTTGATTTTTTTCTCTGGAGGTCATACATCCACAGGTGTGGGGGGGTATAAAGCAGGACGTCCGGTTGTACCCGATATCGAAGATATCGAAGTGATTTCGATGCTGTGTCCTTCAGTTGATGAGATCAATCCCCAGATCAGCCGGTGGTATCATGTGAAATATGGAAACGAATTCCGCAGTTACAATATCCGAGGCGTCACACCTGTTGCCAAAGAAATGAACAATTGGGTTATTGATAAAGGGCGGTTTATTACATCAGAAGATGTCGAAAACAGAAGGCGTTTTGCCTTTATCGGCAACAATGTCAAAGAACAGCTATTTGGGATTGATGCGTCACCGGTTGGAGAAAGAATCAGAATCAATGGGATCACTTTCGAGATTGTCGGGATCGCTGTTGATAAAAAACTTCAAATGTCTCAAATCAATTCACGTCACGACGATCAAGTGCTCGTTCCTTTGAGTACAGCACAACAGTTGTGGGGAGATGGCCGGAGCCTGGATATCATATTTGTCAAGGCCAAAGAAGGGATAAATACCAGCCAGGCAACGGCAGAAATCCGGCAGGTCATGGCCGAGCGTCATCATTACGATCCTGAAGATCCGGAAGCCCTTTTTCTTTTGGAATTTGCTTTCTTTGAAAGGATGTTGGATCTCTTAACGCTTGGATTGAATATTCTATTGGGATTAATCGGCATCGTCACGCTTCTGATTGGTGGTGTGGGTGTCATGAATATTATGTTTGCTTCTGTTCAGGAGAGAACCCGCGAAATTGGCATTCGAAAATCGGTAGGGGCCAAAAAGCGCGATATCCGCATCCAATTTCTCGCAGAGGGTCTTGTCATCACGTCTTTTGGAGGTGCGATTGGATTTTTATTGGGTTCCGCACTCTTGGGAGGTATCCATTTGCTGCCTCTGCCTCCTTCTGTTCCGATCCCTCAAAATTCGGTTCTATTATCGCTGGTTGTTGTTGTGGTATTGATGCTTACGGGTGTGATTTCAGGGTATATTCCAGCCAAAAATGCTGCCAATTTACAACCGGTTCAGGCATTACAGTATGATCGTGGAGAGTTAAGTGCCGGAACCAAAATGCCAAAACCGCTCTGGATTTCAAAAACATTGATGGGTGAACTTGTCGGTCAGGCATTTCTTGAAATGCGAACGAGCAAATCACGGACATTTCTCACAACTTTCGGTATTTTTTGGGGTATTGCCGCAGTTATTGTTTTAATGGGATTTGGTGCGGGATTTCAAGGATTCTTCAACCGTGAATTCGGGAAGATGGGAGAGAAACTCATTTTTGTTTATCCCGGCCGGATCAAGAGTCAGAAAGGCAATTTTCAAACCGGCAGACAGGTAAGATTTACAGATCAAGACATCCATAGTCTTCTGACCTATGCAAATGAAATCGAAGAGGCCATTCCGGAATTTGATTGTAACCGGCCTGTTTATAAATATGCCAATGAAAACCGTGCCGTGCACACATTAGGTGTCATTCCTGAAACCCTGAATATGCGAAATTATCAAATTGCTGAAGGGAGATTTATCAATCAGGGAGATATTAACGAAAACCGACGTGTCTGTTTCTTGGGAGCGACCATCAAGGAGCGTCTCTTTGGCCATGCTAATGAAAATATCGTCGGAAAAAGTATAAAAATTAAAGGCATTCGCTATACGGTGGTTGGCAGCGCCAGAGCAAAAGGGACCCAATTATCGATATTTGATTCTCTTGATGATGAAAAGGCGTTTATTCCCATTTCCACTGCATTCCAGGATTTCAGCGGCGATCGATATTATTCAAGATTGCTCATATCTCCGGTTGATAAGAATCGCTATTTACAAACAGAGAAGGAGATCCGATATCACTTGGCCACATTGCATCAATTCGATCCGGACGATAGAGATGCCATCTGGATGAACAGTTTGCTTGAAGGAACCGAATTTATCGGCCCCATTGTCCTTGGTCTTCAGCTCTTTCTGGGTGGTGTAGGGGTCGTCACACTGATTATCGGAGCAGTGGGCGTGATGAATATTATGTTTTTTATTGTGACGCAGCGTTTACGGGAAATTGGGATACGAAGGGCTGTTGGCGCTTTTCGAAAACATATTTTTCAGCAATTTTTAATCGAGGCGCTTATTGTGACTCTACTGGGTGGTGTTCTTGGGTTTTTCGTGGGATGGGGACTCAATTCCGGTTTAAATACGCTGATCGAAACATTGCGTCGCCAAAATGAGCAACTGTTGATGCTTTTTGCCCCCCAAAATTCTTTATCTGTCTCTTTTATTGCTGTATTTTTCTTGGTAGGAGCCGGTTTTTTTGCCGGCATCATGCCTGCCATTCGAGCCATGCGTTCCAATATTGTTGAATGTTTGCGGTATGAATAACTGGCTTATTAAAAGATGGTATAACTTTTGCGATAATTGATATTTAAAGGCATATTATCATCTGTAAGCCGGAGGATATGATCATGGGTGCTTTAAAAAGCCTTCGCATTTCATTTTGTGATCATAGAATTGCTGTAGCTGTTTTTATTGTCTTTCTTTTCGGGGCATCTGTTGCATGGACGCAGAATATTCAAATTATCAAAACCAGTGACATCATTGCCGTCATCAATCAGGGATATATGGATGGTATTCAAAAAGGGGATTATTTTGTTGTCAGGCGTCTTATTAACAATACCTGGCGGGATATAACCTATGCCGAAGCAATTGATGCCAGAGAGAACATGACAGGGATAAAGGTTCTCGACATCGCACCACAAATATCCTTAACCACCGATGATGTTGTGGAGAAGGTTTCATTGGAGTCTGAATCAAGCATGTCGTCAGATTCGGAACCGGTACAAACAGCTGATGGGGGCAGTGCAATTCAAACGAATGTGCCCACCTCCGCATGGCAAAGGAATACAAATTGGGTTTATTTGGGTCCCGCTGCGGGTTTGTTTATGCCCCTGGGAGATATGAAAGAACTATTTGATGCGGCTCTGTGTTATGGAGGCATGCTTGGTTTTCGGTTTCGGCGTGATCTGGATATGTCGCTCCATTTTCTCTATGCTACAAAAAATCAGGAATGGACATTCTGGAATTTACAAATGTTAGGGAGACGGTATATCTCCCAGAATTTTATGTTGGATTTCGGGTATGGAGTCAGTTATCCTGAAATATTCGTAAGTCAGGGAGGAGGTTCTTTCAGCAGTGGGAACCTCCGTCTGGGCATACTGCTTGGTGCTGGATACACATTCCCTGTTGCATTGACAGCGCAGTTCGAAATCGGATTTCTTTTCCATGTTTATCCCCATTTTGACGAGGGTTCAGGCCAGTTCCTGACCATTCAGGGACGGCTGGTTCTGTAACTGTATCCATTTTATCATATTCTTGTTCAACCCTTTTTTCTCCTTCCAACTCGAGGTTACTCTGGTGGTTAATCTCAGTCATAAGAATAATTTGTAACTCGCCCTTTACATTTTCCGTATATATTTGTAACATGAGACGATCAACTTGAATCATTTATCTACTCTTTTATGATGTGTATCTTTTCAATTCGTCAGGGTCTTTGACTTATCAATTATTTCCATGTTCACAAGCATGATGAAGGGAGAAGTCAATGAGAGGTAAATTAAAGAAACGCACAATCGTGATTGTATGTGCCCTTGTTGTTGTCACCCTTATATTTGTTGTTCTGTTGGGTCAAAAGGGAGGTGGCAGTGGCAGAAACCGTGTTCGGGTTGAACGTTTGAACATTATTGATCAAGCACTGGCTGTGGGATCCGTCCAACCTCTTGATGAGATTGCGGTGAAGTCAAAAATTTCGGGCGTTGTTGGAGAACTGTTTGTCCATGTCGGAGATTATGTAGAGAAAAACGATCCCCTTTTGGATGTGAGGCCCGATCCCACTCCGATTGAATTGGCCGAATCGAAGCGAAATGTCGAAATGACGGCTATTGCGTTGAATACACTTGAACGGGAGCTTGAAAGGAATCGTGAACTCAAAGAGAAAGGTCTGATTTCCGATTATGATTTTGAAATGCTTACACAGGAATATGATGAAGCCGCACTCCGTCATCAAATTACCACGGAGCGTTTGGATTTGATTGAAAAAGGCAAAGTGCGTATTGAGGAAACGGATATTGAAACGATCATCAAAGCACCCATCAGCGGCTATATCCTCGAAAAATCGGTCAATGTCGGGGATCCGGTGGTCCCTTTAACCTCATACCAGGCCGGAACCGAATTGATGAAAATGGCCGATATGACCCAACTGATTTTCAGAGGGACGGTCGATGAGATCGATGTGGGGAAGATATCAGAAGGGATGAAGACCGATCTGCAGATTGGTGCGCTGCCCGGTAAAACCGTGACAGGTCATGTATCCCTCATTTCCTTAAAGGCAAGAAAAATTGAGAATACGACCGTATTCCCAGTTGAGATCATCATTGATGATGTAGGAGATGTTGTTTTGCGCGCCGGATTTTCCGCCAATGCCAATATTATCATTGCCCAGAAGGACAGTGTGCTTTCCATTCCCGAAAGGGTGGTGACTTTTCGAAATGATTCCGCTTTTGTGGAGATCCCTGTCGGAGAGAACGAATCAAAGGAACAGTTTATTGAAACGGGCTTGAGTGACGCCATTCGCATTGAGGTGATTTCCGGTTTGGAAGAGGGTCAGGAAGTGCTTGAGAAGGAAGTTCAAGAGATCATTTAATCGGAACAGGCGATGGGAAATTTGTTCGATACAATACGTGAAGTCCTGCAATACCTTCGAAAATATAAATCCAGGACGTTTATGACAATGTTCGGCATTATCTGGGGGACGATGACGGTCATTCTTTTGCTGGCTTTCGGCGTGGGTGTCAGAAGGTCGATGAGCAAAAACATGCACGGGATGGGTGAGAGTATCGCGATCATGTGGCCCGGGCGGACCAGTATCCCTTTCGAGGGATACGGCTATGAACGCCAGATACGGTTCCGTGAGGAGGATGCCGAGTTGCTGAGGAGCGAGGTCAGAGAAATCGCCTATGTCAGTCCCGAGTACAGCCAATGGGGAACACCGGTCCGGTTTGGCGATCAGATGAATATGCCGAACATATCGGGGGTGATTCCGGAATACGGACCCATGCGGAATATATGGTGGCAGCCCGGAGGGAGATGGATCAATGATCTGGATATCAAACTCCGCAGAAGGGTTATTTTTTTAGGAAATGAGTTGAAAGATTTCCTGTTTGGTGAACAGACCGATGCGGTCGGACAATATGTGTTTGTGGCCGACACCCCATTTCTGGTCATTGGTGTATTAAAAGAGAAAATCCAGAATTCATCCTACAATGCTCGGGATCAGGACCGGGCTTTTATTCCGGCATCCACATTTGCTTCCTTTTTTGGGTATCACTATATCAACAATATTATTTATAGGCATCGCGATCCGCATCAGAGGGAATTGACCGAGAGACGGGTCTATGAAGTTTTAGGGGAAAAGTATAAGTTTGATCCGGAAGACACACAGGCTTTGTCCATATGGGACACCTCTTGGAATGATGAATTTATCGCCGATTTTTCTCTGGGATTCAATCTGTTTATGGGAATGATAGGCGTCATCACGCTGATTGTCGGGGGTATCGGACTGGCCAATATCATGTATGTGGTGGTGCAGGAGCGCACACGAGAGATTGGCATTCGAAGGTCCTGTGGCGCGAAGAGAAAACACATTATGGGACAGTTCATTCTTGAGGCATTTATTATTATCGGTATCAGCTCCACTTTTGGATTTATTCTGGCGGTTATTTTAATCAAGCTGATTTCTCTGCTTCCCATTGAAGAATATGTCGGGCATCCCGTCCTGTCGTTACCGGTGGTCATCATTTCAATCACCGTTCTGGGGAGTATTGGATTTTTATCGGGTTATTTCCCGGCCCGCCGGGCGGCAAAGTTGGATCCGGTGGAATGCATACGATACTGAACCATTTTTAAAAGGATTGTTTTTATTGCAGTAGTGCGAGGACGTCAACAATGCATTTCGGGCTGTTTCTCCGTCAATTTATAGATGATATCAAATCACAGAAAACCCGCGCTTTTTTAACCACGATGGCGATCACATGGGGAACGCTTGCCGTGATTCTCCTGATGGCATTCGGAAGCGGATTGTCTTTCAGATTGCGGGAAGGCACACTGAATGCGGGAGACCATATCATCCGGATTTACAGCGGACAGACAAGGATCAAATACCAGGGACTGCCCGTCGGGCGGCCTATTCGGCTGGTTGAGGAGGATGCAGAAATCCTGAAACAAAGCATCCCCAAAATTGTGGCTGTCAATGCACAGATGGGCCGCAATGTGCGTCTGAGGAATGGTGATAGGAGTGCATCGACCTATATGGAAGGGGTTTATCCGGCTTTTGAATTTCTCCGCCGTATGTATCCGGCAGCCGGTGGCAGGTTCCTGAACGGAAAAGACCTCGAGGAGAAAAAGCGCGTTGTTTTTCTGGGCGGAGAAATTGCAAAAGAACTATTTATGGATGAAGACCCTGTCGGTCAATCGGTTACGATTGACGGTGTTCCTTTTACGGTCATTGGTTTTATGCCAAAAAAACTGCAGAGTTCAATGAACAACGGTCCGGATGACCAGCGTGCGATCATTCCATTTTCCACTTTTCAGAGTGTATACGGCTACCGGTATCTTGGTGAGTTGATCGTCAAACCCGCAAGAGCGGAGGACAGCGAATATGTCATTCAAGAAGTTCGGCGCGTGCTGGGAAATAAGTATCAATTCGATCCGGCCGATGAAGATGCCGTTCCGATGTGGGATATGATCGAGCAGGATCGGATTGCCTCAAAAATTTATCTGGGTATTAACATTTTCCTAGCGGTGGTGGGATCGATGACGTTGATCATTGCGGGGGTAGGTATTGCCAATATCATGTATGTCGTCGTCAAGGAAAGGACGCAGGAAATTGGGATTAAAAGGGCTGTTGGAGCCCGAAAACGGCATATTATGTCTCAATTTGTTTTTGAATCGCTTCTGCTTGCTTTTATCGGAGGGAGTCTCGGTTTTCTCATTGCCACAGGCATTATTCGGCTCGTCTGGACATTTTCCATTGAAGAAGGAGCCACAGAATATCTCCTGCGTCCATTGATGTCGAATACCGTTGCGGGTGTTGCGTTCGGCGTTTTGTGTCTGATCGGTTTTTTAGCAGGGTATTTCCCGGCTCGTAAGGCAGCCAATGTGGATCCGGTTGAAGCATTGCGGTATGAATAGGATTGTCTGAACCTGGATTTTCACGAAGGCGTTGTCTGAACCTGGATTTGCAGGATTATGGGATTGATAGGATTTTGAAATTGTGGTTATCCTTTAATTCCATAAATCGTGGTTCAGACATCAAAACGATACAATTCAAAGATAATATTATTTATAAATTCTTGTGTTTTCCTCCCCAGCCAGCCATGGCATCCAGGATAGGCATGAGGGTTTTGCCATATTCGGTTAATGCATATTCAACTTTTGGCGGTACGACAGGATATACTTTTCTATTGATAATCTTATCCTTTTCAAGTTCTCTTAACTGTTGTGTAAGCATTTTTTGTGTTATTCCTGGGATAAAATGCTTGATCTCTCCGAATCGTCTCACCTGATCTCGTAATATCCATAGAATTATCGGTTTCCATTTACCCCCGATCACTGCCATGGTTGCAGTTACCGGGCATCGAATATTATCTTTAGTCATTTTTTACCTTTATAATAGTATTATAAAAGATACTATATTACAAAATAGTGCATACTTGACAGAAATGATGTTATAGTTTATATTAATACAAAAGTTTTAAAATTGCAACACCTTTTTTCAAAATTTATTTTAAGTATGTTAAGGCGGGAGTCTCTACAGAGCAGGAAGTTATCATATAACTGTAAGGGAGTATTGAGATGAATGAAGTCATAGAGTTTTTAACCAAAAATCAAATTCAATATCTCGCCACTGTGGGTTTGGATGGAAAACCTAAAGTACGTCCGTTTATGTTCAAGCTGGAGGATGAGGGTAAACTCTATTTTACCACTTCAAATCAGAACACTGTCTACAATGAGATGAAAGCAAATCCGAATGTGGAAATCTGCGTGACGGGAGAAAATTATTCATGGATCAGACTGAGCGGCAAAGTTGTTTTCTCAGATAACATCGAGATTAAAGCACGTATTGTGGAATCAAACGAGCTCGTAAAATCGATTTTTAAAACTCCCGACAATCCGATTCTTGAACTGTTTTATCTGGTTGACGTTACTGCAGTTATTGCCGATTTAAGTGGGAATCCTCCAAAAACAGTTACCCTTTAAAAAAGATGAAACTGAAAACAATCAGGGAAAAAAATATTACTGCTGTGGATGTTGTTCATTTTTGGCTTTTTAATTCGGTGCTAATGGGATTCTTCGAAGGTCAGGAATGTCATTCTTGCTCAAGCAGGAATCCAGGGGATTGTAAACAAGGGTAAATGTGGATTCCCGCTCAAAACACTGCGAGTGCCTATATTTAAATAGCAAGTGCCCCCTCGCTGTAG
>JAFGDT010000101.1 GCA_016931965.1 bacterium | reverse complement strand
TGAGTTCAAGGAATTCATATTCTCCGTCATTGTTTTCGGTGTCTCCTTCATTCAAAGGATGATAATTTATCTCTGTGATTCGAAGGTTATTCATTCCCTCCAATACATATAACGTGACGGTATTGAGTGCACTCCAAGTGACATTGTCAAACACACGGGCCTTGACGTGGGTCGTTTGCTCGATCACCAAGGGTTCCGTGTATTGTCGGGCACTTTCTGATATTTCGCCTGAATTTGACGCTATTCCTGCAATCAACTCTGTACCGCTTATAAAATCGGAACTGGTTGAACTCACATTTAAGGCATGAATCGCTAATAAATTCTCTCCGGGTAAAAGTTTATCTACAAAATTGGAAATATCGATTGTTTCCCAGTTATCGGCTTCATGGTTGTCGGTTGCTATTGCATCCCATGCCACATTTGCAGGTGCTAAATTCTCAGCGACTTTTTCGCCATTGAGATAGGCAACAAAACCGTCATCATAGTACATCCGTAACCTTAAAATATTATAGTTGCCCAGCTCTGCGTCATCAACGGAAAACGGTATTCGTATATAACAACCCGTTTGATTTCCATACATCTCAGTTTCCACATCAATATTGATCATATCTTCATATCCCCGGCCTTGCTCGTAACCGATATTTCCAGTGCCGGATCGCCAGGCCGAATCATCGAACTCCACAGACTGCCTCCAGCCGCTGTCGATCTCCGAGGTCGGTACAATCACTTTCTTTGCCGCATTTTCAGCAACAAAGGTTGTATAGCGTGTTGATGCTTCAGTAGAACGATAGGGGTCTGTCCCATCAGTGGTGTAATAGATCTGGCCACGAGGTACAGTCATTGTCAATTGAAATTCTTTCGCGACTAAATTGCTTTCTGAATTGAAAATCGGCGGATCGGTTTGAGGATACAATCCTTTTGATCTCAATTGACCCAGAACGACATCTGTGCGAGTGGGCAAGAAATCGTCAATGATATAATTAACAGCCTGAATCCAGCCGTCGTCGCGTGTAAAAGCGGGCTCTCGTTTCGAATCTCCCCAACGGGCTGACTCTGCAATGATCGCCAGATCAATTTGTTTCTTCCGGTCTAACAATCGGGCAAGATTCGCTTCGGGTGTTACCGTACCACCATTGAAAAAATGTTTATAGACATGATTGGCAAATTGGTCTAAATATAACGGATTCTCGCAAAGTCGTTCATGAAGCCATTGCGGGTTTGATTTTTCAAAGACATTTCCGATGTTAAACGGCCCGGTTCGATCGTAGCCACTTTGTTCCTGTGCGCCCAACGTATGCTCTGCATCATGCCGAAAATGAATGAATCCCTGGTCTCCATTGCGATTATAAATCGAATAAAAATTATTCGGGCCATTGGTAAATGAGGACGCCGGTGCATCCGCGTCTCCACTTATAAATACGGAAATCATGAGATCGATCAGATTATCGACATTCAGTAGTACTTCATAATCAGGATTCCGCGTTCCATCGGGATTCAGACCCTGAACTTTATAATAGGTCTCAGCGGTTTCGAAACCCTCTATGGAAGCGTCCCACAAACGGCGCCACGCATCCAGATTCCCGTCGGTCGCCTCAATAACAAAGGCGCCTTGATAACCACCATCCACCTTGACAACATCATAGTCTTCTCGCTCTCCGCCCAGGTAGTCCGAAGCAAAGGATGCTTCGGCTCTTTCTTGCGTCTGGTACAATCCCCAGTAGGTTCCATTGATATACAGATGATAATATCGGCTTCGGGTATAAGGCTGCCCCATCTCGCCCTGCAGATCGCGACTGAATACATCACGAAGAAATGTATTTTTCTCAGGGCCTTCTGCGCCGTAACTCCAGGAATAGTTCATGGCCGTCCGTAAGTCAACATTGTCAAATTCATCGACGCCTTCGTCTTCGAATAAGGGATATTTTAGTTTTGCCTCTCCATATTCCTTTCGAAAAAACCAGCGGAATGCGCGTTTGGGATTGGAATTATTCCTGCTCCACCCCCCTCTGATGCGTACACCACAATTAATTTGAAATCCGTCTGTTCCATCCGGATAAATTAATTCAATGGAACAAGGACGTTCCCATTCCCGCCCATATTCTGTGGCATTTACATAAATTCCTGTCTCGGGATCAAAAAGGTCGTTTAAATCCATGACCATGGAAAACGTGGGAATATCCAGCAGGGCATCTACAATCTTGTTGCGATACAAACTGTTATTACAGACCTGGGGATCTATGCCATAGCTGATAGTTTGTCCGTTTCTGTTATTGATACTTAACCAATCCGGGCCTGGCAGCGAACCATCCGGGGATAATTCCACAACACGATTGGCAAAAAGGTAGGTGTGGGTTTTCACCTTTGTTGCGGCTGTATCTGCCTGAATCGCCACAGCCCGCACACAAAATCCCGGCGCCAGGTCTCTGCCATCGGTGTTTGCGGGATCGACATGAATCGTAATGGGGGACGTCCCCTGAATAACCGTTGATGATGTGATCGGATCGGTTCCATCCTTGGTATACTTTATCATTAAACCGGGGGGAGTCGTTGAAAGGGTCAAATCGAAATTGTTTTCATAAAATCCGCGGTCGGGATCAAAGTGCAAAGTGACATCTTCAGCATCCTGAGCGTATGACAGACAGAAAGAAGAGAACATCAAGGCGATTGTGAAATATCTTTTATTTGTCACTGAATACCCCTTCCAAATTTAAAAAAAGTGTATCGCTTCACTGCGGTCTTTTTTTTGGGCTAAAATATAGGCACATAAAACATGAAAAGCAAACTTCGGCTTGTATTATTTTTTCTATGTTACTGTTTTGGACGTCTCAATCAGTTCCTTTACTTACGAAGCCACTCAAAAAGTAACAGCAATGCTTTATTTCCTGTTCCCAAAAACAATTTGAATTTCCATGCGTTTTGTATTACATTATTCATCATTTTGCCGGTTGCAATTCCTTGATAGTACACCTTTCAGTGGTGTACTCTGCATCGGAAGTTTCGGGGAGGAAGTCTCATGCACATGAACGCGCTCGACATCGTGGTTTTCTTTGTCTTTGTGATTAGCGTCGTCACCGTCGGTATTCTGAAAAGCCGTCAGGAAAAGACCGGTGAGGATTATTTTCTGGCAGGACGTGGTCTCACCTGGTGGCTTATCGGCTTTTCATTGATCGCGGCGAATATTTCAACAGAACAATTCGTCGGGATGAGCGGTAATGCCGCAAGTCATGTCGGACTGGCCATCGCCAGTTATGAATGGATGGCTGCCATTACCCTGGTGGTCGTGGCTTTCGGATTTCTTCCTTACTTTCTGCGCGCCGGGATTTATACCATGCCCGAATTTCTTGAATATCGTTACAACGGGACGGCGCGCACCATCATGGCGTCCGCGACCATTTTTATTTATATGCTTTTGCTCGGTTCCGTCACTTATTCCGGCGCCCTGACCATTCGTACACTGGCCAGCCAGATGGGGTATAATGTGACGCTCGCATCCGCATCGCTTGTGATCGGCGTGATCGCCATGCTTTATGTGGCGGCAGGCGGACTGAAAGCCTGTGCCTGGGCCGATTTGATTCAGGGCAGTGCGCTCATTGTCGGCGGGGCGGTCATTATGGTTTTCGCCTTTATCAAATTGGGCGGTGTCAAAGAAGCTGCGCAAATTGTGAACGTCAACACCGGTGCAGTCGCCATCAAAGAATTGTCTCCCGATTCCGGTGCGCTCACCCGGTTCTGGGATCTGAACCGGGTACGGATGAACATGTTCCTTCCCAAAACAGATTCTGTCTTGCCCTGGACCGCTCTGATGCTCGGTCTGTGGATTCCCAATTTCTATTACTGGGGATTGAACCAGTACATCACCCAGCGCACACTGGGCTCCGCATCCCTGCGCGAGGGGCAGAAGGGTATCGTGTTCGCCTCGTTTTTGAAGCTGATCATTCCTTTCGTCATTGTGATTCCCGGTATCATTGCCTTCAACCTGTTTGCGGGCAATATGCAACGAGAAGCCATTTACGACAACGCCAAAGTGATGACCCGGTATTTAAAGGCCAATCCCGAAACCCAGCTTGTAACCGTGCAGCAGTCCCCATCCGAGGAAACGGTGTCGGCCTGGGAGCCTGATCGTTTCATGATCGCGGTTTATGACAACGATGAGACGCTCAAATTGGTCAAGACGCGCAATCCGTATGTGCTGCCGCTATCAAAAACCGATTTTGACGCCATGGGGGTGGG
>JAFGDT010000100.1 GCA_016931965.1 bacterium | reverse complement strand
CAGACACCACCAGCTATTACGATGGGGTATTCATTGCCTCTCTTTGAACAACACAGGGGAATATTAGCAAGTTTGAGGATGGTTAAGACATTGATGTAGTCGTTTTCAAAAGAGAGGGAGAAAGCGATCAAGTGAAAATCGCGCAAGGGACGGAACGACTCAAAGCTGAAGAGAACACGTTGAGACCTCGTCAACTCCCACTGTTCCTCTCGCTCAGGCAAAAACGATCGTTCACACAGCGTATCAGGGAGATTGTTTAACAGTTGATAAACACTCTGGAATCCGAGGTTGGACATCCCGACATGATATCTGTTGGGATAAACTAAAACAACTGTAGTGTTGTTGCTCCATGGTTTTTTTAACGTTCCTTTCTCTTCAGAAAGTAAGGCTTTGGCGTTTTTAATTAGTATGCAAGACGCTGGTCTGCTCATGTAAACGATACTTGTACATACGTTACAGATGCAACTTGTTAAATCGATTGATGGTAACAGTCTTTCTGCCTTTTGTATTAAGCCTCACTTGGATTCAGCTCTTCATTGCTTCTTAGAAAAGTGGGAATGTCGTATTCGTCGTTTATGAAATCACTGATGATGGTTCCTACTTTTGTTACCTGTTGTTGACCGTTTCCACCATTTCTGTCATTGCGCAAATAAGCAGGGAAATCGTGTTCGTCGGTTGATTCAGGAATTTGAGAGATCGTATTTTTTAGTTCAATTATCCTTTTCTCTTCACATGCTCCAAATCCAGTCGCAATGACCGTGATGCGAATTTCATCTTTCATTTTGGGGTCGATGACAGCACCAAAAATGATGTTGGCATCTTCATCAGCCTCTTCTTGAATCAAGGTTGAAGCATCATTGACTTCATGAAGAGCGAGGTCTTCTCCACCCGTGATATTGATGAGCAAACCGCGTGCTCCATTAATTGAAATGTCTTCCAACAGAGGACTGGATATCGCCTTTTGCGTTGCTTCGATCGCTTTGTTTTCTCCCGAAGCGATTCCCATCCCCATGAAGGCCATCCCCATTTCAGACATAATGGTTTTCACATCGGCAAAATCCAGGTTGATTAAACCGGGAATGGTGATCAGATCGGAAATCGATTTTGCAGCATGGAGCAAAACCTCATCGGCTCTTTTAAAACTTTCGATTAAAGACATACCTTTGTCGCTTATGCTGAGCAGCCGTTGATTCGGTATGGTGATGAGGGTATCGACAGATTTTTTGAGTTCGTCCAACCCTTTCTCGGCAGCCTGCTGTCTCTTTTTCCCTTCGAAGAGAAATGGTTTGGTGACAACGGCTACGGTAAGAGCACCCAGTTCTTTAGCAATATCGGCAATAACCGGAGCCCCACCGGTACCGGTTCCCCCACCCAGCCCAGCGGTAATAAAGATCATATCAGCTCCGCTGAGTTCATCTCTCAGTTTATCCGCATCTTCGATCGTGGCATTTCTTCCTGTTTCGGGATTTGCCCCTGCCCCCAGCCCTTTGGTTAGTCTAGCACCGAGCTGCAGTTTTGTAGAGGCAAGTGAATTTCCTAATGCCTGGAGGTCCGTGTTGGCTACGATAAACTCAACTCCCTCCAGGCGAGATATGATCATGGTATTAACGGCATTGCACCCGCCGCCACCGATACCGATGACCTTGATTTTAGCAACCTGACCCAAGTCTTCTTCAATTTCAAATAAACTATCCATTTTTTTCTCCTTTCTTGCATATGGTTTTTAAGGTTTTCCCATAATTCACCCAGTTTGATAGAAGCAATCCATAGCATGTTCTCTGTAATTCATTGTTTTAACAAAAAACTTCAGCAAACCAGTCTTTCACGCTTCGGGTCATCCAGGGAAATAAATTTTTACTCCCGTTCTTATGATTGTGATCCGATGCATGGTTCCTGCCATAGAGTACAAGACCAACGGCGGTTGCATAAATGGGACTTTTGACAATTTCCGATAGTCCCCCTACACTGTTGGGGTATCCTACCCTCACCGGCAGATCCAAAATCCGTTCGCCAACATCAACGATTCCTTCCAGCAAGGACGTTCCACCGGTTAGCACCACTCCCGGAGCCATCAGTTCCTTGTAGCCGGATCTGATAATTTCCTGGTGAACCAGATTAAACATTTCTTCAACCCGTGACTGGATTATCTGACAGAGGAATCGTTTTGAAACTTTTCGGGGTTGTCTTCCACCCATACAGGTAACGTCAATCGTTTCATCCTTTGAAGTGAGGGAACTTGCTGCAGACCCGTGCTGGATTTTCAGATCTTCTGCCTGTTTTAAAGGCGTTCGAAGTCCCACCGCAATATCTGAG
This sequence comes from bacterium, assembly GCA_016931965.1. Lineage (GTDB taxonomy): Bacteria > Zhuqueibacterota > QNDG01 > QNDG01 > DSAB01 > JAFGDT01. The sequence continues at coordinate 263 of JAFGDT010000100.1, read as the reverse complement.
GTGATGTGATTTCCCCCCAGAGGAAGTACAGAGGTGTAACGAATACTGCCTCCGTGTAAAATGGCAATATCCGTGGTACCTCCACCGATATCGACCAAAGCGATACCAAGCTCCTTTTCATCAATCTCCAGAGTGGATTCAGACGATGCAAGTGGTTGCAGCACCAATTCTTTTACAACCAGTCCATTGCGATTGGCACACTTGATGATGTTTTGTGCAGAGGTTGCTGCACCGGTTACCATATGCACCTTTGCTTCCAGTCT
>JAFGDT010000099.1 GCA_016931965.1 bacterium | reverse complement strand
GCAGGCAGGTCGATTCATTTATTGATGAAGTCCGCATTTCGGTATTTAAAGAAAAACCTGAATTCGAGGGGGTATTTATTCGCGCGCCAAAGATCCATTCTATCGGCACAAAAACAGAAATTCTGGGATATCACATCAAAGAGATTGTAATGGCGTGGAATGAACGGGTTTTGGTGACGACATTTCATCCCGAACTGACAAAAGATCTACGGATCCACCACTATTCTGTCGATAAAATGGTGAATGCATAATTCAGATTCCGGATTTCCGAAAATCCATTTTCATTCCTATTTTGATGAACCATTGATCAAATCATTCAAAAAAGAGCATCCTTTTCCCAGCGTGATTAAAGGATGCTCGTTTTATAAATGCTATCAGAAAGTGTGCCAATTATTCTGAAATCAACTCGATTGTCGACTGCGATACAGAAGTGGTATTTGTTGAAAACATGCTTGATTCCACGGCCGAATTGTTCGTCTGTTCGGTGACGATTTCGAGAATACGTCCTTTGTTGATATCGAACTGAACCAGGCTGGTTCCTTCACTTGCATTGGAAAAAGCACCCGTCATCTGCTGATCTCCGCCGCCCATGCTGAGTTCACCTTCTGAGGTGGAGACCGAAGTAACCAAGATCATGGCAACCTTGCTATCTCCGACATCGGCCACATCATAGAGGAGCGCCTGGCTCTGGACTTTCATGGTCCCCGTCTGTCTTCCCTCCATCGCAATGGTGGTTTCATAATTCCATGTATCGTTGATCGCAACGGGTTTGTCCGGCAGAACGACGAACAGAGGAGAGGGTACAGTATTCTGAGCTATCGGTTTTCCATTTGTATTGATCTCCATGGTCGTTACACGAGATCCTCTTCCCATGCCGCTCATCATACCCATTGTAAATCCCCCTCCCCCTGCAGTCCGGTCACCTCTTGAAAATGTACCGCCTGCTGGAGGTTCTCCACCATCGGGAAATCCACCTTCCGGTCTCTGTGTGAATTCCCGTGGTGCGCGGTCACTCCATGTTGAATCGGTTGTGATGGTTAGTTGAAAGGATTGGCCGGAAGATCCATTTGCTACGACTACTGTCTGCAGTGACCAGGTGGTTACGGCTAGGTTTCCCGTTTCGCTCCCGAACATGCCGCCCCCACCTCCCGAGGTACTGTCTTTGCTTTCGGTTTTATATTGGTATTGATCACCCGCTATGAATTTGTACTGTAATGTGTAGGTTTGACCGTACAGTGGAAAGATCAACAACATGATAAGACAAAAAGCAATAGCCGAAGATAAATAAGCGTTTTTGATGTTCATTTTTGATCTCCTATAATAAAACAGTGATGATTATACTTGACTTTATAATAATAAATTTTCATATTCAAATCAATCAGAATTTTATCACCAATGAAGAGTCCAAAAAGTATATCATGATCCACAGGATCAACTTTGATGATGCATTCGTGTTCATTCTAATTGAAAGCTGAATGGTGTACGATGAATCTCGAACAAGTGATTGATATATTGGAGCGAACGCCGGAATTTATGGAAAATGTCTGTCATTGGGAGAAGATTCCATCCCGTGAAGCCCGATTCAGTGGTTTTCCGGAACGGCTCGATCCGAGATTACTGGATGTGTTGAAACAGCGCCACATTCAGCAACTCTATACACATCAGAAGGATGCTATCGAGCATATTCTATCCGGAAAACACATTGTGGTTGTTACACCCACCGCCTCGGGGAAAACACTCTGTTATAATCTGCCTGTGATCGATGCGATTTTAGAGAATCCTGAAAGCCGGGCATTGTACCTTTTCCCGACAAAAGCACTTTCACAGGATCAGGTGGCTGAATTATACGATTTGGTTCAGATTCTGGGTGTGGACATCAAAACATATACATTTGATGGTGATACGCCTGTGTCTGCCAGAAAAGCCATAAGGATGATCGGCCACATCGTGGTGACCAATCCCGATATGCTCCACCAGGGCATTCTGCCCCATCATACCAAATGGGTTAAGCTTTTTGAAAATCTCCGCTATGTGGTGATCGACGAGGTACATTCCTACCGGGGCGTGTTTGGCAGCCATCTGGCCAATCTGATCCGGCGTCTGAAGCGGATCTGCGCATTTTACGGAGCCAGCCCCCAGTTTATCGGATGTTCAGCAACGATTGCCAATCCGAAAGAACTCTTTGAAAAGCTCGTCGAAGAAGAAGTGGTTCTGGTGGATAACAACGGCGCTCCGAGAGGGGAGAAACATTTCATTTTTTACAATCCCCCTGTTGTGAATCATGAGTTAGGCATCCGAAAATCGTCTGTAAAGGAAGTCCGCAATATTGCGGAAAAATTCTTACGGGCCGGTGTGCAGATCATCGTCTTTGCAAGAAGCCGTTTACGGGTTGAAGTGCTTCTCACGTATCTCAGGGAAGCGATGAAGAAGATGAAAAAGTCCACTCAGAAGATACGGGGTTATCGGGGTGGTTATCTTCCCAACCAGCGTCGTGAGATTGAACGGGGGCTTCGCAATGGAACCATACAGGGGGTGGTCTCCACCAATGCGCTGGAATTGGGAATCGATATCGGTCAGCTTTCGGTTTCAATCATGGCTGGATATCCAGGAACAATCGCGTCGACATGGCAGCAGGCGGGTCGAGCCGGACGCAGAGAGTCGGTCTCCGTTGCGATTCTGGTGGCTACGAGCGGACCGCTGGATCAATATATCATCAACCAGCCAGAATATTTTTTTAAACGCCCGCCCGAATTGGGTATTGTGGATCCGAACAATCTGATCATTCTTCTATCCCATGTGAAGTGCGCCGCTTTTGAATTGTCCTTTCGAGATGGAGAGTCTTTTGGTGTCGATTCGATGGATGAACTTTTAAAATATCTGGAGGAAAACCAAGTGCTCCATCATGCAGGAGATCAGTATCACTGGACAAGCGAGAGCTATCCGGCTGAGGAGATCAGCCTGCGGAGAGCTGCACCGGATAATGTGGTGATTGTTGATGCGACCCATCAGGAGCGGGTCATTGGTGAGGTTGATCTCTACAGTGCACAGATGCTGGTTCACGATGAAGCGATCTATATTCATGAAGGGACACAATACCATGTCGATCAGCTTGACTGGCAGCGCAGAAAAGCCACGGTACATCAAGTTCGCGTCGATTATTATACGGACGCCCAGATGAAAACCGATATTCGGGTGTTGGATGAATTCGAATCGGAAACCGTCACCGGAGGGAAAAAAGCCCACGGTGAGGTGAGCGTAACGACACTGGCTACGCTCTTCAAAAAGATCAAATTTGAGACACACGAAAATGTGGGCGCTGGCAGAATCCATCTTCCTGAAATGACGATGCATACAACGGCTTACTGGTGGGAACTTGATGAAAATGTCAAATCCATTCTTTCACTTTCAGAAGGCAATTTGGGTGATGGCCTCAAGGCGGTAGCCAATGTACTGGAGAATGTGGTCCCTCTATGGGTGATGACCGATCCGAAGGATCTACGAACCATTCCCATGCTGCAGTCTCCCTTTTCGGCCAAGCCGACGATCTATATCTATGAGCATACACCGGGTGGTGTTGGATACAGTCAGAAAATTTTCGGCTTTCATGATGAACTCCTCAAAGCGGCGAAAACACTGATTCACGCCTGCGGGTGTAAGAGCGGGTGTCCATCTTGTGTAGGCCCGGTTCTGGAAGTGGGGGAGAAAGGCAAAGAAAGTGCGTTGCGGTTGCTGATGTTGGGAGTGCAAAAATAAGTAAGATGCAGAGATAGGTGATGGATTTTTGGATTCATTCGGAATCCATGATTTTGGTATTACAAATTTTTCTGTAATACCAATCAATAGGAATAACCGTCACTGGAAATAAAAACGCCGAACCAATATGTCAATTCTTCATCATTTTGAATCTTTTTGCACGATTTTCTTCGATTTCTTTTCATTGTATATTAAGAAAATACTATTTATTCTTTTTGGTATATTGTTAATCTACTTCGGTTACAATTTCCTCCATTACCATTATCATATCGTTACACATCCCTATCAAAGCGAATATCGTGAAGGAGCGATGTTATTATCCACCGACTTATTGCTAAAGGGCGGGAATATCTATAAAATGGAGAATATGCCTGCAGCAGCCAATGTGTATGGAATAGGGTATCAACTGCTTGTTTATCCTTTTGCAAAACTGTTTGGATCGACATTTGTCATTCATCGTAGCATATCGGGAGTATGCATACTGTGTGCATGTTTTCTAATATTTGTTTTACTTCGAAAGATGAAAATCACAACCTTGTTTTGTATTGGCGCTGCATTGATCTTATATGTATTATTACTCTTTTACGCAACACCTCTGGCACGGCCCGACGGACTGGGTACGTTTCTATTCATTTCAAGTGTCTATTTGCCCTATATGGCAAAATTCTCAAGAAAATCATTATTATTAAGCAATCTGTTGGGTATCCTGGCGTTTTATACAAAGGTTTATTTTGTTGTCTCACTTTTTTATGTCACAACATATCTTTTTATTTTTATATCAAAAAGAAAGGCTATCTATTATGGTCTTTTTTCATTTTTTCTTCTCTTCGCAACCGGATTGATCATCAATAGATACTTTGAAACCTATTTTTTAAATACTTTTTTTACAAGCTTTAATTCAGTCACGAACAGTGTAGCCTATTTATGGCTTCAATGTGATGAATTTCTCAGACTTCATTTCGGTTTAGTTATAGTTGTTATGATTATTCTTCTCTGTTATTTCTTTTTACTATTATTCGAAAATAAAAAAAATCTTTTCATTAATGACTGGCATGAAGTTTTTATTCAAAAAATCATTTGCAGATTTGATATTATCCATTTAAACAAACCATTGATTAACATAAGATGTTTATATTCTCTATATTGTATGCTTTTATCAATTGCTATTGTTTTTTTCTGGATGGGAAGACACCCCGGAGCTTATGTGACATATTTTTATCAATTAATAACTCCTTTTCTTCTGGTTTTTATTTTTGACTGGATAAAACATCTTCAAGAGGCGAGAAAAAAAAATTTTCATCTTTTTTTTACACAATACAGTTACATGTTTTTAATTCCCTGTTTAATTATGACACTGTATCGATCCTATTCATCTCTTCCAATCGTGCGATCCGAATATGATATACAGGCATGGACGGAAATGGAGAAGATTATCGATTCCCATCAACAAATCTTAAATTCACCCGTTATTGCTTCTCTACTTCTGGAGCAGAAAAAACCGGTTTACGATTCTGGGCATACGGAATTTTTTCAAAATGCTTATCATTTTGAACCTATTTTAAATAACATGATGCCATCCAATGAAAAAATTGCGGAACAGTATAATCACTATCTTCAAGATATTGCCCATGATGTCAAAGAAAAGGTGTTTGATGCGGTGATTATTACAAATGGGGATTCTCCATTTGTCTCGATTGAAACACTGCAGACATATTATAGTTTAAAACAATCGATCGATATTTTTATGTATCAGGCAGAACAAATTTATCAATTGGATGTTTGGGAACCCCAAAAAGATGAATAGCAATTTAAAAAATATCAGCTTTGTATACTGCAGATGCTCAATATATTATGAATGAGATGGTACAAAGATCCGATATCCTTCTGATGATGGACATGGATCCATACAATTTGTATATTATAAATTAGTTACAGGATCTGGGAAAATCGATTATCCTGGAGATATATGAGGCATATTACAGATTCAGGACTGAATCTTTTGCTCATGTACCGGAGGGGATTGTAGTGGTCATTGGATCGGAGATTGGTAATGTAAAACACATTGTGTCAACCGATGAGTAGATTCATATATAGACCAGTTATTCCGAAAAGTGGACTTAGTTTCTTTGTTTTCGGATATATATAAATAACATTCTCTCACCATATTCACAGATAGGAAGAAGGGATATATTGAAAACCATCAAAATTGTCATTGTCTTCATCCTATGCTGTCACTTCCCATCTTTTCTCATAGGGAGTACAACCGGTCAAATATCTGGTCAAGTGGTTGATACAGATGAGGGTCTTCCACTGGCTGGAGCCGATATTTTTATCCCAGACACGAACGTGAAGACAGCTACCGATTTGAATGGCGATTACATTATCATCAACATTTCACCGGGCACCTATACAGTCGTGGCAAAAATGGATGGTTATACTACACTTTTAAAAAGAGGTGTGGTTGTCCGGTCTGATCATACTACTCGAGTTGATTTTTCTTTTGAAGAAACCGTTTTTGAGCATCAGGACACGACAGAGGCAGAACCGGAGATCATACTCCAGGATATCACAGAGAACCGGATAATTGCCACATCCGATCAAATTATGGAGGTTCCCTTTGTTCAGGATATCAGTGGCTTTTTCAATCTGCAGGCAGGTGTAGAGGAGGATGTCATTCGTGGGGGAGATCTTGAAAGTGCTGCACTGATGATGGACGGATTGATGGTTGTGGATAACCGGATCAATAGACCATTCATGCGTGTCAACCTCAGTTCGATTGAGGAAATGAATGTGATCAAGGATGGATTCAATGCAGAGTATGGGAATGTCCGTTCGGGACTGATCAATGTGGTGACGAGAGAAGGTGATGTGGACGGTTATCATGGTTTTGCCGACTTCAGGTTTTCACCGGCACACTATAAACACTCAGGCCCGAATGTATTCGATCCTGAAAATGTTTATTTGAGACCCTATCTTGATCCGAGTGTGTGTTATGTCGGTACGAAAAATGGCACCTGGGATAGAGCCATGCAGTTTCAATATGCTTATTTTTGGGGATGGAATTCTACTTCTGAGGAATTGTTGTCGGACGATGATCCCACAAACGACCGCACACCGGAGGAGTGCCGGGATATGTTCATCTGGCTGCACAGGGTCCAGGCAAAACAGGAGTGGAATATCGCCGGAGCCAATGGACTCCTCGAAAAATATGGCTCATCACTGGCTGAATATGAAGCCCTTTATGGTAGAAGCAGTCATGAAGATTCCTACGGCGACAAACCGGACTGGTATATCGATCTCAGTCTGGGCGGTCCGATCCCCTTTATCAGTAAGTGTTTGGGCAATCTGAGTTTTTTTGCTTCTCACCGGACCAGCTGGGAAGCATGGGCGCTTCCCGCCAAGACCGACTATTACAAAGAGCAGAACACACAGTTCAAGCTGACTTCACGACTGTCCCGATCGATGAAATTAACACTCGAATCCATGTACGGGGAGATCAATACACTGACCGATAGTTATTCGGGCGGCATCGAAGGCAATTATTTAATCAGCGGAAACGATATGTTGAGTAAACGGTATCCCATTGATTATATCTATTATCCCGATTCGAGAGGACCGTTCGATATCTATTCCGTGACGTTCGGGATCGCTTTCGATCATGTCATCAGTCCCCGTACATTTTATAACTTGAAGATCTCTCAGCTGAGGGTGATCAATGCCAACTACGGCACGTTCAATTCCGATCCGGAAACCGGTTTTGCCGTTACAGACTGGGCGCTGACTACCGGAGAGAATGCACAGAGGGATACGACAACACTCTTCTGTTTTGGCAGTACACCCATGGATGAGTCACCCTATGGAATCAGGACGGATTCACTATGGCTGGATATGCCCGGAACGAATGTTGATTATGGTCAGCGTGCAGCCGGAGCGCGTGACCTGGGCAGAAGCACGGCCTTCAATCTTCAATTCGACCTGACCAGTCAGCTCAACAAACACAACCAGATCAAGGCCGGTTTTCAGTTCAACTATGATGACCTTTATACACACCTTGAACACATCCGGTTTGAATCCACATGGGAAAACACGCAGACCATCTGGAGACACTATCCATACCGTTTCGGAGCTTATGTGCAGGATAAAATCGAATTGAAGGGTGTGGTTGCGAATATCGGGCTGCGGTTGGATTACAATGAACCCAATTGTGACTGGTTCATCGTCAACTGGCACAACCAATATTTATCTAACGAATATAAAGATCGTCTGTTGACCGAAGCCCCGAGAGAGAAGGCAAAGGGCCATCTTAAAATCAGTCCGCGTCTGGGCGCATCCTTTCCGATTTCTGCAAAAGGGAGATTCTACTTCAATTTCGGCCATTTCTACGCGATGCCTTCTTCTGCGGCGATGTACCGGATCGAGTGGGGAAGAAAGAGCGATCCCGTGAGAGGAATCGGCAATCCCGATCTTGACCTGCCCAGAACAACGGCTTATGAGCTGGGTTTTGAATACCATATTACCGATCAGATTCTTCTTCATATAGCCGGATACAACAGAGATATCACTGATCAAGTTGGAAATGTCAATTATACAAATTATGAAGGAACCATTAAATATGCTACATCTCAAAACAATAGTTGTGCCGATATCAAAGGTTTTGAAATTTCGTTTGAAAAGCGCTGGGGAGAATGGATCACAGGTTGGCTTCATTATGACCGTATGGTCGAAAAATCGGGTCATACGGGTGTGAGCGCCTATTATGAAAATCCAAATAGAACCGTAGGTTTTGAAGCGATTCCTCCGCCAATGCCTTTCTTTGTCCGCCCATCGATTCGGGCCTTTGTCATGTTGACTACACCCGGCGATTTCGGACCGGCTGTGAGGCATATCAAACCTCTTTCAAATGTTGGCCTGGGTTTTCTTTTTACATGGAAGGCGGGTCGATACGAGAGATGGGATCCGTTGGGAGTATATGGATATGATAGTTATATACAATGGAAAGCAGATTATCGGTTGGACATCCGCATCAGCAAGCAGTTCAGACTCGCAGGATTTGACATTCAGCTTTTTGGTGATATTCGGAATGTACTGAATAGCGAACTGTGGAGTACGAATGCATACTATGGCGACGATTATGACAGATATCTGAAATCGTTGAGACTGAAAATGTACGGTGATCCCGCATATAAGGATGATTATGCAGCTCAGGGTATGTTAGCTGGAAACGACAAACCCGGAGATTTGAGAAGCGATGACAAGCCCTATATCGATGATCCCAATTTGACGCATCTCATGTATTTGAATCCACGGAGCGTGACATTTGGAGTGAGGATGTCCTTTTGAAATATTTTTAACGGAGTGAATTAACGGATTTTAGCGATTTTTCTGACGATAACCTGGTCTGCTGTCTGCAGACGGCAGAAATAGATACCGCTCGGAACTATAAAGTTCTGATCGTCCTTCCCGTTCCAGTGAATCTGGTGATTCCCTGCTGACTGCTGTCCATCCCACAATGTCAAAATGTTTTGTCCCACCGTATTGACAATATCGATCCGCACTTTGGTTTCTTCCTGAATACTATAGTAAATCATGGTCTGATCATTAAACGGATTTGGGATGTTCTGTTTTAACATTAAGGCAGACGAATGGGCATGGCTGGTCAGATCAATTTTGATGTTTTCGGAAAGAATATCATTGATATAAATCTGTCGAATCGATATAGAAGACGTTTGTTTGTCGGCTATGAGTTTGAATGTGAGGTTCAGTATCGGTTCTTTTCCAGAGTAATAATCGGGTCCAAAAAGTCCAAAATGAACGGTTCCCTTTTCACGTTCAAGGTAATGAAGTTGAAAACCATCCATTTTAAGTGAAATATTTCCACTGATAAATTCGAGACATCCTGTGTCGTAGTCGCATTGCAAATCGAGTGACAGCAGATCACCCTGATTTAATCCAATAGGTATGGATATTAGATTGTCTTGTTGTGTAATTGGTAAGATGGATAGTTGGATTCCCGGATTGGATTGCTTGGTATTGGTCCATTCCCCGCGCACATCGCCTACAAGCATACCTGTAAATTGTTGGTCGGTCATACTGCTCATGAGAGGATCATAGACAAGAGAGTCCGGGGAAAACTTCCATTCACTCACTTGAATGTGAGCAGGCGGCTCGAATCCGACGGCATATCGGGCAATGTGAACCGCATCGTGCATCGTGATTTCTCCGTCTCCATCTACATCGGCGGCTGCCCGAGCTTCTGGTGAAAAGGGATCCATCAGGCCGACGGCTGTTCGTGCCACGAGCGCCGCATCGTAAGAACGGATTGGGGAGGAGGCAAAGTCGCTGTACCGTTCCTTGTAAGGTTTAAGTGTCACATTCGTCTCGCTGGGAAGACTGCTAAAATAGAAATTACCTGTCTGATCGGTTGTGGCTGAGACATTCGTCCCCTCAAGCCAGTGAATCGTTACATCAGGAATAGGCAATTGGTTGATGTAATGGTTTACACTTCCCTGGATTTGAACGGTGACCTCATCGCTGACATTTCGAAGATAGCGAAGCATGGTCGAGCACGCTGCGAGATCTTCTTCCTGGGGATTGGTTGTTTGGGTGTAAATAACGTAAAAATGGTTTTGATATGCACGGATGACATGTTTCCCCCGACCATCCGGCCGTGCATCCACATTTGTGGCCAATAGTTCTGGTACAGACCAGGTTACACCACGGTCTCTGGAAAGGATCACATAAAGATCTCCAATATCTTTAGTTGTATAGGCAATGGCAACCACTTTGCCATCATCACTGGAGGCGACTGATGATAATCCAGATCCGTGACCATTATTCCATTCTTCTAACCAGCCTTGTTGGGTGACTCTCTTGTTCTGAACAATAACACCCTCCTCGTAGCGAACATACCATATTGAAGGATATGAATTGATGCTTTCATCTATTGTTGAACCGTAACTGATATGGACATCCCCGGATTCATCAGCGAATATATCGGGATGACCATTTCGAAAGGAACAGACCTGAGCATGAATGTCGCCGAAATTGTCGATTGAGTAGCCATTATTAATCGAGCGATGATAAATAATTGGACCATGCGGATAAAGGGGGCAGCCTGTTATAATATGGATATAATCTTCACCCGATATATCGATTTCCAACCGATAATCAACACGATAGGCGACGTTCCATGAATGGATTTTATTGATAACACCATCTTTGATTCTTCTGTATACAAATTGGGCTTCAAGTTCGTTGACCGGTGATGTTTGAACAATGTGAATGCGATCGGCCTTATCGATATCCATTCGAATCATGTATGCGCGGAAGGTTCTGGATTGGATGAGAAGTGGCTCGGACCAGGTACCGGTAAGTCTGTTGATATAATAATTCTCGAAGTAAGGGAAATCGGTCATAAAGCGATAACATGCATGAGGGAGGCCACTCATATCAACGGCAATCGTTCCACCATATGCCCAGGATCCCAAGTCATTCCCTGTTTGTGGAATGGATTCTTGTAATAGAATATTACCAAATGGATCTGTTTTTGTGTAGGTGGCCCCATTGATCATGGTTAAAATATGGAGATTACCCGTTTGGGGATCGATGTCGAAATCGGGATTCACACCACCGGAAATCCAGATTGGATCCGACCACTGGTTTTGCGAATAGAGTAAGTTGCTAATCAGTAAACAGATCGTATAAAATATTTTTTTCATGGATATTATTGTTGAAAAAAATACAGAAATTATTTGATAATCCATTTAATATACAAAAACACATTCACAAAGACAAGCGAAGGATTGTTTTTATCTTATATGAATGGCAATCTTCTGTTTCATCAAATAAGCATTGGAATTAAAATGAAATCAACTTATATTAATCAATCTGAATCACTTTTTGAGAAGTATATCAGTTAAACATTCCAATCACCATGACTGATGATACCAACAATTCAGAAAATTAAACAAGAATTTAGATTGTACTGGAAGCATTATGTGATACAAAGTCTATTGGCCACGCTTTCAATGACTTTGGTTCTCCTGTTTCTCACTTTTCAAAATGCCGTCGTCGTCGCCTCGATTGGCGCCACTTCATTCATTATTTTTGCCATGCCAGATGATATTACAGCGAAGCCACGAAATGTGATTGGTGGACATGTTGTTGGTCTTTTAATTGGATCCCTCTGCGGCTTTATTCCACATTCTTACATGCTATTTTCAATTTTCATCTATTCCCTGGCTGTTGGTGTCTCTATTTTTATCATGGTTGTGATCGATATGGAACACCCACCTGCATCGGGCACGGCTTTGGGTGTGTCGATGACAGGCTTTTCCTTGCAAGTCCTAATTGCAGTCTTAACATCGATCATTGTGCTATCATTGATTCACAATCGGTTTCGGTCGAAAATTAGAAATCTTGTATAAATTGTATCAGACAGGGACATTTTTTTAATTCTGTTTGCATTTAAATAACAATAATGTTTATATTAAAATTAATTGTTTTTTAGAAATTGATTTTTTGGCTCATATTGAGTCTGTTTCGGTAGAGAGTAAAGAAAGAAAATTTTCATCATAATTCAGGGGAGGAAGCATATGGATAACAATCTTTTTTGGTTCGTTCCAAGTGGTTCTGTTTTGGCTCTCGTTTTTGCATGGATATTTTTTAAACAAATGATGCGTGAAAGCGAAGGCACTGCAACAATGGCGAAAATTGCCGCCCATGTTCGAAGGGGCGCCATGGCCTATCTGAAACAGCAGTACAAGGTCGTCTTTCTTGTATTTATCATTTTAACCATTCTATTTGTTATACTGGCATATGGTTTGGGTGTACAAAACAAATGGGTGCCTTTTGCTTTTTTGACAGGGGGATTCTTTTCAGGACTGGCGGGATTTTTTGGCATGAAGTCGGCGACTTATGCCTCTGCAAGAACCGCCAATGCAGCGAAGCAATCATTAAACAGTGGATTAAAAATCGCATTTCGGAGCGGAGCTGTAATGGGTCTGGTTGTGGTTGGGCTGGCTTTGCTCGATATATCGATCTGGTTCATTGTCTTAAACCGTTTTATCGCTGAGGGAAGTGATAAATTGGTCATTATCACAACCACGATGCTCACATTTGGTATGGGTGCTTCTACACAGGCTTTATTTGCACGCGTCGGCGGTGGTATTTTCACCAAAGCCGCTGATGTGGGAGCAGATCTGGTCGGTAAAGTGGAGGCAGGTATTCCTGAAGATGATCCCCGGAATCCGGCAACGATTGCAGACAATGTGGGAGACAACGTCGGTGATGTGGCAGGTATGGGAGCCGATCTGTATGAATCTTACTGTGGTTCGATTTTAGCAACGGCGGCACTTGGAGCCGCTGCATTTATGTCGGATGCAGCGCTACAGTTTAAAGCAGTGATTGCACCGATGCTGGTTGGTGCAGTGGGTACGATTCTTTCCATTATCGGTATATTTGCTGTCAGAACTAAAGAAGGAGCAAGTCAAAGGCAACTTTTGGGTGCACTGGGCAGAGGCGTTAATTTGAGTTCTATTCTCATTGTTATTTTTTCTGCTGTTATTTTACATGTGCTGAAAATTCCCAATGCCTGGGGTTTCTGGGCAGCGATGGTTGTGGGTTTGATCGTTGGAATTTTGATTGGGAAGTCTGCAGAATATTTTACATCCCATTCGTTTAAACCGACGCGACATATCGCAGAAAGTACATCAACAGGACCCGCAACCGTTATCATTGCAGGATTGAGTACAGGCATGCTTTCCACAGCTTTTCCAGTTTTATTCATTGTCGTTGGTACGATTTTAGCTTATCTTTTCGCTTCCGGCTGGGATTTTTTAAATATAAGCAGGGGACTTTATGGAATTGGCATTTCTGCTGTCGGCATGTTGTCCACACTCGGTATCACACTGGCGACTGATGCGTATGGTCCCATTGCGGACAATGCCGGAGGGAATGCCGAAATGAGCGGATTGGGAAAAGAAGTGCGGAGTCGAACAGATGCCTTAGATGCCCTCGGCAACACAACAGCAGCCACTGGAAAGGGTTTTGCCATTGGCTCTGCAGCTTTAACCGCGCTGGCTCTTTTGGCATCATATATTGAAGAGATCAAAATCGGACTGGTTCGCATTAATGACAGGGTGATGGATTTGGCTAATCATCAAACTGTTCAAATTATCGGCGACCAGATGCCTGAAAATGTAGTAAAGGGTATTGCCAATGGAACAATGGTTGAAACAGCAAAAGCAGGGCTGATCGATTTTATGGAATTTTACGAAGTCAATTTGATGAACCCAAAAGTTCTTGTGGGTGTTTTTGCAGGATCCATGATGGCCTTTGTGTTTTGTGGATTGACAATGGGTGCAGTCGGCCGAGCAGCTGCGAAAATGGTCGATGAAGTGCGGCGTCAATTCCGGGAAATCAAAGGGATTCTTGAGGGCAAATCAGAACCCGATTATGCACGTTGTGTTGCCATATCAACCAAAGGTGCCCAGCGGGAAATGATGCTGCCTTCCCTTCTGGCTATCATTGCGCCCATTGTCATGGGAATTGTGTTTGGTGTAGCCGGTGTGATGGGACTGTTGGTTGGTGGCTTGGGTTCCGGATTCGTTCTTGCCGTATTCATGGCCAATTCAGGTGGTGCCTGGGACAATGCCAAGAAATATATTGAGGAGGGCAATCTCGGAGGGAAAGGATCGGATAATCACAAAGCCGCCGTGATTGGTGATACCGTAGGTGATCCTTTCAAGGATACTTCTGGACCCAGTTTGAATATACTCATTAAATTGATGAGCATGGTGGCTATTGTAATGGCAGGCTTGATTGCCGCTTTCTCACTTTTATAAATTAAATAAATATGTGAAGAAGGCCGGCTCATAAAGGGCCGGCCTTCTTTGTTCCGTGTAAAAGAAATCGCTCATTTGTCTTGATTGCTATTTGATGAGGAAAAAATAGAATTAAGGTTTCTTTTTTAATTCAAAGTTGTTCTTCGGCAATAAGCTGGTAATTCCCTGAACCGAGTCGGTCAAAAAAGACAAATCTTTTTTGGAGATGGTTGTATACCCAGATCTCATAACTGCTGAAATCACCGGCTGATACAGATGGATTTTCTACGAGAGAGGGTTTTCCGTAAATGATATATATCCTTCCTCTGTCTGTCTGCCATCCTTTTCTTTCTTCTGTCCAGGTAGAAAAATACTGATTTGAAATCGCAATTCTTCGGAAATATTCATCTTCAAGTTCGTTCTCCACAGTACTGGGAATCGGATCAATCTCTTGCCAAAATGTTTCAATCATTCTCTCTTGTTCTTCTTTTGGAAGACTGATCAACTGTTTCCATTGAGCAGGCTCCATAATGTAGCGCATGGTATGGATCAATTCACTGAAATCGGGAAGCCATGTTGAATGATCTCTCCAGCGGATGTAGAAAGGCTCATCGATTTTTAATTCGGCAATACCATTGGATATTTCAAGAGATAAGGTATATTGACCGAAATCAAGGGGATTCTCAAGTTCAATCGCAACGGGTGTAATGGCAGAATCCAGTTGTATATAAAAGGAATCAACGGCAACCAATTGCCTGTTTTTGTTTAAAATCACCTTTTTAATTGAGACAAATGATAAAGAATCGATTTTTGATTGTACATAACATTTGGCCCATAAAACAGAATCTTGTTGCGAATAAATGACAGGGATATCAGGGAATTGATTATCACTATCTATCGAGTTGAAAAATAGAATATCGGTAACTGAAAGTGGTTTGGAGTAAAAATCGGGCAAAATAATATTTTCTTGATGACGAAATGGATTTCTTGTCTCTAAATCCGTAATTTCAATATACAGGGTGTATTCACCTGGTGTGAGTAAGAAATCAAATTGTATATTTGAAAAAAGATCACGTGAGTTGGTATCTGTGAAGTCCGCTGTTCTGATTTCTTTTTTCGTAATTTTTGATGCAACAGTTATTTCTTTTGAATTTTGAATAAGCACCGTTAATTCGAATTGTGCAATATAAACCGTTTCTTTTCGTATGAATTGAAATAGATCATTAGCAGCCTTTATGAAAAAAGTCAGTTGAGTCAAATATGGGTTTGTTGTTGGGTTGGTAAATGCTTTGTAAATCAATAAATTATTAAAAGGAGCGGTTGTATCGTCGAGATCCATTCTCGTAAACCAACTTTCTTTCGCCTCGGCAAGCGTTTGACCCATTGTGTGAAACAATAGAATAAAAATGATTGACACGTGAACAATCCGCATTGTTCTCATCCAGAGTCTCCTTTATCAACTGATAACAGCTAAAGATAATAACTCTTCATTTCATTTTCAAGTAGAATGATGCGTGGATTTTTTGAGCTGGATTTTATTCAATGAAGTGGTCTGTATTAATCCAAGTCGCGTCCCATCTAAAAGGTCGTCAGGGTAGAAAAAAAGGGTGATTTTACTTCTTAATAATAATATATTTATCATAATAAATCATATTGAATATGGGTCAATTGATTTGATGGGCATGAATATTGCAAATTTAATAAGGCGTTCTATTTTGAATAAAAACTTGACAATGAAATTAAAAATATTAATTTATAGTGGCCATTAATTGGATATAAAACTGATAAGATTCCGATTTCAGGTATTGATAATGAAAAGAATATTTTTGTTCCAAATTATATTCAGTCTGGTTTTACTTGTTTTTATCCGACTATGGGCTGCTGAAAATACGTTGGCTGTGTTGGATTTTGAAAATAATAGTCTTTTGAATCCGGATGAATATCAGCCTCTCGCAAAGGGATTGTCAGAGATTATGATTACCGAGTTGGGTCAAGTCCAGGCTATTCATGTTGTCGAACGTCAAAAACTCAAATCGGTTATTGATGAATTGAAACTTTCTCAGTCGGGTCTCGTTTCTGAAAATGGTTCAATCGAAGTGGGTAAAATGCTGGGTGCGGAGTATCTTGTTTTTGGGAGTTATATGGTTGCTTTCGATAAAAAAATCCGAATCGACGCCCGAATTGTCAATGTGGAAACGGGATTAACGGTTAAGGCTAGCCAAGTCACTGGTAAAGAGGAAGATTTATTATCTCTGATTTCGAAACTCAGTAAAAAGATATTGGAAGATCTGGATGTACGCATTACAAAAGCGGAAGAAGATCTTTTTGATGAATCTCGGAGCTTTGAAATGGATAGTGTTGTGCTGTTTTCAAAAGGATTGGAGTTGGAAGATCAGGGATTGTGGGAAGAAGCAGAAAAGTGTTATGAGAAAGTCATTGAAATAGAACCAAAATTTAAACAAGCTATCGATCGACTCGGACAATTATCCAATATGAGAAATAGTCAATAGGTTTCGTCCATTGAAGGTAGATTTCTTTTTAATACACGGTTTGAACTCTCCCTAATATTTCCCCATTGATACAATATGCCTTAGGGAGAAACAGATATGAGGGGTGACCTTTTTCAATGAACTTTTAGCATTGAGGAAAACCATTCATGAAGCTGAATATGATCATTATATTAATAAGCCTCATTTTATTGGGTGGATGTGCGACTTCACCCTACCGAGTCGCAGAGAAATTCCAGGAAAATATGGAATACGACAAAGCTATTACAGAGTATGTATTAATGCTTGATCCTCACAAGCGAGATGGGAAAAATTTTATTTATTATGATCGAGAAATTATTACCAGAATCGGTGCTGCTTACTGGCAAAAGCAATCTTATGAAACAGCCACAAAAATCCTTCAATTGGTTGTCGAGAGAGATCCAACATTCGGTAAAGCGCTTTATTATCTGGAGATGTCATACGAAGCTCTCGGTAATGAAGATCAGGCGATTCAAATCAGTAAAAGATATACAGTTCTCCCAAAATCCGATCCGTTTCGACAGGTCCTTTTTGGGAGATTGGATTATCTGGTTAGAAATAAAGTCCTCCGTGAAATTCAGGCAGCCTTACAGGATGAAGCGCAATTGCGCATTACTGATTTCCCCGAAAAGAGTGTGGCCGTACTCTATTTTCTCAATTTGAGCGACGATCCGGAGTGGGCACCACTTCAGAAAGGCTTGGCAGAAATGCTTATTACGGATCTTTCTCAGGCTGAGGAACTTAAGGTAATTGAGAGATTACGGTTAAACGGAATAATGAATGAGTTGCAGTTGAGTACATCCGGTCTTATGGATGAGCGTACAACACCTCGAGTAGGAAAACTATTGGGTGTTCGAAATTTGGTGAAGGGATCTTATATCATCAGAACAAATCGTCAGATGAATTTGGATGCAGGCGTTTATCGGCAAGATGGGAGCTCATCAGTACCCCCAAATAGTTATGAGAGTGATTTAACGCGTCTTTTCCAGATTGAAAAGGAATTGGTATTTTACCTATTCGATTATTTTGGAATTGAGTTAACGCATGAGCAACGGGAACGCATTCTGCAATATCCTACGGATAATATAGAAGCATTTAGGTATTACTGTCGGGGTCTTGATGCTTTGGATATGGACGATTTCAATTCGGCACAGAATTATTTTTCTCAGGCAGTCAGAATAGATGGGGATTTTAATTTAGCCAGAGACTGGTTGATCAATTCAGAACTCTGGGATGCCACACATAATCGGAATTTAATTCGGGCTGATTATGTCATTTCTCAAATTATCAGAACCACGTCCCAGGGGAGGATTGAATTTGTCTATACACCACCAGCTGGTTTAATCAGCACATGGAGTCGTTTACAAATGATGAATGTGCAACAACGTAATGGTTTTGTTCCCGGGAATAACTCACGTGAGACGTTTCAGGAAGCCAACATAATGGGCGCAGAAATACTGCCAATATTGTTGGGTGAACCCCCGAAGCCTCGTTTTTAACTATATTGGTTATATATGTGAATTGTTGATCAAACAATATTATCTGGAGATATAAACGTATGCGTAAATTTCAATTGATTATTTTTTCCTCATTGCTCATGAGTTCTGTACTTCAGAGTCAGGAATCGCATGTCACCCTTTTGGGGCGTTGGGGAAAAGGAAAAAGTGAAGCGGTCTTTCGCCGAGGAGAATTTACATTTACCGGGAATGGTGCTTATTTGGAGGTTTTTAAGAATCGACAAGGTTCATATGATATACTGGATATAATTCTTTTACCAGGACCTGTAAAGGATATTTGGGTTGACCGCGATACAACCAACATCTATGTCGCATGCGGGGATGAAGGCCTTCAGGTTGTTTACTTCAATTACCAAACGCACACTTTTTCTGGAATTATCGGAGCTTTGAATACACCGGGTTATGCAGAGAGTCTTATGCTTTATGGTAACCATGTTTATATTGCAGACGGTTATAATGGAATGGTGATTGCTAATGTTCAGATTCCCTCCAATCCACAAATACGGGGTACATTTTCTACTGATGGTGTTGCACATCATGTATGGGCATTGAATGATACCATTGTTCTTGTAGCCGCGGATAGCAGTGGACTTTACTCTGTGAATACAAGTGACCGTTATAGTCCAGTACAACTTGATTTATTGACATTTCAGGCTGCTTTTTCCGAACAACTTTATCCAGATAGATCTTATCCCGTTATCTATGATGTATTGGCAGTTGATACAACTGCTTATGTAGCAACAGGTTGGGGAGGATTAAGAACCATCAATATCAAGAATCCTGCTAACCTAAGCCAATGGGGTGTATGGGTGGATAATTTCCCGGTAGATATGCGCGGTGTATGGGTCACGGCTGATAATGCATTTTTAGCCTGTGGTGATTATGGAATATATGGCCCATTGGATGTATCGGATCCAACACATCCCAAAATGTATGGATTTCTGCCTTTGGATACAGAAGGATTTACGTCAACCATTGTGGTTGATGGCGATACTGCCTATGTTGGAGATGGTGATAATGGGCATCTACTCGTTGATGCACGTGAAGGGTTTCAACCCAGCCTTTTGGACTCCTTTGAAGCAGCCGGAATAGCCCATGATGTGGCAATCGATGAGGTTCAGGGAAGCACCTATGGTTTTATTGCTTCTGGTAAATCAGGAATCAAAGTTGTTGATTTGGATATTTCTTCACCTCCTGATTATATGATTGATGAAATTGGATCGTATGATACACCCGGTGAAGCACGAAAAATTGAAAAAAAGGGGAGCTGGCTTTATGTGGCGGATGGATCTTACGGATTAACGGTTCTTGATGCTTTTGTTCCTACCGTTTTGGAGTTTCAAGATGATTTTCCAACACAGGGAGATACGTGTTATGATGTTGACGAATCTGATGGGATCATTTTTCTGGCATGTGGCGAAGACGGATTGAGGCTGATCAATTTTGGTGCGACACTCTCTGAAGTTTCAGGAAGTCCTATTATCACACCAGGGAGTGCAAGAGCAATTAAAATTGTCGATGATATGGCATATGTTGCACTTTTCAATAGAGTATATATATACGATATTTCAGAGTTGCCCAATTTAACAGTGGTTAATTCTTATACCACCAGCAATATCGAAGCTGTGGGGATTGATTATTTGGATAATAAAGTGTTTATCGCAAATGGGCAGTTTGGTTTTATTGTCTGGGATTTGTCGACCGGTAGTGCCTATTCAATTGAAACCGGTCATTTTTGTACAGATATAGTCGTCAAAGAGAAAACCATATATGTCACCGATACGAAAGGGGGTCTACGGATTTTTGATTTTTCCAAATTAAATGAGATTCTGGAGGTAGGTTATTATAACACCGGTGGAAGGTCGAAAGGACTCGCCAATTCGGGGGACATGATCTGTGTTGCTGATGGAGAGAATGGATTGTATGTTTTTGAGAGTGAAATTCGTCCCGAAATTGTGGTAAGTCCTTTAGAATTGAATTTTGGACCTGTCGCAATCAACAAAAGCAGGCCCATAAATGTATGGATTCAGAATACCGGGACGACATTGCTCAAAATAGAGGGTATTGATTATGCCGCAGAGTATGATGTGTTTGAATTTGATGAGGTCACTTTTTCTGTTGCACCGGGAGAAACCTACAAGCTGATTGTACGTTTCGAACCTTTTGCGGGAGTAGCCGGTTTGGTTGTGGGTTCAGCCAATATATACAGCAATGCCGGTACGGTCAACTTGGGTCTGCAAGGAAAAGCGATCTCCCCGATCACTGAAGATCCATACGATCGGGATGACCTAACACTTATTCTATATCATTTTGATGAAGTAGCAGGAGATACCATCATCGATGCATCACTCTATGGTTTAAATGGCCAGTTAAGCGGTGACCCAGAGCGTATCGCTTCGAAAGATGCCAATTTTAATCGTGCTCTTTATTTTGATGGGATTGACGACCATGCACTCATTGAATATGATGATCTCCTTAATTTTTCCGATCATGCTTTCACAGTCGAATTATGGTTTAAAATGGAGTCAAAACCCAGCAGCTATTATATTCTACTTAAGAGGGGAATTGGAAGCACGCTTCAGTACGAACTGGCATTGGCCAGTGATTCTCAACCAGAAAAAGGAGTAATGGCAAGTGTGCAGGACGCAACAGGAACTGTGCATAAACTTTATACAGGATCGATGGCTGAATTGTCAGTAGGTCAATGGTACCACACAGCACTTTCCTGGGATATGGATTCTCTCAGATTGTATCTGAACAGTGTTCTCCGGTCTAAAAAAGAATTGCGAGCGAATTTGATTCAGGAAACGGCTGAGGATCTGGCTATTGGTGCCAGTGCTTATGGAAATGCGCCGTTTCATGGTACAATTGATGAGGTTCGGATATCGAGTGTCGCTCGACAACCGTGGGAATTTCATGTAAACCGTTCAAATCTTGTCGTTGATGAAGAAGCAGTTGATTTTGGCTCAGTTCTTCTCGGATATTCAAGAGCTGTACCTTTGATCATAAAGAACGGTGGGAGTCAAACTTTAATGATATCGGAGATCACAACAACGAACGACCTGGTGGTAAACACACATGCATCGGGTTTATCTCTAGGAGAGAATCAGGATTCGACCATCTGGTTAACTTTTAAACCCGTATCGGCAGGTGCACTGACTCAGGGAAGCGATCTGGTTATTTCGAGCAGTGATCCAACATTTCCTGAATATCATATACCCCTTGTTGGAGAAGGTGTATCGAGTCTTCCAGCGGGTCCATATGAAACAGATGCATTTACCCTTGGATTGTGGCACTGCGATGAAACATCTGGAAGTATGGTTCTGGATGCATCAGGCAACCATATGGATGGAACCTGGAATGGGGCGATTCGTCCCAGTGGAAAATTCAATTTATCATTATGGTTTGATGGAGAAAATGATTTTTGTACAATTACTCCTGTAGCGGGACAAATTATTCGTTCTGCTTTTGGTGGATTTACCATAGAGGGATGGTTCTACTTTGAAGATGTTCCGCAAGAACAGGTTACATTAATGGAGCGAAGAGATGCTTCCTTCTCACAATTTCAACTGTATGTCGATCAATCGGCTCATATTGTCTGTAAAATGTATAACACATCGATGGTTCCCTTTTCCGTAAATAGCAATTCAATAGGGGGTATCGAGGAAAACCAGTGGTATCATATTTCCGGTGTCGTTGATCAAGACTCTCTGTATCTTTATATCAATGGCAATCAAGTCGATGCAGTTCCTTTCGAAGGTCCGTTGGCGGGTATGGAAAGAGGCACAGTAGTGGAAGATGTCCCCGGCTATATCGGTAGTGATGCAGCAGGGAATTATCCTTTTTATGGGAAAATAGATGAATTGCGCATTTCAGATATCAACCGTCAGGTATGGGAATTCAATGTGGAGATGGCCCGTGTGGAGGTTTCATCGACACAAATGGATTTTGGCAGTGTGTTGATAGGAACAGCAAGGTCTTTAGACTTATGGGTTAAAAATCCTGGGATTGATGTACTGGATGTGTCCAGTGTCTATTCTTCGGCACCGACACTTTTTAGTGCCAATACCAGTGGTTTCAGTGTTCTACCCGGAGATAGAAAGCTTGTTGAAATCACTTATACACCAACGGATACCGTCATTCAAACTGGTCAAATTACACTTGAAACGAACGATCCTTTCTGGCATTTTAGGCCTGTTTATCTCGAAGGGAGGGGGATTGAAATAGAACCGGGCGGATCTTATGAATCGGATTTATTCACATTTGGGTTGTTTCATTTTGATCAGTCAACAGGCACCACCGCAAATGATTCTTCAGACTATGGAATCAATGGTAATCTGATGGGAGGTGCTTCATGGTCAACAAATGGTCGATTTGGATCCTGTTTATTGTTTAATGGTATTAATGGGCGGGTTGAAATTCCCGATGTCTCTTCTTTATACCTGGATTATGCCGATTTCACAATCGAATTGTGGTTTTTGATGGTGGAAAAACCTTTAACACAATATATCCTATCGAGACGCGGGAATGGGAATATAGGACAGTTTGAACTGGTTTTGGATCATAGTGCTGGTCTTATTGGAAGGATATGGAGTGAGGACAGCACAGCATATACCTTGTCGTCGGGTTCAATGGCTCTTTTGAATACAGATCAGTGGTATCATGCAGCTTTGTCCTGGGATGGAGATTCGCTTAGACTATTTCTAAATAATGAACTCCGAGATGTGCTTGCTTTCACAGGGAGTCTCCTTGCTATGGAGACAGATCCTTTGATGATCGGGGCAGATTTTCTGGTCAATTATCCATTTTACGGATCGATTGATGAATTTCGACTTTCTCAAACAGCCCGGCAATCCTGGGAGTTCAATGTGCTTCCTCCTGAACTGGTTATTCAGCCTTCTGAATTGAATTTTGCGACAGTCTATTCTGGACAATCACGAACACTTCGTTTTTCTGTGACCAATCAAGGCGACCAGGATCTTGTTATTCATAATATTGCAGGTGCCGATGGCGTTTTTACATTACCCGACTCACTGACATCATTTATACTGGGACGCACACAAACAAAAATGATACCTGTTACATACACCCCGACAGGCACGAATACAACCAATCGTGATCTGTTAACGATTACTTCCAATGATACCCAGAATCCGGTTGTCACAATTGATCTCGAAGGAAGTGTAACAGATGCCAGAAGTCCATGGCCATACCAAGAGGATTATCATACACTTACTCTTTTCCATTTTAGTACAATCGATATGATTGGTGATACACTCGTTATGGATGTTTCAGAACATGGTTATCATGGATTGTTAAGAAATGGGGCCGATATTACGAGTAATGGGTACTATGGCGATGCTTTAATGTTTGATGGTTTGAATGATTTTCTTGAAATTACCTCGAATGCCGATCTCGTATTTGATATGGAAAAAGAAAGTCATTCCATCGAATTCTTGTTTAGAACGGATACACTGGCTCAAACACTGATTTCAAAGGGATTTGAAAACAATGATCAAAGTATCGAATATCGTATTTCCATAAACCGTTTTGGTCGACTGGATGTGGAAGGATTTGGGAGTGGAGGACCCCAAGTAAATGATGATAGTTGGCATCATTTGGCGTTTACTTATAACCATTTAACGCAAATGGGTATACTGTATCTTGATGGTAATCAAATATGGTCGAGAATGCGTACGGTTCAGGGAGGGATTTCTGGAGATCGGCCGTTATTGCTTGGTGCAGCCGAAGAGGATTTAAACCGTTTTGAAGGATATTTTATTGGTATGATGGACGAGTTTCGCATCTCAGATATTGTAAGGGAACCGTGGGAATTTCAACTGATCGACTATGGGATAGAAATTCTCTCTTTGAGTCCCGTTTCTCCGATGTATGGTGAAGATCTTGTGTTCAATTTTCACGTACCCGTCAATCTGGAGGCCAGCAATGTTTCTATTTATTACCGCAGTGGGGGATCTGGTTCCTACAGCACGTTGAGTGCAACAGGAGCAGGTACAACGTATCAAGTTACACTTCCTGCAGAAGCAATCACATTGCGCGGCCTGGAATATTATGTAAAAATAATATCGAGTGAAAATACATATACTTATCCGGCGATGGATCCCGAAAACAATCCACTGACAGAAGTCGTTCAGCATACGGGTATGGAAGCCCCTTTTACATTTCCTCATAGAAAATTCAAAATGTTCTCAATCCCATTCCTGTTGGATTCAACTGAAGTGGCAAGTATCATAGAGGATGATTTTGGTCCATACGATCCTTATCAATGGAGGCTTTTTCTGTGGAATCGATGGGACACGGTGTATGTTGAGTACAATAATCTCACAAAGGAAGAATTTTCAATTGTTCCAGGAAGTGCTTTTTGGATGATTACAGATAGGGCACGTTCTTTTGATATTGGGGGGGGTGAAACAGTCACAACGGATTCGAGTTATCGGGTTTATGTTGGAAGAGGCAGAAGAGATTTCCTTGATTCTTTACATATCATTCCAGGTTGGACGATGATAGGAAACCCCTATAATTTCACAGTTCAATGGGATGATTGTTCATTGTCATCGGATTCGGTAACATCTCTCTATTATTGGGATGGAGAAACCTTTCAGACCGATATTGCAGAATTGGAACCTTGGGAAGGATATTTTATCTGTAATCAGGGTCGGAAAAATGCCATATTATCCATCTTGCCGAAGGAATCAGAAGGAATAGGGAAAAAGACAATCAATAAAGGATTGTTGACCGATCTTCAGACTAATGAATGGATGTACAGGATATCGGTTTCAACAGACCAGATGAAAGATCTTTATAATTATGCTGGTGTTCGGGCTGATGCAAGAGAAAGATGGGATCATCGGGATCAACCAGAACCTCCGCCCATTGGAGAGTATGCTGTTGGATATTTTAAGCATGCGGACTGGGATACGCATCGTGGTCTATACACATCCGATATTCGGCATGTGGGAGAAGTTGGATATGTGTGGGAATTTACAGTTGAAACCCAATTGTTGAAAACACCGGTAACTGTCGAATGGAATCTTCTTCATAATTTACCGGAAGATTGGGAGGCTTATATTTTTGATTTGAGTGACGGCATAGCCAAAAGTATGCTTAAACAACATTCTTTAAACTATGAGACTGAAAATGAGAAACCGGATAAACGGTTGTTTAAAATCGTTGTTGGTCCCCAATCATATATTGAAAATCAGAGTAATGGAATTCCACTAGAACCCGTTCAGTTCTCTCTTCAACAAAATTATCCAAATCCATTTAATCCCAACACGACAATACGTTATAGTCTTCCAAAAAAATCTCAGGTTGAGATTTCTATCTTTAATGCAATTGGTCAAAGGGTCAGAAAATTGTATATCGGAACTGAAAATGCAGGTCATCATGAGATTGAATGGGACGGCAAAGATGATTTGGGTCGATCAGTTTCAAGCGGTGTTTATATCTGCAGATTAAAAGCCTCTGAAGAATTGATTGCTACCCGTAAGATGATCATATTAAAATAATGAATTGTGATGATTAAAGAATAATGAGGTGAATATATATGAAGGTCTTTCGACTTTATATCGTCTTTATATGTTTAGCTGGACATATTGCTGCTCAAGATGCCTTGCTGCCAACAACAAATGGAGGTTTTCTTAAATCAGGTTTGAGATTGCAAATGTGGAATTTGGAATATTCTCCAGAACCGATAACCCAAGTTTCCGTTCCCATTACGATTGTTTTTCCCATCGGGTATCAATTCAATCTAACCATTTTACATACTCCAGCTTTAAGCACATTTGGTGAATTCAAAATTGAAGGGTTATCCGACACATGGATTCATGGTGCATATATGCTTTGGAATGAAAAATTGATGGTCAATGTTGGTTTGGGAGCACCGACCGGAAAAACCCGTCTCAAAGGTGGTCCAGATAATGCAGATTATATTGAAAATAATGAGTTTGCTCTTTCGCGTTGGTTAAGTTTAAATGTGTTAAGATTTCAGCTACCCGTCTATGGGCAGGGTTTATGTGGAATAGCCGGAGTAACCCTGGCTATTCCTATTCAAGAAAATCTCGTGATTGGACTGGGAGGTCAATATTTGCTCCGAAATCCCTATCATCCCATTGAATATCAATATCAAGTGGGTGATATTATCAGAACTTCAGATGAAGTTTATCAACCTGGCAATGAGGTAAGCGGTCAATTTGGATTTGATATGCAAATTATCGATAATACAAAGATTATGTTGGATGGGATATACACGTATTACTGGGCAGATCGATTCAGTGATGTTGAAGTTTATGGATCTGGACAAAAAATCGCCGCTCAATTGGGATTCATATACCAATTTGATGAGAAATTCTTTTCGAGTCAGTTTCTGGTTCGCTATCGAGGTAAGAATAAATTACTTCAAGAACTAAATATCGATTTTGAAGAAAAAAACAGAAATGGTCTGGAAATGGAAGTTGATCTCATATACAAGGTTGTATCGAATCCCAAATTTTCAATTTTTATCTATGGTGATGGTCGGTTCATTGAGCGCAATGAATTTGACGAAGTCGGTAAAGCATCTGTGGCTGGGGGAGGTTTTGGAATGGATTACAAGGCGAATGATTATTGGGTGGTCAATTTTACTCTGAAATATTTGAGCGGAAGACTTTATACAACATTGGGCGAAAGGAGAACAGCCGGAATCGATATTTATTTTGGTTTTCAGTATATGTATTGATCCCTTTTTCATAAAAGATGAATTTAACGATAACTTATAGATCTTATGTTAATTATGGGAAATAATTGAATAATCACGCCAAGTATTCAACTATCGTATCCATGTAAATTAATAAAATAAAGTCTTTTAAAATCAATTTCCAAATCGTGGATTGACAATGTTATTATAGATCGATCCGAATGTGTATCCGAATCCTATCTGTCCCCAGTAAGAATACTGTGTTTCCAGTTGACGACGTTGGAGATAAATTTCTGCTTCAGTAACACCCCTGTTGGGTAATGAGAGTTGATCATGAATCGCCTCATATCCGCCATAGATATATAGAGAAAAACCCTTAAAGAGCCGCAGCGTTATATCTGTAAATAAACTGATATGATATTTCTTTGTATCGTGAAAATAATGAGAAGCGGAAAGTGATGCACCAATCGTACCCCAAGGTTGTTTCACTTCAGACGAAATCTCGAACATTTCCTGTAACAGATTTTCTTTGTTTTTATCATAGATTGTGATTTCATCATACTGGACATTCTGAAGTCCAAGATAGTATATAAATCGAAGTTCACGGCGCGTTGACTCTGAATAAGGAAACAGATTGTATTCGATAGCGGGCATAAAGCGATAAGACGCTTTTATATTTGAATAAGTTGAAGAATTGGCTCTCCCATGCGCTCCTATTGACCAATGATTGCTCAGACTTTTCACAATGAAGGCATTCATGTATTTGCTGTCGGAAGGATTGGAAGAAGTCAAACTTCCATATGTAAATTTTTGGTTGCTGTATGATGCATTTGCCGATAATTGTATTTTCCAGTTCTTAGTGACACGATTTGCTGAAAGACTTCCTGAATAATTTGTATATTTCATTGATTTTTCAATATTGGCATAGCCGCTTAGTCTTATATTAAAAACCCAATTGTTCCATTTATCCTCCATCACCATAACTTCCCGTTCTTTAACATAGGATATTGAAATTTGGTCTGCTACGGGGGTTTGAGCAATATACTGCATCAAACCCATTTTCAAATTTTTCACCATTTTATTTCTGATAGCATCGGCTGTTTCATCCTGCTGAGTCGCATAGACCAATGTATCATTTTTTGATTCAAATTCATTTTCTCCTATAAAGGTCAATGTATATTCTCTACCACCGCTTCCCGTACTTTGACTGGTGATAAGGATATGAACATCAGCTTCCATGCGATCGATCACGTAATTCACGAATGTAATCTCGGAACGTATGAAATTCATATCACAGCTAGCGGAGATACAATTGATATAAATTTTAATCGTTTGATTTTCAAATGTCGTATCAGCCTGAACCGCCCATGAACTCATATGGGCAATCATGACGATTAGAAAAAGTCCTTTTCGCAGTTTCATCATTTTTCCCCTATTTTAAAACACTGATTTTTTTTAATGAAAAGAATGCTTGAATACAGAAAATGGGTGATATATCAATAAGACGTATTCTTTCAGTAAAAAGTTTACGTTTCAACAATGAACTAATTCATATAATTTTTCGGAAAAGATTTCATAAATAATAATAAGGGCGCTTATTTAAATATTATAACGGAATATGAAAAAATAAGTTTCAAAAAGATGATTATTTCTATTCGACGCTATAAAACTTGGTAATATCGAAAACCAACCATCTACAGATCCTGTCCAAAATTGTCTGTTCTCCTTCAATAAAATGTGGATTCATTTGTCATTTCATCTTTATAATCAATGCAAGAAGAAATAAAGATCTATTACTTACTCAACTGTGATGGTTACACTATTGGATGGTTCAGATGCACCTGTGCTATTGAAAGCGATCACCCTATAGGTCCATATACCAGAACCCGGATTATCACTGAATAATGGAAGTCGCGCAACTGTTTCTCGATTATAGGTGGAAGGGATTGCATCGGATATCTCTATAGCGATCATTACCCAGTTACCGTCTGTTCCTTCTTGCCGTTGAATGTTATAATAAAAAGCCCCTGCAGAACCTTTCCAGTTGATCGAATCCGATGATTGAATGGAGAGCAGAATCGGTGTATCTGGAATCGGTTCAGGAGGAACACTCTTTTTCTGAATCCGGTAAGCTGCATCTCTTAATATGGAGAAGATTTCTCGTTCAGATTCTGGTCCTGTTGTGCTGAAACCGGGATACTGGAAAGAATCGCTGGTTGTGAAATCTTTGTGATAATAAAATCCGCCGTATTCCGTTCGAAAACGCAGCGACCAGATCAAACACCCTGCCACTCCACACCCAATTATTTGATCAACGATTTTTTGTGTTTGTACCGGTATCGACGGATCAAATTCACCATAGAGATAGACTTTGTTCGCCTGTTTTGCTTTTTGGGCAAACTCAACAATCTGTCCATCTGTATAATGTGTGGTCACCATATCGATGTTGGGATCCTGCAGTGAAACAGCCGGAATCGTCTTATGCCCACCATCAAGGATCAGATGATTGGAGTCCACACTTTTAATATGGGCAGCCATTTCACTGATCCAGGTGGCATTGGCTTTGTCGATTTCATTTCCCAGTTCCCAGGCGAGAACAGTCGGATCATCTTTGTAGAGTATATCGGTGAACGTATTTTTCCGATTGAGAAGCCAGGTCAAGAAATTCTTAAAATTCTCTTTGGCCTTTGGATCATCCCAAAAATTCTCTGCATTGGATATGGTAGCCCATTCGGCAAAACCCCCAAACCATTCCCAATTGTCTACGATCGGGATAATGAGTCGGATGCCTTCTTCTGCCGCAATGGCCAATCCTCTGTCAACATCCTGAAAAAGATCTTCGTTGTACATGATCTGTCCGTTTTCATCGGTATAAATGTGCGCGAGTTTGCCAGTTACGTTTCTGCCTCCCTCGACAGAAAAACAATAGGTGCGGAAAACCTGACCGCCCAGCCGTTTGACCGCTCTAACCGCATCCCGTTGCTCAAAGGCGGTGACCCGATGCCATGGAACTCCGTATGTTCCCGCGCGATCCTCAACAATAAAGTAATTGGGAATATTGACCGAAACAAATCGGAATTCAGCATTCCCATCCATCAGGGTCAAGCCCTTCCGTGTAATAAAATTTTCAAAAGCAAGGACATTTTGTATAGAAAGATTGAACAGTATGATGAATGTGATATAGCAAAATTGGATTTTATATTTCATTGTTTTTTCCTTTTTGTGATGTCAATTATGAAGGGCAATGGATAGTTGATCTGAAATGCCTGCGTGAAAGAGTATAGCCAAATCAATTTAATACGTTTATGATCGATAGATTATCTTTCTTTAAGTGCATGTTCTCTCAAATGGGCCCGAATATCCATGATAATTTTCAGAACAATGAAAAACAGGAGTCCGACAGTGGGGGACTGAAGAAAAGCCATTAGCAGTCCTCCGACAATGATGCTGATATGGAGCAAAACCACACGCCTGTAGGGGAGCATCATCAATCGGGAAAGTGTGAGTCGACGATACTCCTCTCTATTTATAAAATTGGTGATAAATGAATATCCATGACTGAGGAACAGGGCTGAAAAGGCGAGAAGGAGGTTGGATTCTTGAATCAATTCCCAGAGGTCATTCAATCGTGGATCGGCACTGTTTTCAAAGACATATTGTCCGAAAACAACGACAACAAAAATTCCGTGCCCAGCGGTGAATCCTCCGTAGTGGACAGTTAACAACCACCCCTAAAAGGGGTGGCTTAATTGGGTGACCCTAAAAGGGTCCTACTTTTTCCAAATTTTGAGTTGTTCTATGTT
>JAFGDT010000008.1 GCA_016931965.1 bacterium | reverse complement strand
CCATGTCATTCCGGGCTTGATCCGGAATCTCATAAATGATTGATTACTAATAAGATCCTGAAACAAGTTCAGGATGACAAATATGACTTTTCGAGACTTTTTCAACAGTCACTGAGGGAAACCCTTGGCAACAACCAAGGAAGAGGGGTGTCTCTCCCCTTGAGGGAAGAAGCTCGAGGAAGTTCGAGCAGAGGGGTGTCAATCACTCAACCAATTCAATTATTTTTTTAACAACACCTTCTATTTTATTTAAAACATCCAAATTCGAAACACGAAGAATTTTCAGATTCAATCCCTTTAAATAAGCATCTCGAATTTTATCATATTCAAAACTTTCTTCTTTATAATGTTGACCCCCATCGACTTCAATGACAAGTTTGGCTTCAGGGGCATAAAAATCAACAATGTAATTGCCAATGGGACGTTGGCGAAGGAATTTTATTCTTGCACCTTGTCTCATCCGTATATGCTGCCACAATTTAACTTCTGCATCGGTCATTGAGCTACGTAGTTTTCTGGCGCGATTTTTCAATCTTGGATTGTATTTGAAAATAGATCGTCTGGGCATCTGTCTAAGGATTCAGTTTGGTTTTCATATAAACACCCACCTAAATCCTCCCTCAAGGGAGGACTTAACATAATCTCCCCTTGAGGGGAGACCCTTGGCAATAGCCAAGGAAGAGGGGTGTTCTCCCCTTGAGGGGAGATCCTTGGCAACAACCAAGGAAGAGGGGTGTTCTCCCCTTGGGAGGAGATCCTGCAAATCAGGTAGAGGGGTGTTCCAGTGTACTATCAATGCTCATCTATATCTCCACCTCAACCGGATCATCCGGTGATGATACGACACGCCATTCCTGTTCCTCATGATCGAAATCGGAAATCCTATCCAGAGGAAGCTTGATATATTTGCCGTAACCTTCGACTGCGACACTGCCATCCTTGAGCAGAATTTCCCCGGTCCCTTCAAATGTCCGCTTGCCATCTTTTGTAATACGACCGATCACGCGCAACTCTTCATCCAGAGGGACAGGTTTTTTATAACGGGAGCCAAATTCGATGGTCATTCCCCAAAAATCCTCCTCATATTTCATCATGATGGCACGACCGATCGTTTCATCTAAAATCGCTGCGGATATACCTCCGTGCAGACGGTTGGGATAACTCTGATGTTCTTTCTGCGGTTGGAAAACAGCCAACAACTCGCCATTCTCCAATTCATAGAAAGATGCACGCAGTCCCAGCTTGTTTTTCAAACCGCAAACCAGACACATTTTACAATTTTCCTGTTTCCCTTTTACACGATAACGCATTTTATTCAACTCCTCTGTTTCTCTCAAAATTCGATAGTGATTCCGCCGACTGGAAAGACCTGGAATTGGAGAATTTCCTTTTTTGTGCCGTTTTCCTGATAAGAATACATCCAGATATTGTCCCGTCCGTAAATATTGATGATATCCAGATAGAAGACCATATTCCATCCACTCATCATGTAGCGCTTATCAAGGCGAAAATCGAGCCGATGATAAACTGGATAACGTTCCGCGTTGTAAGGTACCGTTTCATCGACAAACCATTTCTGCAATTGCGGATAATAGAGTGGTTGTGTATAGGGCCTCCCGCCTAAATAGCGCCAGCGTATGCCGATCTCCACCTGATCTGCAAAAGGCAAGAGCCATCCGAATATCTTGTAAAAGAAATTCTGTGTCATTCTCTGATACCACGACCGATGGATAAGATTAAAATGGAGTCCGCTGACAAAGGTGAATACATGTCCATAATCATAATCCCAATGAAATGTTCGGTGGTATCGCGGATCGTATCCCATTGAAACCGAATAGGCATAACTTATTGTGAAATGGTAATTACCTGTCAATTTTTTCTGTAAGAAAAATTCAACACCTTTGGCGAAACCTTTTCCCTGACTGAGAAGTCTTCCATTGGATGAATCGAAAGGATCCGGCGTTGTTTGTGCGGAACGGATGGGCACATGTCTGTAATCCTTATAAAAGATTTCCACTGTCCCGCGAATGTCTTCACGAAACAACCGTTCAAAACCCAGGACGATCTGCTGGGTGTATTTGTATTGAAGATCTTTATTGAGGGGATGTTCCGAGATCTGAATATAGGAAGGAGCCTGTGAATGTTGACCGAGGGCTAAATTAATATGCGTATTGGCATTCAAAGCCAGTGAAAATCCCAGTCTGGGATCGATGGCCGTTTGACTCGTATAATCAAAATAATCGCCCCGCAATCCGAAATTGCATGTGATTCGTGAATGGGGTGTCCATTTGATTTGCCCAAATAGAGCCGCTTTCAGGGTTGTAAGATCATGGTCATGTTTATATTCATCATAGTTTTGGTAAATACCGATTTGTTGGGGAGGATCAACAGAAGTATCATAAGTGAAGAGCGTATCTTTATCAGCCCATTGGTGGATATTGAAAGGGATCGATTTGAGATTCCCGCCGATATTCAATTCAATCTGCTTGCTGAACTGATAGGTTAGGTCCACTTTGAACGTACGCTCAATCTCAGTCGACAAATTGGTATAATAGATTTTATCATTCTCATCCCACACCTCTTGGTCCCAATGATTGAGAGCCTGGGAAAGGGTTACCCTTGAAAATCCTTTTTGTCCGATAAGAGCACGCCAAGTCAATCCCAGAGCATATTGATGGCTCCATGATCGCACATTTTCAACACCACGCTGATATCCCGACTCTTCTTCTTCATCCCGGATGGTTATTTTATCATCTCCGTAAATGCCGTTCATAATCAGCTGATGACTCGGATTTATGTCATAAACAATCCGCCCCTGAAAATTATAATATTTGGGAACAGCCGTCAATCCGGTTGAAGAGATGATCAAATCCAGGAAACTTTTTCTGCCGCTGATGATATAAGCTCCCCTGCCCCCTTGAATCGGCCCTTCAATGATCAGACCGGCTCCAGACATGCCCAAATAACCATGACCGGTTATTCGCTCGCGATCACCATCCCGTAATGAAATATCCATCACCGAGGAGGCTTTGTCGCCATACCGTGCTGGAAAAGCGCCCGCATAAAAATCGATGTTTCGCACAAAATGGGCATTCAACATGTTGATGGGTCCCCCTCCCACTCCCTGATCGCCAAAATGATTTGGATTGGGAATTTCAATATGATCCATGACAAATAGATTTTCCCCCGGCATACCGCCTCGAACGATAATTTCATTGTCCTGATCGGCTCCAGAAACCACAGCGGGTAAAACCTGCATGACGCGTTGCAGATCCTCCGCACTTCCGGGATCCATACGAATCTCTTCATAATCGACTCGACGGTTACTGACAACAGCATCCTTGGCTTCAGAAAAATATCCTGCGGTCACCACCACCCCTTCTCCTTCAAGCACCGTTGATTTCATCTCGATCTGCTGCCAAGTGGTTCGACCGGGATTCACGACAACATTGTTGATGACACGGGTCTCATAACCCATCATCATAAAACGCATGTTATAAATACCCGGTGGTACATGATCAATTGAATACAGGCCCTGATCATCGGCCGCCGTTCCCATCTGCGTTCTTTCCAGAAGGATATTCACAGCAACAAGAGGACTCTGGGTTGATTCATCGAGAACCTGACCGCGAATCATCCCCCTCAAAGTTTCATCAATCTGCGTAAATCCGGCTTGTGTGAAGATCATGACAAAAAAGGTCACAAATAGAAAAGAACGCACCCATTTCATTCCCGATCCTCCTAGAACACAATCATATTTTCTTTTCACCTCGGACTCATGGATATATGATCAAATCAGACAAAGAGACGATTCATGCTATACGGTTAAGATATGCTTTTTCCGATGAATCCATTTTTGAATCTCACTCGCCGCAATGACGACACAGGCAGCAACAATGCACACAATGACTTCAAGACCGGTCAGGGGTTCTGTATTGAAGACGATTTGAAAAAAGGGAATATAAATCAACAAAAATTGAAATGTACATGTAAAGATTAATGCAAGGATCATCATTCGATTGTCGAATATGAACCGATTAAAAATGGATTCGCTTGTTTTTCGACTACACAATGCATAAGCCATCTGACAGAATGTCAGTGTGGTAAAAATCATGGTCTGCCAATGATGGTTATCTGCATCGATTTTCCAAAACAGATAACCAACACAGAGAGAGACCAGACCGACAAGAAATCCCATCCACAAAATCTGTTTACCCACACCTCTTGAAAAAATTCCCTCTCCGGGGCGAAACGGAAGACGGTTCATCACATTGCCCTCCGCCTCCTCGTATCCCAATGCCACAGCAGGGACACCATCGGTTACCAGATTGATCCACAGTATTTGAACAGGAACCAGAGGAAGTGGCATGCCGATCAAAGGCCCTACAAGCATTACCAATATTTCTCCGGCATTGCCCGTTAGGATATATTTGATAAATTTCCGTATGTTGTCATAAATGGTTCGTCCCTCCTTGACCGCAGCGACAATGGTAGCAAAATTATCATCCAGGAGAACCATATTGGCTGATTCTCTCGAAACATCGGTCCCAATTTTCCCCATGGCAACACCAATATCGGCCAATTTGAGTGCTGGTGCATCATTCACACCATCCCCCGTCATGGCCACGATCTGACTCTTTTCCCTCAATGCTTCGATGATGACCATTTTATGTTCCGGCGAAACACGTGCAAAAACAGAAACATCATCGATTCGTTTCTTCAGCTCTTTCACGTCCATGCGTGAAAGATCCTCGCCGGTCAGACATTCGCCATTCTGCGCAATGTCCAATTCTCTCGCAATGGCCATTGCGGTCAGGGGATGATCCCCTGTGATCATCACGACGCGAATGCCGGCTTTTTGGCATAGATGAACCGCCTCCTTGGCTTCAGGTCGTATAGGATCCATCATACCCATCATACCGATAAAAACAAGGTCCTTTTCATATTGATCTATCCGATCAAGTTGCGAAGAGCGGAGTGCACGAAATGCCGCACCCAGCACACGAATCCCTCGCATTGCCATGACTTCATTTTCTTTTGTAATTTTTTTCTTAATTTCACTAGACAATTTCTGAATAGTACCATCCAACAGAACATGTGTGCACTTTTCAATAAGTCCATCCACAGCGCCTTTGGTAAAGATCACATAATCATTTTTATTTTTAATAAATTGTGCAACCGATTTAACGCTGGGTGACGATCGGTCCGAAAATTTGTGGATTGTGCTCATCCTTTTTCTTTCAGAATCAAAAGGCAGTTCAGTAATCCGGGGCAGGTCGATTTCGATTTGTTTTTTAATCATGCCTGCATGATGAGCAGCGATGACAATAGCGCTTTCTGTAGGATCTCCAATGCCCTCGATTTCTCCTTGGCCATTATCTTGTTTGAGAGATGCATCATTGCAAAGTGTACCTCCAAGAAGCAACAATCCGATCGAAGCATCCTGTAATGGATTTCGGCTCGCTTCCTCGATTGCGTATCTTTTTTGGGGAAATACAAGTTCGGTTACGGCCATTTTATTCTGTGTCAGCGTACCCGTTTTATCCGAACAAATCACGGTTACGCTTCCCAAGGTCTCCACGGCGGAGAGTTGCCTGATTAACGATTTTTTCTTGAGCATCCTTTGGGCACCCAATGCCAGTGCGATCGTCACCACGGCGGGCAGTCCTTCCGGGATGGCGGCGACAGCCATACTGATGGCCGTTAAAAAGGTCTCTTTCAATGACACACCCTGTAAAAAGGTAACAGCGGCGACAATAAGAATGAGCAGCAGGGCCAATCCGGCCAAATATCCGCCCAATTTGGCTAGTCGTTTCTGCAGGGGTGTGAGATCTTCTTTAACCGTTTGGAGCATCGTGGCGATTTTCCCGAGTTCGGTCTGCATGCCGGTCGCGGTCACAACGGCCACAGCCCTTCCGTAGACCACGATGGTCCCCATATAGATCATATTTTTCCGGTCGGGTAGTGTAATATGATCACCGATCAGCGGACCGGGACTTTTTTCGACTGACTCGGATTCGCCTGTGAGCGCCGATTCTTGTGTTTTAAAATGGGCCGCCTCCAAAAGCCTTGCATCTACAGGCACAATGTTTCCCATTTCCAGAAGAACGATGTCTCCGGGAACGAGATCCTTTGCAGAAATCTCCTTTTCAATGCCTTCGCGACGAACCCGCACATTTGGAACGGCTAACTTTTTCAGAGCAGCCATGGCATTTTCTGCCTGATATTCCTGCCAGAATCCCAGTATAGCATTGAGAATAACGATAACAAGGATAACCGAAGCATCGATATACTCATGGAGAAAAAAAGAAAAGACAGCCGCTGCCAGAAGAATAATCACAAGTACCTCGGTAAATTGACTGATCAAGATGGACAAGACACTTCTTCTTCCCTTTTCAATCAGCTCGTTTGGACCGATCTCTGATTTTCTCTTCTGGGCTTCATTTTCACTTAAACCGGTACTTGTGTCCGTTTGGAGTTCTTGAACCAGTTGATCAGATTCAAGCAAATGGGGATTTTGTATCTTCAGAAACATCATCACTCCAATGAAATGAGAATTGTATATAGGGAAATGGGAGGGTTCTCAGATGGTTTGTCAGCCACTGTAAATATAACTCGCATCTTCAAACAAGACAAGGCTAAATCCATCACTCCTGTTTTTTCACATGGACATGAACGGAGTCCACAGATACCGCAGCAAAAATACCGAGACCCCCCTCAACATGATAAATGGGTTGTTCAAACTCACTCGATTGATACATATAAATCGCCGAAGATACGGACAAATCCCATAGATTCTTATCAGAAGCATACAACTTAATCGTATAATCTCCATAATAGCAGAACATAAACCAGGGAATTTCGATGGTTGTTTCATACTTGCTTACCGGAAAATCATTTGCTGGAGGAAAAGCCTTGAGTGTATCCCCATCAAATGTCTCCAGGTGATCCTTGACCATGCGATCCATCCCAAAGTCGACAAGA
This sequence comes from bacterium, assembly GCA_016931965.1. GTDB lineage: Bacteria > Zhuqueibacterota > QNDG01 > QNDG01 > DSAB01 > JAFGDT01. The sequence goes on along the minus strand of JAFGDT010000008.1, from coordinate 29,714 downwards.
TCATAAGGAGGATGGGCAATAACGGACAACTCATAGGCTACAGCCTGTTCTGCCGGATTCCAGGACATCTGAATGGGTATGCTTTTATCCTGATCCGGATATGGATAAAAAGATGTATCCGCACTCAAGCTCTGGATTTCAACCATATCGGGGGCTGTGGTTGAAGCCCGAACGGTTTTATTGCCCACTTTCACTTCGAGACGATAGGTTTCGCCAGGCGTCACAATGAGTGAATCGCTTGGTAAAAAATAGGCTCCAGGCTTGTCAGCATATTCGGAGAGTTGATACCGCCGATTATCCACAGAGATAAAAATCGAATCGGTTGATACCGATGCCGCATCATAGGAATAAGCTGTTTCGATGGGCAATGTCTTTTGTACATAGACTGAATCAACACCCTGCCCTACAATCAAATATCCATTGACAACGATTTCTTCGATAAATTCGGGTAAAACAATATTCTGATTGCAGTTTGTGATGGTCAAGATCGTTCCAACAAACAAACTGAATAAAAAGCCGATGAATTGCCTTTGTTTGCACATGAATGAAACCTTAAAAATAGACCTCAAATCCAAAAGTGGGAATAATCGGTAGCATCCGAATTTCCAAAACTTCAGGTGGATACTGCTCCGGATCGACCCGTCTGAACCAGAGATTACGGCGATTATAGACATTATAAACTTGCAGATAAAAGGACCAACGTTTAATCAGTTTTTCGCGGAGTCTGCTATCATATCGAATGCCGATATCCATTCTATGATAAGCCGGCAGCCGGGAAACATTCTTTTCTTCTCCAATAACAAGAGGAACAGTACGGTCCGGTAGATGGAGCTCATAATGGGACAATGGCTGCGTAAAAGCTTGACCAGTACCGTATGTCCATGCAAAATTGATCTTCCACTGTTTGGCAAATTGATAGGTCGTGATTAAATGAACCGCATGGCGGCGGTCATATTTTGGATAGAATGATTTCCCTTCGTTGATCTCTGGAAATTTTCGCTTTGTCCAACCTAAGGAATAACTGAACCAACCCGAAAGTTGACCAATATTTTTCTCAAAATAGAAGTCAATACCATAGGCATACCCTTTGCCCCCATAGAAGAGATCTTTGCCGGTAAGCACTTCATTGATATTTGAATTGAATTCATAGACATAGGGCATATCTTTGAAATACAATTCACCATCAAAATGCATCTGAAAAGGGAATACCGTCTCAATCCCTGCAATATAATGATACGCTTCACCCGGTTTGTAACTGTTATCACTGGGAAACCAGATATCCATAAATGAAAAATCAACATTGCCAAAAGGCACAATTGTGATGTATTGAAAATACCGGCCCCAGGAACCCTTTAGGGATGTATTCTCCGAAAGACGATATCGTAAAGCCATACGGGGTTCAAAATGCCATTTTGCCTGACCGTGATATTTGACCTGATTATATGTATTTATAAACTGAAAAGGATGATAATAATTCATTCTGAAACCAATTTGAAAATTAAATAACGGCGAGAACGTCCAGGTATCCTGTAAATAAAAAACAAATTGAGCGCTGTTACTGCTAAAGAGATAACGTTGCTGGTTCAACGCTTCTTCATATTCTGAATCCAGCTTTTTATAGACAAAACCGCTTTTTATCGTATGGGCTGTGTTTGGGAAATATTCCATATCCGATTTCACGGTAATATCATCTACAGCATTCCCGAAATGCAGATTGGCAAACGAATCATCCTCGTCCAGAAAAATTTCATAATGACTCAATGTGACATACCCATTGATAAACAATTTCGTATTCAATATATGCGTCCATTTCGCCGTGAAAGCCTGGTTTCCCCACTGAAAAGTCATATCGAAAGGATCGATTGCGTATCGCAATTTATCCTTGCCGCGATAATAGGTCAGAGCCAATTTATTTTGATGATTCAAATCCTGATAAAGTTTGAGATGAAGATCATAGAAATAATAATCGGGAATGGTTGTCAAGGTCTCTTTTGTTTCACCCGAAGTGATTTTTTCAGCCAAATTGATCATGTAGTCGATGTATGTTCGGCGACCAGAGAAAAACAACGATCCCTTTCCAATAGGTCCCTGGAGAGAAGTCTTGGCACTGATCAATCCAACGGATGCTTTTCCTTCAAATCCTTTCTGATTGCCATCCATATTGGTAATATCCAAAACCGACGACATTCTTCCACCGTATTGTGCGGGGAAACCCCCTTTTATCAAATCAACCTGTTTCACGGCATCCACATCGAATGTACTGAATATGCCGAAAAGATGATTGACATTGTAAACCTCTGTGCCATCCAGCAGAATGAGATTTTGATCCGGAGTACCCCCTCGAATAAACAATCCACTTGAAAATTCCGAAAGGGTCAAGACGCCGGGCAACGACTGGAGCATGCGCATCAAATCGGGTTCCGCCATTTGAGGGACTGCTTTCAATTTTGGAGGCGTTACTTGTATCAAACTGGTTTTGACCTCCTGTTCGATCGGCCGTTCTGCGATTACCTGCACACTCTTACCTTGAATGACCGTAGGCTTTAAAAGAACATTCAGTACTTTGTTTTCGTTCAGGATTATCGTGATCGTTGTATCTTTGGCTTCATACCCGATATATGAAATCGCCACTGTCAGTTTACCGAGAGGCACTCTGTTGATAATATAATATCCGCTTTTATTGGTCGTGGTTCCGATATGTGTACCCTGAATATATATATTGACACCAATGAGTGTTTCGCCATTCGATTGGTCTTGAATAAATCCACTGACTGTCTGATCAGCCAAAAGAAGGGGATTCTCAAACAAATACAACAAGAAAAATAAAACAACGATACCAATTTTTTTAAGCAAAAAACACCTATTTATCGAGTCACACGATTATCCACAACCAAACATTCCTTTTTGTAGATGATTCCGCATTCATACAAAAACAGGATGAATGCTGTATAAAAAGGGATAAATCGCCCGTTCTTGTTTCCATTTCACCGATAGATTCTTGAAATCGGATTTGATTAATATAACACTTTGTCAAGATTGGATCAAGTTAAATGGAAAATCACTCTTGTCCAAAATAGGAAATGATTGAATTGATTGTTTTTTTCAGCTTTTATTCAGCTTCCAGGCTACAAGGGGATTCCGGCTCAAAACACGACCGGAATGACAGGGAGGAGGGATGTCATTCCCGAGATTTTTAATCGGGAATCCAGGTGTGGTGCTTTGATAACCTCATATTTCAATGTGAAAGAAAACCAGTGTAACCCGTTTGTTCTCAATATATCCATTTCCTATTTTGGACAGCAATGATGGAAAATGATTTCTCAATATAGAAGATATATTTGAGCATGTTGATTAAAGATCGATGAATATGGTATCGTTTCTATATGCTATGATAGGATCCTTCGTATCACATCTGCAGAAAACGGTTTTCCATGCCCGGGATAAATGGTTTTTGCGCCTCGATTCAATAGCAATCGCCAGTTCGTCTTGATCTGTTCCAGATCCTCAGCAAAAATCGGAAGACCGGGATTCAGCCGAAACGGGAGGTTGTTATGTGCCATACATCCCACAAATGCATCACCTGTATCCAGCAAAACGCTGACCGATCCTGCTGTATGACCCGGCGTGTGAATGATCTGTCCCTGAATACCATACTCAGTCAGTGAAAAGGATTCAACATCCAGAACCAGATCAATCTGAGTTGCAGGGAAAGATGAAACAAGGGGAATCAATGGTTTAAGAATCTTGTGCAGTACGCCACCCCATGTCGATGCAGCTGGTGGTATTGCCGGCAGCTTTTTCTCAACCATTTCTCTGTCTGCCTGATGCATCACAATACGGGCCCCTGTCATTTCCTTGATGTCCCTTGCAGAACCTGCATGATCAAAATGTCCATGTGTGACAATGAGCAGTTGAAGTTCACGGGGATCGATTGGGATCTTCGAGATTGCCTTTCTGAAAGTATTTATTTTTTTAGGTACGCCGCCATCAATCATGATAAGACCTTTTTCCTGAATGATGTAGCAACTGTTGAGACCCAGACGGATTGGATAAATTGTCGTCCCCACTTTCTGCTTCCTTATCTGAGGATCCAATTAAAGTGAATCTCGAATGCCATCCAGCCGTTTTTTGGCATCCGGAACCATATCAAAAAATCGGTTCAGCTTACCACAGGCATAATCATGACAATAGGCACAGTTGGCCACCCTCATTTCGAGACCGCATTTTCTGATCTCGCAGACTTGACAATGACCAAAAAGTACACTGCCATCAGATTGGCAGCCTTCGCAGTTGATATCCTTGGCTTGAAGATGGGTGTTGTATTCTTTCGACCAGAGCTTGGCCGCTTCTGCCCGTTTGTCATCATCATCGGCTTGTGTCGCTATCCACGCCGGGCATTCATCGCAGGCGATGCCGCAGAATGCGATCATCTTTTCCATCTTTGGCTCCTTATCATATACCTGATTTTTATAATCAGCTCATTATTTTTTTTGAATTAACCTGATAATCCACAACAATACCAGAGCCCCCGCCAGTGCGGTCACAAGTGAACCGATTAAGCCGTAAGTCGATATGCCGAGCCATCCAAATAAATACCCACCCAACACCGCTCCAATGCACCCAACAATCAGATTTCCAAGCAGACCGAAACCTTTCCCCTTCATAATTTGACCGGCTAGCCAGCCGGCCACAAGACCGATGATTAAAAAATAAATCAAATACATATCTTCCTCCTCCTGTCTACCGTCATATAATGATAAAAGAATACCGCTATTTCCCTTCAATCTCATTCATCAGTTTCCCGGCATCGTAGAGTTTGCGAAGCGCTTCCGTTATGTACCCTGTATGGACGGCCACGGCACGGTTCTTTGTCTCATCAAAAACAAAGGTGCCTCCTAAACTCTCGATATTTCCATCAAAAATGACGCCCACGATTTCTGCATTGGCATTGATAACCGGAGATCCGGAGTTGCCTCCAAGGACATCACATGTGGAAACAAAATTAACAGGTGTCGAAAGGTCCATCTGATCTTGACGTTCCCAGAAACGCTCCGGTAAATCGAAATCGATCTCCCGATTAAAACTCAAAGCCCGATCGAATAGACCATACAGCGTCGTTTTATAAGGTGCCTTTGTTCCATTCATAGGGTATCCTTTTACAGCGCCATAGGTAAGACGGAGCGTAAACGTGGCGTCGGGATAAGCCTCCTTTCCGTAAATTGCAAAACGCGCTTTGGCAATTTTCTCCTGAGCAAGGGTCAGAATACTTTCTATATTTTTTTTATTCCACTCAATATTGTCTCTCAAAACAGGTTCAAGTTTTTTCATGAATTTGATCATCGGATCTTGACACGCTTCAATTGCTTTTTCTCCACCTTCAAACAAAGCTTCCCTAAGGGACACATCGGCCAGCTTTGTCCCTTGAATCAATTCCTGGCTGACCTCCTCAGGCGTACGACCATTTAAAACAAGCTGCATGAAATCATCTTCGGGTCCTAATTCTTCCATAGCCAGACTTAAATAACCCGTCAGATTGGCTTCTTCCAGATCATAATAAATCGGTGCGGGAGAAAACAGATTAAACTTGAATTCATCCAATTGGGAATCATGGTATCCCTCCAACCGTTCAGAATCCGGTTTTTTAATTTCTTTCGTGTAAAAGACCAGGTCTGATGCAATGGTTGCCAAATTAGAACCCCTGATTTGATAATAGAAACGCCTTGTAGCACTTTCGGACTGAACCCGGGTTACCTTCATAATGGTTTCCCAGGCATCTCCGTAAAATCTCTGCCATTCAGGATTACTGTCCACCAATTGACGGAATGTTTCTTCATCTTTCCTCTTTTTTTCAATCAAATTCTTATCGAGCAGGCTTTCATATTCTCCTGTGAGTGCCTTTTTTGAATTCTCAAGGCCAAAAATTTGTACCAATGCCTTTCGTTCCTGTTCAGGTCCCTCTTGCATAAATTCCCGCAGAACAGACAACCGTTTATCAATATAGTTTAATACCAAAGGATAATATGAATCACGCAGGTATTCCAACTGGGCATAGGTAAATAGACGGTCGGAGGAACCGGGATTTCCTGAAACAAAAACCAGTTCTCCATCACCGGCACCTTCTGCATTCCACTTAAAATAGTTATTGGAACGGATAGGCTTATCATTTTCATAAACACGAAAGAAAGCCATATCCAGATCGTAGCGCGGATAGGTAAAATTATCGTAGTCCCCACCAAAATAAGCGGCTTGACGTTCCGGTGCCATAACGAGACGCACATCCGTATATTTCCGATAACGATACAGCCAGTACTCCCCGCCGTGGTACAGGTCAATAACATTTGACCGCAGTCCGGTTTCCTCGAGGCTCTCTTTTTCAATTTTAGCGATCACGGCTTCACGGGCTTTCAAGGCTTCTTCTTCGCTCATGCCTTCAGAAATAGCAGCAATGACACGATCGGTTACATTCTCCATATAGACCAGAACATTGACTTCCAGATCTGCACATTTGAGTTCCTCGTCGGGCGTTTCTGCATAGAATCCGGATGTGACGTAGTCCATCTCCGGTGTCGATATCTTCTGCAGTTGTCCGACTGCTACATGATGATTCGTAAGTACCAGTCCATCTGGACTCACAAAAGAACCCGATCCTCCATCCATAAAACGGACACTCGAAAGACGGACATGATCGAGCCACTCCTGTGTGGGTGTAAAACCATAAAGGTTTCCCAGCAGTTGGATTGGGGGATTGTCAAATGTCCACATACCCTCATCGGCAAAATGAGCCACGACTCCGATAAAGAGAATCAAAACCAGCAACAAAACACCTGTCATTTTCCCCCAAAAAAGTTGCTTTTTGTCATTCATTTTTCACCTCACTTTTTTAGACCAATTCAATTTCCCATTCTTATTGCATTCCTAGGTTTAACAGATCATTTATTTAAGATGTTTGTCTGCAAAGTCCATGAACCGTTCCCAATCGTAATAGGTTACATCGTGTACCCCCGATCGGATATGATAACCCATCGTCCCCATGACCGGGTGTTCGATCTGGGGCATTTCACTGACCGGAATACCATCGGTACCAAGCAAACGATAGACCGGGTCCGCATGTTGTACAGACAGAAATTCACCATAGGGATCGGCCCAGAGATCGTCTTCGGCACTGGCCACATACACAGGCCGCGGTGCAATGAGCGCAATGAGCATATGTTGATCTACAGGCAATGTATCTTCACGATCATTGTACCGATGAAAATTTTCACAAAACCAGTGCGGAAAGCTGGTGTTGATTCGTTCCACAGTTTCACCAAATCGACGCCGTGAAAGTGCCGCACCTCCGCAACCGGAATCATTCGAAATGACCAGGGCAAACCGTTCGTCCTGTGCACCAGCCCAAAGAGCGGTCTTACCCAAACGTGAATGTCCCATTACGGCCACGCGACTGTGATCGATATCCGGATCCATCTCAAAATAATCCATTGCACGACTTAAACCCCAGGCCCAAGCCGCAATGGATCCCCACTCATCGGGTTTCGGTTTCGTCTGTCCTTCTGTATAAAAAAGCGGATGTACGCCATTTTGAAAACCGTCATCAAAATCGGGATCAATGTCACCGTAATAAATGGTCGCCAATGCATACCCCCGTTCCAGAATGCGCACTACCGGCCAACGGCCTGATCGGACACCGCGGGAAGCATCTGATGCCCGATGATCTGTGATGCCGAAGGTCTCGCTATTTCTTAACCATTGATCTGTTAACAGTATTCCTGCATCCGGATGTATTGTATGGTTACCGTAAAAGTTCATCCCTAACAATATTGGGATCGGACGAATCTGATCGGTTGGTATATAAATAAGTATGTTCATCCGAGGTCCATCAGCCTGTTCCGATAAAAGAACTGTCACCTGTCTCCGAATAGCCCTTCCATCTAAAACGCCGGATACATCCGATTGCATAACAAAGGACATGCTATCCGGCCTGCCTGGCGATTTGCCGTATACCTGCTCTTCAAACAGCCTTAAAATTTCAGGACGGCGCTCTTCTGTCCACATGTGAGCATCCACGACGGTTCTGCCATCCTGCATGACCAACGGATCGGGTAATGTGTATTCAGGGACTCTGGATTCATCATAATTGATTTCTTCCAACTGAGCGATACAAACGGATGCCCAAAATACACAAAAAATGCAGACACCCACGCCTGTGATACCCGTATGTTCTGTCATCATCTTTTTCCCCTCCATGAATAAAAAATCTCTAATTACTCTGGCACCTCCCACGCATCCAGTGTCCGACCGCATTCGCATTTCTGCTGATACCATGTAATTTCAGATCCGCAATTTTGACACGACCATTCTTTTTCTTGTTTTTGCAGCCACGCCGAAAACCCTTCCATTTTTATGAATTGAAGATTGGGCTCCATCGTCCAATGATGCGGCCATTTGTCATGCATGAATGTGTTCAGTTCTTCACATGGGAAATCGTTACAAAAACAGCAAAAATCCAGATGCTTTTCCTGACTACATCGTCTGAATGTACAATTTCTGACATAATCATCTATACGATCACTCTGGCATCCGCCGCAATCTGTGACTCCACAAGCTCCACAGTAGAGTCCGCAGGGTCCGTATTTGGATTGCTTAACCATTCAAGTAATTATACGGATACGACATCTGAATCCGTTTAACAAGCTGATCTTCTCCAACAATTCATTGCGTTGGTGAACATACCTGAGCTGCGGCATAAAAACGATCGAAATGCAAAGCCGCAGCGACCATATCATTAAAATTGCATCCATGAGAAATGTTTCATCTACCGCTACAATGCTCTATACAGGTTTGTCCCTCTTCCTTTGAGGAAAGACCCTTGGCGAATGCCAAGAGCCCGCCCCGGACCCGATCCGGAGAAGAGGGGTGTTTTGTCATGCTACATTTCACCCATCCAATCAGCCAAACCCGAAAATATCATTTGAACCGCTACAGATGTGACAACCAGACCTGTGATACGAATCAGTGGACCTGTGCCATTGATTTTTTCAAGTGCACGTCCGATCCGGGAAGAAACAAGCATCAGTAACAGATTGATGATCAGTGATATGAGAATGCAGATGATGGTCAGCAAAAGGCCATGCATGGAGGAATAGGATATCGCGGCGGTGATGGTCCCGGGTCCGGCAATTAAGGGAGCCGCCAGAGGAACAATGGAAATATCGGAAACCTGCTCCAGAGCAGATTCTTCATAAAAGCGACCTTTCCTGACAGCAGTCAATCCGACAATAAAAAGCACAATGCCTCCGGCTACTTTCAGTGAATAAAGATTGACATTAAATATCGCCAAAAGGATGAAATTACCGATGGCGGCCAGAATGACCAGGATGATGGCCGCAACAATTGTGGATCGAACCGAAATTACCATCAGATCCTTTTTGGAATAGGGTGGATCAACGGTAGATAGTATAAAAATTTTACTGGCAGGATTGATCAAGGCAAGAAAATACAATGTGCTTCTTATAATAAGGGCAATGTCCATCTGTTATCGCTCGCTATTTTCATTGGATTAATTTTTTCCATTCCACATTGCGATATCCAAATAAGCCGGCAAAATCTTGTAATAGGTTGTTCTGTATTTCATTGAGTTCTTCAGCTGAATGGGAACAGAGTTTTATCTTACCACCAGCGGACAAATCATGTCCTCCCCCATACCGCTTGTTATGGACAAGGTTTTTAATGAAAACACCCGCTTTCGCTTTAGGATTGGAGGACCGCAACGAAAGAATGAGATTCCTGTGATAGCGTCCAGTACAGAGAGACCACCCGATCCCTCTCATTCTTAACATCATATCTGCGATCTCTCCCACAATATCCGGATTGGGAATATCACCCAGTTGTGTACAGACGAGATGACGATAAATTTGAGCTTGTTCCAAAGCCCGGTATAAAAACATGAAACTGAATCGGGGTAATTTGGGATGTGTAATCTTTGCCAGTTTCCGGATGTTGGTCTTGGAATAGACTGCCAAATAAGCATCGATGTCCCGTTTGCTGGCTTCTCTTCCCAGATCCTGGGTTTCAGACCGAATGCCGTAAGCGATCGCCGTCGCCAGATCAACAGGAATATCCATTCCGAGCTCTTGCAAACATTCGTATACCAGGGTTACCGTTGCACCGACCTCGGGATCAATCACCATAAAATCCGATTTCGTTCCCCTTCTCTGAGGATGATGATCGAAGACAATATGGCAATAGAGGTCGTCGGGGAGGGAATGATTCCCCGAATTGGGCTGCGTATCCACCAAGGCTATTCGGTCGTATGCAGAGAATCGAATTCTGCCTATTTTTTTCAAAGGAATTTTTAATTCACGAACCATGGCATGATTTTCTGTTCTACCGATAAGACCTCCGTAGACCAATTTGCATTCCACACCGTACCTGTTTTGAATGAGGAATTGGAAAGCCCAGCCACTCGCAATCGTATCGGGATCGGGATTGTCGTGAAGAACGATCAGCAGATATTTTTGATCTTTGAGAATGGAATCGAGTTTTGTACAAATATCATGTAATTTGGGCATCGATGGATCCTTGGGAGAGTCAAATTTTTCCATGACTCAACAACCACCTTTTACGTGACACCGAAAAAGCATCTAAAGGATGATCATTCCATTTGTTGTTGAGTCGGATGAATTTGAATAACAACTAAAATACTAATAGACAAAGAATGACACCTAATTGAAAAGAACTTTCCTCATTATTTCTAGGGGAAACAGGATTATCTTACAAGAACAATATAGGATAAATAATTCAATCAAAACTATAGATTAATTACAACAAAGTCAAGCAATTTCCGGTAACTCGTGATCCTATTTTTTATGATTACTGCTCTGCCGAAGCACCGAAACCACCTTTTCCCGGTTTTTCCAGAGGGCACAGCCACCTCCCGTATATCGCGACAATTCGGGAATCTGACGCAAAGCCGACAGAAACTCTGACCGCAATGCTTCCTTCAACGACACATATTTCAGATTTATATCTGAAAATGGCGCAAATGGACAGGGTTCTACATCCCCCTCCGCATTGATATGAATGAATCCCCGTCCGGCGGACAGACATCCCCCCACATCGACCTCGTCCCAAGGCACGGCAATAAAAAGAGCAGGATAGTTCAAACGAAAGAATTTCATGAGATCCATAACCTTGTTTCGCTGCTCATCGGTGAGTACCCAATCTTCTGTACCTTCCTGTGTGGGGGTATAATCGATATAAAGAAGAAATTTAGATCCTGCTTTGATCAGATTTTGTATGTATGATCGATTCATGATTGTTGAAAAAGATTGCCGTGTCAAAGTGAGCGATGTGCCGAAAAAGATCCCCTTTTTATCCATTTGGGCCATGATGTTTTCTATTTTTTTATACGTGCCCTCACCTCTTCTCCGATCTGTATCCAATCCATCACCTTCGAGACTAATCAGTGGAACCACATTTTTATATTTTTTGAATTGGTCAATCATGTCATTATCAATCAGCACCCCATTGGTAAAAACAAGAAAAATCATCTCGGGAAAATCCTTCATGATGTCCAATATTTTTGAACGCAAAAAGGGTTCCCCTCCCGCAATAACGAAAAAGGAGACACCCAATTCTTTTGACTGTTCGACGATATTTCTGACCTCATCGTCGCTCAATTCATGATCCGTTTTCTGATGAAAAGACTGGGCATAACATCCCTGACATTTCAGATTGCATTCATTGGTTACACTGAAAATAATGATCGGAGGGACCTGTACACCCTGTTTTACCCACGCCGATCGCAGGCGAGCTGACCGCCTGAGCCACCTCAGCGTCCGTAAAAAGGAAATCGCCTGCTTCGGATTCCGAAGCGCTATCCGAAGCGCATCTCTGAAAAAGACTTTTATTCCGCGATTCAGATCGAGCTTGAGTTGATTTTCGTCTTTCAGTTCAAAAGTACCAGATTCTATATCCATACTTTCCCTTCTACCATTTTTTTATGAGCCTTGATAGTAGATGAACACTTCAATCATCCGACAATAAAAATTTCAAGTTACAGAAACAGGGGATGAAATCTTAATCTTTTTTATATAACGACGAAATGGATGTTTTCATGAACAGGCTGACAACGATGATGACCAGCGCGGAGCAGAAAAAAGCGGGAATCAATTCATAGATACCCGTCGTCTCCTCAAGAAAAAGCTTCCAGACAATCGTAACCAATGTACCGGTGATCATACCGGCTACAATACCGTACGTGTGCGCTCTTTTCCAGTACAGGGTCAGGATCAGACTCGTACCGAATGAAGCGCCGAGACCACCCCAGGCAAAAAGAATCAGCCAGAAGATGAGATCATCGGCAACATAGGCCAGAACCAGAGCAACAATACCCGAAAAAACCACCACCCACCGGCTAAGCCTGAGCTTTGTGGATTCATCGATCGCAATCCCTTTCCTGATCATTTTTTCATAGATATCCCTCACCACAGTCGATGCCACCACGAGAAGCTGAGAATCGGCGGTCGAGAGAATCGCCGCAAAAATACCACCCACAAGAAGACCATACAACAAAGGCCCAAAATAGTACGATGAAAGAACGAGATAGATCATCTCGGGGTCACGATCCGGGAGCTGTTCGGCAAGCGGAATCAATTCTCTTCCCAAGAGGCCGATAAAGACGGCTCCCCAGGCCATCACAACATTCCAGAAGGTACCGATGACTGCCGCGAATCGAAGCTGATCCGCATTACGAATCGACATGTATCGAACGACAATGTGGGGCTGTCCCGGAGAACCGAGACCAATCCCGAGAAAACCGATGGTCATACCGATACCGAGAGAAAAAGGATCGACATAAGCCGGATTGAGCCGGGATAAACTTTCCAGCAGAATCTGCACACCGCCCACTTTGATCAGACCGTAAACTGGAAAAACAACCAGTCCCATCAGCATAAGAATTGCACGGACCACATCGTTGTAGGCCACAGCAATATAGCCGCCTAGGATCATGTAAACAAGAACGAGCAATCCCGATATCACCAGGGTGACAATCATAGGAAACCCAAGAGCAGTGCTCAAAGATTTCGCGCCCGCATTGAACTGAGCCGCCACATAGGAAGTAATAAAAATGGCGATGATGATCGCCCCTGTCATTCGGATGAGATGGCGATGATCTCCATATTTGGATTCAAAATAATCGAGCAGCGTAATCGAGCGGAACGATTCCGTATCGACCCGCAGCTTCTGGCCGATAAAGACGAATTGAAACATCTCTACAATGATGTATCCAACCACTGCCCAAACAGCACCTGTACCCAGCGAGTAAGCCATACCACTCACACCCAAAACCAGCCAGGAGGAACGCCCTGAGGAAACGGCTGAAAGGGCAACGACAAACCTGCCCATGGCTCTGCCTCCAATTAAAAAATCGGACTGGCTTCTCGTTTTTCTGAGTGTGATCAAACCGATGAAAACGGGCAACAATAAGGTCGCCAAAAAGATCGACAATGCAATGGGATGCCCCAGCTGTTCATAAATTTCCATTTGAAGAACCCTTCATATTTCGTGTAAAGTAGAAAATAATGAAAGAGATCACGATAATGATCAGCGGCAAAAAAATCAAAACAAAATGTGCACCGAACATGATATCTTCTCCCATGATATGATTTTGAAAATTCAGGATATAACATAAAAATTATTCACGGATTTGTCAAGGGGATTCTCTGGATAACAAATGCTACATTCAATTGATGATAAAATGAACAACTGATTATCGAAAACAGCATTTATTACGATTTGAAATTGCCTCAATGCAGTGTCATATTTTATACCAGCAGGCATAATTTCTGCAATAAAACCAGAATTGGCAACGGTTATGGGATAACCAGAAAAATAAGGGCATAACATATTTACCCGATTGGATTTATAGAACAGATAAAAATCAAAATCAGGAGTCCAAAATGGGAATGAAAAACATGGTCTTTCTTGAAGTCATTGAATGGTTCGACAGAACGGGAAACGAAATCGTTCATCGCATCCCGGAAGAAGGATCCGGAGAAATCAAGTTCGGTGCCCGCCTCATCGTCCGTGAAAGTCAGGCTGCCGTCTTCTTTTATCAAGGAAAAGCCTACGATGCATTCGGTCCGGGGAACCACCATCTCTCCACGGCCAACATCCCTGTTCTGAATAAAATCATGAGTATACCCTGGGGTATGACCAGCCCGCTGAGAGCGGAAGTCTATTTTGTCAACCTCAAGTTGTTTCCGAATTTGAAATGGGGCACACGCAATCCAGTGGCCTTTAAGGATACCCAGCTCGGTTTGATCCGACTGCGGGCTTTTGGTATTTTCAATATCCGAGTGGTACAACCGATTCTCTTTATCAATCATCTGGTTGGAACGCAGCACATGTTTACCACATCCGATATTGAAGAATTCCTCAGCCGCGTCATCGTCTCCCGATTCAACGACCATCTCGGCGAGAATCTGGATTCGATTCTCAATATGCCGGGGAAATATGACAAACTTTCGGATGGTCTGCAGAAACGGCTGCAAAACGATTTCAGCCGACTGGGATTGAGTTTATCCGATCTCTACATCAGCTCGATTACACCCCCTCCCGAAGTACAGAAGGCCATCGATGATAAAAGCCGACTGGCTGTGTTTGACGACCTGAACAAACTCCTAAAAATGAAAGCAGCCATGGCTGTTGAAAAAGTGGCCGAACAGCAGGGTGAGGCGGGAGCCGGAGCCGGCCTTGGGCTCGGATTGATGATACCCGCTGCATTTTCGCAGTTCATGCATGCCGATAGAGATACAGGTTCAAATGAGAGTGTAAAGTGCCCTGATTGTCAAAACAATATTCCTGCCAGTTCCCGTTTCTGCCCTCACTGTGGACACCAGGTGGTTATATTCCAGACATGCAGTCACTGCGGGAAGAACCTGCCCCCACACGCCAAATTCTGTTCCCGATGTGGACAAAAAATCGAGAATAAAACCACTTTGAAAAAATGCTCCCATTGCGGAGCAAAGAATTTAAATGAATCGATCTATTGCAACAAATGCGGTGAAAAATTATAACAACCAAAATTACAAGGTTGAAATACCTTGTCCGCAGTGTAGCGCGCCTGTCATCCTCGAAGAAACCGATCGCATTCTGACCTGCCGGTATTGCCGGACAAGAGTGGCTTTGATACCCAAAGATTATTTCCGTTATTGCATTCTTCCACGTGATCCAAAATCTGAACAGATTTTTTATGTACCTTATTGGCGTTTGCGGGGTCTCTATTTCTATAATCGAAACCTGCATATTGAAAACAGGATGTTTGATACCAGTGTGCTGGCTTCTCCCGTACCGCGCATGACCTATTCTCTCGGGGTTCGGTGCCAGACTTTGACATTGAAATCGGTTGATCCGGAGATGGAAGGATTGTTTTTCCAGCCCAAAATCAGCAAACAAAAAGTGATCCATAAAATCGAAAACATGGTCAATCTCTCTAAAAAAATACAGAACAATCTGGATGCGGTGTCTGAAGAAGTACCATCCATACTGTCGCCCTGGGCCATATTTAAAAAACGTGACATTTCCATGAATATTTTTAAGGTCGATATCACCGATTTTCCGTCCAATTCCCGGAACGGAAAACGCAGCACGAAAAATGCACCACAGGATATATCCACAATCAAAAAAGAGGAAAACATTACGAGTAACCTGAAAGAATTTATCGGTGAAACCATCAGCATGATCTATTTCCCGGTCTATCTTAAAAACAAGCTTCTCTATGATGGTGTTTTGAAGAATCCCATATCATCCCATCCTGTCACCGAGAATGATATGAGACCATTGATACAGGATGAAATTCACTGGACACTCGATTCGATACCACTGAATTGCCCAGAATGCGGATGGGAGCTTCCGGGCGAACGCGACAGCATCTTTTTTTATTGTCCATATTGTTCTATAGGCTGGTTACTCTACAAAGATCAATTCAGGATGTGCAGTGTGGGCATCGTTGACACAGAGAAAGAAATTTCTATTTACATGCCTTTCTGGAAGATGGTTGTGGAAGCCGAAGGATTAATTGAAAAAAGATATACCGATCAAATGAAGCGCAACTTCCGTATTCAACTTGATGGAACGAAACAGGAAGCCACAGCAACGACATTTTGGGCTCCGGCATTCAAATTGGCGCCGGATGCTTTTATAAACACGGCACGCAATGTGAGCGTACAAGACCCAAAATTGAGATACATGGAAAACATTTCAAAATACCCCCTCTTTCCTGTTACATTACCCGCCTCTGAAGCCTTAGAGAGTGTACGGATTGTCATTGCGCTACTTGCCGAAAGCAAAGAAAATGTATTTCATCTTCTCCCTAACTTGCGGATACGTCCCAAACAGGCAATGGTCGTCTACTTGCCTTTTAAAATAAGAGGGATCGAACTCATTCAACAGGATATGCAGCTGAGTTTTTTTCATTCGGCCATTCGAGACAGCACACGAATTACCGACATCCTAAAATAAAGCGGACTGCTCTGAGCCCTTCCCCTTCTCAGATAAATCAGGACTTCCCAAATAAATAAACCGATCCAACAGGGGGACATATTTGCTCCACCGTTTTCCAGGTTCGGTGTCTCTCTCGATGATATGCAGAAGGGCATTGGCTTTCGAATCCATTTCATCTGCATAGAAGAGAATCATCGCTTCCAACGTCATAGGTAAAACCGGCGAGCCGAATTCAAGTTTACCCTGATGACTCAGAATAAGATGAAGAACATGCCGCTTCAATTCCCGGGGGAATCCTTCCTCCTCCATTTCCAGCTTTTCGATGATTGTTCGGATTCGGTGGGCTCCGATTGAAATATGCCCCCAGAGACGTCCTTCATCGGTGAAATCGATATATCCTTGATCATACCCGTATTCGTCAATCTTACCGATATCATGAAGGAGCGCACCAGTCATGAGGAGATCCCGGTCTGCTTTAGGATAGAGCAGAGCCATCGTCTCACACACCTTGACAACAGCCAGTGTATGTTCCAAAAGGCCGCCAAGATAGGCATGATGCCAGAGCTTTCCGCCTGGAGCTTCCCTAAACCGATCCATCCACCACGGATCATGAAAAACTTTTTGGAGAAGCCTTTTCAGGGGCACTGTCTTCACCGACTCAATGGTTTTTTCCAAATCCTGGACCAGGATCTCAGTGTCCAACTCCCGTTGTGGAACAAAATCATTGATATCAATATGGTCGGATGAATCCGCCTTTCTAATCTTCTCCACAGCAATCTGATTTGCATCTTTGTAGACGATCACGCTCCCCATCACTTTCACGGCATCTCCGGTATCAATGGCTTCATAGATCGACTGTGCATTATTCCAGAGTGTGGCTGATACCCTTCCCGAACGATCACCCAATTCCAGAAGAAGATAGGGCGTTCCATCTTTTTTGGTTTTCAATTCCTTCTTTCTGAGTATAAAGAAGGTGGCCACTTTTTCTCCGGGAACCAATTCTTCTATCAATTTATGGGAATGGTTCACTTCGTTCATTTTATTCTCCCGATTTTAATATCAGACAATTCCATCCCGATTGTTTGATTTTAAGCGTATCGCTTATCTGGATATGGTACATATTGCCCAAATAAAGGGGCAATTGATCCTTGTAATGCGCATCCAGAGGTTGACCGGACTGACCTGTGGGAATAATAGAAACAGAATGATCCCAGTTGTCCGCCTCCATAATAATGCGTGCGGATCCTCCCCGAATGACGGAAAAAGGATTTTTGAGATCATAAGCTTTCATATCGACGGTCATTCCCGATCCGCCTACAGGAAACGGACCCAGATCCAGAGCATTCCCCAACAAAGGATGTCCTCCCAATGGATGCTGAAAGGAAAGGGTATGAAGCGCTCCCCACGTCCATGCCGAGACATTCTCACCAAATTGATCTTTCAGAAAAGCGACAGATTCCCGGTAACTCCGGACAACAATATCCCATTTATCCTCGATGATATCTGGCGTTCCAATATGATCAAACCAGAGCGAAGAACGCTGTTTTAATAAACGAGACAGCTTTTCCAGGGAATAGGGATCAGATTCGATATAGGCGTCATAGAGCGTATCACCCAGTTCATCGTGAAAGAGATTCTTCATCAAATGAAGCACCAAGGTTTCGAAGAGTGCAGCTTCCCCACTGCCTGTTTTCATCTCCCCATTCCATTCATCGAGTTTATTGACCCATTCCCTTTCCAGATCTTCATTAAAACCATATTCCTTTAACCGGACGATGATGAGGTCCATAACATCCCGGGCGAAAAGTGAAAGCACATCCGTTTGTATGCGTTTAAAATCTGTCAGGGAATGTATCTCTTTCTCTGAAAGAAGCTGACGGATACGCTGTGAAGGATAATAAATGGGATCGATGTCCGATATGCTGTAAGGGGATACTTCCATAAAGGGACGATCTGTAACAATGATCCATCCTTCATCAGGATTATGAACCGAGACCAGTTGATCATAGGGGATGAATCCCTGCCAATGATACGACGGATCATCTGACGATCTCGGAAGAAAATCAACACCCATTGGCCTGATTGGAATTTTCCCCGCAGTCTGTTGTCCGATATCGCCTTCAGCATCCGCATAGATGACATTGAGAACGGGAACATGAAATTCCCGAAGGGCTTCCCGAAACGATTCCCAATTACCTGCGCGGTTCAACTTATAGAGAGAAAGCCCTTCATCACTGATATCATAACCGGTCCACTGAAGGGAGACAGACAGAGGCATCCCATCCATTCGAGTCATCTCTGCCACAATCGGACCGTGATCGGTTATCGACACACGAACCGGGATCGAAGATCCATTTCTCAGAAGGATTTCTTCATCAACCGTTTCAATCGGTTTGGACTGATCCACATCGAGAAATTGAGAAGGATCGCTTGAATCCATCGATTCGATGAACAAATCCTGACAATCGACCATCCATGGCGTGATCCCCCAGCCGATATGATCGTTGTGGCCCGCAATAACCAGAGGCAAGCCAGGATAGGAAATGCCGGATACATTGAAATCCCCTTCGGTAAGCTGGATTTCATACCAGATGGACGGATTGGAATAGGTCGAATGGATGGTATTGGCCAAGAGAGGTTTTCCGGTTATCGAGCGATTTCCCGAAATCGCCCAACCATGCCCTCCATAACCTGTTGACCGGATGGATGCTTCCTCACAGAAAGGCCTGATATGGCGAAACAGATCGAAAAGCGAAATATTGCCCCATGATGCAATCTGTGAAACAACCCGATTTTGGGAGGGAAATATCTCGATGGTTTTTTCCAATCCGACCTGGTCGATCATCGCCCCCATGATGCTCTCGATGATCCACCCGGTACTGAACTGCCAGCCGAACCAGCGGAGCAGGGTGACGCAATCCTCAATCATCCAGGGAGAAGGTTTGTAGTTGAGAAGCCGGAATTCGATCGGAAGACGACGCCCATAGTCTTGAATGTACCGGTTCACACCGTCGGCATAAGCTTGAAAAACACGCCGCGATTCAGGAGAGAGTTCTGGAACAATCCTGCGCGAAGTCCGCCGTATTCCTAAAACGATCATCATACTGTCGGCTCTGATGGATGATGAACCCAATATTTCAGACAACCTTCCACTGGCCATCCTTCTCCACAGATCCATCTGCCAGAAACGGTCCTGAGCGGTAATATACCCCTGGGCAAAGAAAAGATCATATTCATTTTTTGCCATGACGTGGGGCACATGATAATCATCCCGGTAAACATGCACGTCGGACTGCAATTCTTCGACAACCGGTTCTCCTGTGTCTTGAGGAAGAGAGCTGGTGATCATGCGAACTCCCCAGACACATAAGATGACAAGTCCAAGGACAACAACCGAAAAGATGACGAGCCCGATTTTTAATCCTTTATGCATTTTGAATTCCAAATATTCAATGCAATTGCCAGGATCGACTAATCAATTATGAAATCATCGCTACATTCCAATAATGCAATACAAGCGGATTAATTCAAATGATGATCTCATGAAGATGTGGACTAAATGGATTTACATTTTATTAATGATAATCATTTTATTGCTCATCTGCAAGAACTAATCAAGCGACAAACAATTTTGATATACAAAACCCGTAAATGAGATTACGGGCTTCATACAATATTTCCTCTTGTGTTCTAAATAATTATCATTGTCTCATTGATGTGGATTCAAAGATGCTGGATAAATTCAGTATGACAACCTTTTCCACTACATTTAAACAATGATTCACACTGTCGCTCCCAAACCGAATTTGCGTGAAAGACAGCATATACATGCTGAACAATGCGACAGCCGATCACTGTATATTTTATGACTATCCTACAATTTTTCCATCATCCTCCCCGGCTCGCCGGCAAGGATATAGGTCAAACCCTGCACCTCTCCGTTTTCGTCCAGACTGAACTCAACCGTGACATCGACCATCTTGGAAAAGAACGTTGTCTCCGACTGTGGAAAAATGGGGAAATGATTCGTTGCATCGCGATAAAAAATGAGTTGATCACCCTCTTTTTCAACTCTCATCTGAGATCGGTTACCAGATCCATACTCACCGACATACCTTTCAAGAGATTGCTCATCCATCACAATTTCTTCCAACACAGGCGGCTGCGCACGCTCAGCCAAACTCTCGTAGGGCTCGAGTTCGCGTATCCAGATGTTGCGGAATCGAACGGGCTGGCTGTGATCCTGCAGCATCAGGGGCAGTTTATCAGGATGGGCTTCATAGGGTGGCCGCTGTTGCCATTCCGTAGACCCTACCGGTTCGACATGATCCTGCACAAGAACACCGTTATGCAGAACCGTAATTTGAGCCGGTTTTTCGAGATTGCCATAATCATCAAAATGCGGACGCCTGAACAGGATATCATAACACTGCCACTCTCCCGGGGCGCGGCTGGCATTGACCACGGGTGGGTACTGTCCGTAAACCGCACCAGCCTGACCATCAACATAGGTTTTGTTGTCATATGAGTTAAGCACTTGAACCTCATACTTACTCATGAGAAAGACACCGCTGTTTCCGTAATTTTGACTGGAAACACCTTCTTTGGGCACGACGAGCCATTCAATATGCAGCTGACAGTCTCCAAAACCCTGCTTGGTCCGAATCGTACCGCCGCGCGGTGTTACCTCCATATAACCATTTTCCACTTTCCACGTAACAGGGTCTCCATTTTCTTTTTCCCAGGCCGACAAATCGGTTCCGCTGAATAAAACAACGGCATCAGATGGGGGATCTGTCATCTGTCCTTGCGGAGCCGGTGTGACAAACGGAGGTGCAGGACGATGGGAATCGTGAATCCGCCATTTTGGATCAGGTTGAGCGAAAAGATTTTGTTGAAGCAAGAAAAGAAAACAAATGGCGATAATAAATGGGTATTGATGCGATTTTTTCATTATGCCCTCCTATGATTTTCCAGACATGA
Source organism: bacterium (assembly GCA_016931965.1). Classification (GTDB taxonomy): domain Bacteria; phylum Zhuqueibacterota; class QNDG01; order QNDG01; family DSAB01; genus JAFGDT01. The sequence goes on along the minus strand of JAFGDT010000008.1, from coordinate 8,225 downwards.
TATTGGATGGATATAAAAAATACACGAACAGGTTGACCGTTTTCATCTCAAGATAAGATTGATCTCTCTAATGCCTATATCCATTCACAATTCATGGGTCCGTATATTCCGCCACCACACTTTCTTGTTGACCAGATCCGGATTGTTGATGCCATGCAGTTGCAGACCAAAAAATCCGGATCCGGACAATGCATCGGTGGTTTCAACAGCAGGAACACCATTGACCCATGTTTGAAATCGATTGCCCTCGGCTTTGACTCTGATGGTATTCCAGTCTCCCTTCTTAAAAGCACGTTGCGCTTCCTCATGATCCTCCAATGTGACGAGCCACCCGCGATTGCCCTCTTCATAAAAACCACCGGTCCAGGCACGTTCCGACGGATCAACCTCAATCTGATAACCCCACACCCTTCCAGCCGGCCATGATTGCAAGCTTATTTCACCATTTCCGCCTAAATAATGTGTCGTCGTATCCCGTTCCCACACATGACTTCGAATTTGCATTCCGGAGTTGATGCCCTCATCAATTTTAACATCGAACTCAAGGATAAAGTCATCATATTCTTTTTCCGTACACAGGAAGACATTCGGTGCACCGAGCGTTGAATTACCGACAATCATGCCGTCTTCCACATAAAAGTCAGCATCGCCACCGATGAGAGTCCAACCAGACAGGGTTTCCCCATCAAACAGCTCTACCCATTCATCATTTTCATCTGGAGCCTGTTGGCATCCAATACCCGTAAAGAGCACAACGAGAATACATGATAAAAATTTCATAAACCGACCTCCTACGATTACATCAATTTTGTGATAAACATATATATCATTATGTAAGGATCGATCAATCACTTCGCATCTTCATAATACTCCTGAAGCGCCTTCGGCATGACCTCTTTATTCTTGATTGCCCTGATTCCTTCAACACAGGCGCGGGCCGCAGCCATGGTCAGTACATAAGGAACCTTGTGCTGAATGGCCATCATGCGAATGTAACTGTCTTCATAGATACTGTCACGACCAACCGGCGTATTCACGATCAACTGCAGTTCGTTGTTCTTGACTGCATCCACTATATTGGGCCTTCCCTCGTGCACCTTCTTAATGGGTGTATTGGGAACGCCGAACTCATTCAGATACTTACTCGTATTTTCTGTTGCGATAATATTAAATCCCAGTGCATGAAAATCCTTCGCAATAGGCAGCAACGTGGGTTTATCCCGGTCTTCAACGGTCAACAATACATTCCCTTTAACAGGAAGTTTGGAACCCAGTGCTTCCTGTGCCTTATAAAAAGCAAGTCCGAATGAATCGGCAATACCCATCACTTCACCCGTTGCCTTCATTTCCGGTCCCAGCAAAGGATCCACCTCCGGGAACATGTTGAATGGGAAAACAGCACCTTTTACACCGGTGTAGGATAATTTACGTTTTTTGAGCTCGGGAAAATCGGATATTTTTTTACCCAGCATCAGTTGCGTGGCGATGCGTGCAAGGGGAATTCCCGTTATTTTCGAGACGAGCGGAACGGTACGCGAAGCACGGGGATTGGCCTCCAATATATAGACTTCATCCTGAAAAATGGCATACTGCACATTGATAATTCCGACCACATTCAACTCCTGTGCAATGATCGCTGTATATTTTTCAATTGTCTCGAGATGTTTTTCCTTTACGGTTCGAGTGGGAATCACGCACGCAGAATCACCCGAGTGAACACCCGCTAATTCGATATGTTCCATAATGGCGGCTACAAACGTCTGCTTCCCGTCACAAACCGCATCCACCTCCACCTCCCAGGCATCCTCCAGAAATCGGTCGATCAGCATCGGATACTCGGGACTGACCTGAATGGCCTCGACGGCATATTTTCTGAGCATCTCTTCGTTGTAGATGATTTCCATGCCGCGACCACCCAGCACAAACGAAGGACGGACCATCAGCGGATATCCGATTTTCTCCGCAATTTTGAGAGCATCGTCCAAAGATCGGGCTGTGTCGCTCTCCGGCTGGGGGATATCGAGCTCGATCATTCTTTTTCGGAAATATTCCCTGTCCTCAGCCAACCGTATGCTTTCCGGTGTGGTACCTAAAATGATCACACCGTTATCTTTTAATTCCTGGGCAATATTCAATGGCGTTTGTCCGCCAAACTGAACGATGACCCCTTCCGGTTTTTCCTTTTCATAAATAGCCAGTACATCTTCCACTGTGAGCGGTTCAAAATAGAGTTTGTTTGATGTATCATAATCAGTTGAAACGGTTTCCGGATTGCAGTTGACCATAATCGATTCGTATCCTTCATCTCGCAGGGCAAAGGCGGCATGCACACAGGTGTAATCAAACTCAATCCCCTGTCCGATCCGGTTCGGTCCGCCACCCAATATCATGATCTTTTTATTCGACGATACAGGTACGGTATCTTCATCGCTGTAAGTGGAATAATAGTATGCAGCATTTTCGACACCGCTGACAGGCACCTCCCTAAACCGAACCTGTTTTCCCAGGAGGATTCTCTTCTCCCGAACCGTTTTTTCAGAGACTTTAAAGAGACGGGCCAAATACCGATCCGAAAATTGCCAATCCTTGGCCTGGATGAGCATCTGATCAGGCAGATCTTTCCATTTAAAAGTAAGAAGCTGCTCTTCAAATTCAACCAGTTCTTTCATCTCCTGGATAAACCATCTCCCAATGTGAGTCAATTGATAGAGCTCTTCGACATCCATTCCCTTTCGCAGAGCTTCATACATCCAAAAAATGCGCTGGCTTGAAGGGATGGCCAGCTTCTCCTTAATTTGCGGGAGAGACAGCGTATCGGCCTGATTCGCTCCTCCCAATCCGTATCGGTTGATCTCTAAAGAGCGAATCGATTTCTGGAATGCTTCTTTGAAATGCTTGCCGATGCTCATGACTTCGCCGACAGCCTTCATTTGCGTGCCTAAAATATCTTTGGCTTTGGGAAATTTTTCAAATGCCCACCGTGCAAACTTGACAACGACATAATCACCACTGGGCTCATATTTTTCCAGTGTGCCCTCTTTCCAGTATGGGATTTCATCCATGGTTAATCCTGCAGCCAATTTGGTTGAAATGCGGGCAATCGGAAAGCCAGTGGCCTTAGAGGCCAATGCCGAGGATCGTGAAGTTCGGGGATTAATCTCTATGACTACCAGTCGATCATCTTCTAAGTTATGAGCGAACTGGATATTGGTACCACCGACTACGCCGATGGCATCTTCGATTTGATAGGAAAGATCCTGCATCCGTTTCTGTAAATCTTCTGGAACGGTCAACATGGGTGCAACACAGAAACTGTCCCCCGTATGAATGCCCATCGGATCCACATTTTCAATAAAACAGACGGTGATTTTCTGATTTTTCTGATCGCGGACAACTTCCAATTCGAGTTCTTCCCAGCCGAGCACAGATTCCTCAACCAACACCTGATGAATGAGACTCGCTGTAAGACCCCGTGTCACAATAATTCTCAACTCTTCGATATTATAAGCAATACCACCACCCGTTCCACCCAATGTATAGGCGGGGCGCAAAACCACCGGATAATTCAAATCCTGGGCGATCTTTTCCGCTTCTTCTACAGAATGGCAGGGTTCCGATTTGGGAACAGGGATTCCCAATTTTCCCATGGTCTCTTTAAAAACGATACGATCTTCACCCCGTTCGATGGCATCCGCTTTGACACCGATGACTTCGACACTGTGCTTCTGCAGAAATCCGCTTTTATACAAACTGGACGCGAGATTGAGCCCGGTCTGTCCCCCCAGGTTGGGCAGCAATCCGTCCGGGTGTTCTTTCAGAATAATTTTTTCGAGGCTTTCAACAGTCAAAGGTTCCAAATAGGTCTTGTCTGCCATGCCGGGATCGGTCATAATCGTAGCAGGATTGGAATTGACCAGAATAATCTCATAGCCCTCCTCTCGCAACGCCTTGCAGGCTTGAGTGCCCGAATAATCAAACTCACATGCCTGTCCAATAATAATGGGTCCTGAACCAATAATGAGTATTTTATGGATGTCATCACGTTTGGGCATTCGTCCTCCTTTATCCAATGTCTGCAATCACCAGTTTAGATACGCATTCACCGAAACAGAATGAAAACAGTGTAAATATACCGCTGTTTATGGGCATTTTCAAGAAACGGTAAAAAATTTACGTATTTCCACTTCCTTCAACATACCTTTGAAAGAGCTTGGGGTAGAGTACCCATTTCACAGTCAAAAAAGCGATCACAGCATAAATCAATCCGATAATCAAATCGATGATATAATGTTCATTCAAATAGACCGCGGAAAACCAGGTCCCTGCAGGGTAAATCAACCACAAAAATCGAAGACGGTGTAACCTTTTCATGGCAAAGAAAGCAATCACACAGGGATAAGCCCCATGCAATGAAGGAATGGCGGCAAACAGATTCGAGTTGAATGTATCCCAGATTGATTGAAGAAATTTTGTGCCGATCAAATGATCAAAATTGATCAACCCGCCTGCACTGCCTCCAATGAATCCGACAGGCTGTGTTAGACCGTATTGATAAACATACCAGGGAGGTGCAGCCGGATAAATCATAAATGTGACAAGAGCCATGATATTCAAAACAGTGATGGTGTATACAAAATGATAAAACAACGGCCGATCGGACAACGTATGCCAAAAGATCCAGCCAAGAACCAGCGGAGCACTGAAGTGCAACGTATAAAAATTGGCACCCATGATATCCAGTAAAATTTTACCCAATGTGCCGTCGTGAATAACCTGAAAATGCTCAAAGAAAAAAGAGGGTATCTGCCCGCCGAATAAAGGACCGAAGAGAAAAAGTTCCCATTCGAACGGAGGCACCACATTGATCATATGACGGACATTGTCTGCAATGCCGCGCATCATGTCATAAGCCACCCAAAAAATAATGAAGGGAGCCCAATCGATGAGAAACTGTTTGGATCGTTCTTTTCCCAAAGCGATGGAAAAAATCACCAGAGCCAAAAAGGCATGATCGGGCCGGATATGGATCACCTGATTGATAAGGATAAAATAGAGGATGATTCCCAAAAGCACATAGAGACGCCAGCGGTTATTGGGATTGCGAATATTTTGGAGAATTTGTTTGAATTTTTTAAAATGTTCCATGAAGATGAGATCCTTGCATCAATTAAGAAATTGGGACTTCTTTTCTGATAAAAAGGTGTTGTTGCTGAAGCCATGTCCGGGTTTTCCCGATACAGGAAAATCCTCTCTGAGCAACCAGAGATTCCCATGCCTCTGCTCGGATTGGATATATACGGTGTCCGAAAAAGTGACGAAGAAAATTGAAAAAACCCGGCGGTGCAATTGTAACAAGAAAATGGCCATCAGAACGAATAATGCGTTTGACCTCATCTAAAAAGGTTTCTTTATTGAAAAGATATTCTGTAAATCCAACAGCGGAAACAAATGGGACCACATGGTTCTGAAAAGGCAGATACTGTGCATTACCCACCACACCGATCACCTTTTTCTTGTCCCTTGATTTCCAAATCATATCGTATGCATGATCCAATCCAATAATGCGAGCACCCTCCGGAAAAATTTCCAGCGTGGATCCAACACCCATACCCACATCCAGTACCTTCATCGGAGAAAGCGATGCCTGTTTCATCAACATCTTTAAATGGCTAATCTCCTGCTTAAGTACTTTTTTAAAGGGCGGTAAAGAACGGATTGAATAATAAAAGCTTGCTTTAATATTCCAAAAAGTAACACCAATACGATTCATCATCACCATTTTCTGTAAAGAGAATCCCCCTTTTCGCATGAAAGTATTGGGAAAAAGGTACTCATTTAGAACTACAAATTCAAGATTTATTTCATTAAATTGCATTCCAATTTTTTATTTGACATTCATCATCTTTTCAATTACATTTTTATAGCATTTCTGTTTGCATGAAAATCTGATCGTAATCAAAAACAATCGAAAAAGCATTCAATGAAACTCTTTTTCTCAAGTCAATGTCTCGATTACAACCAGCCCGGTCACCCTGAATCTCCAGAGCGAATGAAATCCACATTTGAATACCTTAAAAAAAAGGGATTCCATTTTAATGAGCCTGTAACTTGCGGTGAAGAAGACATTCTTCGTGTGCATTCAAAAGAACATCTTCAGGGGATTCAAATGGGAAAATTATACGATTACGATACACCGGTGATTCCTTATATAATTGATTATGCCCGGCTCGCAGCAGGATCGGCCATAGCTGTTTCAGAACACGCTCTGAAGGGAGAAACAAGTTTTTCTTTAATGAGACCTCCAGGCCATCATGCCACGCGTCAACGGGTGATGGGTTTTTGCTATCTTAACAATATCGCCATTGCCATAGCCAAATTTGTGGATAACAACCCAAATCAAAAAGCCGCTATTCTCGACATCGACTGCCACCATGGAAACGGGTCTGAGGCTATTTTCTTTGGAAATTCGAGCGTGCTTTACATCTCCCTTCACCAGAGTCCGCTCTATCCTGGTACAGGACTCGAATCCAGAGAGAATTGCATCAATTTTCCGCTTCATCCAAATACAGAGGAATCAGATTATCTGAAAGCAATGGAAAAAGCATGTCGGGCATTGATTGACTTCAATCCGTCGTTGCTGGGCATATCCGCCGGTTTCGATACCTATCGGGACGATCCCTTGACCCAGTTTGGCCTCGATATATTGAGCTACACCAAAATCGGAGAAATGATTGATGCATTGAAGAAGCCCACTTTCATTGTGATGGAAGGGGGCTACAGCCGAGATCTGCCAAAATGTGTGCATGCACTGATTAAAGGATTTGATCATTAAACAAATGTGATATGCTATAAAACGGTCATCATCATGAATCTCAGACAATTTAAATATTCAATTTCCAACTTTATAAAAGGTGTCGTCTTTATTCTGGTCACTTTAACTGTCATTTTAGGCGTCTTGTTATTATTGAATTATTTCAGTGAAACACATCTGCCCTTCGGCAAACTGGTTATCGAACATCCTTATTTCTATGTCCCGGGATTTGTTATCATCATCTCTATGCCGTTCATCATCAGATTTTTATTGAGGCAACATGTACAATTCAGACATCTGTTAAAAAAAATAAACAACCTGGATTATGAAATCAATAAAACACAGCAAGGGTTCTATATCATTCAACCCACACCATCTTGTTATTTGGAGATATCGGAAGGCAATCCGATCGCACTTCACATCAATGGTTTGAAAATCAATGATATCAAATTGACAAAAAAAGTGAACTATTCTATTAAATACAGAATGCTTGGGATTGAAGAAAATTCCACCTGGTACGATCTATTCCATGAGATATTCAGCATCATCCCCAAAGATTATTCACAAACTGAATTTGATAACATTATTCTTATATTTAAATATTTAGGAAAGATCTTTGATCGTTTTCAATCCATCAACCACCAAGTTGAAATTACCATGGATAACTTCATGATTTATGCCAGTCCTTTTGAAATCAATTCATATCTTCAAAAAATGGAACAAATGATCCAACATTTTAAAGAAATCGATCTCATGGATGATCCACCATCATCAACAAAAAAACGATAATTCACTCAGAAAGGATAACGATGATCATCGAAAAAAATTCCTTAATAAACAAAAATCCGGATATAGTAGAAATTTTGAGTAATGATCCTGTTAAGTTCCGGTGTAAAATATGCGGACAAATATGGTATCCAGAATGGTCGCCATCATCCACAAGAACAGAACTGCCTCTTGAATGCTGGCAGTGTCCGAATGAATGCGGACAAAAACAAACGAATGATGAAGATGAAAAAGAAGAAGAGGAAAAAGAACCGGACAACCCGCTTATCATATAATATAAACAATTTAAAAAACAAGACCTAAGAAACAATTTAAAACTGATTTCACGCTATTCCTGGCCCGCATAACTCCGAGCTGGATTTTATTTTTATTCTTTGGCCAGCAACTTAATCACTTTCAAAAATGAGATGATGAACTAAATCAACTTATAAATCTTCTCATTTATCTTCCATCTTCATTCTCAATATTCTATCATAATTTTCTAATTATCAATTATTTTGATGGATCGATGATCCATTCAATATGATTTCATAATTAAACGATTTATTGTTCCAGTTCGTTAGTAAAAACTATGCACTTTAAGTGCAAGACTTTCAGTTTTTCAAAAAAATACTTACCTTTCTCTCAT
>JAFGDT010000098.1 GCA_016931965.1 bacterium | reverse complement strand
AGAATCTGGTGTGGGGATATGTCTGATCCATAAAAATATTCTCTACGACTTTCTTTGGAAGAAAGTCGCCAAAGAACCTGGTTTTTTACAAGCTTCGTAAAGGGTGTGTTCGATGTTTTTCAACATTCGGTTGTTTCCCGGCCTCTCTTCCCATTCGCACGATTTCAGCGAAAAAAACGCTGAAATCGAACGCCCACCCCTCGATGAACTTATCGGCCAATCGCTGCAAAAAACCAGTGAACTCATCCCCCAACCCCCTTCTTTTAGGAAGAGAAGGGGGCTTTCGTCCATTTTGCGATGATCGGGCGAAAAAATGTGAGGTCCTCTTGTTTTGTGGAGAGGGTAGGATTCAGGAGGTGAGTTGTCAAAATATAAAAAACCAAATGAGGACGTCATCCCGAGCGGAATCGAGGGATTTCACGTCCTAAAAAGGATTGATAAAAATCATTCATATTTGGTTCTTTCCTTTTTTTTAGAAAGAAAGGAATCCAGAAAAAGCGGTTTGGAGAAAAATATGATGAATGGCGTTCTTTTATCATAAATTGTTTTGTGTTGATTTTTAGTTTAAGAATCACTAAACTAAACGGTTGATTTATCATTATAAGATGATATGAAGAGTAATAAGCAAAAAAGCGATGCCAGTGACATTCTCCGATTTCTAAAGGAGCATCCGAATCAGATTTATAAAAGCCGTGAGCTGGCCAAGAAGATGCATATTCCTAATCGGGATTATCAAACATTCAAGAGAATGGTTCGTCAGCTTGCTCAGTCGGGCGAGATTTCTCGATTCAAAGGGAATCGATACGGGCATTACCGAAAACCGGCGGTCGTTACGGGGATTCTCCATGTGAAAACGCAAGGATATGGATTCCTTCTGCGTGATGATAGTGGGGAGGAGGTATTCGTCAGTCAACGGAATATGGGGACCGCCCTTCACCGGGACCGTGTCAGAGTGGCACTCTGGGCACAACCGGTCGGTCGGCTTCCGGAAGGGAAAGTTGTGGAAATCCTTCAACGTGGAAATCGTAAAATCGTTGGCACATTTCAGGAGAGTAAAACCGCACACTATGTCATTCCGGATGATATCAAAATTGGAAAAGATATCTATATCAGTGCGAAGGATCGGAGCAAGACGCGATCCGGCCAGAAAGTCGTTGTTGAAGTCACCCAATGGGATGATTACCGAAAGATGCCCGAAGGCAAAATCATCAAGGTTTTAGGGGACCCCGATGATCAGGGGGTTGATGTCCTTTCCGTCATTCATCAATTTGATCTCCCCATTGCATTTTCTAAAGCCGTTACACAAGAAGCAGGACAGATTCCTCGGGATATTCAGAGCGCTTCTTTAAAAAACCGGCTGGATCTGCGCAATCAATTGGTCTTCACCATCGATCCGGAGGATGCGAAGGATTTTGATGATGCCATCTCACTTGAATACCTCTCCAACGGCAATTGGTTGCTCGGCGTTCATATTGCCGATGTCAGTCATTATGTTGTATCTGGTTCGGCTATTGATCGGGAAGCGCTGAGGAGAGGGACGAGTGTTTATCTGGTTGACCGCACCATTCCCATGCTTCCGGAACGGTTGTCGAGTGATCTCTGCAGTTTGCGTCCCAATGAGGACAGGCTGACATTCAGTGTTCTGATGGAATTGTCCGAGGATGGCACGCTGCAAGACTACCAGATCAAGGAATCGGTCATTCACAGCCGACACCGTTTGACCTATCGACAGGTTCAAAAGATGATCGAGAGAGATGAAGGGTGTGATCCTCGTTCAAATTCTTTAGGGGAGATCAAACAACCGGCTAACAAACAGACCGATTCAATCCAGGACGATCACATTTTGCAGGAAACGGTGATCCAAATGGTTCAATTGAGCAGGAAATTGATGGCGAAATGGAAAGAAGATGGCAGTATCGATTTTGAAATACCTGAGCCCAAAGTCGTTCTAGATGACCAGGGGCATGTGACCGATCTCCAAATTCGCGAAAGACTGGAGAGCCATCGACTTGTTGAAGCCTTCATGCTCCTGGCCAATCGTACCGTTGCCGAGCATATCCATCGACTGCGACAAGAGACGCACCGAAAGTATCCCTTTGCTTATCGCATCCACGATAAACCGAAAGGTAAAAAACTCGAGGAATTTATACTTTTCATCCGTGCGCTTGGGTATACGTTTCAGGTCGGGAAAAAGATAACGCCCAAAAAGTTTCAGGTTTTTCTTGAACGAATCAAGGGAACCAAACATGAGATCATTGTCGAAGAGGTCGCCCTGAGAACCATGATGAAAGCCGTCTATTCAACGCAAAATGTGGGGCATTTCGGTCTGGCGTTCAAACACTATACCCATTTTACATCACCGATCCGAAGATATCCCGATCTCATTGTTCATCGGCTTTTGAAGTCTTATCTTGATCATGAAGGTCATGCCATTCAGATGCCGATGAAACTCTCCGAGATCTGTGAGATTGCGACGGAAAGAGAAATCATCGCACAGTCCGCCGAGAGAGAATCGATTAAGACCAAACAGGTTGAGTTTATGGGAAACCATTTGGGCGATGTGTTTGAAGGCGTCATTTCGGGCGTCACTTCTTTTGGGATCTTTATAGAAATTCCAGAGTATCTGGTTGAAGGGCTGGTTCATATCAAGGATTTGATCGATGATTATTATCTTTACGACGGTAAAAACTATCGGCTTGTCGGTCAAAATAGTGGTAAGATCTATCGACTGGGTGACGGGATTCAGGTCAGGGTAAACCACATATCAAAGGAGATGCGTGCCATTGATTTTGGATTGGTTGAAATGGAAAAAGAATCGGTTCAAAATAGGGAAGAGAAACAGTCAGACCGGAAGCGGCGAAAAGGGAAGAGAATCCAGAAAACAAGGATTGCCAAAAAAATGAAAGATTACAAGACGAAAGATTGAAAGATTCAAGATTAAATATAAAAGATGGATGTGATCGAATTTGGAATTGCACGCTTTAAGGATTATTGAGTGACGATGATGAGAAAATCTGTTTTATCGTTGATGCTTTTCCTGCATATTATACCGTTGTCTATGGCACAGGAATCCCTTTCAGAAATGGATGTTGAGAAAAAAAGCGATATGCGAGATCAGTCGGTCGTAGAAACAAGCATGGATTCTTTCCATACTTATAATGTGCTCCATTATCGACTGGATTTGCTGTTTCCTTTTGAGAATAGATCATTCTCCGGCAGGGTGAATGCCGTGTGTTTATCCGAACAGGACAGTCTGGATCATGTGGTGTTTCATATGGTCGAGCTCACAGCAGATTCGGTATTTGTCAATGGCCGATCTGCGGATTTTGTGCAACAGTCAGGCGAGATTCGTATTTCATGGGGACCATTCATCGAGAGTGATGACTCATTCGATGTCTCTATTTGTTACCACGGCGCTCCGCAGAATGGGGGATTCTATTTTTATTCGATGTGCGCCTATACCTATGGCGAGCCTGTTGAAACGCGGTACTGGTTTCCCTGCAAGGACGTGCCCTGGGATAAAGCCACGGTCGAATTGCACGTCACCGTTCCTCTGGGCGTTGAGGTGGCTTCAATCGGTCTCCTCGAGGGCAGGGAGATCGATCTGGATGGTTTGTGGGAGACATTCCACTGGCGTACGGATTATCCGGTGGCATCCTACCTGGTTTGTGTGACGATGTCTGATCAATATGCCTGCTGGTCCGACTGGTATGTCACGCCTGAAGGCGATTCAATCGAACTGGTCTACTACGTTTTTGCACGTGATTCGGCGATCGCCAAAAAAGATTTCATTCATATGGTCGATGCCATCTCCTTTTTTTCGGAACGATTCGGTGCTTATCCTTTTGAAAAGTACGGAATGGCCGAGGTCGAGCCTTTTGTTATGGGGGGGATGGAGCATCAAACCATGTCCACGATTAACAGCCGCTGGATTCGGGGTACCCGATTGTATGAGAATGGACTGGTTCACGAACTGGCTCACATGTGGTGGGGGGACGCCGTTACATTGAACGACTGGACCGCCATCTGGCTCAATGAAGGATTCGCCACCTATTCGGAAGTTCTTTTTTCCGAGTCCCAATATGGTCAGGATTCGTTTCAGGATAAAATGGCCAATTCAAAGCAACTCTATCTGGATCAGATTAGACGGTCGGATTTTCCTTTATACGACCCCCCTGCGGATCAGCTTTTCAATTCGGGTATTGTGTATAATAAGGGATCCTGGATTTTGCATATGCTCCGAACCGTTGTCGGAGAAGAACATTTCTGGCCTATTTTGAGCGATTATTTTGATACCTATTGCTATGGCAATGCATCGGTTCCTGACTTTCAGTCGATTTGTGAGACGGTTTCTGAAATGGATCTCGATTGGTTTTTTAACCAGTGGATCTATCAGAAAGGTTATATCCAGGCAGAGTACGGGTGGGCCAGTCGATTGCTTGAATCCGGTGAGTATGCTTTTGTGTTGTCCGTTTCCCAAGTTCAGAAAGAAGCTCCTGTTTTTCGAATGCCGTTAGATGTTCATATTGAGGGGGAGAAGAGTTCTCACGATACAACAGTATGGATCGATCAATCTTCCCATCATTTTATGTTCACGCTTGATTTCGAACCCTCAAACGTTGTTCTGGACCCTGATGGATGGGTTCTCATGGATGCAGAATATGTACAGGACAGTTTTTATCGATCCTCAGAAATTCCAGAAAAGTTTGCCCTCTTTCAAAATTTCCCGAATCCTTTCAACGAGATGACGGTGATTTACTATGATTTGCCCAACTCTCGGCAGAGCTGGGAAATTGATCTGACCGTATACGACCTGCGCGGCAGGCGGGTCCGCGTTCTTTTGGAGGAAAAGGAAGGATTTGGTCGCTACTGGACCGTCTGGGATGGTACCGATGATCTGGGGAATGTCTTGCCAACAGGAATCTATTTTATTGAGTTGTCTACTGAAGGATTTTCCGAGAGAATGAAAGCGGTTGTTGTGAGATGAAGAGAACTGTTCCGACGTTCCCCTGTTGTTCAGGGCATCCATCCTGGATGCATCGAAATCTTGATTGGGAGGTATGATGAGAGAAAAGAAAAAATATCTTCATCACCGTCAGCAGATCTGTTTGTGTTTAATATTGATTTTATTTCTTTCATTAAACCGTCATCTCATTGCACAAGCAGAGGATCCTGATCCTGAACGGTTCAGTGAGGAGATTGATGCATTCATTCAATGGGATTTAAAAAACAGTTTCCCTGAACATGCGGTTCTGTTTGTCGGCAGTTCCAGTATCAGACTCTGGCCCACCGCAGTCTCCTTTCCGGAACTTGATGTCATCAACCGCGGGTTTGGGGGATCTCATATTTCGGATGTCAATCACTATTATGAACAGATTGTCAGGAAATATAAACCTTCAGAGATTATTTTTTATGCCGGTGATAATGATATTGCTGCAGAAAAATCACCCGATCAGGTTTTTGAGGATTTTCAATATTTTGTGGAACGTGTTGAGATGGATATGCCGGAAACCTGTGTATTTTACCTGCCCATCAAACCGAGTTTAAGTCGCTGGCATTTATGGTCTGAAATGCAGGAGACCAATTTAAGGATCAAGCAGTACACTGAAGAAAAACCTCAATTGTTCTATGTCGATACGGCATTACCTATGCTTGATCAGCGAGGAGAACCCAATCCTGAACTCTTTCTGGATGATGGGTTACATTTGAATGATCAGGGTTACCAGATGTGGAATAAGGTGTTGTCGTTTTATTTGAATTGAGTAGAGCAAATATTTTCTTCAAATTCCAAAATACAAATGAGGTTCTATCTGTTTGAGAACTATCATTATTTGGCATCGAGCCTGATATTGTTCGTGATATTCATCGGATGTTTGGTTATTTCACCACTACGGCTTCTTTATCTGGGGGATACCTTTTGAGGAAGTTATATGGAGTATGGCCAGTGGCTGTGTGTGGCCACTCATCATTGCTTATTTATTCAATGTCGAGTTGTCAGAATGTGCATCCTGAATTATATTTATCGCCAAATCATGATTCTTACGGTTGTATTTAAAAATCATCAACTCATGGAGGTTGTTCGATATGAAAAAATCCAGAATGCTTAAATGGGGTGCGATTTTTATCGGTATTCCTGCACTCTCGTTTGCCTGTACCAATTATCTCATAACCAAAGGGGCTTCACAGGACGGCTCCACGATGATTACCTTTTCGGCCGATTCCCACACATTCTACGGAAATCTCACTTTTACACCCGCCCGGGACCATCTGTCCGGCACCATGCGGGATATTTACGAATGGGATAGCGGGAAATATCTGGGGCAGATTCCTGAGGTGGCCCATACCTATCGGGTAATCGGTTTGATGAATGAGCATCAGGTCTCCCTCGGTGAGACCACATGGGAGGGCCGCGAAGAGCTCAGGGATACAACCGGCACGATCGACTACGGCAGTCTGATGTTTATCGCACTGGAGCGGTCCAAGACCGCCAGAGAAGCCATTCGGGTGATGACGGACCTCGTCGCTCAGTATGGGTATTACAGCACCGGGGAGAGCTTCTCCATTGCCGATCCCAATGAAGTCTGGATCATGGAGATGATCGGTAAAGGACCCGGGAACAGAGGCGCTGTCTGGGTCGCCCGACGCATTCCGGACGGGTATATTTCTGCTCATGCCAATCAGACCCGGATTCGTCAATTTCCCCTGAACGATCCCAAAAATTGCCTCTATGCATCGGATGTCATCTCCTTTGCGAGGGATGAGGGATATTATCAGGGAAAAGATGAAGATTTCGATTTTGCCGATGTTTACGGACTGCACGATTACGGCGCTTATCGTTTCTGCGAAGCCCGTGTTTACGCCATGTTCAACCGGGCGGCGCCCTCTCTGAATCTGACGACGGATTATGTGAAAGGGGAACCGGGCGCCGAGCCTCTTCCTCTCTGGATCAAACCGGACAAAAAGCTCTCCGTACACGATGTCATGGAATTGATGCGGGATCATTTTGAAGGTACCGAGTTTGACATGACGCAGGATATCGGAGCGGGTCCGTACCAGCTTCCCTATCGCTGGCGTCCGTTGACCTGGGTGGTGGACAGTGTCGAGTACTTTAATGAACGGGCGACCTCCACACAGCAGACCGGTTTTTCGTATGTCTCACAGATGCGGTCCTGGCTTCCGGATCCCATCGGCGGGATTCACTGGTTCGGTGTGGACGATACATACAGCACAGTCTATGTCCCCATCTACTGCGGCATATCGGAAGTCCCCTGGGCATACGCCAAAGGTAATGGCGATTTTCTTCATTTTACATGGGAGTCGGCTTTCTGGGTCTTTAACTTTGTTTCCAATTTCTGCTATCTGCGTTATTCGGATATGATTCAGGACGTTCAGAAAGTCCAGCGTGAACTGGAGGGCAGATTCCTTTCCGATCAACCTCAGATAGAAGAAGCCGCCCTGACTTTGTACAAACAATCTCCACGCTTGGCCGTTGATTATTTGACCCGGTACGTTGTCGATCTGGGCAATTCCACAGTCGAACGCTGGAAACACGTCGGCGAATTTCTTCTGTTTAAGTATCTGGATGGGAATATGAAGGACGAGTTTGGAGACGTTCACCATCCCGGTTATCCGGAATCCTGGTACCGGAAGATTGTGGAGGAAACAGGGGATTGGTTTGAGTATGAGCTGATGGGGGAAGATTTGGAAGAGTAGAAAGCATTTGTCACATGATTTAAATTGTCAATCCCCGGAAATACCGGGGATTTTTTTATTAAAATGACTTGCATTTTCTATCATTCTTCTTAAATTATATTCAGCTTATCTTCTCTCAAAACGGCATTGAAATGTCTAAAATCTTGATCAATCAATACTACAGCAACCTTGATCGTGCTGTTCAGTTCGGCAAATCATTGAATGAACAGAGCATCCGCAATCATTTTTGGAATTTGCTGAATGACTATGCGAGAAAACAAAACTATGAAGTCGTTCTCGAAGTGTCCTGTCGGGGAACGAAAGGGACAATGGTTCGCCCAGACGGCATCGTCAAGAACCTGTTTGGACTCGACATCGGGCTGTGGGAAAGCAAGGATGAAAAGGATACCATAGACGATGAAATAGACGCCAAACAAAAGAAGGGGTACCCGTTCACCAATATCCTCTTTGAGGATACGCAGACCGCCATCCTCTTTCAGCGCGGCGAAGAGGTGATGCGCGCGCCGGTTCGCGATGCCGACAAGCTTCACAGCATCATCACCGAGTTTATTTCTTTTAAAAGCGACACGGTCCACAAGTTTGAAGATGCGCTGGAAAAATTTAAAGCCGACATCCCGGTCATCGTCGAGACGCTGCGCAAACGCATCGACGAGACGCGCATTCACAATAAGAATTTCATCGCTGCGAGCGAAGCATTCCTTGAACTCTGCAGGGCAGAAATCAATCCGGACATTACGGCCGCCGATGTGCGCGAGATGATGATTCAGCACATTCTCACCAGCGACATCTTCAATAAAATTTTCGACGATCCCGATTTTCACCGCCACAACAACATCGCGCGCGAACTTGAAAAACTCATTGAAATCCTCTTTACTTACAGTGAGCGAAAAAATCTGATGGCTCACATCGAGCATTATTACGATGCCATCAACAGCGCCGCCGCGGGTATTTCCGATCACCACGAAAAGCAGAAATTCCTGAAAGTGCTTTACGAGAATTTTTACAAAGTTTACAATCCCAAGGCCGCCGACCGTCTGGGCGTGGTGTACACGCCCAACGAGATCGTTCAGTTCATGATCCAGAGCGCCGAACACCTTTTGCACAGCCATTTCGGCAAGACGCTTTCGGATGAAAACGTCGAAATCCTCGACCCGGCTGCAGGGACCGGCACGTTTATTACCTCCATTATCGACCACATCCCCAAACAGCATCTGGCTTATAAATACAATAACGAAATACACGCCAACGAAGTCGCCATTCTGCCGTATTACATCGCCAATCTGAATGTGGAATTTATGTTCAAGCAGAAGATGGGGTACTACGAGGAATTCAAAAACCTCTGCTTCGTAGACACGCTCGACAATGTCGATGCTCTTGATTGGGCCAGAAAACGAAGAGATCAGGGTTTGCAGAGCCATTTATTTGCGATCAGCGCTGAAAACACAGAGCGCATCAAGCGGCAGAATAAGAAGAAGATTTCTGTGATCATCGGCAATCCGCCGTACAATGCCAACCAGAAAAATGAAAACGAGAACAATAAAAATCGCGAGTATCCCACTATTGACAAGCGGATCAAGGAGACGTACATCAAACACAGCACTGCGCAGAAGACCAAAGTGTACGACATGTATGCTCGGTTTTACCGGTGGGCATCCGACCGGCTGGATAAAAATGGGATTCTCGCTTTCATCACAAACCGGAGTTTCATCGACAGCCGGACTTTTGACGGATTCAGAAAATGCGTGCAGGATGATTTTACGGCCTGTTACATCATCGACACCAAAAGCGACGTGCGCGCCAATCCCAAAATTGCAGGGACGACGCACAACGTGTTCGGCATACAAACCGGCGTCGCCATCATGTTTCTGGTGAAGAAAGAAAGGCATGAAGACACGTGTAAAATCGGATACGTAGCAATGGAAGACAACTGGCGCAAAGAAACCAAACTGGACTGGCTCCGAAACCGCAAGTTCGAAAATATTTCTTTCGAAAAAATTTCACCAGATAAAAACAACAATTGGATAAATCTTACAGAAAATGATTGGGATGATTTATTAAATATTACAAAACTATTTAACCTAATAGCACCCGGTGTAAATACTGCAAGAGATGAATGGGTTTTTGATCGTAATCTTAATTCCTTGAATGCTAAAATGAAATATTTTATTTCAACATACAATCAGCTAATAAATATAAATGAAAAGGGATTCTCTAATCTAATTAAATGGAGTGCAGCATTAAAAAGTCATTTCCTCAAAAAACGATTTATTCAATTTAACAAATCATTAAGTACAGCTTTTCTTTATCGTCCATATTTTAAGCAATATTATTATCCTGAAAAGTTGTTAAGTGATAGAATTACATCTAATCATTTTAAATTTTTTGGAGTAGATTTAAGATTTGATAATATTGTATTATCAATTTCAGGTTCTAGTAGCAATAAAATATTTTCAATACTATCCTCAAAATATTTATCCGGTTTTGATCTTCTTGAGAAAACCCAATGCCTTCCCCTTTACCGCTACACCGAAACCGGCGAGCGGGTGGAGAATATCACCGATTGGGGGCTGGCGCGGTTTCGGGAGCATTATAAGTCTGAACCGCGATTTTTGGGATTAAAGGATGACCAGGATTCAAGACGGGTAGAGGGGGCAGGTCAAGGGGGGAATCCAGGGACTCGTGAAAATCATGAGAATCCTGGTTCAGACATCAGTAAAGAAGACATCTTTCATTACACCTACGCTGTGCTGCACAATCCCGCCTACCGCAAGAAGTACGAACTCAATTTAAAGCGTGAATTCCCGCGTCTGCCTTTTTACAAGGATTTCTGGAAATGGGCCGCATGGGGCAAGAGGCTTATGGATCTGCACATCTATTATGAAGACGCAAAGCCGTACGGGCTAAAAGTCCGGCATTACGAAAACAAAGCCGAAGCCAAACGGCAGAAAGAGATGTTCGCGGGCGTGAAAGAACCGGAACCGCTTTATGCGCATCAGCCGAAAGTGAAAGTCAAACTGAAAGCCGACAAGGAAGCCGGCGTCATTGAAATCGACGAACTCACTTTTTTGACGGGCGTTCCCGAAGAAGCCTGGGAATACAAATTAGGCAACCGCTCGGCACTCGAGTGGGTGCTCGACCAGTACAAAGAAAAGAAACCCAAAGACCCGACTATCGCCGAAAAATTCAACACCTACCGGTTTGCCGATTATAAGGAGCAGGTAATCGAACTGCTTCAAAAAGTGTGCACGGTCAGCGTCGAGACCATGAAGATCATCGAAGAAATGAAAAAGGAACAGTAAACCCTTTCATTCGCCGGGTAAAGAGTTGTCTTTATAATCAATAACAACTCCAATAAAACGGGAGCTATCACACTCATATTATATATTACAGAAAGGTGAGTTATCAAATGGCTGTAAAAAATTTGAAACAAAAATGTTCTGTTTGTGGGAAAGATTTCGATACGCAAGAACTTGTGCAGGGCGTTCTCGTGCGGGATGCGATCGTCGAATTGATTCGTCGAGATCATCCGGATTGGTCGGAAAACAGTACGATTTGCCGTGAAGATTTGGGCCGATACAGGGAGGCTTATGTGCATACGCTTCTCACATCAGAGAAAGGAGAGCTCACCGTTCTCGAGCATGAGGTATTGGAAAGCCTGCAAAAGCACGAACTTTTATCGTCGAATGTGGATGCCGAATTTGAAAAGAAATGGTCATTTGGAGAAAGGCTGGCCGACCATATTGCGTCGTTTGGAGGAAGCTGGCGTTTTCTAATCATTTTTGGATTCTTCCTTGCCTGTTGGATAGGTATCAATTCACTGGTTTTATTATGGCGTCCTGTCGATCCATACCCCTATATCCTTTTAAACCTGGTTCTGTCTTGCCTTGCAGCCATTCAGGCTCCGATTATCATGATGAGTCAGAATCGGCAGGAGACCAAGGACAGGCTTCGGTCACAGCATGATTATCAGGTGAATTTGAAAGCCGAACTGGAGATCCGGCAGCTTCATGAAAAGATCGATCATCTCCTGTCGCATCAGTGGGAAAGGCTGGCACAAATTCAGGAGATTCAAATCGACCTTCTCTCAGAGCTTCGCCAGCAAAAATGATACGCAATAGTGTTATACCCGATTCGTTTATTTTTAAATGATATCGTCAGACGTGGAATCGAATATTAAGGATGAGTTCGAGTTTTAAAAGATAAAATGAAAATGTGGAATTTGAAAATGTCTAACTCATTTTCAAGCTGTGGTTTGGAAATGAGAAAAAGGATTTATTATGGAAATCAATAAACTGACAGCCTACTGTGGATTGAGATGTGACAGTTGTCCCATTTATTTGGCGACGAGAGAAACCAATCCAGAGAAACAGACCAAAATGAGAGTCCAGATTGCTCAGACCATTAATGACCGTTACCACATGATCCTCAAACCTGAGGATATTACAGCCTGCGATGGATGCATGACAAAATCTGGGAGACTGTATCCCGGGTGCAGTCAATGTGAGATCAGAAAGTGTGCACAGAAAAAAGAGTGTATTACATGTGCGCACTGTCCCGAATATCCCTGTGATCATCTCCAGAAATTCTTTATCACGGAACCCAGTGCTAAAAGTCATCTTGATGAAATAAAAAAATACTTATAGCGCATCTTGATGGAAATAATGGGTCGGATAAAATCATATGTGCAGGGAAATAGGATCCACCGAATCCGTCCATTTTGATCGGCAAAATCGTTATTGTATTTCCATAAAATTTAACCTATGTTCATCTGTTATTTATATCCAGCGAACAGTATTTTTAAAACACAAAAGGTTATGAAACCGATAAGTAGAATATTTCTATTTTCTATCTGTTTCGGTTCACTCCTCATTGCCCGCGAAAACTGGTTCTGGCAGAATCCCTTCCCACAGGGGAATACACTCAACGATGTTTTTGTGATCGATCAAAACACAGCTGTCGCGGTGGGCAATAACGGAACCATCCTCAAGACCACAGATGGGGGGAACACCTGGAATCTGCAAAACAGCAATACTTCAAAATCTTTGTATGATGTTTTTTTTCAGGATCCCAACACAGGCTGGGCTGTCGGTTACTCCTCATTATTGAAATCAGAAGATGGGGGAGCCAACTGGATTTCAAAGTGGGACGATCCAACCGATAACTTCTTTTCAATCATTTTCACCGACAGTAATCATGGCTGGGCAGCCGGCCATTATGGAACCGTCATTCACACCTCGGATGGCGGCAACGAATGGCACTCTCAGACAACGGGTGTCGGTACGCACTTCATGTCCACCTATTTTGTGGATCCGAACCATGGATGGGCGGTTGGCTCAAATGGTGGAATCGTTTACACATCAAATGGCGGTGCAGACTGGACTGCCCAGAGCAGCGGTACGATACATCCCTTGAATTCTGTCTTTTTCCAAGATTCCCTGACGGGATGGGTGGTTGGTGCATGGGGTAATTTTATATCGACGACAGATGGCGGTGAAAACTGGCACTGCACCGGTATCGGTTCGGATACGTTTCAATCGATATTTTTCGAAGATGATACCACGGGGTGGATTGTGGGAAGCTGGGAGGGAGGAATTCTGAAAACTGTGGATGGTGGATTCTCGTGGACGCCTCAATCGAGTCCCACCCTGAATGGCTTGATCTCTGTCCATTTTTGTGATCTTGATCACGGCTGGATTGTCGGATTGGATGGTACGATTCTCAAGACCACGAATGGAGGCGGGCAGTGGAATCCACAGTTTAAGTGTGCGACGTATGAAGATCTGAATGGTGTCAGCTTTATAAATGACAACACGGGATGGGTGGTTGGAAGCAATGGATTGATCGGTAAGACCACAAACGGGGGTGTTGACTGGATTGTTCAGGAAAGCAACACCATGAGTGGTCTGAGATCGGTCTGTTTTTTAGACGAAGATATCGGGTGGGCAGCCGGATACTATGAAATATTGCATACAGTGGATGGAGGTGAAACCTGGACAGCTCAAACCAACGGCACATCCTATGATTTATATTCTGTGGATTTTTATCATGATCAGATCGGCTGGGCAGTCGGTCGATGGGGTGTTGTCCTGCATACAATCGATGGGGGGTTGAACTGGACATCCCTTGATAGTCCCACGGATAAAAACCTTCATTCTGTTTGTGCGGTAGATGCGAATACGAGCTGGGCTGTGGGTGAGAATGGTATCATCCTTAAGATCTCATGGGGACATGTTGAACAAATATATGTGGCGAATCTTTGGAACGATCTGAATGCGGTTCAATTTATCAATCATCAGGTTGGATGGATTGTGGGTGATTGCATCATTCTTAAAACGGAAAATGGGGGCGATAGCTGGATAAATCAAACCGTTGTGCTTAATCATCCATTGAATACCGTCTGTTTTATCAATGAGAATCGAGGTTGGGCAGCAGGGCAGTATGGAACATTGATTCAAACGATGGATGGGGGTCAAAACTGGGAGAGTGATACAACAGGAACATTGAAGGATTTGACATCCCTTTGTTTCACACAGTCGGGGAATGGCTGGCTTGTAGGGGAGCACGGAACCATTCTCAAAACGACCGATGGCGGTTCAACTTTTGTTGAACAGTTAGATCCGTTTGTACCCCTTTTACCGGATCATCCGGTTCTTTACCATAATTATCCCAATCCTTTTAATGCTTCGACCATGATTGAATTTCACTTACCACGATCCGGATTCGTCACTCTGAGAATCGTTGATCTGCTGGGGAGGGAAATCGTGGTACTCATCTCTGGCTATCAATCAGAAGGATCGCATCGTGTTCAATGGGATGCAGAAAATTATCCAAGTGGATTATATCTCTGTAACTTGGAGATTCGGACGCCTGCATTTCAATGGAGTCAAACCCGAAAACTGTTACTTAATAAATGAATACTGTTTGTGGAAAGTGACTGACGTGTGTTGGACTGCGTATCTATAAAATGAGTACAGAAGTGATTTTAAAGTGTTATCAGATATGTTTGATTTGTATTGTTTTTCTTTTGTGCTTCTGTCAATGCAATAATGAAAAACCGACCGAGCCGTCTCAGCCGGCAACGACAGGAACCATCCATGGTACCATTCGCAGTGCGGAGGACCAGTCACTCATTGATATGGCCATGGTCCGGGTCATACCCGGAGAGTTGGTCGTTTATTCAGATCAAGCCGGTTTTTACAGTATAGAGAATTGTTCAGAAGGACAATATCTGCTGATCTGTTCGAAGGAGGAATTTGACAGCGACAGCGCAAATGTATCTGTAACGGCCGGTCAAACCACCACGGCGAATTTTGACCTTACTCCGGAATTTGATGCTTTGGTTTGGCAGTTTGATACGGATGGGCCGATTTACTATTCGGTGCCTGCTATCGGGAGCGACGGCACCATCTATGTGGGTACGGGCAGATATCTTGGCACCACATCGGGCAGTCTGTATGCCATTTATCCCGGCGGTACACTGGAATGGAAAGTCGATCTCGAGAACAATGTGACCACCGCTGTTATCGGAGATGATGGAACCATTTATGTGATGGACTGCAGAAATGTGCTTTATGCCTTTGATCCATCCAGCGGATTGAAATGGCGCTACGAGGATTGGGAAAATGACGATTTCACAGAAGTCGGCCAGAGGAACGTGGCCATCGGACACGATCAGACGCTCTATGCTTATGTGGCTTTCGATCTCTACGCCATCTATCCGAATGGTCAGCGCAAATGGGTATTTGATCCCGGCACCGGCGGAACGCCCTGCGGCACTTCGCCGGTGGTTGGCAGCGACAGCACGATTTACGTCATTTTGGGAGATGATATTTTATATGCTGTTAATCCCGACGGTTCTCAAAAGTGGAAATTCTATCTCGAAAATTATGATGAACACTGCTATACCTCTCTCACATTGGACGCCGATGATGTGATCTATTTTGGTACGGAAAACAGAGACGGCGGGTATGTCTATGCGGTCTATCCCACCGGCATTTTGAAATGGCGGGTATTTGCAGGAAGCCTGAGGCCAGTCAGGGCTTCTCCATCAATTGGGGCGGACGGTACTGTCTATGTGGCAACCCAGGCTTGCAGCCACCGTCAGCCGGCCGAGGTGCTGTCCATCAGCCCGGAGGGAATCATCAACTGGCGGTATCCCTTGGAATCGGTCCATTTCACACCCGATGATGCCTATGCGACGCCGGCTGTGGGAGCCGACGGATTGATTTATGCGGCCGCTGAGACGGGATTTGTCTATGCGCTCAATCCGAACGGCACGTTGAACTGGAAGCAGGACCTGCACTGCGGGATCAACTGGTCCTCGCCGACACTGCTGGATAACGGCATGCTCTACATCGGCGGCTTGACGAATGAGGGGGGCTCTCTGTTTGCCCTGCAAACGACCAGTATGGGATATGCCAGTTCTCCCTGGCCGGCCTATCGGCAGAATAATCGGCATACGGGGAGGGTGGAATATTAGATAGAGAGATTACCGATTACCTCGGGTATCCTTACCCGATGTATGGAATAGCGGACTTCACAGTCCACTATGGGGCAGAGGCCCCATAGATAAACAGCAAGATCCAATGAACGATTTTACGTTTAGATTGTCAGTGCGATTGCCAAATGATGTAAGGCTGGAGATTCCAAGCCCTCACTTGAATCTCTCAGGGCCATACCACGGTAGCCTGGATCTGGCCTCTACCGGTGAAGAGTCTGAGTACTTGATTCTCAAGGGATCGGGCCATGAGACCGAAGAAGATGCTTGGAAAGCAGGGCAACTCTTCCGTGATGTCTTTACTTTGGCATTGTCAGCGAACCAGATAGGAGCTAATTTCGGAGACAGAGCAGCAACAAAAGGCGCATTCACTCGAACCGGGCTAGTAATGCTTGGGGAGAAGCAGGGGCGTAGTGTGATGAACGATGTTCTTGGACTTACGATATTTGAGACCAGTTTCGAACCGTTGTTTGCCAGCTTTAAGGGAAATGTTGTGATCGGGAAGAATCCCAAGCGTTTCGAGGAGCTTTTCAAGCAAGCGGCAAGTAAGAGATTAGTGCTAGACGATAGGGAACGTCTTGCTTTTGACCTCTTCAGTTCATCTTTTTTCGAGCCATCGCAGGACGCGCGATTTATGCTTTTAGTCAGCTCGATTGAGGTTATTCTTGATCCTAAACCTCGTTCCGAGACTTCGCAGGAACACGTTAATCAGCTAATAGATGCAACAATCAACAATACGGCACTAAATTCGGGTGAAAGAAAATCGCTCCTAGGTGTGCTCAATTGGTTATCTAAAGAATCTATAGGGCAAGCAGGTCGAAGGCTTGCCAAGGAACGTTTGGATGGCCGCGAGTACGGAGGCATGAATGCAAGCAGTTTTTTCAGTATGGTCTATGAAGTCAGGAGTCGATTGGTTCATGGTGCTGATCCCTTTCCCTCGATAAAAGAGGTCACTAAAATACTGACTCCACTACAGGCATTTGTGGCAGATATGATTTGGGTTCCTCACTTCGGTTCTGCCATCTAACAATACCGGTTGTATCGGGTATGATTACCCCGAGGTGTTGAAACAGTGGACTTCGTAGTCCACTATGGGGCAGAAGCTCCATAGATATTCACCCTGGATTAGCAAATCCAGGGCTATATGAGTTACTAATTTTCATGGATGATATAGCTATAAAACAATTTAAAAGAGACTTTATAATAAAAACTCTCATGCAGCAGACCCAGTTTGAACAATGGTTGAGATTCACTTTTTATTTGAATGCAAAATTGCAAGAAGAATATGACACTATATATCAGGACGCATTTTATGTGAAAGTTTATGAAGTTTTAACAAAAGGACTTAACTATGCAATTGAAGTTCATGATAGTTTAACAAAGGGCGATAATGTGCAAAAAATGCAATGGTATTCAAAACTGATTAATGGATTAAATAAAATAAAATCTGATTTAGACGAGTCTGAATTTCTTTATATTGAGTACAGAAGACATAATGCTTCGCACATTTTTCAGAATAGTTATGAACATATTCAAGATAACCTTAGAATTAAGAAAATCAGGAAGAATAAAGATTTAAAAGAAATAAATGACAGGTTAAAAAGTATGGTAAATAAATATGGAAGTGATAGAAATATTGATGATTATTTAAATAATAAGTTACAACCAGAACTTACAAAATTATATGAGAACTTAATAAATCCCTGAGGACTTCGGGTATCCTGATTGAATAAAATAAAAAGATATCGTGTGGCATGACCCTTTAAGCAGTGGCACATGTGTTACGGGCCAAGGACGGCCACGCACCGTTTTTTACATCATCGGATAATTAAATAGTACTAATTATTACACGGACAGCCTCAAATAGGATATTAATGTATGATCAAAGATACAATTATTAAAAAACCATACCTAATATTGATTGGTGATATGGGTTATTTTGAATGTGTATTATCTGATATTAAGCTTATTCATAAAAAAACAGAAGAAATTGAATTTACCGATTTTGATATAACTGAAGATATTGATCAAGAGGTATTGATAACATATAGCTTTCCAGATATTCCGCGTTATGGTTTTCTTGTAACACTGATGATTATTGCAGAGAATGAATTCCGAAATATCTGTAAAACCTTAGATATATTAGAAGAATACCCAGTAAAATGGAATCAAATTAGTGGCAATGCATTTGAAAAATTGCTTATTTTTGCTGAAAAATTTTCTGAGTTAAATATTGATGTTGATAAAAATACCAGAGATCGTATAAGGGGATTAATTGAGACCAGAAACTGTATTGTTCATTCGAATTCATATATTCCTGACTATAGAAAACAAACTATTGTAAGGGATTTTGTTAATAAACTATCTGGATGCTCAATCGAGGATGGATTCATACATTTATCTTATGAAGGATGTTTTGAATGTGCGGATCTAATTGAAGGCTTTGTCAAAGCGGCCTATAAAGCTGCGATGCATAAATATCCAGAAGATAAAGATGAGTAGATGTCGTCGTCGGGTGTCCCGATTGAATGAAATAAAAAGGTGTCGTGTGGCACGTGCTTAGGGGAGACACCCCTCTTCCTCGGCATTCGCTGAGGGTCTCCCCTCAAGGGGAGATGAATGTTGGGTGGCCCGATTGAATAAGATATAAAAGATGACGTATGGCACGACTCCGGGTGATTGAAGTCAAATATGTTATGAGTTGTTTTTTATTTTTCTCTTGATTTATTAAACAAAAATATACTATACTCCAAAATAGTTAAACTATTTCGGAGTGTATTCCGAAAATGCAATACACAAACAGATTTCTCAAAATCATATTTTTGATTTCAGATATTCTGAGTGAGTAAGATGTAAAGATATTATTTGATATCACTCTTGTCCAAAAATAGGAAATGGTTTGATGGACTATTTTTTATCAGCTTTTATGCCGGTTACGGGTTAGAGGTGGATTCCGGCTTAAAACACCACCGGAAAGGGTGTCGTTCCCGAAATTTTTAATCGGGAATCCCGGGGTGGTACTTTGGTAACCTGATATTTCAATTTGGAGAAAAACCAGTGTAATGCATTTGTTTACAAGATGTCCATTTCCTGTTTTGGACAGTAATTATTTGATATAATCTTCTATATGGTGAAGATAGATGAGTGAAATCTTACTGAAAATCAATACAACAATGAATGACCTCGTGTGGGGACCCTACATGTTGATCGCCCTGGTGGGTGTCGGTATTTATCTGACTCTGCGCGCTCGGTTTATCCAGTTAGCCAAGTTCGGGCTCATGTGGCGCGAAACCTTGGGCAAGGCATTCCGCAAGAGCGAGGGGGCTGAAGGGGACGTGTCTCCCATGCAGGCCATGACCGTGGCCATGGCAGGTACAGTCGGCGTTGGTAATATTGCCGGAGTGGCCACGGCAATCGCCATCGGCGGGCCCGGAGCCATCTTCTGGATGCTCGTTTCGGCCCTGTTTGGTATGGCGACCAAGTTTGCCGAGGTGGTTTTAGGGTGCCACTATCGCGTACGCAGGGAGGGTCAACCCATGTTGGGCGGTCCGATGATGTATATCGAGAGGGGATTGGGCAGCAGGTGGAAGTGGCTGGCGGTTATCTTCTGTGTATTCGGAGCCATAGCTGCATTCGGTATCGGGAACATGGTACAAGCCAATTCGGTGGCCGACGGCATGAGCCATTTCGGAGCCCCGGATTGGGTAACAGGTCTTATGCTGATCGTATCTGTCGGTCTGGTGACTATCGGGGGGATTAAGCGTATTGCGCAGGTCGCCGTGTTCTGCGTTCCGTTCATGTGTATTCTATACATTTTGGGTGCATTTACGGTCATTGTGGTCCATGTTGCACAATTACCAAAAGTCATCGTGCTCATCCTCAAGAGTGCGTTCACGATGACCGCTGCCACGGGGGGATTTGCTGGAGTGGGCATCATGATGGCCATCCGCCACGGGATCGCGAAAGGTGTGTTCAGCAACGAGGCGGGGCTGGGGAGCGCCCCCATGGCGCATGCCACTGCCACCACCGATCACCCCGTGCGTCAGGGTCTGTGGGGTATCTTTGAGGTGTTCTTCGATACAATCGTGATGTGCACTGCTACTGCTCTCGTTATCCTGCTCACCGGGGTCTGGAGCAGCGGAGAGAGCGGTGCCGTGCTGACGATCAGCGGATTCAGCTCTGTATTCGGTGAGACAACCGGCGCGGGATTGTTGATGTTCTGTATGATTCTCACCGCTTACGACACACTCCTGGCCTGGTGCTTTTACGGTGAGACCTGCATGGCTTATTTACTCGGACACGGCAATGTTGTGCGCATGGTTTACCGCATAGCATGGCTTCCGTTTACCATGTTAGGAGCCGTGGGCAGCCTGAGAATTGTCTGGGACGTGGCTGACACGCTCAACGGCCTCATGGCCATCCCCAACCTGATTGCACTTGCGGCGCTTGGAGGCGTCGTGATTCAGCTGGTGAGAGGATACTTTGCCGGTAAACCTTACGTGCCCCAGACCGAAGCAGCAGGGATTAAGAGTGAACTATAGGAAATAAAAAAGGAAATATCCTCATTCGTGTAGCGCATAAACATAAAACCTAAAAAGGTCACTTTACAGGATCATTTTAATGTTAAAAAGGAGGAGAATGACATGACTAAAACGGAGAAAAAAGAAGATAAGAGCACATGGGCTATCGGTGGAACGACACTGATTGGTATCGGTGTCGGATTTATTTTTCTTCAGAAATCAGCCCTGTTGTTTGTGGCATGCGTCCTCATCGGCATAGGCCTGGGTCTGGTGATCACGCCTATTATTTCAAGAAAAAAAGAGGAATGATCAAATTCAGATTCTGATAAGCGAAGCGTATTTCACATCATCGGATGATAGCTAGAGGTATTCCATCAACACGATAGGATTTTTATGGAAACAGAGCCTATCCAACAGAGAAAAAGCAGGCATGATGCACTCGCGCCGTTTTGGGCCATTGGTCTTGTCCTTCTCTGCGGAACCGGATTGTCAACCATCTGGATTGATCTGGGATCTTTTTGGAAGGGATATGTACTGGACATGACGGGTCCGGCATGGAACTATATCCTGTTTCGAACCCTCTATCGATCAGAAATGAACAATCGTTGGACACGTTTCTTTACGCCAACAACAACCATTTTCCTTTTTGTGATCGTTTGCTTCGGCATTGAAGGCGCGCAGTATTTCAAGTTATATGACGCAACATACGATCCGTGGGATTTTCTTGCGTACGTTTCGATTCTAATTCCACTGTTTTTATTGGATTTATTTTCTTTCAGGGAAAAGATGAAATAAAGGAAAAGCCCCATGGATGTACATCCTGTTTTAGGGTATTCAGGATCATCGCAACATTTCTACAGTTGAAATTAACAGGTAGAAGAGATCGATCATGAAACCTCTTATCATTCTTCCTGCTCGATGAGGTGTTTTTCACCTCATCACAAAACAGCCGAAGTTGAAGAAAACATTAGGTAGCATAAATTACAAACATAGACTGTGGGGGTAAATATGTTTAATAAAAAATTGGAAACAGTCATTTTATTACCCATTGTTATGATCAATATCGTTATATTACCTGTTCGAAATTTATCCAGTCAGACTATGGGTATCTGGTCAACCGAAGAAAATTCCAATCTGGATACAAAGGGTATTTATAAGCCGGATCGAACACAAGCATCTGTCATCTACTTGGGTAATCCTTTTAAAGACAGGTATCCCGATAATACTGAATGGGAGTATGCAAGAAATGTCTGGGATATGATATTATGGAACCAGAAGATTTACTTTGGTCATGGAGATGTTGCGAGAAATTCCGGTCCAACTGATATCTGGTATTATGATATTTCAGAGCAAAATTTTATCAATGAATTTACAGCGGATGAGGAACAAATCTACCGTTTTCGGGAATTTAACGATTGTCTGTATATTCCTGGTCATGATCCAACAGAAAGTCATGACTTTGGAAATTTTTATGTTAATAAGGGAGAGGGTTGGGAAAAATACCGTACAATTCCTGTTGAAGTTCATGTAAATGATATTTTTATTTTTCACGACTCTTTATTTGTTACGGGAAGCAAAGGTATTTATGCTTCGGCAGACAGCGGGCTTAGTTGGTATAATTACGGGAATTCTGGGAGCGAATTTTTTGTTTTTAAGGATCAATTTTATTGTGAGGGAAATCCACATTGTGTGTTCCGTTATAACGGGAGCGGCTTTCTCGAGGAAAATGTTCATTTTCTACCAGATAATCACAATTTAAATCATATTATGGATTTTAAAGGAAGCCTGATTTATATAAATAGAGAAAATTTGTACACAGCTTCGGATATTGACAATTATAAAATGATGGATCTTTTTACAGGGAAAAATCCACGTGATATCATTATAAAGGAAGATACATTATTTATACTATTATCTACGGAATGGACTGATGATTGTTATTTGACAGAAGTTTTTTCTACGGAGGATTTGGAATCGTGGCATAATGAGTTTGAAATCATGACATCCAGTTTTGCTCTATCATTTGAGTATTTCTCGGGTTCATTTTATATATCTCTCGGCACTGAATTTTATCCAGATACAAATAGTATAGGGATTAGTGGCAGCATATTCCAAATTATTCCAACCCGTTCCTTAGAAACAGCCGAGAGGTCTAGATTATTTCATAATTATCCCAATCCTTTTAATACAGTCACAACGATAAAATATCATTTACAAAAATCAGATTTTATGACAATAAAAATCTATAACCTCAACGGCCAGGAAGTTGAAACATTGGTTAATGGCTATCAGACAGCCGGCGTTCATTATGTAAAATGGTTTGCTGAAGGATTACCAAGTGGTTTATATTTATGTAGATTACATGCTGGCGATTTCTCGGAAGCAAAGAAATTAATTTTGCAAAAGTAGCCTCATAATAATCCATTTGTGGAGAGAATCTTCGGGGATTGGATTGCATCGATTCCAAGTATAGCTGATATTTTTAAATATATAGGAGGGACTGAATATGAAACATGTAATCAAGATCATTTTCTTCTGTTTTGCAGGCGTTTTTCTCCTTCATGCTCAGGAAGGCTTCAGGTCGCTGTTCAACGGTGAGAATTTGGACGGCTGGGTGAATGTCAACTGTGCACCTGAAACCTGGACGGTGAGAGACGGTATGATCATCTGCACAGGGATACCCACGGGAATCCTTCGCACGGACAGGCAGTATGAAAATTTCATTCTCGAACTGGAATGGAAACATTTACATGAGGGGGGCAATGCGGGACTGTTCATCCACTCCGATGCCATCACGGCACCGGGGCAACCCTTCTCCCGTTCCATTGAGTGCCAGATCATGGATGGCAATCACGGTGACATGTTTGCCATTCACGGGGCCACTCTGGTTGAAGACAATCCCGAGCCGAGAGGACGGATGCGTTCGTATCCCAGAGAAGAGCGGGCAAATCCTGCTGGAGAATGGAATCATTACCGGGTTGAGAGCCGGGACGGGACATTGACGCTTGCCGTGAACGGCAAAGTCGTGACGCGCGGATTTCATCTCAATCCAAGGAAAGGCTATATCTGTCTCGAGTCCGAGGGCAGTGAAATTTATTTCCGAAATATCCGAATTCAAGAATTAGCAGGTACGAATCCACCACCTGAACTGGTTGCTGCAGAAGATGAAGGATTTGTCTCCCTCTACAACGGTCTCGACTTGAGAGGGTGGAAAAAGGTCGAAGGGAATGAAGGCCACTGGCAGGCCGATAATTGGATATTGGATTACGACGGTCAAAGCGAGGCCGAGGGCGAAGACAAACATCTGTGGACGGAGAAAGAATATGAAAATTTTATTCTGATTGTGGACTGGCGGTTTCCTGAAGTGGTTAGAATAGACTCGTTACCGGTTATTCTTCCGGACGGCAATCAGGCTACAGATCCCGATGGAAAGGATATCAACATTCCTGTCAACTATGCCGGGGACAGTGGCATTTATCTGAGGGGATCGTCAAAAAGCCAGATCAATATCTGGAACTGGCCTGTTGGATCGGGTGAAATTTACGGATACAGGACGGATGCAAATATGGCACCAGCGATTCGACAGGGAGTTACACCGATTATGAATGCAGACAATGCCATCGGCAGGTGGAACCGATTTCAGATTACGTTGATTGATGAAGTCGTTTCCGTCATCTTGAATGGAAAGACTGTATTGAAGAATGCCAGGCTTCCCGGTGTTCCGGAAAAGGGGCCGATCGCGCTACAGCATCACGGAGATCCGATCCAGTTTGCCAATATTTATATTAAAGAGCTGGAATAAGAGAGTCAACTTGAATTTGTATTTTTTTCAGAACCGATTTGGTTATTTTTGTTGCAGTTGGGATGTTTTCCATTTCAACTGTTCAAGGTAAGGAGGATTTTAAACCTATGAAGCGACGTCAGTTTTTACAGCATCTCGGTTCCATTGGATTGTTGGCTTCAGTCACACCTGTTTTAAAATGCACGAGACAAAAGAAACCGAACATTGTTTTTATCATGGCCGACGATCTCGGATATGGTGAACTGGGCTGTTTTGGACAGGAAAAGATCGAAACGCCGAATATTGACGATCTGGCACAAAACGGTATGCGGTTTACACAGTTTTACTCCGGTGCACCGGTTTGTGCGCCGGCGCGCTGTATTCTGATGACCGGAATGCATAGCGGCCATGCATACATTCGCGGCAATGATGAATGGGGAGAACGGGGTGATGTCTGGGATTATGCCAAAGCGGTGGAGGATCCCAATCTCGAAGGTCAGAGGCCGATGCCCTCCGGGACTGTTACAATCGCCGAGTTGATGAAAAAAGCTGGATATAAAACCGGGATTGTCGGCAAATGGGGGTTGGGTGGTCCTTTGACCAACAGTACACCCAATAAACAGGGATTCGATTTCTTTTTTGGCTACAACTGCCAGCGGCAGGCGCATACATACTATCCGAAACATTTGTGGAGAAACGAGGAAAAGGTCTGGCTGGAAAATGATCTGGTCGTTCCCGGCACCCTGCTGGAAGAAGGTGCTGATCCCTATGATCCCGCCAGTTATGAGAAATATAACCAGCCTCAATATGCACCGGATCTCATGTTTGACGAAATAATCGGCTTCGTTGAGCGCAATCAAGAACAGCCGTTTTTTGTCTATTGGGCATCGACTATTCCACACGTGCCTGTGGAAGCGCCGAAGCGATGGGTTGATTATTATGTCAGGAAATTGGGTGACGAAGAACCCTATCTCGGCCAGGAAGGTTATTTCCCCTGTCGTTATCCACGGGCAACCTATGCAGGGATGGTTTCCTGTCTGGATGAACAGGTCGGTTTGCTGATAGCAAAATTAAAAGAACTGGGCCTGTATGAGAATACGGTTGTTCTATTTACTTCTGACAATGGTTCCGGAATACGCGGCGGTTCACAGTCATCCTGGTTTGATACAGCCAAGCCTTTCATTACGGAGACAGGGCGCACAAAGGGTACGGTCTATGAAGGGGGAATCCGTGTCCCTTTGATTGCTACCTGGCCGGGTCGTATCCAATCCGGCAGTACTTCCAATCACATCGCCGCATTCCAGGATGTCATGCCCACCCTGTGTGAACTGGGCAGAACCGCCCATCCGGAAGAAACAGACGGCATCAGTTTTGTTAACGCGATGCTGGGCCTGGAGCAGCAGCAACATGATTATTTGTACTGGGAATATCCTGGCTCGGGCGGTCAGCAGGCTGTCCGTATGGGAAAGTGGAAAGGCATGCGAAGAGACATGCATAATGGCAATACGACCATTCAACTTTATGATTTGGAATCGGATATCCAGGAAACTCGTGATGTGGCAAAAGATCATCCGGATATCGTGCTGGCCATACAAGAGATCATGGATGAAGCGCATCAAACACCCGAAATAGACCTTTTTAAAATGGATGTGCTGGAAGCATCCGGTTCATGAGAAATTGTTTATCCCTGACAGGGTGTGTCCTCAGGCGGATATGCGAAGCCGTTAAAGGCATCAATACATAAAAAAGGGCGGGGAGACCAATGTGGTTGAAGTGAATCCCCCATTGCCGAGAAATGAGACGCTGGAGTCTGTTGAGCGGAGGCGCAGTGTCCGGCTATTCAAAAGGAAATCTGTGCCGGAAGATTACCTCAATGCTGTTCTCCGGGCTGCCAATCAGGCTCCTTCAGCTCACAATCAGCAGTCGTGGCGGTTTATCATCATAAGGGGCAACAAGAAAAAAGAACTTGCACACCTGGTGACGTCCCGAGCGGCTCTGTTTCCCCGTCCTGCCTCTGTTTTACTGCGGATGGCGGCAAGAAGCATTATCAGCGCTCCTGTTGTGATTGCTGTGGCCAATACCGGAGAGCTTATTGCGAGGGGAGCTGATTTATTCCAGGTTGAAAAAAAGACGGCATTGGATTTTTTCAGGACCATGGAAATCCAAAATTCGGCGGCAGCTGTTGAGAATCTCATGGTCGCTGCGACATCGCTTGGCCTGGCCACCGTCTGGCTGGGCATACTGTTTTTAATCAAGGATGATATTCTCAGTTTTTTAGGTGAACCTCAGGGAGAATTTATGGCTGTCGTACCGGTTGGTTATGGTGCTCAACGGACGAAAGGACCGAAAAAGATTTCTGTCGAACAGGTTGTTAAGTACCTGCAGTGAAAAGAGTTTAAAAAATAGTTACCGTTCATGTGTGTTTAAATTTTATATTTTATGGGTTAACAGCAAAGAAGAGTATATTCATTGATATGTCCGTTTCATTCGGAAAATCGAATTAAATTCCAAAGATTTGGAGGGGAAAAATGACAAAGACCACCTTATTATTTGGTTCCCTTCTTGTCATCGTTACAGTGGGTTGTCAAACGGGTGTGGATCCATTGACATCGGCTAAACCGCGTACTATTGTCACCACAGACGGAGAGGTCGACGATATGGATAGTTACATCCGGTTCCTGCTCTACACGAATGAGTTCGATGTTGAAGGTCTCGTCTACAGCAGCTCCCAGTGGCACTATGCCGGAGACGGCAAGGGAACGCTCTTTACCTCGGAAATGCCAGGTACGGCGCGGCGTTACGGCGAGAGAAGGGATTTGCGGTGGGCCGGCACTGACTGGATGCAGGAATTAATTGGAAAATATGGCGAGGTTTATGATAATCTGGTCAAGCATGATCCGGACTTTCCGACTCCTGAAACGCTTTTAAGCATCGTCCGGGTCGGCAATATCGAATTTGAAGGCGAGATGCAAAGGGATACGGAGGGTTCGGATTTAATCAAGGCCGTTCTCCTCGATGACGATCCCGCCCCCGTTTATCTACAGATATGGGGAGGAACGAATACAGTCGCCCGTGCCTTGAAATCCATCGAGGAGAAATACGAGGAAACAGCTCAATGGGAAGAGATCTACCATAAAGTATCGGATAAAGCCGTCATTTATACCATTCTCGATCAGGATGCAACCTATCAAAATTATGTGGCTCCCAACTGGCCACGGATCAAGGTTCTCTACAATTCTTCCCAATTCTGGAGTTTTGCCTATAGCTGGTCCCGAGTAGTCCCTGATGAGCTGAAGCCCTATCTTGGTGGTGAATGGTTTGCTGAAAACATCAAATTCAACCATGGTCCGTTACTCGAATCCTACTATTGCTGGGGAGACGGTCAGAAGATCGAGGGCGATCCGGAACACTCGCAGGGTGATCTGGAGAACGCAATCCAACGGGGCCGCACTCAGTACGATTTTATCTCTGAAGGCGACTCTCCCGCCTATTTTTACCTGCTCGATGTGGGACTCAGGAGCATGGAGAATCCTTCGTACGGAGGCTGGGGCGGCCGTCTGGTCCGGTCCGAAACCAATCCGTACCGCTGGGAGGATGGGGGTGATGTTACCGATTACAATCCCCATACAGAAAGGGATGAGGCCGCTTATCCGCAGACGCGCTGGGTGGATGTTCTGCAAAATGATTTTGCCGCCCGGGCAGACTGGTGCGTGATGGGATCGGGTGAGGCCAATCATCCTCCTGTCGTCTCGCTGAATCATCCTGATAATCTGAATGTCGAAGCCGGAGTAGATGTGGAACTGAGCGGCATGGCTGATGATCCTGACGGTGACACCGTCAGCTACCGATGGTGGCAGTATGGAGAGGCCGACACCTATCCGGGAATCGTCGATGTGGTTGATGCGGACAGTCGGGAAGCATCCTTCCGGGTTCCGGAAGATGCTGCGGCAGGGGAGACCATCCATGTGATTCTTGAAGTAACTGATTCGGGTACACCGCCATTGACACGGTATCAGAGGGTGATTATCACAGTCGGTGAATGAAATAAAAGATAAATACCGTAGTGTTTGATGTAAAATACTCCGGATGGCTTTATTTCAATATTTGATCAGAAATCCAAAGAATGATCGACCAGTCATAGAAGAGAAATCTGTTCAATGATTGAAAGAGGAAGAAAAAGGACAGGGATTTCCCGCTCATTGCACATGATCATTTGCTCAGAAAACGATTCATCAATCTTTATAAGCATTGCATGTCTGTCCAACAGAATCAAATTGCTGCCGATCTTGGTTGTGGTCCGGGTTTTTATACCCCGCCTCTCGATGAATATGCGGGTACCGACGGGCTGATTTATTCTGACGTCGCATGATCATCCAATGGTTGTTATGTTGTTTACATTCAATACATGATATTTCCTTGAGGAGTCTGTTTTCCATGAAAAACTTCATTCAGGTTCTTATGATTATAGGGATCAGTCCTCTGACAATGGCCCAATCGTCCGGAATTCGAACCTATTGTAATCCGCTCGACCTGGACTACCAGTACAATTTTGAACAATTGAATGAAGGCATTTCCTACCGTTCGGGAGCGGATCCGGTTATTATTCATCATAAAAATGAGTACTTCCTGTTCGGCACCATCGCACAGGGCTGGTGGCACTCCAGGGATCTCACGAACTGGCGACACGTAATCCCGGACAAATGGCCGCTGCGCGGTGTCGTGGCGCCGGCTGCACTCTCTGTTCGTGATACGCTCTATCTGCTGCCCTCTACCTATGACCGTCTGCCTGTCTTTTTTACGACCGTACCCGAAACCGGGTACCTGGAATACTTCAACCGGTTGATGCCTTTCATGCCCGAAACAAGCGGCCCCTGGGACCCCGCCTTTTTTCATGATCCGGATACTGACGCATGGTATCTCTATTACGGTTCGTCAAATCTGTATCCGATCTACGGGATCAAAATCGACCATCAGCGGCGGTTTGCTTATGACGGTCTGCCCAAGGGACTCATCCAGTTGCATCCCGATCAACATGGCTGGGAACGTTTCGGACCGGACCATCGCTCTTCCATCGATCCTTTTATAGAAGGTGCCTGGATGACCAAATATGAAGGGAAATATTATCTGCAATACGGTGCACCGGGGACAGAATATAATGTATATGCGAATGGCACATATGTCGGTGACGATCCAATGGGTCCTTTTGTCTATGCGCCTTACAATCCCGTTTCCTATAAACCGGGCGGATTCATGACCGGAGTCGGGCACGGCAACACATTTCAGGATACGTATGGCAATTACTGGAATACCGGTACATCCTGGGTGGCTGTCAACTGGAACTTCGAGCGTAGGATCGTCATGTTTCCAGCGGGATTTGATCGGGACGGACAGATGTTTGCCAATACACGGTTCGGAGATTTTCCTCATTTTATACCCACGGAGAAATGGACCGATAAGGATGCCCTCTTCACGGGGTGGATGCTGCTTTCCTATCATAAACCAGTCACTGTCTCCTCAGCTCAGGATACCTTTAAAGTTCAGCATGTGACCGATGAGAATCCACGCACTTACTGGGTCGCAGAAACCCATATGCCCGACCAATGGCTGATCATTGACCTGTTGGAGATTTATGATGTTCGTGCCCTTCAGGTCAATTTCACAGATTATCAATCGAATATTTATTCTTCAGATTCAACCGTTTTTACTCAGTTTCGCCTGTTTGGATCTGCGGATGGAGAGGAGTGGATTCTATTGACCGATCTCACTGGCGAGAAGCGTGACCGTCCAAATGCGTACATCGAGCTGCCTCAATCCATGAATGCACGTTACATCCGGTATAACCATGTTTATGTGGCATCCCCCAATTTGGCGATCAGCGATATACGGATCTTTGGTCATGGTTACGGTCTTCCCCCGCAAACCCCGGCCAAATTCAAGGCACAACGCGATAGGGATCCCCGCAATGTTTTTATCACATGGGAAGAAGTCCGTGGCGCTGTTGGTTACAACATCCTTTGGGGAATAGCCCGGGATAAACTTTATCAGACATATCAGATCTTTGGAGATAGGGGAAATAGCCTTGAACTGCGCGCTTTGACTGTCGGACAGGATTACTATTTTGCCATCGAAGCTTTTAATGAAAATGGTGTTTCGGAAGCAAGCGATATCGTCTATATTCCATAAAGGTGTATCCCGACGGACTTGAAATATACGCTACACCTTGATTACCAAGCAAGTGCAATTGACGTTACTGTTGATCTGAAGTTGGTCATTTCAAAGGTTTCATAAGCATAATGGGTAAAGTCACAACATATTATCTGGAAATGAGGTCTGCTTCATCACTAAAAGCGAAAAACAATTCAAAAGGACTGCAGATCGTTGAATGTGAAATCAAGCAGTATCAGGTCAACCGGTTTCTGTATCTGTTCGTCGGTGAAAAGTGGAACTGGACAGACAAACACTCGTGGTCGGATGAACAATGGAAAGCGTACGCGGAAAATGACAATCTCCGTACATGGATCGCCTATTATCAGGGTTCTCCGGCCGGTTACTATGAACTTCAGAAGCAGCACAGCGGAAATGTTGAAATCGCCTATTTCGGTCTTGCGCCGGAATTCATCGGCAAGGGCTTTGGTGGTTATCTATTGTCTCATGCCATTCGATCAGCCTGGGATTGGGAGGGAACAAAAAGGGTATGGGTCCATACATGCAGTCTCGATCATCCCAATGCGTTGCGGAATTACAAGGCACGGGGAATGGTGGTGTATCGGGTTGAAACTGAGGAGAAGGACCTGCATTAAAGGAGTAATCTGTTTATGGAAGGAGGGTAAAAAATGGGTCTTTTTAAACGTTCGACTGGTAAAAAGGATGAAGACCCGATGCTTCAAAAGGTGGTACGAATGTAACTTGCATTTTTGAACGATAATCATCTGTGTTTGACAGGTTCTTTCGTACTCTTCAGTAAGTTATTCAAAATCTCATTTGTTTCCGAATGGGTAATGAAGGGGTAGTGCGCTCAGTTTTTCATAATTTATGATCTATTTTACAACTTCGTTGTGTTTCTCCCCTCAAAAGGAGATGAAGATCAATGTTATTAAACTGCGAATTTCCCCTTGATATTTCGAAAATAATTTGTTACTATTTAAAAATTTCATCATTTCCGTTGTGGATGATTTCGACATCGGCTTGTTATAACAATTATTATACAAGTCATTTTTAGTAGCGGCTATACCTTCCATTTTTTTATTAGAATGAAGATTTCTTTCCTATAAGAGTAGAGAGTACAACTATGAGATTAATTATGAGAACTGTTGTGTGGCGTGACTCCCGGATCGATCCCGGGATGACGAAGGAAAGGGGATGTCATACATGACCAATGTAAAAAAACGCATTTTGCTGATTGAAGATTCTCAATCTACACGAATGACCTATAAGCGGATATTTGAAGAAGGCGCATTTCATGTTCTTGAAGCCTCAACGGGTCAGGAGGGTTGGGACCTGACATTGTCCGAAAAACCGGATCTTGTGGTGCTGGATTTGATACTCCCGGACATGCACGGCCTGGAAGTACTTAAAAATATCCGGAGTCACGTGGAAACCAAAACCATTCCGGTTATGGTTTTGACCACAGTACAGGAGTCCGAAGAAGTGCAGCGTACTTTGAGTTTTGGCGCGAGCCGGTATGTGCACAAAGGCAGTGTTACACCTGAAAACATCATTGAGATCGCACAGGATTTGTTGATTACAAAGTAGGGGGATGGAGTGGAAAACACCCCTCTGCACAGATTTGCTGTGCTTCTTCCCTCAAGGGACATCTCTCTTCCCCGGATCGAGTCCGGGACAAGCCTCAAGGGGGGAGTCTTTTAGGGTTTGAGAGCGTGTTCTGAGTATCTGAAGTTATCGTTTCTGATTTTATAAAATCCCAAGTCATTTATCTAAGGAAAGGCATAACCCATGAAACGCTTATTTTATGTTTGCTTATCCATCATTTTTTTAGCAGCCGTATACGGACAGAGAAATGAGGAAAACAGGGTGATTGATGAGAAAACCTTTATTGGAGATCAGGTGGATTTTCCGTGTATACGTCCTGATACAGATGAAAGCATTGTCCTCAGAGCTACTGTTCCCAAAGGGTGGAAAGTCAACCCCGATTTTGGGACAGTCGTATACCAACCGGCAGATGCGGATGATTATTACGAACCCCCCATGATCGAGTTTCAGGCCAGATGTGAAGGGGAGTGTAAAGCGGAGGTGATTCAGGGTAATATTGATGCGTACGTTCAGAGACTCAAGGAAGGATGGAAAAAACTATCGACAGGCGATCCCGAACTCGATGCATTGGGGGCCATTGTCGAGACCATCGAAGAAGAGAAGTCCGATGGCCAGTGGCTGCTTGAAGTCAAGTTGACATATCCCGAAGGTGTTTCCGATGCCATGTATCCGCCCCGTTATTACGTTTATCGATTCTTGCACGATTCGCAGGATCCTTTCTTCATTTTAATCAAGGGCATTGTTCCGGTTAGCCTCGCTGATCAATTTCTATCCGATGTGGTTGCATCCTGCCTGAGTACAGTTCAACTCAGACGCATTCTTCCGGAAAGATAAAATTTGTATTCCCTTTGATTGCTCTGATCTGAACATCACTAAGGAAATGATTTTGATCGGTGGGATCCCCTTTTGAAAACCTGTCCTGATTGAAGTAGCAGAAGGGGATGGTGAGGCTGTCTCGGAGAGAATTTTAAAATGCTCCGTATCGATATTCTGAAGAACTATACTATCTCTTATATTTTTGATCCCACAAATCTCCCGCCTTTTGGGTTGACAATTTCAGGTATATTTGATATATTGATAAGTTAAGTTTTTCAACGGTTTTGTTTCATGAAAAGGTCGCTGTTTGAAGCATGTTTTTTTAGGGTTGGGATCCAATGTGGGTGATCGGGAAGCGTATCTCAATGAGGCCCTTTCATTCCTTGGGGATCATAAGCATATTCGGATAAACTGTGTATCTTCCATTTATGAGACAGAACCATGGGGTAAAGCCGATCAGTCCCCCTTTCTCAATCAGGTTGTGGAAATCGAGACGCAGTGCGATCCGCAAAAACTGATCCTGACCTGTCAGAAAATTGAGAAGGATTTAGGGGGGGCGAAAAGAGAACGATGGGGGCCGAGGAGAATCGATATCGATCTTCTCCTTTACGGGGATCAAATCATTGATGAAGAAAATCTGCAGGTACCCCATCTCCGGCTGTCGGAGAGGCTATTCGTGTTGATTCCCTTATGTGAAGTGGCATCCGGAGTGACGATTCCCGGATTGGATCTAACAGTCCGAAATGTTTTGGAGAAATGTCTCGACAGGGGAAGTGTTAAGCTCTATAAAAAGGCGGAGTCATCATGTCTTCGGAGGATCTGAGTTTGAAAAGTCTTTACTATTTTGCCATTGAAGGCGTCATCGGTGTCGGTAAAACCAGTCTCGCGCGTTTGTTAGGTGAGAAATTGGATGCCAAATTGGTTCTGGAAGAATCGGAGGCCAATCTCTACCTGAAGGATTTTTATCGGGACCCCCAGCGATACGCCTTTCAAACCCAGCTCTTTTTTCTGTTGGGCCGTTACCGTCAGCTGCTCAATCTGCCTCAACGGGATCTTTTTCATAAATATCTCATTGCAGATTATATTTTTGCAAAGGACAAAATATTTGCTTTCATGAATCTGGAGAAAAGGGATCTTGTTCTGTATGAACGGGTAGTCACCCTTCTTGAAAAAGAATTACCCAAACCCGATCTGGTGATTTATCTACAGTCCAGTACAGAAGAGCTGATTGCCAATATTAAGAAACGGAATAAAGATTACGAAAAGAATATCTCCGGGGAATATGTTAAGAGACTGAATGAGGCTTACAATACCTTTTTCTTTCGATATACCGATACGCCCCTTTTGGTGATCAATACCACTGAAATCGATTTTGTCAAGAATGAAGAGGATTTGGATGATCTTCTCAAACAGATCTTAAATCCCCCTTCAGGGATGAAGTATTATGTGCCGAGGAGAAGATAAAGAGGAGGGGTAATCTATTGCTGTTGAGATGGATTCTCATTGGATTGGTTGTTTACCTGGGCTATCGTTTGTTTAAGGGACTGAACAGCCGAAGTATGTCGAGAGAAGATGTTAAAGGCAAACAAAAGCATGAACCTCTCGATCTCCGAAACTCGGATGTGGAAGATGCGGATTTTGAAGATATTCAAGATGACGAGCACTGACTTTAGATGAATGTTTACCTTCGTATTCTACGTTATATCAAACCCTACTGGGTTCATCTTGTCGGATCCACTCTTTGTGTCCTGTTGTTTGTTGTTTTTTCGAGCATTTCCCTTTTCTCCGTTATGCCTTTTTTGTCGGCTATTTTTAATACGGAAGGAAATGGTGGCATAGGTGTTACAGAAATTGTCGAGGAAACCGCCCCATCTATTCCGGGAAAATCCATCCAGCAGCAATTTGATGCCCTCAAACAGAATGCTTACGAGTTTTTTTTAGGAGCTGATTGGCAGCAGAATCGAATGCGATCACTCGAGCGACTCTGCATCATGATGGTGATCGTCATCTTTTTGAGAAGTCTATTCGGCTATCTGCAGGCCTATTACATGGCCACCGTTGAACAGGGCATCATCAAGGATATACGGAATGATATCTACGCACACATCAATAGACTTTCTCTCAGTTATTTTAATCGAACCCGCACCGGAAAACTGATCTCCAGGATTACGAATGATGTCACTCTGGTGAACAGCGGTATTTCAGCCAGTTTCTTTACCATGGTCAAGAATCCCCTCCTGGTGATCACTTATCTCGCATTCGCCTTCATTCTTTCCTGGGAGCTGGCATTGATTGCCGTGTTGATCCTTCCATTCAGTCTGGTGATTATTTCCTGGATCGGTCTGAAACTGAGAAAGGAAAGTGTCGTCTCACAGGAACGAATGGCCGATGTGACCTCAGTTCTTCAGGAAACGATTACGGGCACACGGGTTGTCAAGGCGTTTGGTATGGAGGAATTTGAGAATAATAAATTTAAAAAACATACTAGTGTCTATTTCAAGACCCTTCTCAGATTAACGCGAACCCGTAACTTGGCTTCTCCTTTGACCGAATTCCTTGGAACCGCGGTTGGGGTTGGACTCCTCTGGTACGGAGGTCAAAAGGTATTCATGGGGAATATATTGAATCCCGAAGAATTTATCTGGTTTCTCGTCCTCATTTTTTCGGTGATGCAACCGGTTAAGGAAATTTCAACAGTGAACAATCGGATTCAGGAAGCTCTGGCGGCTGGTGGGCGAATCTTCAAGGTTATCGATCTGGAACCGGAGATTCAGAATGCTGCGGATGCCGTCGCCCTGAAAAAATTCCGGAAAGGCGTGGTTTTTCGTGATGTGAGCTTCAGTTATAATGGCTCTGATTGTGTGCTGGATCATATCAACCTTCATGTCAAAAAAGGACAGGTGCTGGCTATTGTGGGGCCGAGTGGGGCCGGTAAGTCGACTTTGGTCGATATGCTGCCCCGCTTTTATGATCCACAAGAGGGAGAAATCATTATCGACGGGATTGAACTCAAGAGAATCAAACTCGAGGATGTGCGGTCACTGATGGGCATTGTCACTCAGGAAACAATCCTGTTCAATGATACCGTACGCAACAACATCGCTTATGGGCTGGAACATATTCCCCTGAGAAAAGTAATTGAGGCGGCCAAAGTTGCCAATGCCCACGATTTTATTGAAAGAATGGAAGATGGATACAATGCCCTCATTGGCGAGCGTGGCGTGAAACTCTCAGGCGGTGAACGTCAGCGACTGGCCATCGCCAGAGCATTGCTGAAGGATCCCCCAATCCTGATATTGGATGAAGCGACCTCTTCTCTCGATACGGAGTCGGAAAAATTGGTGCAGGAGGCAATGGAGCGCTTGATGCAAAATCGAACATCTTTTGTCATTGCACATCGGCTTTCAACCATTTTGCATGCGAATGAAATCATTGTTTTGGATCATGGGAAGATTG
This sequence comes from bacterium, assembly GCA_016931965.1. Lineage (GTDB taxonomy): Bacteria > Zhuqueibacterota > QNDG01 > QNDG01 > DSAB01 > JAFGDT01. The sequence continues at coordinate 79,539 of JAFGDT010000098.1, read as the reverse complement.
TCGAACAAGGCACGCATCAAGAGCTGTTGAATCGGGGTGGTCTCTACAGGCGGCTCTATGATATGCAGTTTCAGGACATCACCGAAAAGAGGGCTTAGAAATGAAGGGCACAATATGACCAAAGAGATCATTCAAACCGATCAAGCTCCCGAGGCAATCGGGCCCTACAGTCAAGGCGTGGTCACTCAACCGGGTCGGTTGTTATTCACGGCGGGGCAGATTGCACTGGATCCGAAAACAAATTCTTTAATCAATGGGGATATCGAGGTCCAGACAAAGCGGGTGTTGGAAAATATCCGCGGTGTATTGGAAGCTGCAGGATCGGATTTCGACAAGGTGGTTAAGACAACGGTCTTTCTCAAAGACATCAACGATTTTCCCGGGATGAACCGTGTTTATGAAACCTATTTTCATCAGACCCCCCCCGCCCGATCGACGGTGGAGGTTTCCAGAATACCGAAGGGTGGACGGATTGAAATCGAGTGTGTTGCGATTATTCCGTGAAGAAGATAAAAGGCAAAAGGAAAAAGAGAAAAGATAAAAGATTCAAGATTAAAGATTGTGAGATCCTATTGTTTTATCGCTGCCGAGAAAAAGAAACCATTCTACTTATTGTTATGATGATGTTCTCTTTTTTCATTCATATTCAGGCTCAAACTGGGGATGATACATTACAGGTTGAGGAATTCTCCAAGAAATCACCGACAGGGGCGGTTATCCGATCTGCATTATTACCGGGACTGGGACAGTGGTACAATGGACAAAAACTAAAAGCTCTGGTTGTATTAGGAGGTGAACTGGCTTTGGCAGGCAATGCCATTTATTACAACCAGATGGCGGTTCAAAGTGTAACATACGATGAAGGGGAATTCTATAGAGATCTCCGCGGGCGGTTCATCTGGTGGTTTGCCGGCATCTATCTCTTAAATCTGCTGGATGCCTATGTCGATGCCTATCTGTGGGATTTTGATACGGGTCCCGATCTATCGATGCACCGTTCTGTGATGGGGGAGAAAACAATCTGGATGACATTTACTGTTGTCTATTAAAGCGATTGGTCTTTGGGGTAACTCAACAGGAAAAGCAAGATACTCTGTTTGAATGGGGATTGCCATCGCATGATGATGAATTGAGGAAATAGATATGACACGAGAAGAAGCGATCACATTGCTTGATAAACATGTAAAAAATAAAAATCTCAGGAAACACATGTTTGCCGTGGAAGCCGTGATGAAAAGGTTGGCCAGAGAGTTTGAGGAAGACGAGAATCTGTGGGGGTTGGCGGGACTGCTGCATGATCTGGATTACGATCAAACGGTGAACGATTTCTCAAGGCATGGTATTGTCACAGCGGAGATGTTGGCAGAAACAGATCTGCCCGAAGAGGTCATTCATGCCATCAAGAGCCATCCCGGGCATTTCCCGCGTGAAAGCCGTTTGGATCAGGCTCTCTATGCTGCCGATCCGGTAACCGGCCTCATTGTAGCAGCCGCACTGATGCATCCAACGAAAAAACTCAAGAATGTCGATGTCCATTTTATCCTGCGACGGTTTAAAGAAAAGCGGTTTGCAGCGGGGGCGGATCGGGATCAAATCAAGAGTAGTGAAACATTCGGATTTTCTCTCGATCGATTTTTGGGTCTCTCGCTGGAGGCGATGCAGTCCATCGACGAGATATTGGGATTGTAATTGAAATGGTGGCAGAATCTTTCCATGAAGTTGTCGGAGCGATCCATCTTCATTCGGATTTCTCGGATGGTTCCCTTTCTATTCCTGAAATTGCCCAGATCGCCGAGAATAAAAATCTCGATTATCTGATGTTCAGCGACCATAATACACTCGAACCAAAACGACAGGGACTGGAAGGATGGCATGGGAGCGTACTTGTTATCATTGGCTGTGAAATCAATGATCCTGATGATCGGAATCACTATTTGGCTTTCAGAATCGATCGGGAACCCGAGAAAGGATTGGGTGCGAAAGCCTATGTGCGATGGATCAGGGAAATGGGAGGATTCGGTGTCATTGCGCACCCCGCTGAAAAAAGGGCTTTTTCGGACGCCTATCCTCCTTATCCCTGGACGGATTGGGATGTCGAAGGATTTGACGGCATCGAAATATGGAACCAGCTTTCAGAATGGCTGGAGGGTGTGACCTTGCGTAATTTTCTGTGGCGAATCTGGCATCCCTTACGATCCATACGATTTCCTGTCTGGGAAACACTGGAGCGGTGGGATCAATTCAACCGTTCCAGACGCATCGTCGGTGTGGGCGGCATCGATGTACACGGTTTCCACATCAAACTGTTTGGATTCATTCCTGTGGAAATCTATCCTTATAAAGTTCAGTTTCGATCGATTCGAACACATCTTCTATTACATAAACCGTTGTACACAGCCGATCGCAGACCCCTGTTGTTCGAAGAAGCAGAGAAGGATATTTTCGAAGCTTTATCACACGGTCGCTGTTTCATTTCGAATGCTTCGATAGGAAACGGAAAGGGTTTTCGATTTTGGGCAGAGGGTAAACATGAGACTTTTATCATGGGCAGTCGGATACCCGAGCAAGGCGGACTGGTGTTTCGGGTTCGTTCGCCCCTTTCGGGTCTCATACGGCTGTTGAAAGACGGTCGGGAAATACAGCGGAAAAAGGGAAATACGATTGATCATCGGAGTGAAAAAGAAGGTGTTTATCGGGTCGAAATTTTTCGAAAACGGCGCGGATGGATCTATTCCAATCCAATCGTTGTAGGGAAATAGTCAATGGTGAAGGTGATGGATGCATTCGTAAAAGACAAACCCAAAACATTTTGTGGCATCATGGGTGTCTATGACCATCCTGAAGCAGCCGAGATGGCCTATTTGGGACTCTATGCTCTTCAACATCGCGGACAGGAAGGAGCAGGCATTGTGTCCTCGGATGGTGAGACGGTCTATTCTCATAAAGGCCGGGGCTTGGTCAATGAGGTATTTACAACACATGAAACGATCAAGGATCTCAAAGGACGTATTGCGATTGGGCATAACCGATATTCAACGACGGGAGCCGATGACAAAATGAATATACAGCCTATTCTGGTGAACATGAAGAATGGTCCCCTGGCATTGGGTCATAACGGCAATCTCGTCAATGGGCGGGATTTACGAACTATGCTCCAGGAAGAGGGAGCCCTTTTTCAAACGACAACGGACAGTGAAATTATTGTTCATCTTATTGCCAGATCCCAAAAGACAGATCCATTATCCCAAATTAGAGAAGCTCTCAACCAGGTTCGAGGCGCCTATTCGCTTGTCATGTTGACGAAGAACAAACTGATTGCTGCAAGGGATCCCCATGGTTTTCGGCCACTGGCTTTGGGATCCCTTCGCAATGGATCGGTCATTGCCTCCGAGACCTGTGCGATGGATCTCATTGGAGCCGAATATGTCAGAGATGTGCATCCTGGAGAAATTCTGGTGATTGATGAAAGAGGCGTTCAATCAGAATGTTTGACTTCAAAGAGTCATCGAACCCACTGTATTTTTGAGTTTATTTACTTTTCGCGTCCGGACAGCCGAATTTTTGGGGAATATGTCGATAAAACCAGGAGGAAGCTGGGAAAAGAGCTGGCCATGGAGCATCCTGCGGAAGCGGACATTGTTATCGCCGTTCCGGATTCAAGCAATACGGCTGCTTTGGGATATGCCAACCATTCAGGGATTCCGTTCGAATTGGGTCTGATTCGGAATCATTACATCGGCAGAACGTTTATCGAACCCCATCAAAATATCCGAGATATCCATGTGAAGGTCAAATTCAACCCGGTAGGAGGCGTTTTAAGAGGAAAACGTGTTGTCGTCGTTGAAGATTCCATCGTGAGAGGCACAACATTGAAGATATTAGCTCGGCTTTTGCGAAAGGCGGGCGCCAAGGAAATCCATGTCCGTGTCAGTTCTCCTCCTATCCGGTATCCCTGTTATTATGGAATGGATTTCCCAAGTCAGAAGGAGCTCATTGCCTCTTCCATGTCTGTTGAGGAGGTTAAAAATCATCTCGATGTGGACAGTTTGGGTTATCTGTCTTTAGAGGGACTGATCAGCGCAGTCCCCAAGGAAGGAAGGGGATACTGTACCGCCTGTTTTGATGGCCAGTATCCTGTTCCTGTTGATAAAACCGTTTCGAAAAATCAGTACATCCAACCCTTTCAAGAGATTGTATGAAAAAAAGTATTGCCCTATTGGATTATCTTTTTTTGCTTCGTCCAACACTCTTTTATCCAATCTGGACGTTCTTTCTTGCGGGCTATCTGGGTGGAATGAAGTTGGAGAAAATAGGAGGTTCATTGATCCCTTCAATGTCTCTGATAGAGGTGGTGATCGGTCTGACGGGCTTAATGGGAAGTATTTTTATTCTGAATCAAATTCGAGATATTGAAACAGACAGGGCAAACAATAAACTGTTTCTTCTTGCCAATGGGATTGTTCCGGTTAAGCATGCTTACTGGGAAGCTGTATTTTTGGTGATGATCGGATTGACGATAGGATTTCTTGCAGATTTACGGATCGGCTTTGGATTTCTGATTCTGACTCTTTTGTCGGGATATGCCTATAACTATCCTCCGACCCAATGGAAAGATCGACCCATTATGGGAATTGTCACAAACGGGACAGGCGGATTGATCATCTATTGTCTGGGTTGGATAACGGGTGGGGGAAGAGAGATTGTTCCTCTTCGTGTAATTCCTTACACACTGGCCGGGGCTGCCGTTTTTCTCAACACAACGCTTCCGGATGTGGAGGGCGATGCAAAGACGGGCAAAATCACTTTTGGTGTCCGGTTCGGTATCAAAGCCACATCATTTTGGGCGCTGGTTTTGGAAATTCTGACGGTTGGCTTCGCTCTGCTGTTTCGAGACAGGCTTCTTTTTATTCCCGCTCTTCTTGTTTTGCCCTTATTTGTTCTGGGTGCTTTGAAACCTAACTTGTCCAATGTCATGCGGGCAACTAAGTTTTCTGTGCTTGTTCTGGCTGTCGTGGTCTGTTTCTATTTTCCCTGGTATTTTGTCCCGATATTTCTTGTGTTCTTTCTTTCAAAGTGGTATTACAGGAAGCGTTTTGATTTTAATTACCCGAGTTTCAAGAGTTCATAACCGAAGGATAAGGGTCGGGTAAACTTAAAATATTCTTTTAATAGTGTATCGAATCATTCGATTGTAGGATAGTGATGAATCAACCTGTTGTTGAAATCGATGTTGAGAGATGTGATTTTTGCGGGATCTGTGTCAGTGTCTGTCCTTCGGATGCCATTGAATTGCGTGAATCAATCATCCGGATTGATAGGAAGCGGTGTACGATCTGTCGGTTCTGTGTCGATATTTGCCCGTTGGGTATCCCAGAGGTGAGGGAATGAAAAACCGGTACGATATCATTGTTGTGGGAGGTGGGCCAGCTGGATCATGGGCTGCAAAACATGCTTCAGAAAAGGGCGCGTCGGTGCTTCTTCTTGAAAAGGATCGGGAAATCGGTACACCGGTGCGCTGCGCCGAAGGTGTATCGGAATTGGGGCTTCGCCGCTGTGTCGATATTCAAGATCATTGGATTGCACAGATTATTAAACGGGTTCGTCTTATTGCACCGGACGAAACCATGATTGAAGTGGATAGTGGCGAATCGGGATTCATCCTCCATCGAAAGCTTTTTGATTATGATTTGGCCGCCATGGCGGCAAAGGCAGGGACCGATGTCCTAACCAAGGCCTATGTTTATGATCTTGTTATCGAAAACGGGTTTGTCAAGGGTGTGAAAGTCGATCATCTGAATCAGATCTATACCATTTCCAGTTCAATTGTGATTGGAGCTGACGGGGTCGAATCCCGCGTCGGACGCTGGGCAGGTATGAAAACCCATACCTCTCCTTTGGAAATGGATACATGCGTACAAATGACAATGACGGACGTTGATATCGATTCCGATGTCGCGGAATTTTATTTTGGACGTGACATCGCTCCGGGTGGATATCTCTGGATCTTTCCAAAAGGAGAGAGAACGGCCAATGTGGGATTGGGCATTTCCGGGATCTATCCGAAGACAAAAAAACCACTGGCCTATCTTCAGGATTTTGTGAATCGAAAATTCCCGAATGGTTCCATATTGACCTTGGTGGCTGGGGGTGTCCCTACTGTCCCCACTTTGAAAGAAATTGTGCGAGATGGATTGATGCTGGTTGGCGATGCGGCCCATCAGGCGAATCCACTGAGTGGGGGGGGGATATTGAATGGGATGATTGCTGGCAAGATGGCTGGCGAGGTTGCCGGTGATGCGATTCGAACAGGCAATGTATCCGCCAAGAAGCTCTCTGCTTATCCCAAAGCGTGGCACAAAGCAGAGGGCAAGAGCAACGAAAGGTGTTATCAAATCAAAAAATTCGTTGTTGGGATTTCTGACGATGAGTTGAATCGTATTGCCCACACGCTCCTAAAAATTCCAACCGAGGAAAGGACCATTCTTCGAATTTTAAAAACAGCATTGATCAAGCACCCGAAATTGATTTTGGAGGCCATTAAGGTTTTTGGAAAAGGAAGCAGCCGATGAATCGTGAAAATGCCATCTGGACTGTCCCCAATTTTTTGAGCTTATCACGTCTTTTTCTGCTGATACCTATTCTCATCACGCTTGGGCGGGGTCAGAGGGCGTATGCTTTACTCTGGATTGTTGCTGCAATCGCCACTGATTTTTGGGATGGTTATTTTGCGAGACGGTTGAATCAACGTTCGAATCTGGGTCGTGTTTTGGATCCACTCATCGACAAGGTAGATGCACTGGCCGTATCTATTTTATTGGTACTCTCTCCCCTCTATCCATTACCGGTCTGGTTTTTTATATTTCTTTTGGTTCGGGAAGTCACGCTTTTGGTGTGCAGCTTTTCCGTGATCGTGCGAAAAAGGGGTGTGATGGAATCCAACAGGGCCGGCAAAAATTCCGCATTCGCCACGGCTGTGACGCTATTTTTCTATGCCATGCAATTGCCAGCAGTCGGTGCGATCATGGTATGGGTCGCTTTTATCCTGACGCTTTATTCTTCCTGGATTTATTTTCGGTTGTTTCTCCAAAGGGTCAAAGAGTCCCGTGCTAATATAAAAAATGATGAGACCATGAATGGCTGAAAATCTGGGAAAGTGGAAGTTCGGTCTGCAAAGAACCAGGCAGAAGGTTTTTGGAAAACTTGCGAATATTTTGGCCGGGAAACGTTCGGTTGATGAAGCGCTTTTGGATAAGATCGAAGAGGTACTTATCGAAGCCGACTTTGGAGTCGACACAACATTAAAACTGATCGAGGCTTTTAAGGAGGTCGTTCGGGGGAACATGTCCTGGTCGGAGGAGACTGTGTATTTCTTCCTGAAAAAGAGAATTGTCGAAATGGTGTCTTTCGAAAAAGAGCAAATGAATCAATATGTTATAGAGAAGCCCCATGTGATTGTTGTTGTGGGTGTGAATGGCACAGGAAAGACAACGACGATCGGAAAGCTGGCTTATCGTTTTTCAAAAGATGGCTTAAAGGTACTGTTGGCTTGTGCGGATACATTTCGAGCCGGTGCAGGGGAACAGTTGTCCGTCTGGGCCGACCGGGTCTCTGCAGATATCGTGCAGCAGAAAAGGGGAGGGGATGCTGCTTCTGTGGCCTTTGATGCTCTGGATGCAGCTCAGTCCAGGCGAACGGATGTGCTTATCGTAGACACAGCAGGCAGATTTCATACGAAAATGAATCTGATGGAGGAACTGAAAAAAATATGCAGAGTATTAAAGAGGAAGATGGAAACAGCACCTCACGAGGTTCTGTTTGTTCTGGATGCGACAACGGGTCAGAATGGAATGAATCAGGTTAAATTGTTTCATGAAGCTGTCGGCGTGACAGGCATTGTTTTAACCAAATTGGATGGTACGGCAAAAGGCGGCATGGTTATCAGTATCCATCAGAAACTTGGGATACCGGTCAAATGGGTCGGTATCGGAGAAGGGCGGGAGGATTTGTTGGAGTTCAATGCGGAATCCTTTGTAGAAGGTTTATTTGAATAGATTTTGTTATTGTTTGTCGAGAGTTTAAGATTTGAGTCCACGAAAAGAGACATTCGCTTTGGTTACACTGGGTTGTCCCAAAAATGAGGTTGATTCCGGTATTCTAGCCGGCGAGCTTATACGGTGCGGGATGGAACTGGTGGGAAACGTTGAGCAGGCGGATGTAATTTTAATCAATACATGTGGTTTTATTGAGGATGCTAAAAAGGAATCTATTGATACGATTCTCAAGATGCTTGAATATAAGAAAAACGGAAATCATAAAAAAGTCTATGTATGGGGTTGTTTTACCCAGCGTTATCGAAATGCAATTGAAAAAGAGATCCCGGAAGTGGACGGATACTTTGGTGTGGAGCCTTATGAGGAGATGGGGCGATTTTTTTTCAACGGCTCCTATCGCTGGGATGACGAAGCTTATTCAAGACGCATTCTCTCCACGCCTCCGCATACAGCCTATTTAAAAATAGCAGACGGTTGTAATCATCTCTGTACATTTTGTGCGATTCCCATGATTAAAGGCCGATATCGGAGTCGATCGATCTCTAGTATTATTGATGAAGCGACCCACCTGGCAAATAGGGGTGTGAAAGAAATTATTCTGGTTGCCCAAGATACGACGGCATACGGTCAGGATTTGGATGAAAACGTTAATCTTGTTTGTCTTCTTAATCAACTGGTTTCTATTGATGGCATCCAGTGGATTCGGCTCATGTACACTCATCCTGCCCACGTTACTGAAGAACTGATTGAAATGATCGCATGCGAAGAAAAGATATGTCGCTATCTGGACATGCCCATACAGCATATTTCTGATGATCTGCTTTTGGATATGGGGCGTGGTATGCAGAGAGCATTTGTTGAATCATTAATTGATCGTATCCGGAGTAAAATGCCAGGGTTGTTCCTTCGTTCCACTTTTATTGTAGGATTTCCCGGAGAAACAGAAACCATGTTTCAAGAACTTCTTGATTTTATCCGAGAGACACGTTTCGAGAGATTGGGTGCATTTGTTTATTCACCGGAAGAAGGAACTCAATCTTTTCGACGAAAATCTCTTGTGCCCAAAGAGATCGCTGAGGAACGGTATCGAATCCTTATGGAAACCCAGCAGGCCATCTCGTATGATTTAAATCGTACCCGAGAATCAAGCATCATGTCTGTCCTTGTCGAAGGATATGACAGAGAAAGGAAATTATATTTTGGAAGGAGCGAAGGAGATTGTCTTGATATCGATCAGACTGTATGGATTCAAAATAAAGCAATTATAGGGGAGATCGTTCCAGTCAGGATAAAATCGTCTTCTGCCTATGACCTTTTCGGTGTCACTGTTTATGATAGATAAGGAGTATAATCATGAGAAAAAATAAAAGAAATATTCTATTCATTTATTGTTTGCTGTTTATTGTATCCGTCATCGGTGCTCATATCGTGCATGCCCAGCTTCCAGAGATGCAGCCAATTATAGAAGAAGGGATCCCGGAATATTATTTTGATGTGGTTTCATTTGCTGCAGAAGATTCAGGAATGAGTTTATTAAAATTTTATTCAAAGGTCAGTTATGATGAACTTCAATTCATTCAATTGGGTAATCAATATCGAGCAGAATATGAAGTCTCTGTCGTGGCTTTCAACATTCAGGGGAACCAGGAAAACGGGAAAATTGTGAAACGCAGCGTTGCTGTTGGCCGTTTTGAAAGAACCAATTCGATTATGGAATTTGACCTTGTTGAAATTGAGTTTCCTGTGACTCCCGGAGATTATGAAATTTTAATCGAATTGATGGATCTCGATACGAAGAAAACCGGCTATCAAAAAATGGATATTACGGTGCCCGATTACAATGGAGCCTCTTTTCAGGTCAGCGATATCTTGTTTACAGATACCGTTGCTGTTGATTTAAACGGCGGATTGACCCTTGAACCCAATGTCCTGAATAATTTTGGCAGTGATCAAAAATCCCTTTTTCTCTATTATGAAATTTATAACCGTCTTTCTATCGATTCTGTAAGTGTTGTCTATGAAATTCAGGATTTGAAAGAGAAGGTTCTTCGTCAGGAATCACACTACAGGGTGTTGGAAGGGGCTAAAACAGAGGATGTTATCGAAATTTCTAGAAATGATCTAGTAAGCGGACAATATCGGTTGGTATTGGAAGTCGGGGAAGAGGATGCTGTGATCAGACGCCAAAAGGATTTTACGATTCGCTGGATGGGTTTACCGTCAGTTATTTCGGATCTTGATGAAGCCATCGAACAATTAAGGTATATTGCTGAAGGTGACGAAATCAAAAAGATGAGAAATGCTGAAGATGAAGAGAAACAAAGACTTTTTATAGCATTTTGGAATTCGAAGGATCCAACACCGGGAACAAGAAATAATGAAAATATGGAAGAATATTATCGCAGGGTTCAATTTGCCAATGAAGCTTTTGGATCACAAAATAACGGATGGGAGACTGATCGAGGAATGGTTTTTATTACTCTGGGTGCACCTGATGAAGTAGAAAGGCATCCTTTTGACCTTGACACATACCCCTATGATATATGGTATTATTATCAGTGGAGCACCCGTTTTATTTTCCAGTCCTTTTCAGGATATGGAGAGTTGAGGCTGGTCAATCCAGAAGATTTTTGGGATCTGACAGATCGAATCAGATGATGTAAAGGATTTACATTATTGAAGGGAGGGATTGAATCGAAGAAACTGCATTTAGGAGTCTTTGCATCGGGCAGGGGATCAAACTTTGTAGCCATTCTTCAAGCCATTCAGGAAGGTCGTCTTCAGGCAAATGTTGAATGTCTTATCAGTAATAACTCGGATGCGGGTGCTCTATCTGTTGCCAAAAAGAACAACATCCCCACTGCCGTTATTGTCAAATCGATGTATGCATCCAGAGATCTTTTTATTGAAGCTTTACTCGACTGTTTGAAAAAGCATGATGTCGATTTTATCGTATTGGCCGGATATATGAAGAAAATACCCCCCGAGGTAATCGCTGTTTATAAAAACCATTTGCTGAATATTCATCCGGCCCTTCTTCCTTCATTTGGTGGAAAGGGAATGTATGGCCACCATGTTCACGAATCGGTTCTCGAGTATGGATGCAAGGTAACGGGAGTGACGGTTCATCTTGTTGATGATGAATATGACCACGGACCGATTGTTGCTCAACAATCTGTTGTCGTTAAAGAGGAGGATACGCCTGAAACACTCGCTGCCAGAGTCCTTCAAGTCGAACACCAGATATATGCAGAAACACTTCAGCTTTTTGCAGAAGGTCGAGTCGAAGTGAAAGGGCAAAAGGTTTATATTAAGAAGAAATAACTTATTATAAATTTAGAACTTTATATTTTGATTAATTTTTTGAAATTAATGGCATTTCATTTGCCTATTAAATAATAAAAGGTCTTTTATTCTCCAATTTGTTTGTTCAGGAGACGGATAATGGAAACGAAAATTTTAAAAAATAAACCACTTATGGAAGCTATTTTTGAATTGCGTTGGAAACTTAGTGAACCAGTAAAAGGTGTCAAAATAGATCCACATTATAAATTACTCATTGGTCGATTATATGATAAAATGAATAGCGAGTATCCTTTTTATGAACAGTTACCTTCAGCTTCAATGCCAGATGAAATTTCAGGATATGTAGTACAGCATAGATTTAGGAAAAATAAAAATGATTGGCCACTTATTCAAATTGGTCCTGGTGTGATTACCGTAAATGATACAGAAAAATATATCTGGTCTGATTTTCAAAATAGAATAAAAGCTCTTGTTGATATATTATTTGAAATATATCCTGATTATCGAAATATGCTTCATTTTAATAAATCTTTATTACGATATATAGATGCCATTCAATTTGATTTTCAAAATGATGATATTTTTGGTTTTTTCAGAGATAAAATGAAAATTAATATAAATCTATATAAAAAGTTATTTGATAATTTAAAGGTGGATAAAAAAACTTCGGGTTTTGATTTACGGTTTGCATTTCCATTGATTGAATTAAAAGGTACGATTCATCTTAGATTCGTGAATGGTAAGAAAAATGGGTATGAAGCTTTGATTTGGGAAACCATGGTGGAAGCCGTTGAATTAGACGTTCCCCAAGATAGGTCTGAAATTATAGCTTGGGTCAAGAAAGCCCATGATCTGACAGATGATTGGTTCTTTAAAATTATTGATGGTGAACTTCTCAGGAGATTTGAATAATGTATAGAGAAATAACCTCTAAAGATTTACTGGTGAGCGATTTGATCAGACAATATATAGTAACTGGAAGCACAAAGAGAGAAGAAACAGAAACTGAAGAAATATTAGGCATCTTAAATTTTCAACGATGGCAGAGAAGGCCAATTTTTACTCAAAGTTTAAATACATTATTTAAAATTGATATTTCATCCGTAAATCCTTATTTTGAACCGACTACTGCCACTTCTTTTACTGTTGATTCTTTAAGTTATGTAACTCATGTTGATATTATAACACCAGATATATTAGAGCATGACATTTGCGTTAAAATGCTCCCGAAAAAGAAATATACTATCAAATTGAATATTAGAAATATTAAAAGAGCAGAATTAAATTTTGTTGGCCCTGAATAGTTTTCTATGAAATATTTAGACCGATAGGTTGAAGATGGAAAAATATCCATGGTACACAATCGTAAAGGGGGAAGATCCACTAAGACAGGGAGATTTTATTGATTTATGTCCTGTAGTTATTCCATCTCAATCAATTACACAAGGTGTGGGAGTAACTGCAGATGTTATTGAATATAACGTTACTATTATGAGCCAATCATGTGATCTTGAGAATGAGAAAATAGATTTAGTTCTTGTGTGTCCAATTTGGTCTTTAAAAGAAATGGAAGAAAAAAGTAATTTTTTGAAAAGTAGTGAAGGAAAAGAATCACTTAGAAGAGGAAATATACCAGGTTATCACTTGTTGAATAAGTGTGAATTAGATGGACATAATTCATATTTTATGGTTGTTGATTTTAGATCTGTTTATAGTGTGCCTTATCAATTTTTGTTAGGGTTAGCAAAGAAACGTACTAGTAGATTACGTTTGTTACCACCATATAGAGAACATTTATCACAAGCTTTTGCCAGGTTCTTTATGAGAGTAGGATTGCCTGTTGATATACCAAGATTTTAATAAACATTTTATAAATATCAAAGTGTTAAAGATACAATGCTCGTGAAGAATTTCTTTTTATCATACGAATAAAATAATGAAGATTAGTTGTTTTTAAAGTGGCATTCCTTTTGCCGTATTTAATTTGTTTGTTCAAATATCAGGTTTATCGGCCAAAAATCGGCCATGATGGGTCACTGTGCTTCAGGATTCCATGAAGCCATGGTTGGAATTAACCATCCTGTTGCCTGATATTTGAAGGAAAGGAGGAGAAATTGTCAAGGGTAAAACGCGGTTTGTTAAGTGTGTCGGTTAAAACGGGTATTGTTGAATTTGCGCGTTCCCTGGTTGAGCTGGGTGTGGAAATTATTTCAACCGGTGGAACGGCAAGAATGCTTTTAGAGAATGGTATTCAGGTTGTACCGGTTGAAAACATAACGGAATTCCCAGAGATGATGGATGGACGCGTGAAGACCCTTCATCCGAAGATTCACGGTGGGTTGTTGGGATTACGGGATAATCCTGAACACGTTGCACAAGCCAAATCGCTGGGTATCGGCTGGATTGATCTTGTCGTGGTGAATCTCTATCCATTTGAACAGACCGTAGCGAAAGCAGATGTTAAATTGGGGGATGCAATCGAGAATATCGACATTGGCGGACCCACCATGCTGAGGAGCGCAGCGAAGAATTATCCATTTGTGACTGTCGTGACCGATCCATTGGATTACGGCAGGATTTTAGAAGAAATACGAGAAAATGGAGAGATCTCTTTGGCATTTAAAAAGGAACTCGCTGCCAAGGCTTTTCGGAGAACTGCGGATTATGACAGTGCAATCGATTGCTATCTCTCCGAACAATTTCTCAATGAAAAAACAATCAGACTCAAATACAATGAGGGAAAAACACTTCGATATGGTGAGAACAGTCACCAGTCGGCTTCTTTGTTTGTCGACAAAACATGTCAGGGGGCCTCGGTTGTTCGTGCAGAAGTTCTCCACGGAAAGGAGATGTCCTATAATAATTATGTCGATGGTGAAGCCGCATTAGAAGCTGTCAAAGATCTCAGAGGCCAAATCGGCGTCGCTGTTATCAAACATACAAATCCGTGTGGTTATGCAACGGGTGAAACGGTCTCTGAAGCTTTGGTGAGGGCCTGGGCAGGCGACCCGATTTCGGCGTTCGGTTCGGTGATTGCCTGCAATGCGCCCGTTGATTTGTCTTTTGCCGAATTCTTGAAAGGCAAAAATGTCAAACATATAGGATATATTGTGAAAGAGGGGAAATATATCCCACAGGAATTGCCGAGTAAATTTATTGAAGTCATTATTGCTCCTGAATTCTCATCGGAAGCCTTAGAGCTCCTCGCAAAGACCAAGGGTCTCCGTCTGCTTCGAGTACAATCTTTGAATGGGGAAGATATTGAAAAGGTAACCTATAGGAAAATAACCGGCGGTATGTTGAAGATGGATAAGGATCTTCTTCTCTGGGATAAGTTTGAAACTGTGACCGAACGGGTGTTTGGTGAAAGGATGAAAGCATTAGCGGAATTTACATACAAAGCATGCAAACATACAAAATCGAATGCGATTGTATTGGGAAGAGAATACAAAACGGGTTATTTTCAGGTTCTCGGTATGGGAGCCGGCCAGCCCAATCGGGTGGATTCCCTTCGTAAATTGGCCGTCACCAAAGCCGATGAGAATATCCAAATCGAGTTCGATGCTTTAAAACCGGGTGTGCCTTTTGAAACATACCGTCAGAAAGTCTATGAGCAATTGGTTTTGGCATCCGATGCCTTTTTCCCATTTGATGATACGGTTCGAGCGGCTGCAGAGTATGGAATCAGGTATATCGTACAACCCGGGGGTTCCATGCGGGATGAAGATTCAATCAAAGCATGCAATGAGTTGGGCGTTGCCATGGCATTTACAGGCACACGCCATTTTCGACATTAGGAGTCTGTATGGGATTTTCTTTTTGGAGTCTTTTTAATCATGACATCGCCATTGATTTGGGTACGGCAAATACGCTCATTCATGTCAAAGGGAAAGGCATCCTTCTTAACGAGCCGTCTGTTATTGCGGTTCGAAAAGAAGATAGCACTGTATTGGCTGTCGGTTTTGAAGCCAGGGAAATGTACGGTAAGACTTCTGATGCAATACTCACCGTCCGACCGATGAAGGACGGCGTGATTGCAGATTTTGATCTTGCCGAAATGATGATTAAAAAATTTATTCAGAAAGTTCAAGTCAAACGCTTGTTTCATCCATTGATGACCATTTCGATTCCGTCGGGTATTACGGAAGTGGAACGGCGCGCCGTCAGGGATTCGGGAGAACATGCAGGCGCGCGTGACGTTTATCTTGTGGAGGAACCGATGGCTGCTGCCATCGGTGTCGGTTTGCCTATTCACGAACCTTTGGGCAGTATGATTGTGGATATCGGAGGGGGAACTACTGAAATTGCGGTTGTGGCCATGTCGGGCATCGTTACAAAAATCTCTATCCGCATCGCCGGGGATGAAATGAATGAATCCATTATCCAGTACTTTAAACGGAAACACAATCTTCTGTTGGGTGAAATCTCATCCGAGGAACTCAAAATCCGATTCGGATCCACAAGACCCTTTCAGGACAGCCGCATCATTCCAGTTCGAGGCCGAGACATCATCACGGGGATACCCCGTACAGTGGAGGCTACATCCGAGCATATTCAAGATGCTGTAGAGGAACCTGTCAGAGCGATTGTTGAGGCTGTACTATTGGCTTTGGAACGCACGCCTCCAGAACTTTCCTCCGATATTTTAGAAAGGGGAATCATATTAACTGGGGGAGGTTCTCTATTGAAAGGATTGGATGAACGGCTCCGAAAAGAGACGAATTTACCGGTCAATTTAGCAGAAGATCCTTTAACAGCGGTTGTTCGGGGTGTGGGTAAGGTTTTAGAAGATATCGATCAATATAAGAAAGTATTAAATCTTAAAGCGCGAATATAGCCATGTCGGTTAAACTGACCCGAAAATGGAAAAAGTATAAAGATCGCTGCCTTTTGATTGCAGCGATTGTTTTTTCCATTTTTCTGATGGCAATCGATCAGACATCTCCCATCCAATCGATAAAAATCCGGGTAACCGGATGGGTGGGTCGAATTCATGACGGCATCTCCTGGCTACCCCGATCATTGATCATCCGAAAAGAAAATGAACGTCTGATGGTGGAATTGGGTAAAATAGCCATGCAACAGTTCCAGGTTCAAGATATGATAGGTGAAAACAGCCGTTTGAGAAGGCTCCTGGATTTTCAGGAAAGAAATCAATACCTTTTTATTCCGGCCAGGGTTGTTGGTATGGGATCAACGGGGATACCCGGATCGGTCTATCTGAACGTGGGTTTTGAAAATGGATGCCAAGACAATATGGTATTGATGACCGATAAAGGGATTGTTGGAAAAGTGATTTCTGTAAGTAGGACCACATCAATCGGTCAAATTGTAACCGATCCCAATTTCAGAATCAGTGGAAGGGTGCAGAGAAGTCGCGTCCTGGGTATTGTGCGCTGGCTCTATAGCAACGTTTGTGTTTTAGAGGGCGTTCACCAAAGAGCCGATGTGCAGACAGGAGATTTGGTTGTAACTTCTGGATACAGTCAGATTTATCCGCAGGGATTGCCGATTGGAAGAATCTATTGGGTATCACACGAGGAAGAAGATCTTTTTCAAGAGGTCAGGCTTCAGCTTGAAGTCGATTTCAATACGCTTGAAGAGGTTTTGGTATTAAAAGAAACAGTTTCCGATGAGCATGAACAGTAGGGATTTTGTGGATTTTTATAAAGCATTATTCATTGTTGTTGTGCTTATTATCGTTCAGTCCAGTTTTGTGACACTTATTCAGGTGAAGGAAATTGCCCCTGATTTGGTACTCATTTTCATGGTTTCCTGGTGCATACAAAAAAGCCGTTATCAGGGTGTCCTATTAGGGTTTGTAGGTGGCTTATCACAAGATCTAATGGAGGGTGGTTTGCTGGGTGTTTTTGCTTTATCACGATCCATAGCTTGTTATCTATCCTGTTCGTTTCCATGGAGCCATTATCATCAAAATATGGTCATTTTCGGGATTAACATCTTCATCGCATCACTGGTCCATCAGATCATTTATCTGGTTGTCGTGAGTCAAAATGCGGCTGGCAGTTTTTTCAAATTGGCTTTACGATATGGAATACCTTCGGTTTTCTACACCGTTTTTTGTAGTATTTTGATTAGAAGTATCACCGGTTTTTTGAAAAAGAAGTATAACAAAGGATCTTCATAGTGTCTTTCTATATTTATCGACATAATCGGGAACGCATCCTGAAGGGAATTATCATTTTCTTGTTTATTATCCTGTCCGTGCGCTTTTTCCAGTTACAGGTGCTGAGTGGTTCGATCTATGAGGCTTGGTCGGATCGTAATCGTGTGCGGCAGGTATCGGTTGCGGCCAATCGGGGGCTCATTTTTGACCGATACAATCGGATTCTTGTGGATAATCGTCCCAGTTATTCTCTTTTCGTCATTCCTTATGAGTTGAATAAACATCCAGAGATGGTGGAACGCATTTCCTCTATCACGGGTTTATCAGATCAAGACATAAAGGAACGCATTTTGCAAGCCGGAACGGGCTTATTCACACCGCTTCGTATTATGCGGGACGTGGATTTTGAAACACTGTCTAAAATAGAGGAATCCAGGCTTGATTTGCCCGGTGTTTTTTATCAACACGAACCGGTAAGAACCTATCCAACGGATATTCGAGCCAGTCATCTCATTGGGTATTTGAGTGAAATCAATGAATCAGAATTGAATGTGCTGAATGGGAATGGTTATAAAATGGGTGATATGATCGGGAAGACGGGTGTGGAGAAGTGGTATGATTCGATTCTTCGGGGGGAGAGGGGATATCAATACCATGAAGTAGATGTTCATGGCAGAGAAGTTGGAAATTTTAATGGGAAAAGAGATATCCAACCCATTTCGGGAACCAATATCAGACTGGGTTTGGATATGGATCTTCAAAGATTGGCGGAAGATCTCCTAAATGATCAGAAAGGTGCGATTATTGTACTCGATCCTCAAAATGGTGAAATCCTCACAATGGTCAGCAAGCCGGATTATAGTCTGGAACCCTTTGCCCGGGGATTATCAAAAAAAGCGTGGGATAATCTGAGCAGCGATCCTGATAAACCTCTTCTGAACCGAACGATACAAGCTCAGCTTCCACCCGGTTCAACCTATAAACTGGTTACGGCTGCATCGGCACTTGAAGCAGGTCTAATCGATACCCAAAAGGAATTATTTTGTGGAGGTACATTTTGGCTTGGAACGCGTATGTTTCCCTGCTGGCGACCCGAAGGTCATGGATCGATAAATATTCTCGATGCTATCCGAGAGTCGTGTAACGTTTTTTTTTATCAACTGGGATTGCAGGTAGGTGTAGATCGATGGGTGCGATTGAGCAGTTATTTGGGATTTGGAAGAATAACGCAGATCGATTTAGACGGCGAGAACGAAGGGCTTTTACCGAATCGGAACTATTTGGATGAAAAGTATGGTCGGGGATTGTGGGGGAAGGGAATGGTTGTCAATCTATCGATCGGTCAAGGTGATTTGCTCGTAACACCGATGCAGATGGCGATTTTGGCGACGATTATCGGTATGGAGGGAAAATATCCGACACCTCATGTTGTTCAGGCAATTCAGGATCGGTCCGGGAATTGGAATAAAGAGCCCATTCAAATGAATCATGTCAATGGAATCTCCAAACCGGTGTTTCAACAGTTAAAAGAAGGTATGTGGCAGGTGGTTAATCAGTTAGGAGGAACGGGAAGGGCTGCATGGTCTTCGGATATCGAAATCTGCGGTAAAACAGGAACAGCACAGAATCCCCACGGTGAAGATCATGCCTGGTTCATCGGGTTTGCACCACTGGATAATCCGGCAATTGTGATTGCATTGGTTGTTGAGAATGGAGGAAGCGGGGGAGGAGTGGCTGCTCCGATTGCGGGTGAAATCATTCGACGGTTCTTTAGAAAATCGGTTATTCTATGAAGAGACAGTATATCAGTCGGTTAAAAAATTTATCGTTGGATTACGTTCTCTTATTAGAGATGTTGTCTCTTCTTTTTATCGGATTTCTCTGTCTCTACAGCATTATGGCAGGTAGAGAAACAGTTTCTCTGTCTACGGATTTCGAGAAACAAATTGTATGGTTTTGTTTGGGATTTATTCTATTTATTATTATTTTATTCATACCGTTTCAGTTGTTCTTTCGGGGTGCATATATAGGGTACCTATTCTCTCTTGTTCTTTTGTTGGTTGTTCTGTTTGCTTCGTCCGGACAGGTTCATCGCTGGATTTCCTTTGGAAGTTTCCAATTTCAGCCCTCTGAATTGTCAAAAGTGGCCACAGTGCTTGCACTTGCACATTATTTATCTCAAAAAAAGGAGGGTCATTTAAATTGGAGACAGTTTCTCATTGCTTTGAGTTTGATCATTTTGCCTGTTCTTTTGATTTTAAAACAACCTGACGTAGGTACCGCATCTGTATTTTTTGCCATTTTTGTTTTTATGGTCGTATGGGCAGGTATTACATGGAAAATCATATTTTATCTGTTTGTTCCTTTTTTTGCTTTGGTATCGGGTTTTCATCTTTTCAGTTTTATTGGTTTTTTGGTTATATTATGGGCAGGATTCTTTATTAAAAAAATTCGATGGTGGAAAAGGTTATGTATCACAGGTATCAGTCTTTTTTTAGGTTTACTGGCACCTGTTGTGTGGTCAACGTTTGAGCCGTATCAACAGCAACGTATTCTCATTTTTTTAGGGATAAAGACGGATCCTCACGGAGCGGCATATCAAGCCATTCAATCCAGAGTGGCCATCGGTTCGGGAAATATTTTGGGTAAAGGTTTTATGCAAGGGTCGCAAACTCAACTTCGCTTTTTGCCGGAGCAACATACAGATTTTATTTTTTCTGTTTTTGGGGAAGAGTTTGGATTTCTTGGTGTTATGGTGGCTTTGACATTGTTTTTATTTCTCTTTTATCATCTGCTCCACATAGCAAGAACAGCACGAAATGATTTCGCTGGTTTGGTGGTCACTGGATCTGTTTCTATTCTTGCTTTTCAATTTTTTGTGAATATTGGTATGACGGTTGGGCTTGTGCCCATCACAGGATTGCCTCTTCCTTTTCTAAGTTATGGAGGATCTTCACTTTTCATGACTTTAATCCTCATGGGTTTGGCCATGAATGTATCCAGTCAGCGGTATAAGTATTAATCTCATTATAGGGAGGAATGATAATTATGTATCCCACATTGATCAGTTTTGGCAGATTTCAGATTCACTCCTATGGTCTTATGTTGGCCCTTTCCTTTTTGATAGGGATCTATTGGTCCATATATCGGGTTAAGAAACGAAATCTTGAGCGTAACCATGTGATGGATGTGTCTATCATCGTGGTTATTTGTGCCATTGTTGGGTCTCGATTACTTTATGTTGTGACACATGTGGATGAATTTCGGGGACATTGGACCGATACATTTAATCCTATCCAGAGCTCGGGAGAGATTGGCATTGGGGGAACATCGATGTTGGGTGGTGTTGTCCTGGCTCTTTTGGCTATTTTTCTATATTGTCGAAGAAAAAAAATTCCGGTTTTACGACTTTTTGATGTCTTTGCACCTTCGTTTGCTCTTGGCATTTTCTTAACCCGCATTGGTTGTTTTTTGGCCGGATGTTGTTATGGCAAAACATGTGATTTACCTTGGGCTGTTGTTTTTCCCTTAAGAAGTCCGGCAGGAGTGACTTTTCCTTCTCAACCCATTCATCCTACCCAGTTATATTCTTCACTTTACGGTTTGATTATTTTATGCGCTCTTCTCTTGTTTGATAGAAAACCCCGTGTAGATGGCCTTTTATCTTCCCTATTTTTTATACTTTATGGGATATTCCGTTTTGCAGTCGATTTTGTTCGTTATTATGAAGCTTCGGTTACATTTCGCTTTATAGGATTAACATTAACGTTCAATCAGTTGATTTCTTTTTTCATGTTTTTGATTGGGCTTATTTTATTTATCAAATTGAAAAAAGATAGATCATTAGGTTTGAAAAAATCTTGATTTTTTCAATTATTTTCAATACATTAAAGGATCAAATCTTCAGATTTAAGAATGAGAGGAGAAGGGGCCATGGATACAATGAAATATATGCGTTTATTTTTTATGAGCTTTATTACATGCAGTCTAATATGGTTTATCGGATGTGCTACAACGGGAAGTACAACACAGCAGGAAACAGAAGTAGAAAGTGTAGCAGATATTGATGAGCTCCTTGGATTGACAGATACAAAGGCAAGAACCACAGAGGAAGAAACGATCGCAGAAGATGACGTTTTGAGATTATTGGGAGTCACAGAAGAAACCAAACCAGCCACCAATCAACAAACAGCAACAGATAGATCCAGTATTGAATCGAAGATTCAGCAATTGGAAAGTGAACAAGAAGTGCTTCAAGCGCAAGAGTCAAGTCTCGCAGGAACGACAGCTCAAAGAGAAAGTGTGTCTTCTTCAGGACAACAAGGGACTACACAAAGCACAACCCAATCTCGAGAAAGTGTAGAGCCCGTATTACAAGCAACGACGTTTACCGATCGCTATAATATTGCTCTTAAAGAATATAATTCTCGTAATTACAGAGAAGCCATTCAGCAATTTGAAGATCTTTTAACCGTAAACAGCAGGCATACCCTTTCGGATAACTGTCAATATTGGATTGGGGAATGCTATTACGGTTTGGGACAATATCAACAGGCCATTGTTTCTTTTGAAAAAGTGTTTTCTTTTTCCAATTCGAATAAAGATGCTGATGCTCAGTTAAAGTTGGGACTCTGTTATGCCCGCTTAAACGATAATGAAAGAGCAATAAGAGAGTTTCAGAAGCTAATTGATAATTATCCCACAAGTGAATATGTTAGTCAGGCCAACCGGTATATATCGGAACTGCAGTGAGATTGGGGTGGGTGGCGCCTTCTTTATTTTACAGTATATCGATAGGGTCATTTGAGGGGAATTTATGAAGAGTATGCTCAAAATATTAATGGTCTTTTCAGAGGTCGCTCCATTTACCAATACGGGCGAGCTGGGAAATGTGGGAGGAGCGCTTCCAAAAGCCTTAAAGGATTTGGGACATGATGTGCGCGTCATTACACCACAATATCGAATTGTGAATGAGCGCAAGTATGTTCTTCGCGATGTGATTCGACTTCAAGATATTGATGTCCCTCTGGGAGATGAGACCGTCCGCATCAATGTAAAATCGGCTTTTCTTCCAAATTCGAAAGTGCAAATATATTTTATTGATTATAAACCATTTTTTTTTAGGGATGGCCTCTATGTGGATAATAAAAACGGGAAAGATTATCAAGATAATGACCGTCGATTTATTCTTTTTTCCAAGGGTGTTTTGGAAACGTTGACGAAACTGCAATGGCAACCTGATGTCATTCACTGTAATGATTGGCAGTCCGGTTTGATACCCTTTTTTCTCAAAACAATGAATAAGGACAATCCCTTTTTTCATCATACTTCCTCACTTTTTACCGTCCATAATTTTAATTCTCAGGGGAACTTTCATCCAAATTGTCTGTCGTATATGGGTGTCAATGGAAATTTTGTTTTTCCAGGAAGTGGTATTGAATTTCATGGGCACTGCAGTTTTTTAAAAGCGGGAATTGTTTATGCCGATGCAGTTAATATCGTGAGCAACAAGTATAGCACACCGCATCAGCCGAACAAAAATAACAAGTATAACATGGAGGAAGTACTCAATTCCCGTCGTGAAAAATATTACAGTATTTCAAGTGGAATCGATTATAGTGTTTGGAATCCTGAAGTCGATAATTTGATACCCTTTAAGTATGGTATTAAAGACATTGGCAGTAAACAACAGAATAAACGTGCTCTTTTAGAAAAATATCATATTCCTTATTCTGAGGAGACGGCTGTACTCGCTATTATCTCCAATATAATAGATGATGAAGGCTTGGCACTCATGAAAAAGATCATTGGCAAGTTGATGGAGATGAATATTGTTTTAATTCTTATCGGACAAGAGATTAAAGCCTATTATCAGTTTTTTAAGCAGGTCAAGAAAAAATATAGTGATCGATTGGGAATTGATCTGGTTTATGATCTTTCAACAGCCCATCTTATTAAAGCAGGGGCAGATATTGTTCTTGTTCCTTCAAAATATGATACACATGGATTAGATCAATTGTCTTGTCTAAAATATGGTAGTGTCCCTATTGTATATTCAAAGGGAGAGGAATACAATTCAATAAAGACGTTTCATCCAGAAACTGGGAAGGGAACAGGTTTTGTTTTTAACCGTTTCAATGGCAGTGATGTTTTAAGAGCCGTTAAACGAGCTGTAGCCACCTATTCAAATAAAAAGCTATGGTTTAAAATTATGAAAAACGGTATGCGAGAAGATTTTTCATGGAATATTTCATCAAAGAAGTATATTCAATTATACAGTAAATGCATTTCAAGGAAAAAATAAATTGTAATCAATTTCTTTTAATCATAGGTTGTTTATTTTTGATCAATAAAGGATATTCATGCAGGGAATTAAGATCTCAGTCAATGATGTCGGTGCACGATTTGATATTGCTTTGATAACGATTTTAGGATATGTGGATACAACAACTTGCCAGGAATTGGCAAGAGTTATTGAGAAACTAATAAAGGAAAAAAAATACCTCATTATTGCAGATCTCGGAGGGGTTACCTATATCAGTAGTGCAGGGTGGGGTGTTTTTGTGAGTGAGATAAAAAATATCAAGGATCGGGGAGGGGATTTAAAGATCGTTCAAATGAGTTATGAAGTCTTTGAAGTATTTGAAATGTTGGAATTTAATAAAATTCTCAACTATTACGATTCGATAGAAGAGGCTATAGACGAGTTTGACATTATCCGTGGAATTGATATCTCAAATATAGATTTTGAATTAAGACAACCAATTAAAAAAGAACCTTCAGATTTTTCAAATATCCAAGCTGTCACTGCTCTCAAATACGCGCAGAAGAGGACAAACACCCATTCATCAAATCCAACGATTCCATTAAAAGATTTGCCATTAATGGAAAAAATCAAAATGATTGTTATCGAGAATCCATTTTGGGGGACCAAGGGGATTTGTGAACAATTAAGAACGAAAAAATATGGTTTGGTTCAGATTGGTTGGTTTCGAATGTATTCGCTCCTTAAAAAGTTGAATCTCGAAACGAAGGGAAAACGGTATCGTTTTTATCGTTCTCGTTAAATGAGAAGTGGTGAATTAGGAACAGGAATGATCATAACATCCGGTGAGTTCAACGGATGTTTTTTTATAGAATTAGGGTGTCTTTTCATGGTATATTATTTGCAATAATTTAATGGATTTGTGTAATTATAATTAAACACGGAAGGGATTTATGAATGTCTGTTCCTAAATGTAACATCATGCGGATTGTTTTTAAATATTTTATCATAGGTCAATTTCTGTTAGGAGGATCATTTTCATCACTGTTGAATGCACAATTGACGACCGATTATCAATGGAGTAATACCGCCAAGACGTTGACTATTTTTCGACCAGGAGATGCTGTTAGGATCCAGGTCATGAAATTGGATCTGGAAGCGGTGGGTAATGATATCCTGAGCGGTGATTATGGAATTGATTCAAGGGGTTATATTATTATGCCACTTATTGGAGAAGTACGGGTGAGCGGATTAACGGAGGTTGAGCTGATGCAAAGCCTGAGGGAGAAACTTGAAGCATACATGAAAAATCTCTATGTCAGTGTTCGCCCCCTGATTCGGGTGACGATGCAGGGTGCTTTTCAAAGACCAGGAGCTTATCGTATTGATCCATCCGCTTCGCTTCATGATCTGGTTACATTGGCTGGTGGGCCGACGTACAATTGTGACTTATCAGGTATGGTGGTGGAAAGAGGGGGTAAGGTTGTGAAAAAAAATCTGCTGGAAAGCTTCGAGGAAGGGTATTCACTCGAAGATGCAGGTATAGAATCGGGGGATCAAATTATTGCTCCTGCTCAGGGTCGGATGGATTTCTATTTTTATATCAATATCATCAATCTTCTTGCCTCAATGGTTTTGCTTTATCTTAGATTGAGATCAGGATATTGGTGATCAACCGTTGTCCCGTTTGGATACATTATGAGGAGTTGGAATGGATAATTTTTTTGAAGATCCGGTTGAAAGTGAAGAAAGTATTGATTTTTCTCGATATTTAAAGGGAATCATTCGGAGGTGGTGGTTAATTGGAATTGCTTTTTTAGGGATTACTATTCCATGGGTTCTTTATTTGAAAAGACAACCACCCATTTATGATACCGAGGTAATTATCCACTTTGAAAATATTGGGGGTGTTCCGGAAAGTCTTGTACAAAGCCGTATTGCACGGTTGCAGAGCCGTACATTTGCCGAAGAGGTGACTGCAACACTCGGATTGGCGGTTGAGTTGATTCAGCAGGAAGATCAACCATTCATTAACCGACAGGATGTTTTTAAAATCTTTTCGACAACGAAAGAACCCGTGCCAGGAACTTATACATTGCGTTTTTATCCTACGAACATCTGTGCCTTGTATTTTGAATCAGATCTGTTGGACAGCCTCCAAGTTGAACGCTTTATTGAAGATACTGTATCTTACAATGGATTTTCTTTCTCCTTAAATCCAAACGCAGTGATCAATCACACAGATGTGACTTTTAGGATTCATCACTTTCAATCGACTTCACGATCGCTTCAGTCGAGATTAAGTATTTGGTCAAATCCACCTTTAAATAATCAAATTGGTATCTACTTAGCGGATCGAGATCCAGTACTTTTGGCTCAAACTGTAAATATGTTGGCCGAAATCTTAATAGAGAAAAGTTCTGAAATGAGGGATGAAAATAGTCGTGCTTTTAGTAATTTTCTAGAAAATCAATTAAGAGTGGTGCAACAAGAGCTCGATAAATACGACAGCCAACTGAAAGCTTTCAGAAATGAACACTTAATGGGACTTGACCAAGAAACACAGGATACAATCAATCGATTAAATGCAATACATGGTGACAGTACAAGATTGGCTACTTTCCGCAATGAATTGATTTTTTGTTTGGGACTGATGGATTTTACATCCGCCGATTTTAATATGGATATCGATGCGCCTTATGTATATAGACAAATCGCTCAAAATGAGGTTTTTGATGGTGATTCCGATATGGAATTGATCAGACAACAATATGAAGATGAAAGGCAATTCATAAGAGGATTGCGTTGGGACAGAGATTTGCCAGAAACGAACCCAGAAGTTATTGAAAGTAATGCGAGATTGTTATTTCTTGAAGATAGGATTGTATCATTGGCGAAGAATAAATTAATAGAATTGGATAGACAGATTACTCAAATCGAAGATCAGATGGAAGAACTTCAAAAAGAATTGGATACGTTTCCTGAAGAGGATTTGAAATTGATTAAACTTGAAAGGCAGAGGAGAGTCAATGAGGATATATACAATTTGTATCTCAGGCAATTTACAGAAGCTGAGCTGTCTGAGGCTGTTATTTCAGAAAATGCATACGTCATTGATCCAGCTTTACCTCCTTCGGCTCCGCGAACCGGAGATAAAATCACCAAAGCCTTTATGGGAGCTGTATTGGGATTTCTCCTCGGGATTGTGATGGCCGTTATCTGGGAGATAGCAGATAAAAGGATCAGAACACACCAGGATGTAAAACGTTACTTGAAACTGCCTCTGTTGGGTGTTATTCCCAAAGTCAAATTTGATGATTATGAACTTCAGGATTCTGAGAAGGCGAAGAGTATCAGTTCACAAATTGTGACGCATGATTATTCCCCAACACCTGTGGGTGAGGCTTACCGGTCATTACGTACAAATCTTATTTTTTCAAAGAATATTGGTCCTATTCGGTCTATTGCTATTGGAAGTGTTTCACCCGGAGAGGGTAAATCATTTACTGCGGCGAATTTGGCTATTACAATGGCCCAACAGAAATCAAAAACTCTTTTGATTGATGCAGATCTGAGACGTGGCGTATTGCACAACAGTTTTAATTGCCCCAAGAAACCGGGTTTTACCAATTATCTCACTGGTGTTGTATCTTTTGATAATGTTATCAATGAAACCTATATCCCGAATCTATCTTTAATTACGTGTGGTTCTCTTATACCCAATCCATCTGAGCTTTTGGGTTCGATCAGAATGAAAAGATTTATCGAGGGAATAACCAAGCGATATGATTTTGTTATTTTTGATACTCCACCTCTCTTGGCTGCTACGGATGCTATCATTTTGGGGACCCTTGTTGATGGCGTTGCTGTTTTAATCAGAGCCGGTAAATCGCACAGAGAAGATATAAAACGGAAATTGGAGCTATTTCAAAATGTGGAAGCAAAAGTGATCGGTGCGATTCTCAATTGCGCTGGCGTTGAGGTTGCTCATGAGGGTTATAGCTACTATCGATATTAAGGAATAAATCATGCGTGTTCTTGCCACTGGCGGAGCCGGTTTTATCGGATCTTTTCTTTGTGAACGTTTGATTGAAAGAGGTGATGATGTTGTTTGTTTAGATAATTTTAATTCGTATTATGATCCAAGAATAAAACGTCTAAATATTGTTACAGTGTCAAGACATCCGAATTATCGGTTGGTCGAGGGGGATATTTTAGACAAAAAACTTCTTCAAGATCTGTTCAAAAATACGCATTTTGATGCTATCGTTCATTTGGCTGCCAGAGCGGGTGTTCGTCCGTCTATTCAACAACCTCATCTTTACCAAAAAGTCAATGTCGAAGGTACTTTAAATCTATTAGAAATGAGCTCACAATTCCAAGTTTCTAAATTTATTTTTGCTTCATCTTCCTCTGTTTACGGTAAAAATAGCAAAGTTCCCTTCAGTGAGGATGATTCCGTAGATTGCCCTATTTCGCCCTATGCATCTACAAAAAGAGCTGGTGAATTATTGGCATACACTTATTTTTATCTTTATTCTATTTCAGTAACCTGTCTTCGATTTTTTACTGTTTATGGTCCGAGACAGCGACCCGATATGGCGATATATACATTTACAAGACTCATTTCAGAAGAAAAAGAAATTCCCTTTTTTGGAAATGGGACAAGTCGTAGAGATTATACCTATATAACAGACATTGTGGATGGTATAGAAAACGCAATTGACAGGTGTAAAGGATATCATATTTATAATTTGGGTGAGTCGCAAACAATTGAATTGAAACATCTTGTTCGTCTGCTGGAAAATGCATTAGGTAAAAATGCCAAAATAAAATCACTTCCCGATCAACCAGGTGATGTCCCTGTTACATATGCAGATATTCAAAAAGCCAAAGCCGAATTGGATTTTTATCCAAAAGTGTCTATTCAAAAAGGCATTGAGAAATTTATTGAGTGGTATGTTCAGGAATCGGATTCAAGGGTGTAAGTATGGTTCGAGAGAAAGAAATATTTTTTATTCGTTTGATGAAAATAACAGATGTTATTATGATTATGATATCTTTTATCATCGCCTATTTTATTACCCTTTTGATAAGACCATTCTTGACAACGGGAGGCATGGCATATGCCACACAAATATCATTGGATGGGGCTCTATATTTTTTAGAGAATCATATTTGGCTCGTTCTGATTACGATTCCTGTGTGGATCAGTTTAATGTCAATTGATGGTGTTTATGTAGGATTTCGAACTAAAATTTTTCTTGAAATTCTTTGGAAAGTATTTCGGACATGTATCGTGTCGGTTATTGTTTTGGGATATGTCGTTTTTCTTCTCAAAATGACCTTGACGAGTAGACTTTACGTCGCCGTTTTTGCAATAACAGGAGTGATATGCCTGGGTATTGAGAAAGCTTTATGGCGGTGGTTTTTGGATTATACATTTCGGCAGGGATACAGTCTTGTTAATATGCTTATCGTTGGAACAGGAAAGCGGGCCCAAGAATTTATTAATCTTGTTAAAGCGCATTCGAACTGGGGATTGAAAATTATTGGTTTGATCGATGATGATCCAAAATTATTGGGTAAAAGTATTATGGATTATGAAGTGATTGGTCGTATTAGAGATATTCCTCGGATCCTCCGTGAATTTGTAATTGATCGGGTGATTTTCGTGGTTCCAAGAATGTGGCTGAATCGAATCGAAGAAGCGATCAATCACTGTGAGAGAGAGGGGATCGATACAGCCATTTCAGTTGATTTATTTAAACCGAAATTGGCTCGAATTCGTCAGTCTGAATTTGCGGGAATTCCTCTCATCATGTTTCAGACTTCTATGGCCAAAGAATGGCAATTGTTTTTTAAAAGGATTTTTGATATTTTTATTGCTACACTATTCCTGATTCTGTTGTTTCCTGTTTTTTTAATTGCTTCTATAGGCGTCAAAATAACTTCCAGGGGACCCATCTTTTTCCGTCAAACACGTTGTGGACTCAACGGAAGAAAATTTACATTATATAAATTTCGATCTATGTATGTTGGATCGGAAGTCAGAAAAAAAGAATTAAAAAGACAAAATGAAATGAATGGACCTGTCTTTAAAATGAAAAGGGATCCTCGAGTGACTCGATTTGGTAGATTTATGCGAAGGTTCAGCATTGATGAATATCCTCAAATTTTCAATGTTCTCAAGGGTGATATGAGTTTGGTGGGTCCACGTCCGCCTCTTTCCGATGAAGTTGAAATGTATGAAACTTGGCAGCGGAGACGTCTCAGCATGAAACCGGGATTAACCTGTATCTGGCAAGTCAGCGGAAGGAATAAAATTGATTTTGAGCAATGGATGGAGATGGATCTCTGGTATATTGATCATTTTTCTCTGTGGTTGGATTTTAAAATACTTGTCCGTACCGTTTTTGTTGTTTTAACGGGTTATGGTGCTGCCTAAAACTCCATTCAGTTGTTACATTCATTTTCCATTTGGGCAGGGGGGTATACTTTGTGCAACACTGTTTTTCGAGTGAATTTTATTTATTGATGGATCTTCATTCAGATATTTCGTAAATGGAGAAGTGATTAAAGAGATGTAAAAATGGATAGACAATTCAGATTCAAAGGTGAAATGAAATACTATAAGAATCAAAAAGATAACAATAATGAGTGGATTCTTTGTTTATAGTCAAGTTGGAAAGACGATTCAACGCATCCATTTGTTATCCAGTTTGTTAGGAGATGATCGTATTTCTGTGGTAAGTTTATCTGGAGATCTTGACTCACATGCGTTGCAGAATGAACCAGTACTATTGGGGAGAAAAAGGGATGAACTGTAACAAGAAAAATGATTCCGGTTACATAAACCGTTTTTTGGTGTTGTGGATGATTCAATGAAGATATTGATGATTGCTCCGGAGCCAATTTTCGAACCTCGTGGCACGCCTTTAAGCGTAGTAGGTCGCTTAAAGGCTTTTTCAGATATGGGACACCGTGTCGATTTACTCACCTATCCGATTGGTAGAGATGTTAAGCTTCCGGGTTTGCGAATATACAGAATACACAGAATCCCAGGCATTGGTAAGATAAAAATTGGTCCATCACTGAAAAAAATTCCACTGGATTTTTGTTTGATTATTAAAACGGTCGTTTGTCTCTCAAGAAACCATTATGATCTCATTCATACACACGAAGAGGCTGGCTTTTGGGGTATGGTCATCTCACGGATTTTTAAAAAACCGCATCTTTATGATATGCATTCCAGTCTTCCGCAGCAGTTATCCAATTTTCAATTTACCCGATCGAAGATTGTGATTCGCGTATTTGAGATGCTTGAGAAAAACGTTTTGAAATATGCAGATTGCGTTCTGACGATATGTCCTGATCTTTATCGATACGTCAAAAAGCGCTTTTCATACAAATACTTAATCTTGATTGAGAATATCATCGATTATGGAATGATTTTTGGTGAAAAGGATATATCAACTCAAATATCTCAAGATCTCAATTTACAGGGGAAAAAGGTTATCCTTTACACCGGTACATTCGAACCCTATCAGGGTCTTGATCTGATGATTGAAAGTGTTGAGAGTGTGATTCAAAAGGTAAAATCGGCAGTCTTTCTTTTTGTAGGCGGACATCCAGAGCAGATTGCCCATTATCAAAATATCGTGAAAATAAAATCCCAAATAGAAGATGCCATTTTCTTTACGGGACAGGTTCCACCCGAAGAAGTCAACAGTTATATTCGTTGTGCAGATGTGTTGGTCTCTCCCAGAATCGCAGGTACGAACACCCCACTTAAAATTTATTCTTATTTACGCTCTGGAGTTCCAATTGTGGCTACCCGTCTGCGGACACACACTCAGGTTTTGAATGATCAAGTGGCTGTACTTGTCGACCCGACACCCGAGCAGCTTGCTGCAGGCATTATTTCAGCGGCAACAGACAAAAAACAGGCTAAACGTCTCGGAAAGAGAAGTGCGCAATGGGTCAAAGAGAATTACAGTTATCGGGCTTATGTTGAAAAAATGAACATGGCTCTCCACCGGGTGATGGTGAGGATGGCATAGGATGTGTGGTATCTGTGGTATACTCTATCGAGATGGAATCAGACAGCCTGAAGCATCTATTCTAAAAAAGATGTGCCATACTCTGGTTCATCGGGGACCGGATGATGAAGGACAGGTGATTTTAAATCATGTCGGTCTTGGCATGCGCCGTCTGTCCATTATTGATTTGACAGGTGGGCATCAACCTCTCAGTAATGAAGATGAATCGATATGGATTGTGTTCAATGGTGAAATCTATAATTATAGGGAACTGCGAGCCGAGCTTGAGAAATCAGGGCATATGTTTCGTACGAAAAGTGATACAGAATCGATCCTTCATGGATATGAGCGTTGGGGGATCCGTATTTGTGAAAAGTTGAACGGTATGTTCGGATTTGGTTTATGGGATCATCATCAAAAGAAACTTTTTCTTGCTCGGGACCGTCTCGGTATCAAGCCCCTCTACTATTATCAGGATGAAGAAAAATTCGTATTTGGTTCAGAAATTAAAGCCATTCTTCAGGCTCCGAACATCCATCGAGATATCGATTTGCTAGCGTTGAATAATTATTTGACCTTTGAGTATATCCCCTCTCCGAGATCTATTTTTAAACACATACGAAAATTACCACCGGGACATTGGCTTTCCTGGCATGAGGGCCAAGTCCAGATAAAGCCTTATTGGAGATTGTCTCCCCAGGTGATTCCATGGGATGAGCATGAAGCCCGTCTCCGGTTATTTGAGCTGCTCGAAGATTCGGTGCGTCTTCGGCTGGTATCGGATGTGCCGTTGGGTGCTTTTCTGTCAGGTGGTATCGATTCATCCATCATTGTTTCATTGATGGCAGGTCTCGTCAAAGAGCCTGTTAAAACATTTTCAATCGGTTTTAAGGAATCGTCATACAACGAGTTAACCTATGCACGCGCCGTGGCCCGAAAATACAATACGGACCATCATGAATTTACCATTGAGGCCAAAGCACTCGATCTCACTGAAAAATTAATCAAACAATTTGACGAGCCTTTTGGTGACTTTTCCATCTTTCCCACCTACCTCGTTTCAAAGATGGCCCGCGATTTTGTCACCGTTGTCCTTTCCGGTGATGGCGGTGATGAGCTGTTTGCAGGATATGACACCTATCGGGCGCATTGTTTTGATCGTCGATTTTATCACCGGTTGCCCAAAATCGTGAAAAGCAGGATCTTTGAATTATTGGCAAAACGGTTGCCTCCAACAGATAAAAAAAAGGGAGTGATCAACAGTTATAAACGTTTTATTCAGGGAACCCGTTTGCCGAAGTCGCTTTATCATGCCCGCTGGATGGTGTTTCTTCAAGAGCTTGAAAGGCAGAATCTCTTTTCGGATCATGTTCTGGAGACCATCAGGCAGACGGATCCATATGATTTTATTTTTCAATACAGTTCAATGGTTGACGGGCAGGATGATGTCACACGAACCGGATACATTGATGTGAACACCTATCTGGTTGATGATATTTTGGTGAAAGTAGACAGAATGTCTATGGCGAACTCGTTGGAGGCCAGAGTCCCCTATTTGGATCATCGGGTGGTAGAGTTCACATTTACTCTACCGCCCGATTTGAAATTAAAAGGGGGTGATTCAAAAATATTATTGAAAAAGACATTCTGGGACCATCTGCCCAGAGAGGTGAAGAATCGAGACAAACAAGGATTTAGCATCCCCATCAAAAACTGGATACGCAACGATTTAAAACCGATGATGCTGGATCTCCTCAGTCCAAACAGGATTGAAAAGCAGGGATTTTTCAATTCGGAGTATGTTTCACATCTTATCGACGAACATCTTAAAGGAAAAGAAAATCACAGTCATCAACTCTGGGCATTGATTGTGTTTGAACAGTGGTATGACCTTTACGGTAAAGACAGATGAAACAGGGATAAAACTTATTAAAGCTTGTATATAATAGAATAAATTATTAAATTTAAAGTTTTATTCAATAGAATTTTATAGTCATTTTCATAATGAGTGGATTTGAACCAATGAAAGATGAGTCTGGCGACCTGAAACAACAAGAGATGATCACAAAAATTAAGCAGTATTGGAACGACCATATACACGATTTGGAAATTGCGCAGCATTCCGTTGGCACAGAAGGATTTTTTCAAGATTTGGATGAATATCGTTTTGATAAATTGCGTTATCTCCCCAGAGTTGTCGATTTTTCAGGATATCGTGGGAAAAAAGTATTGGAAATCGGTTGTGGTGTTGGACTCGATTTGGTGCGTTTTGCTCGGGGAGATGCTTGGGTTACCGGTGTGGATCTTTCGGAGACAGCCATCGATCTGGCTAAAAAGAATTTCAAATGGAATCACCTAAAAGCAGATCTTCGGGTCATGAATGGTGAGAACTTGGAATTTGCAGACCATTCTTTTGATGTGGTTTATGCTCACGGTGTTTTGCAATACACAGCAGATACTTCACGGATGATCGAAGAGGCATATCGCGTACTGAAACCCGGCGGGACGTTTATTGGTATGGTTTATAACCGCAAGGGATGGCTCAATATCATGTCAAAATTTTTTAAAGTGGGACTGGAACACGAAGATGCCCCAGTTTTAAAAAAATATTCAATCGGCGAATTTAAAAATATGTTGTCGGCTTTTTCTGATGTTCAAATTGTTCCAGAACGATTTCCCGTTCAATCGCGTCTTCATCATGGATTGAAGGGATTTCTTTTTAATTCTATTTTTGTCGGGATATTTAATAGGATTCCGAAACCCCTGGTTCGAAAAACAGGCTGGCATATTATGGCTATAGCTTTTCGCTAAATGCAAGAAAGGTGTTCGTGAAAAGAGAACTTGAGAAATTATCCGATCGGATTTATGATCTCGTCATTGTGGGTGGTGGTATCTATGGTGCCACTGCCGCATGGGATGCGGTTCTTCGCGGGCTTTCTGTGGCCTTGATCGACAAGGGTGATTTTGGGGGAGGGACATCGGCGAACAGTCTCAAAACGATTCACGGTGGTCTACGATATCTGCAACAACTGGATATTAAACGTATGCGTGAATCCATCAGGGAGCGTCGGATATTGATGACCATAGCGCCGCATCTTGTGCATCCGCTTCCCTGTCTCATGCCGACCTACGGCCATATAATGAAGGGGAAGGGAATCATGCGAATGGCGATGTGGATGAATGATCTTATTGGTTTTGATCGCAACCATCTGGCCGATCCAGAGAAGCGGATTCCAGAAGGTAAAGTCCTTTCCTTCAATCAATGTCGAGAATGGATCCCCCAAATTGATAGCCATCGCTTTAATGGCGGCGCCTTGTGGTATGATGCCCAGATGTACAATTCAGACCGATTGTTGATTTCTTTTATACTCTCTGCTGCCAGGGAAGGAGCCAGTGTAGCCAATTATGTGAAAGCAGCCGGATTTCTGATGAAAAATCAAAAAGTAGTTGGGATTCGGGTTTGTGATGTCTTAACCGGTCAGAAGTTCGAAATAAAATCAAAAATGGTACTCAATTGTTGTGGGGGATGGGTTGATCAAATGTTGTATCCGATTACTCCTGATTCAAGGGGAAAGCGTTTTCAACTTTCCACAGCCATGAATCTGATTGTACGTCGTCGGTTGTTTTCAGGTTGTGCCGTGGGCTTGCCCAACCGATTTCAATTTCAACGTGCGAATCAGACAATGTACAATGGAACCCGTATTTTGTTCTTTTCCCCGTGGCGCCAATTTACGTTAATCGGGACAAAACATCTTCCTTACGATGGGAGTCCTGATGAAAGCAGTATACAAGAGAGTGAAATTCAGATATTTTTGGACGAGATTAAAAAAGCGTTCCCAAATGCTTCGATTCGTCGGGAAGAGATTGAATATTACCACAAGGGGTTTCTTCCCATGGATGGTGTGGATCCAAAAACAGGTGAAGTCAAACTTACAAAACATTATCGGATCATCGATCACCACAGAGAGGACGGTATAGAGGGTTTGATCAGTCTGATCGGTGTGAAATTTACAACGGCCAGAGATGTTTCTGAAAAGGCAATCGGTCTGGTTTTGCAGAAATTAGGCAAAAAGGGAAGACGATCTCGATCCCATGAAACGCATCTTATCGGGAGTGATATCGAACTTTTCAATGACTTTAAAAAGGAGGCGCATCGCCAGCATTCGGATCGTTTGAGTGCTGAAGTGATTGATCATCTCGTTTACAACTACGGATCAGAATATCCACGCATACTCCAGTACGGTCGTGAAAAGCCCGATTTATCCAGCCTGATCCCCGGTTCGAAGGAATTGCTCATAGCTGAGGTTATTCATGGTGTTCGAGAAGAAATGGCTCAAAAACTGGCGGACGTCGTCCTGCGTCGAACGGATCTGGGTTCGGGGCAACGTCCGGGAAAAGAATCCATTCAGGCCTGTGCTGAAATCATGGCTCAAGAATATGGATGGAATCAAGAGAGGATAAAACGGGAGATTGAAGAAGTAAATGCCATTTATGTACCACACGGTGCTTCAAAGGAATAGCTGATGGACACTGTATTGGTAACAGGGGTTACCGGTTATACGGGTGGTCATCTCTGCCGACGCCTTATACGAGAAGGACATGCTGTCCGGGGTTTGACACTTCAGGGATTCGATACAGCAGATTTAGAAAAATCAGGAATCCAGGTGATTACAGGCGATTTGAGAGATAAACAGTCTCTGATTCCCGCTGTCCAGGATGTTGATCTGGTCTATCATATCGCTGCTGTTTATCGAGAGGAGAACATTCCGAAAAAAACATTCTGGGATGTGAATGTAGAAGGGACGAAAAATTTATTGGAAGTTTCGCGTGATGCAAATGTCAAGCGATTTGTTCACTGCAGCACTGTTGGTGTTCAGGGGGAAATCAGAAATCCTCCCGCCGATGAAGGTGCACCCTATCGTCCTGGCGATCATTACCAGCGATCCAAGATGGAGGGTGAGCTTCTTGCGTTACATTTTTTCAAGAATGAAGGATTGCCTGGTATTGTTTTTCGGCCGGTGGGTATTTATGGTCCTGGTGATATGCGATTTCTGAAGCTTTTCCGCTATATCAATCAGGGGCAATTTCGCATGTTCGGGTCGGGCGAAGTGTTATACCATCTCACCTATATCGATGATTTGATCGATGGTATTTTATTGGTCGGGCTTACACCGGGGATTGAAGGAGAAATATTTACATTGGCGGGGGAACAGTACACCACATTGCAGGAACTTGTCCAGATAATCGCCGATGTGCTGGGCAAGCCCCTTTCGAGACAGCATATTCCTATCTGGCCTGTATGGCTGGCTGGTGCTCTCTGTGAATTTTTGTGCAGACCTATCAGGATCAATCCGCCTCTCTATCGGCGGCGGGTTGATTTCTTCATGAAAGATCGCGCTTTCAGTATTGATAAAGCGAAGCAAATATTGGGATATCAACCCAAAATCGATTTATATACCGGCATCAAGCGGACTGCGGAATGGTATCGAGAACAGGGACTTTTAGGCTAAGGAAAAATGATTAAAAACGATACAATCGAAATTCAGAAAGAATTTTTAAAAAAGGGGGGTAAGCTAAAAAAATACCAGGAGCTTATTCTGGGTGAAAAAGGATTTTTCAAACTTTTTAAATATGAATTAATCATGCTGTGTGCGAGCTGGGTGCCGGGGGCACTCGGCCTTTTTCTCAGGAGCAAGCTTTATCCGGTGCTGTTGGGCAAGGTTGGCCGGAATGTCAGTTTTGGGTTGGGCGTCGTGTTACGACATCCCCAAAAAATAGTTATCGGTGATAATGTTGTGATTGATGACCAGTGTGTGCTTGATGCCAAAGGATCGGACAATCGGGGTATTTTTATCGGGAATGGCGTGTTTCTCGGCAGAGGATCCATTTTAAACTGCAAAAATGGTGATATCATACTCAAGGATAATGTGAACATCAGTTCGAATTGTCTCATTTTTTCTGCCAGCGAGGTGAAAATAGAAGCGGATGTGCTCTTGGCGGCCTATTGTTACCTTGTCGGGGGGACCCATCATTTTGATGATCCCGAAGTACCGGTTCTTTATCAGAAGCGATCTTCAAAGGGGATACAGGTCGGATCCGGCGGATGGTTGGGGGCCCATGTTTCAGTCTTTGATGGTGTCGCAATTGGGAAGAGCGTTGTAATCGGTGCCGGTTCGGTCGTGAATAAAAATATTCCCGATTATGCCATTGCGGCGGGTGTGCCGATTAAAGTGATCAAAAAGCGAAGAACGGGAATGATCGAATCTCTATCACCAAAGGAAAATCCTGAAAAGAAGCGCCTTCTTTATATTTCTGTGTATGATCCCCATGTACCCTTTACGGGAGCCGGTGTGAGGGGAGCCGAGTTTATCAACTATCTTGCACGGTATTATTATATGGATTTGATATATATGACCGGATCCGGGCATCCGGGTGATTCTAATCTGGAAAAGAAATTTGCAAATCGCATTCAGGGCATCGATAACAAAATACGCATTCCGTTTACCCAATTGGGTTATTTCTTTTTCAGCAAGGATTTATTTCGAGCGGCTAGTAATCTATTGAAAGAGAAAAAGTACGATTTCATATTTGCTGATTATGGGTTGGGTGCTCGATACGGATACACGCTTTCGAAAAAGTTTGGGATTCCCTTTATTTATAGCTCCCATAATATTGAATATCGACAATATCTGGGAAAAGCGAAGTCTGATTTTAGAAGATTGCCTCTCATTCCGTATGTCCATTGGGTTGAAAAAAAAGGATGCAAGAATTCTTATATGTTGGTGGCTATTTCAGAAAACGATGCACAATTCTATTCGAAATGGGTTCCCCATGACAAGATTGTGCTGGTTCCGCAGGGATTTGATGAGACGGTTTATCACCCGTTTTATGAACCTTATCAAAACGATCCGAAAATTGTACTCTTTTTTGGGAATTATAATATCATAACCAATAGAGATGCAGTTAAAGTAATCCATGAACACATAGTGGATGAAGTTATTCGTCGGATGCCAAACACCAAATTTCAGTTCGTTGGTGCCAATCCACCTCTTCATTTGGCACATCCGAATTTTGAATTTACGGGTTTTGTCGAATCGATACTCCCTTATATTCGAAAGGCTGATTTGGTGATTTCGCCCATATTGAAAGGGTGGGGTATGCCGACTAAGGTTATCGAATCATTGGCCTGTGGAAAACGCATTATTTCCACAGAGGCCGGCGCCCGAGGAATATCTAAACATTACAGTCGTCTTACTGTCTGTAATATTCAACATTTTCCAAAAATGATTTGTGAAGCATTACAACATGATTCACAGGTCGACACTTGTGATTTTGAGATGATCAAAGATGAATATGGTTGGGGAAAACGATTATCAGCACTAAAAGAACGCATAGATACATATTAAAATAGGCATGGAATTTGATTGTTGTACATTTTGATGAGTCATTATGAAAAAAATAATGAATAGACAACCCCTTGTTCTGTTATGTATTTTTTGGGCGATTATACAGTGCGTTCAATTAGACAGTGATTGGACACGCATGGATGATGATGCCCATTTCATTCTCCATGCCCAATCGATTCTTGTCAATCATTCCTACAATGATCCGAATTTTGTCTACAACGAAGATGTAGATTACATTCCCAAAAACACATCACCGGGTTGGCCTCTAATGCTGGTACCGTTCCTTTATCTGTTTGGTAGGGATTTACTTATTTTAAAAATGCTTGTTGTTTTATTGGGTTTGGTATCGGGGGTGGTTTTGTTCCGAATCATGCAAAATAGATTGGACGACTTTTGGCTGAGTTTTTTCATAACGGGGATCTATTATTTTTCTATGACGACAATTGTGTATTCGAAAGTCATTTATTCGGAATGGCCCTATCTATTGTTAAGCCTCATCATTATCTGTCGGTGCATTGAAAAACATCAAGAATCCATAAAAACAGGACCTCTTATTTTGACAGGTATTTTATTAGGCGTACTACTCTCGTTCAGATTTATTGCCATTGCACTTATTTTGGCTGTTACGGTTGATATTGTATTCAGTCATGTGCATAAGATGAAAATATTCCATAAGATTCGTTCGATAATTCTTCTCTTAACCGTCCCATTTCTTTTGTATCAAACTGTTTTATTTATCGTGCAACCAGAAACAGGTCCCGGTTACAAGGAGCAATTTCTATCAAAAGATCTCTATTATCAGGAGGAGGGACAGGCCACTTTCAAAGATATTGTTTATCGCATACCTGATAATGCAAGAGCCTTCATCGAACGGATTCCTCACACTGTTTTTGGGAGATCTTGGTATGAATATCTGGATTATCGATATCCCAGGCTCGGTCGTATCGTTAATCCACTGATCGTTGTTCTGGGTATCATCATGACTTTGTTAATATCAATCGGTTTTTTAAATCGAATGATCCGCCATCGATCCGTTATTGAATATTATGTCTTATTTTATCTGGCAATCATGATGGTTATCTGGTTTCATTATGAGGTTTATCGCTACCTCATGCCTGTGGCCATTTTCCTCGTATATTATATGGTTATCGGCATTTCAGCAGTTATCCAAAAGATTATTCAAAACAGAACGCTGTGCAAATCGGTCATCACTGTTTTATTGATTTCTATTTTCATCATTAATCTATTTCAGGCAGCCATTGAAATCTATCGGTATAAATTTTCTTCTCATAGCGAAAAACTTGCATTTGCCCCCAATTATTCAGCTGTTGTCTGGTTAAAGGAAAACGTGAACACCCGTGAAATCATCATTGCAGATGATGCCCGCTGGTATGCGTTAGAAACAGGATTGTCGGTCACTCCGTCTCCCATATTTCGAAATATTGAAAAAGTATATCAATATATTCAACAGTTTCCAGACTCCATTCTGGTCATTAACTCTTCGCGCTATTTTCATCGTGTTTGCATGATACCGGTTTTACAGAAATACGGTGCTCATTTTAATCTCTTAGAAGAATTTGGAAATATACAAATTTACCGTTTTTTATCATGATCAAATGATGTTAAAGAAAAAATATATCACCATTATTCCTGCTTTTAATGAAGAAGCGAAAATCGCCGAAGTGGTCCAAAAAATTCGATCGATGGATATCATTGATGAGGTTGTGGTTATTGACGATGGTTCGGATGATCGGACCATCATAAAAGCCCGGGATGCCGGTGCAACTGTTATTCCTTTGATTGTCCATTTGGGTTATGGCGCCGCTCTTCAGACCGGTTATAAATATGCCCATAATCATCATTGTGATGCAGTTGTTCAAATAGATGGCGATGGGCAACACGATCCCCAATATATTTCTGATTTTATTGTTAAAATAGAAAAGGATGGTTATGATGTTGTCATCGGATCCAGATTTTTAGGCGGTCATCGACATTATCGTGTAGCTCTAACGAGACGAATAGGTATGCGTTTCTTTCAATTTTTGATTTTGCTCTTTATTAGAAAAAGATTTACAGATCCGACATCGGGTTTTCAAGCCCTTCATAAAAATGTCATTGATTTTTTTGCCAAGAGCAATTATTATCCCCCTGATTATCCTGATGCCGATATGATTCTTTTATTGTACAATTTAGGGTTTAAAATCGTCGAAATTCCTGTGGTAATGTATGAAAGTCAAACGGGGAAGTCGATGCACAGCGGATTGCGGCCTTTGTACTACATGGTTAAAATGATGCTTTCGATTTTTTCTGTTTTGTTTGGACAACACAGAACATTTTTGAGGAAAAAAATCTAATGCCTTTAAAAGGAAGAATTATTGTAGCGATTATCGCCTTTTTTCTCTTCTTTATTGTTTTGAATCTTATTCGCAAGCGAAGGATGAAAATTGAATACTCCATATTATGGTTGGGCGTCAGTCTAATCATTCTCATTATGTCCATCTGGCAGAGTTTGGGCGATCGAGTTGCTCATTCAATTGGGATTGAATATCCTCCGGCACTATTTTTTCTGGTGGCCATTGTTTTTGTTCTGCTCATATTATTGCACTTTTCTTTGGAAATGACCAGGTTGAAAGATCAGCTTAAAACATTGGTACAGGAATTGTCTTTGCTGAAACAGGCCATCAAAGATAAGACAATTGTATCGGGGAAAAATCATTCCAAATCGAATGACAAGAAAGTAGAAAATCAGCAAAATGATTAGCGGTATTATTTATAAAAAGATATCCAGGATCGTTTCAGAAAACGAAATGTTTTCCATCATGAAATCCGGGGAAGTGGTTGCGGGAAAAAAAGATGTTCATTGTTATCGGAATTTGGGTTTTATCTGGCATAACAACTACCATGGAGAGAGTTGTTTTTTACAGGATCATTCCAATCGGATGTCTGTTGTTTTTGAGGGAAAAATCTATAATTTTAAGGATATGCAAAAATCGTTGGGGGAGAAATTCACAGATAAAAATCCTGCTCAACTGGTTCTTCTCCTTTATTTAAGATACGGAGAAGGATTTGTTGGAAAACTTCGGGGTAAATTTGCTTTTGCCTTATATCATCATAAGCGTCATCTGTTGATCCTGGCCCGGGATCATATCGGAATAGAACCTCTCTATTATTTGGAAGATTCTGAGAAGATCGTATTCAGTACCTCCCTTATGGCTCTATTACAATATCCGGGGGTTAAAAGAGAGCTCAACATTCAGGCTGTTTGTCAGTTTTTATTTTATTGTTATAATCCCGCCTTTTATACCTTTTTTCTCAATGTGATGAAACTTCGTCCAGGTCATCTGTTTCTATATTGTAAGGAATCATCAACGATTAAAAGATACTGGAAATTATCCTTTGCCAATATTCTTGATCAAGATGAAGGCGAGATCAGTGAGCAACTCAGAGAAAAGATCGATGAAGCAGTTAAAATTCGGATGGACTCTAATGGCCGCTCGGGTGTTTTTTTGAGTGGGGGGATGGATTCCAGCACTGTTTTGTCTTTTGCGCAAAAATATGTTGATACACCGCTGTATACCTTTTCCTATCGGTGTCGTGGTGTTTCTTACGATGAATCAAAATATGCTCGAATTGTTTCCGATTTTTATCAGACGAATCATTCTCTTGTCGAATATGGTTCAGAACAAGTGAAACGCATTGCAGAACTGGTCAAAAGGATGGATGAACCCTTTTGTGATTTGGGCATCAACATTGCGACTGAACTCTTGGGAGAGGATGCACATAACAAGGTTTCTTATGTCTTAACAGGTGATGGTGGGGATGAACTGTTCGGAGGGCATCCGGTTTATCTTGCAGATCAAGCAGGGCAATGGATCGAACATATTCCAAGTTTTATTAAAAATCCGTTTCTTTTGATGGGCTCAAAACTGAAGGATTCCGATAAAAAGAAAGATTTCAGGGTGAAGTGGAAACGATTTTCCCAGAGTGTCCGTTTTCCTGCCTCTCTTTTTAGCCATCGCTGGAGAATTTATTATTTGCCGGATCAATTGATTTCTATTTTAAACAAAGAATTTGGTACTGGTATAAAGGATGAAGAACTCTATCAGCCCATTGCTGAAATCAATCAAGAGTCAAACGGAACCCATCTATTGAACAAATCCTTGTATAGTGATTACCTCACTGTGGTTGGATTTTATTTGAGGCGAATGGATTTGATTCGATACTACGGTATTGAATCTCGATTTCCTTTGTTGGATTATCCGTTGGTGGAATTCGGAGCAACCATACATCCCAAATTGAAGATCCGGAATCAATCTGAGACAAAATATATATTAAAACAAACGATGCGGCATATTCTACCGAAAGAGATTGTTTTTCGGAAAGACAAATTGGGTCATAGCATTCCCATGAAAAATTGGATGAGGAGTAACAAAGCCGTTCAAGATTATATTGTCGATATTTTGTCGGAGAAGAATCTGAACAGACGAGGATTGTTTGATTCAAAAGGTGTTTCGCAAATGATCAGTGAACATCTGACTAAGAGAGATAATCATTCTCATCGACTCTGGGCTCTGCTGGTTTTGGAGCTGTGGTTAAGAGAACACTTGGACCATTCATGATGTTAGATTTTCATAAAGGAGTTGGTCGTTTATTAATAAAATGGCATTGATTACAGAATTTTATCAAATGTTTAAAGACATGATTACGGGAAGTTATCCCGATTATGTTACGAAGAATCAAATGGGTGATGAGATCCCTGTATTTTTATACCATCGTATTGATCGAAAAGTATTTGAAGATCAGCTTCGATATTTGAAAGATAATGGATATCAGACGCTGAATATCATGCAATTGGGTGACTGTTTGGTTCAAGGCAAAAATCCGTCTGTCAAGGATATTGTTATGACGTTTGATGACGGATTGGATGATTTGTATTCAGTGGCCTATCCATTGCTTCGATCCTATCAATTTCAGGCAGTCGCTTTTATTGCTCCTTATTGGATTGGGGAGGAAGGTGTGATTAACTGGAGTCAAGCTCAGGAGATGCATCAAAGCGGAGTGATCGATTTTCAAGCGCATTCTTATACACACGGAAGAATTTATATATCTCCAAAAATTGTTGATTTTTTTCATCCAACATATCATTTTTATCATCGTTGGCAATTTCCATTATTGAATAATGGTCCTGCTGGTTTTGAAAAACAATTGCCACCATTGGGAATGCCCATTTATCAACATGCTTCATCTTTAGCCGGATCGAAAAAATATTTTGGTAACAAAGCAGTTGAAACATTTTGCATTGACTATGTTAAAAATCGAGGAGAGGAGAAATTTTTTAAAAATCCTTTTTGGCGAAGCCGACTGAAAAAAGCTGTTCGTATGATTTTAAATGGTATGTCACTCGACCATAAATATGAGACAACCAAGGGTCAAACAAAACGCATCGAAAAAGAGATAAAACAGTCAAAAAAAATCATTGAAGAAAAATTACCAGGTAAAGAAGTGATAGCATTTTCGTATCCTTATTCTGAACGAAGCGAAATATCGAACCATTTATTATGTAAAAGTGGTTATCGGTTGGTTTTTGGAGGCATCGAAAAGGATCTTGCTTTTGGTTCGTTAGATGGAAGTTGTATTTATTTGAGAAGGGTGAATGGCGATTTTGTATATAGATTGCCAG
Source organism: bacterium (assembly GCA_016931965.1). Lineage (GTDB taxonomy): Bacteria > Zhuqueibacterota > QNDG01 > QNDG01 > DSAB01 > JAFGDT01. Next base: position 34,662 of record JAFGDT010000098.1, on the reverse strand, counting down.
GTAGTCATAGGTCATCACTGTTGAAAGTTTATTATAATAAAGGTTTGAGACGGTTATTATGGGGTCATAATTACTAGGCAGTAAATATCAAAAATGAATGTATTGTAAGTACGATTGTAAAAATATAATATATGAGAATTAATTAGAAAATTAGTCGATGACATTGGAGAAAAGACAGGTAAGATGTGTTGTATAATAGAAGATAGTATTAAGAAATCAAGTCGATATTTAAAAAAGCTTCAGTATCATTTTGAAAATAATAAGTATTTCATGTTCTGTTTTGTTTGTGCCGTCTCTTTGTTATTTGTTGGTCTGCTTTACATGAAAACACCTTTATTGAATTATGAGCATCCAAGTTTTCAAAGGCCACATGATTTACCGTATGATTTGCATAAATATCTTTATATGGCAAAATATCCATTTCAGCTGCGTATAGCGCCTTTTTGTTACCGGATCTTACAGCCCTTGATCGTTACAATTTTACCCTTTGAATATTTTACTGGTTTCTGTATAGTAACAGGTTTGTCTGTTGTGGTCACAGGGATATTGATGTTTTATATTTTGAAAGCATTACGTTTTCATTATTGGTACTGTTTTTTAGGTATGGTTGTTTTCTTTGCAATTGGATTTGCTACCCGATTTAATGTATTTGCCACATGGCATGTCGATGCATTTTCTTATGTATTTCTGACATTGGCTTTTTTATTTATACTCCAGGATCGTCCTGTGGTTACTTCAATCATCCTGGCTGTTGGATTGTTAGCCAAAGAATCTGTATTATTTATTTTACCATTGTATTATACTTTTCGTACAGAAAGACTATTTAATCCAAAATTAGTTTTCAAGACTTTTATCATTGGGATCCCTGGTATTGTTATTTTATTGGGGCTTCGACTATTTTTACCTCCTTTAAATAATGATCAAACCTATTTAAGTCAGATACCTTATGAAGTATCCGTTGTCCATGTTCTTTCTGACGATGTGGATACGAACAGAACCCATGAACTGCAGGACTTATTAAAAATCATTGGTATCCCCCGTTTAAAAAACATAACATTATCAGATTTGAAACGTTATTCCTTTGGTGTTTGGGGAACTTTTATTCTTCTATTATTTATTGTACCTCGAGAAAATGTTGTCTTTCTCATTCTCAGCTGTCCTTTTTTAATTTTGGTCTATACTCAGATTTTATTTGGTATGAATGTGGAAAGATTATTAATACTGGCATTTCCGGTTATGATCCCCATGTTTGTGACTGGTTTTCGGGGAATTGGTAAAAAGCTCAATCTTCATCCTGTTTTCCTGATCCCTTTACCTCTAATTTATTTTATCCTATTATTGTTACTGGAATCAGATTATATTTTTATGCCTGAACTTAAACTGCAGTTTTATGTGATGCTTTTATGGTTTATATATTTGTTTATTTTTTCGGATATCATAAATTCATATGTTGCTCAGAAAGGCGATAAAAATGTCATGGTAAAAAATAATATAAAGAATTGATTGAAACGAAGATTTAATGAAAGAACATAAATACAACATTGTCAATAATCTTTTTTATTCAAGCATATCCGTGCTGACAACTTTTTTTCTGTTCATTTTGATGACATTTATGGGCCGCTATTTGGGATCAGAAAAATATGGTATGTTTATGCTGGCTTTGCATATTGCCACGATCTTTGAAATGTTTACCGATTTTGGTCTTCGTGATATCAGTGTACGTAATGTTGCTCAGCAGAAAAATCTGACAGAAAAATACATTGGCAATCTACTGATTTGGAAAATTCTTCTTTCTTTTTTTGTGATGCTTGCGTTGATTGGAGTTGTTCATTTGTTGGGATATGATTCAAACACCCAATTGGTCGTATACATACTGGCTCCGTCGGCCTTCTTAAAAAGTTTAAAGTATACGATGCGTATTTTCTTACAGGTTCATAACCGGTTTGCCTGGGATACTGTTTTGGTTTTTATTGAACGGTTCTGTTTATTGGGTATCGGATTGGCGGTTTTATTTCAATATCGGGCTGTTTTCCCCTTGGCTATTTGTTTTACAGCGGTACGCTTGGTTGACTTTTTATTAATACTTGTTATACTCCGTTGGAAAATCATACCTTTTAGGTTGAACTTGGATTTTCATTTTATGAAAAAACTCCAGTTGGAAGCTTTTCCACTTGGATTGTTTTTCGTTGTGCTGACCATTTATTCATATATTGATACGGTTATGTTATCATTGATGCGCAGTATTGGTGATGTCGGCATGTATAATTCCGCATTTAAAATTTATGAAGGGGTTACCATTTTACCCACTATTTTCTGGCTGGTTCTTCTTCCTCGATTGTCGGAATTGTTTACAGAGAATATTGATCATCATAAAAGATTGGCTATCCGTTCTATCAAATATATGTTTGTCATCGGAATTCCAATATCCATTTATGGTATTATTCTTTCCCATTATTTTCTTGGATTTTTTTATGGAGATGAATATCTTCCTGCAGTATTGGTTTTAAAGATTTTATTTATCGGTATTGTATTTCAATTTGCGAATTGGATGTTGAATGCGACATTGATATCTATGAACCGTCAAAAGATCATATTGCTATTGGGTTCTGCAGGATTGGCATTCAAGATCATAATGAATTTGATACTCATCAAATATTATGGATATTATGGTTCCTCGGTAACCACAGTTTTGGGTGAATTGCTCATATTTGCTATCGCTTTTTACTATCTTTTTAAACACTTCAAAGGGATGCCTATTCATACGATTATTCTTAAACCCATACTGGCTGGTGGATTTGCATATTTTGTTTATTATGTACTTTTATTGAGCCATATACCTTTTGCAGTCGTTCTCTTCTGTTTAGGATTAATATATATTCTATCGTTGTTTACATTGAAGACCTTCGATGATCATGAACTTAAAATATTTTTCCAAAACACAATTTTAAAAAGGAATGGATTGACTTGACCAATAATCAAAGGGTGTTGATAGATTGAGAGAAAAGAAAGTCATTGTCGTCATATTAAACTGGAACCGAAAAGAAATGGTTCTAGATTGTATACTACATATTCAGAAATTGGATTATCCTGTTCAAGAGATCATTTTAGTAGATAACGCTTCAACAGATGGGTCAGTGGAAGCGGTCAGAGATAAATTTCCAGATGTTACTTTAATTGTTAATGATGAAAATTATGGTGCCATAGAGGGTAAAAATATCGGCCTTCGGAAAGCATTGGAATTCGGAGTGGATTATATTTACATGGTTGACAATGACATTGTTGTTGATCCCTCCTCGCTAACCGAATTAATCGGTGTTGCGGATAATGATTCTGAGGCCGGTCTCGTTGGGACGATCATGTATGATTACAGCAAACCGGATATCATCCTTTCTGCTGGTGGAATTATTGATTTTACTCAGAATGTCACTCGGGGACGCGGTGTGAATGAGAAGGACGTTGGACAGTTTAACCGGATTGAAGAAGTAGATCATTTATGGGGAGGCGCGATTTTGTTGAATCGAAAGGTGTTGGAACGTGTCGGACTTTTCGATCCCGGTTATATTGGATACTGGTTTGAAGATACGGATTTAAGTGTTCGTGTTAAGAATGCGGGATTTAAAATTGTTTTTTGTCCTCTGGCAAAAGTATGGCACAAACCACATGCCACTGAGGAACAATTTTCGTATCGGAAAAAATATCTGGCCACGCGGAATGCGGTTCGGTTTATGAAAAAATATGCAACACCCCTCAATTGGGTAAAATATCTGTTTTTTGTTTTCGCCGGATTGCCCTACATGTTTATTCGGAATCTCATACTCTATAAAAATTGTGGAGGGGTTTTGGGGAAACTGCATGGTTTTTTTGCCGGGTTGTTTCAAAATGATCGGAAAGCAATGGAATTATTATACAGAAGTGAGAAGGCAAATGAAAATTAAAAATCAAAAATGGCTCTTCTTGATATTAATGGTCTTCTTTTTATTCATTAGCGGGATAAAAGAAGGGATTTCTCAAGAGCTATCTGGGAAGAATGAACTACAAAGTATCTTCAAGAATACTGAATTGCCGGGGGTTATAAACACTGTGTTTACACCCTCTGCAAGTTATCTTGGAACAAATAGCTGGGAAAGAATAGGATATGCTGTAACTGGTGTAGGGGATGTGAATGGAGATGAATTTGATGATTTTATGATATCTGCGGGTCACTGGAATCAAGATAGGGGGGCCAATTATTTGATTCTGGGAAACTCGGGTGATTTGTATTTGAATACCATATTGACTTACCGTGCTGATGCTATTTTCCGGGGGCGGGATCCTTATGATACAGCAGGGTCTTCGTCCGGGCATAAGGGTGATGTGAATGGTGATGGATATGACGATATTTTTATTGGGGCTCCGTCTGGAGGGGCTGAGGGAAATCCGGGTTATGTATATTTGATTTTTGGAAAGCAAAATGCGGACTGGGGTAATAATTTTATTTTAAACGATTCTGCAGATGTTATTTTCGATGGGAAAGCATATCAGGATCGAGCCGGATGGGGAGTTGATATCATTGGGGATTTGAATGCTGATGGATGCGATGAGTTTATGATCAGTGCTGATCTTAATGACGACCTGGTAAATGATGGTGGTGCCGTTTATTTGTTTAAGGGGAAACCGAGTGGATGGCAGAAACATATACCCGTGTCCTCAGCTGATGCCATTTTCCGCAGAAATGTTGAAGGGGCTGGATTGGGTTGGGGTTTTGCAGGAGTGGGTGATGTGAATGGTGACCATATCCCGGATATGGCCATCAGTTCACTTGCTTTGGGAGAAATATACTTGTTGTTTGGCAGGACAAGTATCAACTGGGGTACGAATTATGATTTGGCCAATGCCAATGTGATTTTTTCTAGTCAGGATATTGATGTTCCTGCCGGTTCGAGGGTTGGGCCAGCCGGCGATGCTAATGGAGATGGATATGATGATATTTTGATATCCAATATTTTTTATGATCAAGGGAAAGGGGCGGTCTATCTGATTTTTGGAAAAAGTTCAGGATGGACGCATATGGATTTATCGAATGCAGATGTTACGTTTGTGGGTGAAGAAAAAAATGATCAAGCAGGGTATTCTATTGCTGGAAATTTTGATTTCAATTCCGATGGATATTCTGATATCTTAATTGGTGCCTGGCATAAAGATTCATATATTGAGGATGTTGGTAAAGTATACATGATCAAAGGCAAGGGCAGTAACTGGCAAAGTGTGGTTAACCTGTCCTATGTTGGAGATTATTTTTATGGAGAACGTGGGGGAGACCTGGCTGGATTTTCTGTTAGTGATGCAGGAGATTATAATCAAGATGGGGCTGTCGATTTTTTAATTTCAGCACCATACAATAGTGACAGATTCTATTGGTCTGGAAAAGTTTATCTTTTCCTTGGTGAAGTGATTTATCGGACGATAGAAGGCTCCGTTTTGTATCATGCCGATATTCCCGTTTCCGACGTCATAATGTCAATCAATGGAAATCCAACGACTCAAACCGACGGGTCGGCTCATTATCTGTTAAATGTCGTTCCCGGAGGGGATATTACCGTTACACCTTCAAAACCAGCAGGTGAAGATTTCAATGAAATAACGATTACTTCCTTTGATGCAGCTCTCGTTGCCCGTTATACTGTTGGATTAGAATCATTCACTACTGATCAGAAAAGAGCAGCTGATGGAGATCAAAATGAAAATATAACGATGTACGACGCTGTGCAAATCGCCCGATATGCCGTTGGTCTGTCCATCAGTGCAGGAGTACATGTTGGTGATTGGATTTTTGAACCGGAGAATCGATACTATCCTAACATCCAGCAAAGTTATAATGAACAAGATTTTGAAGCCATAATTATTGGTGACATTGATGGAAGCTGGGATCCAGCATTGCCCAAAACAAGCGATTCTGAAGCACTCTCTGATGTTTGGAATAAATCACTCTATATTAATAAAGATACACTCACACTCTACTTTTGTGTTCGTGATGGTTTTCCTTTTCTGTCATTCGATTTGACTTTAGAATTTGATCAAGCTGCATTTGATTTTTTATCCATTCAAAAAGGTGAGAATGATAAACCATTTCAGGTTTTTTCATCTTTGGATAATGGACGACTACGCATTGGCGGATTTCGTATTGAACCATCGGAAGATACAGGTCAGTTTGTTTCAATTCAGTTCAGAATTCATGATCCTGTTCAGAATAACGGATCCATACGGTTGAAACGGTTGCAGTTAAATGAGCAAATGGTGAGCGGAACGGTTGTTCTTTTTGAAAGCGGAATGGTACAGAATAAAGAGCCGATGTTTGTTGTAGATAACAATTATCCCAATCCTTTTAACAATTCTACGACTGTTCAATTGGATGTTCCTTATGAAGGTACGGTACAAATTCTTGTTTTTAATGAAAAAGGGTCTATTGTGCACCATTTGCTGGATGAACCGTTGACTGCAGGACATCATTCGGTAAAATGGGATGGAATAGACGATGATGGAATACCTGTCGCCAGTGGTCTTTATTTGATGACCATTATGTATAGAGATTCGATGAAAACTTTAAAAATATTGTTGTTAAAATAGGAAAACGATCTATTCAACAGATCGGTCACGATTTATAAAGTTATGTGCACTCCTATTGGACATTCTCTTGCCGCGTGTTCGGTCGTTTATGCAACTCGACCAACCTGGATTCGTCAATATGGTTCTTTATTCCTCATGGCCATCGTGGTTGGAAATCTGCCAGATATTGATCTTATCTTTGGGTATTTTGTGGGTAATCCCAATTTATATCATCATCTTTGGACTCATAGTTTAACTTTCTGTATTTTTGGTGGGGTATTAGGTGGATTTGGATATCGATTGTTAACGGGAAGAAATGGTTTTGGCATGGGATGGATCATATCTTTGGTCCTATTGTCTCATCTCATCTTGGATTTTTTTGCAATGGATACAAATATAGTAAAAGGGATACAACTGTTCTGGCCCTTCAGTGAGAATCATTATATTGCACCGGTTTCTCTTTTCTGGGAAGTTCATAAAAGTTCTGCAAACAGCACATTTGTTCAGAGCCTTGTTTGTTGGCACAATATGTATGCTATTCTTATTGAGATTGCGATACTGAGCCCAATACTTATTTTTTTGTGGTTAAAAAATCGACTGCAAAGAAACCAGATGGTGATTGGCTTATGATAACCCAAAGCAAAATATTTCTGTCGATTGTTGTCCCATTGTATGACGAATATGAAAATGTATCTCAATTATACCATGAAATAAAAGAGGTTGTAAGTGGACTAAAAAAAACACATGAGATTATCTTTGTTGACGATGGCAGTCGAGATGGCACTCGTTCTCTGTTAAGGGAATTGGCTCAGCATGATTCATCTGTTCGTGTCATTTGTTTACGAAAAAATTTTGGACAATCAGCCGCAATGGCCGCTGGTTTTAAAATCAGCCGAGGTGATATTGTTATCACCATGGATGGAGATATGCAAAACGACCCACGGGATATAACGCGGTTATTGGAAGAGATTGGAAAAGGATATGATGTAGTGAGTGGGTGGCGAAAAGATCGGAAGGATAAACTCTTTTTAAGAAAAATTCCTTCAAGAATCGCCAATCGGTTGATCTGTTCAGTGACGGAACTTCAACTTCATGATACAGGTTGTGCACTCAAGGCTTTTCGGAAAGAGGTCATTCGACGGCTTCGACTTTATGGTGAACTTCATCGGTTTATTCCAGCCTTGTCGAAAATCGAAGGGGCCAGGATTTCAGAAATAGTTGTGAGCCATCGGCCGAGAGTATACGGGAAATCAAAATATAATCTCAATCGGACATTTCGGGTTCTGATGGATCTTTCGAGTCTTAACCTGTTTATTAAATATTTAAAAAATCCGTTCCGTTTTTTTGGGAAAGTGGGAGTTTGGTTCTTTTTGCTGGGTTTACTGGAATCGATCTGGATAGGTTACTATCTTTTTATTGAAAAAACAGCTCTTGATGATCTCAATGTTCTTGTCACTCTATTTTTTTTATTGTGGGTCACGGGTTTTCAATTTATGTTTATGGGTCTGGTTGCCAGTCTGATTGTCAGAACTGGAGGGCGAAGGGAAGGTCATCCCATTGCATCCTGTTTATCATATCAAAACGGAGATCGTGATGAATAAAAGGAATATCCGAAGCAAAGCCGTTCAATCGACTCCCATTTCATTGATTGTGGCCTTATACAATTTCGCGGAAAGTCTGGAAAAATTATATGAAGCGATTATTCATTCCATGGAAAAAATGGGAGACTGTTTTGAACTTGTATTTATTGACGATGGCAGCACGGATTCAACCCATGAGCGACTTGTCACTCTGGCGAAAAAGGATAAGCGTGTTCGAATCATCCGACTCAGATCCATGTTTGGAGAAGCTTCTGCTCTGGATGCTGGACTGAAATACTCACACTATGATCGGATTGTTTATTTTAGCGGCAGGGTTCGTGCCAATCCCGATGAAATCCCAGAATTTTTGAAGATCCTTGATCAAGGATATGATCTTGTTGTCGGATGGCGATATCCCAGAAGAGATTCAATATTGAACCGATGGATATCAAGGATGTTTAACTGGCTGGTCAGTCGAATATCCAAAGTCAGACTTCATGATATTAACAGTGGCATCATCATTACGTACCGTTCTGTTCTTGAAAATATCTCTTTTTATGGGGATCTCTACAGTTTTATTCCTGTACTGGCGAAACAACAAGGGTATCGCGTTACAGAAAAAAAGATCGAACAATTGCCCGGTTCATTTCGAAGCTCAAAATATCCTCGGGAATACCTGAAGCGTCTTTTGGATATCATTACCGTTTTTTTCCTTTCTCGCTATTCCAAAAGGCCCATTCATTTCCTGGGTTTTTTGGGATCTGTCTTTGTTGTTTTGGGTCTCGGAATCGAAGGCTACCTCTTTATTTATCGCATATTGCAGATGGGTCCTATTGCGGGACGTCCTTTACTGGTATTGGGAGCACTGCTTTTGGTCGTCGGCATTCAAATGATTTCTATTGGACTTTTAGGTGAAATGATTATTTTTACCCATGCCGGAGAAATCGAGGAATACAATATTGAAGAAATTATCAATGAATGAAGGGAGTGGTTTTGTGAAACTCATTATACAAATTCCCTGTTTGAATGAAGAAAAAACATTACCAATTACACTCCGCGAAATTCCGAGACATTATCAAGGAATCGACGAGGTGGAAGTACTCGTGATCGATGACGGCAGTACAGACAATACTGTGCAGGTGGCAAGACAACACGGTGCAGATCATATTATTGAATTAACCAATCATAAAGGACTGGCCGAATGTTTTATGGTTGGGCTTGATGCATCGCTACGGTTGGGTGCAGATATTATTGTTAATACGGATGGTGATAATCAATACAAAGGTGAGGACATCCAAAAATTGATCCAACCCATTTTATCGGGTGAGGCAGACATGGTTATAGGAGATCGAAATGTAAAGGAAATCAGGCATTTTTCATTTATAAAGAAACGGTTACAAACATTAGGCAGTTGGGTCATTCGACATTTGTCAGGAACACGTGTGCCTGATGCAACAAGTGGTTTTCGTGCCTTTAGCAAAGAGGCAGCGCTTCGTCTGAATGTCATTTCCCGGTTTACCTACACTCTGGAAACGGTCATCCAAGCCGGCAAAAAAAACATTGCCATCACGCATGTTCCGGTCCGAACCAATCAAGTCCTTCGATCGTCACGGCTTTTTGTCAATATTTTTTCCTATATCAAACGTTCCACGGCTACTATTGTGAGAATTTATACACTTTATGAGCCATTGAAAATATTTCTCATGATGGGTGCGGTGATCTTCGGTATCGGCTTTCTTCTCTCTGTGCGGTATCTCTATTTCTTTTTCAACGGTCAAGGAGCCGGTCATATACAATCTTTGATTCTTGCAGCCATTCTGATGATTGTGGGTTTTCAAGTCGGCATGATTGGCCTTCTTGCAGACATTAACGCCGCCAACAGACGGTTAATTGAAGATGTTTTACATCGAATAAAGAAAATGGAACTTTTCAGGACCAACAATAAAAATAAATGAACATATAGAAAGAGACAGACAGGGAATGCACGTCATTATTGTTTCTCATGATACATTTTGGCCATTAAAAGGGGGAGGAGGAATCAGAGTATATTGGGTGGCCAAAGCCTTTATTAAGAGAAAGTACCGTGTATCCGTTATTGCACCGATTCTTTCTTATGACAGCTTTGAAAAGGAGTTTGGTCAAATTGATATGATGAGCATCGGAAGGTTGTCGCGGTTCATTCGATTTAAGGAAGTTGTTTATTTATTTATGATGATACGCATGTTTATCAAATTATTATTTAAAAAATATGATTTGATTTATGCTCAAAATGCTGTTGCGGGATTGCCCAGTATACTCATCAGTAAGCTCAAAGGTATTCCTCTTATTTATGATATGCACGATTTACTGACTGGATATTCTCGAAATTGGTTTGTCCATCATCTTGGCATGATCATGGAAAAGTATATCGCTCGCCAGAGCACAGTCACGGTTGTGACATCAAAAAGTTCAAAAAGATGGTGCAGCCGAAATGGAATAGACCATACCGTGATTGTTGCAAACGGTGTTGATATTGAACATTTCCGTCCAATAAAACAAAATAGAAAGTACATTACATTCACAGGGGGTATGGAAGTCAATGATGGTATGCAACTCATTCCACTTGCAGCGAAAGAGATTGTCAAACTATATCCCGATTCTGTTTTTATGCTTGTGGGAGAAGGAAAAGGAGTGGACCAACTGGTCCAACTTGTTAAGGATCTTCATTTGATGCACCATTTTGTATTTTGTGGGTGGATTGATCATTTTGAAATTCCCAAAGTGCTTGCACAGTCAAAAGTGGGTTTAATTACGAGCCTTAAAGGCTCTGCGACAGATTTCTCTTCTCCACTTCGATCCTACGAGTATATGGCTTCTGAATTGCCTTTTGTCGTTCCTAATTTGGATGGCACTTTGGAACAAGTTGAGGAAAGTCAGGCCGGCATTATATTTGAAAGTGGAAATGCGGAGGATTTGGCCAGGGCTGTTTTAAAATTGTTAGGGGATGAACAACTTTGCCGATCGCTCGGCAGAAACGGTAGACGGTATGTGACTCGTTTTTGCAATTGGGCTCAGAATATGGAGAAAATCTGTGATGTTTCTGAAACATTGGTTTAATGATATAGATCAATATATATCATTTAATGGATGTGTTTTTGGAGATAGTCATGCAGAATGATGAAAAACATAATCCTTTAATCTCGAAATGGGGAATTATCGTGACATTGATTATCCTCTGTGGATGCGGTGTTTTTCTTCGTTTCTGGAATTTGGGGACACAGAGTCTCTGGGTAGATGAAACAAATGCGTTGTATGCGGCCCAAGATTGGTTATCAAACGGTACGTTGACTTTGCCATCCGGCTTCCCCTATCATAGGGGTCTTGTTTATACTTATCTAACAGCTTTTGTTTTTAAAGGATTGGGTGTCAGCGAGCAGACTGTCCGCTTTCCTGCGGCATTCTTTGGATTTTTATCCATTCTTTTATCCTATTTTGTTGCCGCCAGAATATTTAGTAAAAAGGTCGGCTTGTTGACGGCGTTTCTGGTTACTTTTTCTCATTTTGAAGTTGGGTGGTCGCGTACGGCCAAGATGTATACCCTGCTTCAATGTTCCACACTGGTTTTTATGTATGCATTTATCCGTGCATTTGAAGCCAATACAGGCAATAGGAAACTAGTGGAATCCCAAACGAGTAAGAAGTCCCCTTTTCAACGGTTGGGGTTGTGTTTGAGAGAATGGCATATTTCTCCATTTTGGATGGTTATGAGTATACTTGTTTTTGGAATATCCTATCTTTATATTCACCGTCTTATACTATTTCTCATGGCAGGTGTCTTTTTCTATTTTGCATGGTTTGCGTTTCTTCATTTTTTCGAGGAAAAGAATCTAAAAAAAGTGATTAACAAATATAGCATTATGATGTTTTCTATGGTGTTGGGTTTGGGTTTTATCTGGATTGTTTTTCCCTATTTACAGGATGCTATTCATTATTTTCTTTCCTATACACCTTCTTGGGCGACAGGTGAATCTTCCGCGCAGAACAAACTCTTTCTTTTTGAGTTTTTGATCTCTTCTCAGAGATTTCCAATAGCCGCATTTTTTTTTATAGGGTCTTTTCAACTTTTTTCTCATCAAAACAAATTGGGATGGATTCCGTTCTGGCTTTTTATCTGTCCTTTGTTTCTGCTTTCCTTTTTATTCACGCATAGGGTACCAACGTATATCTTATTTGTCTATCCTTTATTCCTTACGATTTCAGCTTTTGGATTTGTCAATCTTTTAGAAAGTGAATTTATTGTTTTAAGAAATCATCTATTACTTAAACGAGAATGGATGAAACAGGCGATCGTTACGCTCTTGTTTTTGGTGTTCGTGATCTCTCCATGGTTCCGGATTACACTCAACATTCCATTTTACAAGGATGGTGCGAATAATTCGGCTGTTACCACACAAGAATGGCGTGAGGCTTCAAAGAGGGTGATTGATCATAAACAGGCCGATGATGTGATCATATCCAGTCTTCCTCAGGTGGCCCTTTATTATGGGTTGCATTCCGACTATGTATTGAATTGGGCCAGTTTAATCCAAAGTCGAGAGGAACAATATTATGGTGATACCGGCAGGGAAATTGATATCTATTCCGGTACAGTTATCATTCAGTCATTAAACGAATTGGAAGAAATTATCAACACGAATCCTCATGGGTATATTCTTGTAGGGGAATATGATCTTAACCATGTCAATTATATCCCAGAAGATATAAAAACATTTATATTGAATTCGTTTGAGGAACCGTTAGAAACAGAAAACGGGTCCATATTTATCTATCGGTGGATGGTTGAAAATGGGACATGAATTTGGGTTTTAAACGGAGTGTTATATATCTCGTGATGGCCTGGGGCGTTTGGATTATAACAGGCTATCTCATCAATGTGGGACTGGGGCGATATTTAGGACCTCAAATGTACGGTATCTATGGTCTTGTGATGTCCATACTGCTGTGGCTCGAAATATTTATCATTACAGGAGTGCCTTATGCAGTCCAGAAGTTTGTCGCTTCGGATGAAGAAAATGCCTATTCCATATTACGGACTGCTGGTTTCATTCAATGCATCGTAATCGGTCTTCTGTTCGTACTTTCTTTTTTTACTGCACCCCTATTGGCCAAGTTATTTAATAATGACAGATTAATTCTATACTTCCGGGTGGCATTTATTAATATTCTTTTTTATGGCATTTTTTATCTCTATGTTTCCTTTCAAAATGGATTGCGTCACTTTGGTCGACAGGCTTTGCTGCTCATCACGTATAGTTTCAGTAAATTGGCATTCATTTTTATATGTATCCTTCTCTTTCGCTCTTTGATTTCCATTTTTTTGGCCATATCTGCGGCTTCTATAGCAGGCTCCGTCGTCGGATATTTCTTTATAGAAAATAAGAAAAAATGTTCGTTTTATGATCAAAAACAACTCATTCGATTTGCTTTTCCCGCGCTGATTTTTTCGTTGGCTATCAATCTGATCCTTTATGTCGATTTTTGGACCGTTACCTTTTATCTCGGTAAGGATGTAAGCGGATTTTTTTTTGCGGCTGCCAATATTGCGCGTGTTCCCTATTTTTTTGTGCTGGTTCCTACAGCTGTCGTTTTGCCTACAGTATCAAATCAGTTGGCCTCTCATTCCCTGAAAGAAGTAAAAAGTACCATTCAGTCAGCTTGTCGGATTTTATTGCTCTTTTCGGTGCTTGCTGGCATATTGATTACCGTTTACAGTAAAGATATTATTCAAATACTCTATTCATCTCTTTTTGAATCTGCAAGCGCAATTTTATCCATTTTGATATGGGGTGTTATATTTTTAGCTTTTCTGTTTCTTTTAACAACCGTCATTAATGCGGATCATCGTCCATTTGTTTCTGCATCTATTGTCACGGGTGCAATCGTTGTTGATGTATTGCTCAATATCATATTGGTCCCCAAATATGGAGCTGTGGGTGGAGCTGTAGCCACAACAATAGCTACCGGGATAGGATTCTTAATATCATTCCTTTGGGTACTCAATCGATTTCGCGTTTTTATTCAAACTGGAACTTTACTGCGTGTCGCTATTGCGGGGATTTTCGTGTGGATCAGTTCTAAAGTGTTTGTTGTTCATGGTCTGAATGTTCTCTTTATGATTTTTATTCATTTTATCATTTATGGTGTGATACTCGTCATCACAAAAGAGATCAGTATGGATGATATTCTCAAATTATTTAGAGGTGTCGAAAACATTGAAACCGTCGCAACAGATTAGGATGATGATTATTGGTGCCAATGGACAATTGGGTACCGATTTGGTGGATCATTTTAAGACGCAGTATGACCTAATCTGTTTAACAGAAAATGATATTGATGTTTCAGATATTCAGTCTGTTACAAGGGCATTAGACACACATCAACCGAGCATTATCATCAATACAGCCGCATTCCATAAGGTGGATGTGTGTGAAAAACAACCGGTGCGCTCATTTGAAGTGAATTCGCTTGGCGTGAAATATCTTGCTCAATGTTCGCAAAAGATCCATGCAAAACTTGTTCATATCAGTACCGATTATGTATTTGATGGCAAAAAACAATCACCTTATATTGAAGATGATCATCCACACCCATTAAACATATACGGTCTCACAAAATTGGCAGGGGAATATCTGTTGTCCAATGAAATGGAGAATTATCTTATCCTTCGTGTGTCCGGTATTTATGGAAGACATAGGTGTATTGGTAAGGGGGGGAATTTCATCAACTCCATGATGAGACAGGTTCGGGCCGGGAATGAGATTCGGGTCGTCTCCGACGAAATATTAACACCCACATCGACTGTTGAAATTTGTCGTCAATTGGATGTGATGTTAAAACATCATCTGAAGGGTCTCTATCATGTAACCAATGAAGGTCACTGTTCTTGGTATGAGTTTGCTCAAAAGATATTTGACATACTGGGCATGCATGTGGTTGTCAAACCTGTACCTGTTTCTTTTTTCCCCACATCTGTCAGAAGACCCACATACTCCGTTCTTGAAAATCATAAATTGAAAGCCCTGAAACTCAATATCATGAAGAATTGGGATATTGCCCTGGAAGCATTTGTATCATCAGTCGACGTTGAGGAGTTATGAGAATAGCTATATTTGGAGCTCGAGGCATACCAGCAAAGTGGGGAGGATTTGATACCTTTGTTACCCATTTAGCACCTCGTCTCGCCGAAAAGGGACATGACGTGGTGGTTTTTTGTCAACCCAAATACTCTGATAAAACAAAACCCAAATGGTATAAAGGCGTAAGGCTTATTTATTTACCCACAATCTATGGGAAAACCACAGAGACATTTGTTCATGAATTGTTGAGCAGTCTCTATGCTTTATTTATTCTTAAAAAATTTAATATCTATTATATTCTGGGATGCCGGAGTACAATTGTCTATTGGCTTCACTATCTGTTGAGAAGAACACTCATTATCAACACCGATGGATTGGATTGGGTCAGGCGGAAGTGGGGAGTAGTTGCGAGATGTTTTTTAAAATTGAATTACGCCATTGCTCGCAAAATTGGATATTATTTGGTCTCAGATTCAAAGGAACTGAAAAAATATTATCTCGAAAATTATCATATTGAGACGGCATTTCTAACAAGTGGTGGTGAAATTGTCACTGAAAGAGATGAAAGTATATTGGATCAGTATGGTTTGAAATCACACGATTATTTTCTGGTGGTCTGTCGGATTGAACCGGAAAATAACATTGATATCATTATTCGTGAATTTGAAAAAACGACGATTCCTAAAAAACTGGTTATTGTTGGAGGAGCCAATTACAAAAGCAGCTATTTACAAAAACTCATGGGTACCCATGACAAACGGATCATCTTTCTGGGTCCTGTTTATACAGAAGGGCATATCGAACAAATCTTTTTACATGCATTTGTTTATATTCATGGTCATGAAGTAGGCGGTACCAATCCTTCATTATTGCAAGCAATGGCATGCGGCAATGTGATTCTAGCACATGATGTTCGTTTTAACAGAGAGGTATTAAATAATGATGGTCTCTTATGGAATAAAGAAGAGGGAAACCTACGGGCAAAACTGATTCAAGTCACTGAGGATTATGCTTATTATCGGAAAGTGTTGCCAAAAAAATATATTCGAAGAATACAAGATTATTACACCTGGGATAAGGTTGGGGAGGATCATGAACTGTTTTTCCGTTGGATTAATAAAGAAGTCCAATGCTACCGAGATTCCTTTTAATCTGAAATAAAAAAATCGAAACAAAATTGTCATATAAGAAAAATGGATTCAAATCAATGTTATACTCGGTTAAGTAAAAATATTGAAAGAAATAAGAAGATGGTTACAACATATTATCAAAATAAGAAGATAGCGATCACGGGTGGATTGGGATTCTTGGGCAGTAATCTGGCTATTGAATTGGTTCGTTTGCGAGCCAAAGTGACTGTGATTGACCCCATGATACCCCTTTACGGCGGGAATCTATATAATATCAAAGAGATTAAGGATAAGATCGATATCCACTATAATGATATCCGTGATGAAAAGGCCATGAAAAAGCTTGTTAAAGGTCAAGAGGTGATATTTCATATCGGCAATCAAACCAGTCATATAGATAGTATGACGGATCCTCTCTATGACGTTGATATCAATTGTCGTGGTAATTTGATATTCCTGGAGGCATGCAGAGATGTAAATCCCGATGCAAAAATAGTCTATGCGGGGAGTCGAGCCCAGTATGGGAAAGTAGAATCTATTCCAGTGAGTGAGGAGGCTCCCATTCATCCTGTTGATATATATGGTGCAAACAAGCATGTCGGTGAACTCTATCATCAGATATACCATAAAGTATATGGATTGAGAACAACGACATTGCGTTTAACCAATACGTACGGTCCCAGACATCAAATGAAACATTCAAAGTATGGCATACAAAATTGGATCATTCGATTGGCTCTGGATAATGAAGAAATCCCCATATACGGTGACGGATCACAACTACGTGATTATAATTATGTCGATGATGTTACAGATGCATTTTTAAGGGTGGGCTGTCAACAAGAGACTGATGGAGAGACATATAATTTAGGTAGTGGAGAGCCTGTTTCATTTAGAGAAATGGTGGAGTGCGTTGCAAAAATTGCCGGTTCAGGAAAAATTGTATTTTTACCTTGGCCTGCAGAGAGAAAACGGATTGAAATAGGTCACTATATTGCAGATTATCAAAAAATACAGAATAAAATTGGATGGAATCCTTGTGTTCATTTTGAGGATGGTTTAAAAAGAACAATAGCCTATTATCGTGAGCATAGGAATTACTATTGGTAAGTGGGTGTAGGATATAGATATGGAACCATCATATTGACAGTCGAATATAGATGTAAAACCATATCTTAAGGGTAATTTATTTCAGGTGTATAGATGATATTGGATCAGGGGTTGGGTATTGTATTATATGGTTGTTTTTGTCCTGTTTGATGATAGGTCGGGAATTAAGTGAAGAATAACTATATGGCATAGAAATTGCTTTAAATTATTGGATATTTTTGCTCGGATTAAAGAAAATGACCACGATGACTATTAAACAAAAAGCTCCTTTTCATGAGGCGGATAGCGTGTAAGAGTTTAAGAGTGAATTTGTTAAAAGTGAAAAATAGACTAAATAACGAGCATCTTACATTGTTCGGTTTTACCGTTTTGGCCCTTGTTTTTAGATTGTTTTTAATGAGATACCATTTTACTATCGGTTGGGATGAACCTCATTATCTTCAACTGGCCGTATTATTTTCTAAAGGTCAGATTCTTCAAGCATTACATCCGTATTGGTCTCCCTTCTACTCAATTTGTATCGCTTTGTTTTCATTCGTGATTCCGAATTTTGAACTCGCCGGTAGAATTGTTACTTTGATTTGTGGAATTTTGATTCTTATTCCTGTTTATCTTTTTACCAAGGAACTTTTTTGTCGTGTGAGCGGTTTCTGGGCGGTCGGTTTACTGACATTTTATTCCCCTTTGGCTTTTTCTACAACCACAACACTGGCTGAACCCACACTCATTTTCTTTGTTATGATGGGTATCTATTTTGGATGGAAAACACTCAGGAAAAATTCATTGAAGCTCTCAATCATCACCGGTATCTTCTTTGGTTTTTCCTATTTAACAAAACCGGAAGGTATCGGATATTTTGTTATTTTTATCCTTTTTTTTGGAATACTGGTTATTTTTGATCATACAAAATCAAAGAATAGGCGATTGTTAAGCATCGGTCTTGGAGTGGTTGGCTTTATTTTTATTGCCACTCCTTATTTATTGTATCTTCATCAGGAAACAGGCCGTTGGACTATCAGTTCCAAAATATATGCGAATCAGCAATTTGAAGCGCAATTGTTTAATAACGAAGAAATCAATCTTGATACTTTATCAGATAACAATACAATAAATCCCATTGATGCCATTTATCATGAAGGCAATTTTTTAAAGATTGTTGGTGAAAATCGTCAAGAGACAAGTTCCATAGACTTATCGTTGATTGTTAAAAAATATATTACAAATTTTTATCGAATCACAAAATATGCCATTCCACAGCTTTTTGGATTTGTCCTATTAAGCCTTCTTGTTTTAGGCTTTTTTTCGTTTGCTCTGCCTATTAAGGAGATTGAAATTTATTTTTATTTACTTTCATTTGTAGGTCTGTTTTGGTTTGTGATGGTTCCATTATTTCATATCAATGATCGTTATTTATTGCCCGGTTTGGTAATTTGTTTTGTATGGATGGGACATGGGGCTCATGAACTGACTGTTTGGCTAAAACGAGGCGTAAATTCTTGGATTCAAAAAAAATCAATTACATTAAAGCAAAGTGAACTGCATGTTATTGCTTTTTTCTTTGTTATTGGATTTATATCACTATTTTGTTACATACCAGAATTGGGTAAGGTTGTATCGAGAAGTGAATATTCGGTCGATTTTTGGGAAGATGCTGTTGAACTCAAAAAAGCTGGCTTATGGTTAAAAGAGCATGTAACGCATGAACCGATTCTAATGAGTTACAACAAATCGGTCGATTTTTATGCTGGGAGTTATCATGTTAGAAAAGGTGTCACTTTCCCTGATAACGATCATTTTGACCGTATATTGGCCTATGCAAATCATCGAAATGTGGAATATATGGTGGTTTCAGAGAGGTATTTGGGAAAATATCCAAATTTAAGATTTTTATTTGATAATGAGAAAGTGCCGGCGGTTCTTAAACTCATTTACGAAGACAAAAAAAATGAGGGGCTGGGTGTAAGAGTTTTTAAAATGGATCCTAAAGGATAGGATTTGGTATTATGAATAAATATATCGAGGGGATTATAGTTCAAATTTTACGTGTTATTTAATAAAGGAATAAATATACAATAAAAAGTTCAATACATATTTTTAAAAGGAGTTGATTCTAAATGAATAGGAATAATCAAAAATCGTTTTTTCTATATGCAAGAATATTTTTTATCTTGTTTATGTTCTCAATTATGATAGCCCAAGGTTCAGCTCAAAGTTTTGATGATAGGAGATATGATTATCTATATGTCAGTGGATCTCAAATGGAAAGTAACAGTGCAATATGGGCTTGGTTGGAAAACAATGACCCGGCAAGAGCCAATGATATTTATGAGTTGCTCGAAGAATGGAGAACGACCGCTTGGAGGGAAAGTTGGGATCAAACTTTACTGAATTGGATTCGGGTCCTGTATCAGTACGGGGATCGAATCGATCCTACCCAACGTAGTCTTGTCGAGGGACAATTTGATGAGTTCATCCGCAGCAGGTGGGGATTTCATAACGGTACATTGAATAATCGTATGTATGATTTTGTTGTTCGTTATCTCTGGTCACAAAATCAACCGGATGTGACTGTTCAATATGGTGCAGTCCCTTTCGATCCTTCAATAAATCTTCGTTCACAACTTGATCAATTCACTTACGAGGGTCGTGAATATATTCTCACATATGTCTATAATTCATTGCAGCTTTCCCGGGATTGGCTTTACTGGATGTTCGAAATATTGACCACAGCTGGAGATGGAAATGAAGAATTGGATTCGCAATATACCCGAACATTTATTGAGTCGCTATATACCTTGTATGATTTCGCTTACGATCCTGAAATGAAGCGGAAGGCCAAAATAATGCTTGACTTTATATTACTGGACTCAATTCTGGATGTAAGTGCAAATTTACACGGTGGACATATTGGTCGATTCTATGGTTATATGTTTTTGGTAGGCCATCCTCAGATCTATCATTGGATTTACTGGGGTATTGGACCAGATCCACAAGGGCGTCGTGATGGGCAGTTTTATAATGCTTATGTTAGTACATACCGAGTGCCTGAGTTGATCGAAGATTTGGGTATACTGGATGATGAGCCGGATAATTACTGGCATCTTCACAAAGAGAATAATAGAGCGGGTTTCTTACCAGGCGAGTATGGCAAGTGGACTTATGTCACAAAGTATTATAATCTTGGAGGGTCAACAAGGCACTGGACACTCAATATAAAATCAAGTACATCTGATTTTGGTATACGATTTTGGATTAATAATATACCGAGAATATATAATGATGAAGGTCAAATCATAGAAACGCTGAATGATTATTTTGGTGTAATGACATTGGGCATGAATGGTTTTCAATATCAAAATGTAATATTTATCAAACTTAATGATCCTTGTCTTCACATCAGTGATACAGGTATGTATTTTGCCGTTTATGAAGATGGAGACGATACAGGAAATTTATTTGATATTGATGAAACAATTGAAGGGCGGCGTTTTTTTAGAGAAGGCAATGTAGCTGTATGTGTGTATATGGAAACAGCTGTATCGGCGATAGAAGTGGCAATCATTGGTGTAGATTATCCAACCTATGGGGCATTTCGAGACGCTTGCCTTTATAATGCCGGATTTATCAACAACTACACTGCCTATCAAACGAGTAAAGGAGACGTTATTGCTGCATGGTGGGATAATGAATTACAAGTAGAACAAACATTTGTTAATTATCAACCTTTGTGGCAATTTCCATTTAATAGAATGGAAACGGAAGCGTACAACGGCCAAATGATTGTCGAATGGAACAGAGAAAGGGAATTTACTGTTAAATGGCATGGTCAGAGACTTTTTTACGATTTATATAATTGGACCTATACCAGTGAAGTGAATGTGGATACGGAATCCCCCAGTCCTCCTCAGGGAGTTACCGTAGCACCCACGGAATCGAATTGAGAGATTTTTTCATATTTTCTCAAACTTAAATAGGATTCAATTTTCTGATATCTGGTTATCAGGAAGGCAGGATAGGATTATTCGAATCGCATAAGGATATTCAGAATGGCAGTATTGTCTTTTAGTCAGGAACATGAAGCCGGTGTGACCATTGTTCAGAATGGCAAAATAGTCGCTGCAATCAATGAAGAGCGACTGACCCGCGTCAAGAATCAAGCTGGATTTCCGGAAAAATCATTGCTTGAAGCACTCCAAATTGCCAGTATGAAATCAGAGGATATTGATATTGTGGTTATCCCTGAGATCAGCAAATTGAAAGATTTTTTATTTAATGTTATCCCCCGTTATCCACTGAATGTTTTTGTAAAAGGAAAAGCAAAATTTCCCGGTGTCTTGGAATTCATGAAACAATTTGTCATGTCCTTTTATATTCTCTCAAAAACCTATTTAAGGATTGGCATTTCACATTATCAGGATATTCGTAAACTAAGGAAAATGTTCCCCAACGCTCAATTTCAACGGGTTGAACATCATGTTGCACATGCCGCCTCTGTTTTTTTTACGAGTGGATTTGACAAAGGTTTGATTGTCTCTACGGATTATTGGGGAGATTACGTTTCAACCATGGTTTGCATCGGTGAAGGGAAGGATATCAAAGTCATAAGCCGCAGTTATTTTCCCCATTCGCTGGGTCATTATTATGCAAGTCTAACAAAATGGCTGGGATTTAAGGCAAACCGGCACGAGGGTAAAATACTTGGATTGGCGGCTTACGGCAATCCAAATTCACCTGCCTATTCACTTATGAAGGACATGTTGTTTTGTGAGGGTCTACAAATCAGGGCGCCTTTTATGATGGGAAAAATGTGGCACCACAGAATTCCAATCCACAAGAATACACTGATGCGTCGATTGATAAAAACGTATCCCAGGGAGGATATCG
Source organism: bacterium (assembly GCA_016931965.1). Classification (GTDB taxonomy): domain Bacteria; phylum Zhuqueibacterota; class QNDG01; order QNDG01; family DSAB01; genus JAFGDT01. Next base: position 12,261 of record JAFGDT010000098.1, on the reverse strand, counting down.
CAGCAGTTTTTCAGAGACGGTTCGAAGAAGTGATTACTGAATTGGTAAAAAATTGTTTAAAAAAATATCCATTGAAAAACATCCTTCTGGTCGGTGGCTCCTTTGCCAATGTGAAATTAAATCAAAGAGTGTTCGAAGTTAAAGGCATTGAAAACATTTTTATTTTTCCAAACATGACGGATGGGGGTATTTCGTCCGGTGCGGCTTTGTATGTGGATATTATACAAAATGGGAATACGGGCCATATATTGCCCGATGTCTATTTTGGGCCATCATTTAATGATGATCAAATTGAACAAGCATTAATAAATGAAAACATTTCCTATTCGTATTGCGAAGATATAGAAATAAAAGTTGCACACCTGTTGGCTGAAGGAAAAATTATCGCCCGATTTAACGGTCGAATGGAATTTGGTCCAAGAGCCCTGGGAAATCGGTCCATTCTCTATCAAGCAAATGATCCGTCAGTTAATGACTGGTTGAATAAAAAATTAGGAAGAACCGAATTCATGCCTTTTGCACCTCTTACACTCTCAGAGCATGCTGGTGAATGCTACCTCAATTTAAAAGGTGCGGAATATCCCGCTAAATTCATGACGATTACTTTTGATTGTACAGAATACATGAAGAAAGTGTCGCCAGCAACTGTCCATGTGGACGGAACAGCTCGACCCCAGCTCATTGACGAAGCAACCAATCCGAGTTATTATAAGATATTAAAAGAGTATTACCGTTTGACTGGTATTCCCAGTATTATTAATACCAGTTTTAATATGCATGAAGAGCCTATTGTTTGTACTCCCAGCGATGCTATTCGAGCCTTTAAGATGGGACATCTGGATTATCTGGCTATCGGTCCATTTCTGGCCGTTCTGGATGATTCGAAATAGAAATTTGCCTATGAAGATTGTTTATTTTTCCTATTTAGAGGATATACATGGCATTTCGATTGGTTCCGTCTGCAAGGCAAAGGAATTTCTCAATGGACTGCGTCAATTGGGACATGAAATCCATCTTTTTTGGCGCAGCCATCGACCTCTTCGAAAAGGACGAGAATCATTGGAAAGGAGAATCAATTCACCGTATCGAAAAATGTTCAGACGATATTATCATGAACCGAAATTACTGCTATCCAATGTAAAACATCTCATTGAAGAGAATCAAATTCTCAAAAATATCGATCCGGATGTTGTCATTACAAGACTTTCACTCCTGAGATTTTCTGCGGTTTTGTTATGTCAAAAAATGGGTATTCCGTTTGTTGTAGAGATTGATAATCCCCCTATCCACGAAAATCATACATACTATGGCAAAGACTATCTTCACCTGAATTGCTTTGCTGAATATATCGAACAGAAAAATCTGTATTATGCCGATGCAATTTTTGTTCTTTCAAATGTTCTATATGATTATTTTCTTCAAAAGGGAGTTCCAGAGGATAAGATGTTTTTTGTTCCCAATGGTGCCGATCCGGATACGTTTTTTCCTGCCCCAAAGGATGTTCGTTTAACCAAGAAGTGGGGAATCGGTGATGAACTGATTATCGGATGGATCGGTTCCGGTTGGAAATGGCTGAATAATATGGTTGAAATGGTCGCCCAAATACTTTCTCGATATAGGAACGTGAAGTTTCTGTTTGTGGGTGGTTGTCCGGATAAAATCCGATTACAACAACTCAGTCGAAAATTAAAATGTCGTGATCATGTGATTTTAAAGGGATATGTTCCGCATAGGCAAATACCACGGTATCTTTCCGTTATGGATATTGTGATTGCTCCTTATCCTGAAATGAGTCTGTGGTATCCTTCACCCATGAAGGTTTTTGAATACATGGCAAGCGGAAAAGCTGTTGTTGCCAGTGCTGTGGGGCAAATAGAAGAGATCATACAGGATGGATATAATGGTTATTTGTTTCATTCAAATGATTTGGACGATCTCGTTCATAAAGTTGTAAACTTAATCCAGTCTCCCGATTTACTAAAAAAAATAGGCAATAATGCCAGAAAAACGATCTTAGAAAAATATACGTGGAAACATCATGCTCAAACCATTGAGTCCATTCTGATGGATGTTTTGGAAAAGAGGAATTGATGTTGGTGGTATGATTGGTTTCACGACACACTTTATATGAACGCACTTTTAAAATAGTGTTTATTGAGAATTGGTTTTGTTTAAAAAGGTGTATCGGTTTAGACCATGAGCTATACCTTCTAATCATTCAGAAACAGCGAAGAACAAGATTTGGAAATGTGGAGCCATCGAATGCTCAGTGGAGAAACGAGAAGCTGTGAAACAAGAACATTGCGTTCGATTTTTGATCGTTCTATTTCCGAAGATTTAAAAATTATTGAAGCTGGATGTGGACTGGGTGGTTGGGTGAGTTATTTCAGACGAAAAGGGTATGATATTATTGGTATTGAATATGATCAAAGAGAGATTCAAAAAACATTATCCTATGACAAGGATTTGCCTGTATATTATGGGCATGTGAATCATTTAGAATATCCGGATGATGCTTTTGACATTTATATTTCACTTAGTGTGATTGAGCATTTTCACGAGTGTCCACAAAAAGCGTTGCTGGAAACAAAACGCATATTGAAAAATAATGGTTTGGCCTTTATTACTGTGTCTTATTTAAGTCTATTCAGAGGAATGATTACCCAACCGTTGAGAAATCTCTACTTCTTTTAAGACGCTTGCGTGGGGGGAAGGATTTTTTCTGAGAATATCGATATAACAAGAATGAGTTGCTGACATTTTTGGTAGAGACCGGTTTTAAACCGATTTATATCGGCATTGATGATTATATTGAAGCAGATAATAAAAATCACATAGGACTTTATGGGGATTTCTTCTTTTTTAGGAAAAAGAATGGGGATATATGGGAATTGAATACAATCGGGAAAACTATTCTGAAAATCGGCAGATGTTTTTCTCCGTGGCTTTTTTGTTCGGGAATCCATATTGTTGCACAAAATGATAAATGATCGGTCGAAGGAGCAATTGTGGGAAAACGAAAAAAAATCAAAGTATTGCAATTAATTGAAGGATTTCACCTTGGGGGAGCAGAAAAGAAATTGTTAGAGCTGGTCAAGCATTTAGACGGTGAACGGTTTCAAACCACAGTTTGTAGTTTAAATATGGGTAACGAAATTCAAGATCAGTTCCACAATTTAAAAAATTTTGGAATCTCAGTAGAGGTTATTCCTAGAACCAAAAAGATAGACATAGGGCTCATTTTTAAATTGGCAAAGTACATTCGTTCACAACAAATTGATCTTATCATGACCACACTATTTTATGCCGATGTTGTCGGTTTAATTGCCGGCCGGCTGGCCGGCGTAAAAGCTTCCTTTTCATGGGAAACCATATCTTCACCAGAGTGGCTTTATCAACGCCGTTTGTGGGCTTATCGGTATGCCATTCAGTATTGTACGAAAGTCATTGCTGTTTCCCAGGCTACTGCTCAGTTTCTTATCGATAAAAGGGGTGTGAATCCAGGAAAAATAATCATTATCCCCTATGGTGTTGATTTGAATTTGTTCAGTGATCAAAAGGATAATCAAATCAGGCAAGAATTGGGAATTGGTGAACAGAAATATATTATCGGTATGATTGGAAGATTGCATCCTCAAAAAGGACATATCTATTTAATTGAAGCTGCTCAGAAAGTCGTTCAGAAAAAGAAGGAGGCATTTTTTGTCATTGTCGGAGATGGTAAGCTCCGGGATTTTTTAGAAAACGAAGTCAAGAATAAAAATTTGAGTGAACATTTTCTTTTTACTGGATTTCGTAATGATATCCCACAATTATTGAAATGTTTTAACATTTTTATCTTACCTTCTTTATACGAAGGCTTACCCAATGTGATATTAGAAGCAATGGCAACTGGAATACCGGTTATTGCTACCAATGTTGATGGAAGTAGGGAAGCTGTTATTAATCAAAAAACAGGAATATTGTTACCAGCGAAAAATTCTTCTGAATTGGCACGATCCATACAACGTTTAATTGAGAATCCCGATATCGCCAAAAAAATGGGAGAAAACGGGCGTAAAAGAGTTGAGGAACATTTTTCGCTTGAGAAACAAGTTCGGACGTTCGAATCATTATTTGAGAGATATTCTTGAAAGTATTAATGGTTGATAAATATTATTTTGTAAAAGGTGGAGCAGAACGGTACTTATTTGAACTGACCGAAACATTACAGGCCAACGGACATAATGTTATTCCTTTCGCCATGAAACACGAGAAAAATCATGCTACATCTTATTCGACATTTTTTGTCAATAATATAGAATTTAATATTCAATCACCTGCAGTGAGAGTGATGAACAGTTTTAGAATTATAAGCAGGGTGGTCTATTCAAGACACGCACAAAAGAAATTACAGACATTAATAGAAACATCAAAACCGGATATCGCTCATCTTCACATCATTGATCATCAAATCTCTCCGTCAATATTGGTTACATTAAAAAAATTTGGCATACCTATTATTCAGACAGTCCATCAATACAAGATGATCTGTCCAAATTATCGTTTTTATATCGAAGAAAAGAATCAAATTTGTGAGAAGTGCATTAACGGACAATTTTATCACGCCATTTCTGAAAGATGCCATAAGCGCTCTTATGCAGCAAGTACTCTCATTGCTTTTGAAAGTTATATCCATAAAATTTTAAATGTATATGATCATATTGATTTATTTCATGTTCCTAGCCATTTTATGGGTTCAAAATTAAAAAGAGCTGGGATCTGTGATAATAAAATAAGACATCAATTCTATTCAATCAAGCTGTCCGATTATATATACAATGAGAATTTTGGAAAATATATTGTCTATTTTGGTCGGCTCAGTGGAGAAAAGGGGCTTCATACGCTATTGAGATCGATGAAGAAGATTTCAAATCGGTCCATTGATTTGTATATTGTAGGTGAAGGTCCTCTGAAAAAGGAGTTAGAAACATTTGCATTACAATTGGGATTGTCCAATGTCACATTTTTTGGATATCTACAGAAAGATCAATTAAAAGCATTGGTAGCCAATGCGAGGTTCACGGTGGTTCCGTCTGAATGGTTTGAAAATTCCCCATTGGTCATTTATGAATCATTTGCGCTGGGTACACCTGCACTTGGAGCGAATATTGGCGGTATCCCGGAATTAATAGATGATCACATCAATGGTCTTTTGTTCGAGCCTGGAAATGTGGATGATCTTGCACATAATATAGAATGGCTCTATTCTCAACCTAAGAAAATTAATGAATTTGGCAGAAACGCCAGACAAAAAGCGGAATATCATTTTTCAATTGAAAAAAATTATGATACAATATTGACTTTTTATCATGAACTCTTAAACAAGAAGTAATAATGTCATTTCTTTTTATGTGTTTATTGAATTTTGAATCGCCCTAAAGACATGACCTATTTTTTTAGTTAGATTTCTGAAATAGAGAGATATTCTTGAATTTTCTGGAGAAAAGTTCATTTTTTGGTCATATACAATAATATCAAATGATTATAGGCAGCTATGTCAATCGAATTTATTCTTTTTCTGGTTTTGGGTTTAATCGCTTTAAGTGTCATTTTTTTGATTAAGAATCCAAAACGATTTATCATGGCAATGATTATCGTGATGGCCGGATGGCAGGGAGGATACTGGCTTTCTTATTTCGAACTAGATATCCGCTTTTCTCATATTCTTATCATGATTCTTTTCATGTACTGTTTGGTCAGTCATTCCAATATAAGATTGAGGGATCGTTTTGCTATTGGTTTACTTATTCCATTAAGTGGAATGGTCATATGTGCAATTATCGCGGCCCTCGGAGCTGCGAATCGGGGAGCAGCTTTGGGAGGTGTATTAACTTTTTGTTTAGATTATTTTTTAATTGTCTGTATCATATCAACAATTGAAAAACCAAAAGATGTCGTCTTTTTGATGAATGCCTTATTGATAGCATTGAGTTTTCAAGTTATACTTGCCTTGTTTCAATATCGAGATATCGATTTTAAGATACATATTATTGATGAAATATCTTCCCGTTTGGTATGGTGGAGAATGTGCGGCACTTTTCTACACCCAAATCAATTCGGTATGTTTTTAATGTTTGTTTTGCCTTTTGTATTCCGGTATTTAATCATTGCAGCAATCAATAATAAACGGGGATTGACAATCATTACCATGATCATTTTCCTTTTTGGTGGCTTTGCCCTTTATACGACTCAAAATCGAGGTTCGCAATTTGCGATGGTGGTTGGATTGGTTATCACGTTTGTTGTTGATCTTTTTAGGATAAGAACGAGGATCAAAAAGGTATTATTGGGAATATCGGTTATTCTTCTGGTATTGATCGGTATTGCGATGTTTCGATATGGTGACCGTATTTATTATCAATATTTCGAACAGTCCAGCAATATTTATGAACAAATGGAGGGGAGAAGTGCTTTAAATCAGGAAGCGATTCCTCGTATCAAAGCATCACTTCCTTTCGGAATCGGCATGAGTAATTATAGCTCTAATATATATGAGGGATATATGGTTCATAATCTTTATTTGCTTATTTCTGCTGAAATTGGCGTGGGTATTATTTTTTTCGTATGGATTTTATTATATCTTATCTTTCAATCGATTAAATTAATGCGGATTGATAATATCTTTATCATGAATCTCGGATCCGCGTGTTTAGCAACCATTATAGGATTTATCATTTCTTCTTGGGTTGGTCCAGACTGGTTTTGGGCAAATCAAGTGCGGATGAATTTTTGGATAGTCACCGGTATCATGATCGGCACGGAAAAACTGTGGAATCGAATGAAGAATCAGCGTTTAAATTCATCATAAAGATGTATCATTCCTTAGATGGATACACAAAAACGCGTCGTAAATAAATAAGTTTCTTAAACAAACAGAATCAAATTGAGGTGAATCTGTTTTAACCTTTATCATGCTGAGATTTAATGATAAGACAGGTACATCAATCACCACGTCTCAGCCATACTGAATTACTCAATTGGTAAAATTGGGATATGATTAATCGATTGATAAAAAACACTTTTGCAATTATTGTAGCGAGAGGCATACAACCTCTTTTTTCAATGATACTTGTATTTTTCATCGTTCGTATATGGAGTCCGGAAGATTTTGGAAAATATACAACTCTATTCTATTTGTTGGTGATTTTTCAGGTTTTTTGTGGATTTGGCCTTCGGAATACGCTTACAAGAGATGTATCAAAAAATAGAAATTTGGTTAATCAATATATGAGTAGTGGAATTGTGATAGCTATTCCATTTTCTATACTCAGTATGTTACTGATGATTGGAGTTGTTCATACACTTCAGTATGAATCTCATGTAATTCTCACTGCTGATATATTAAGCATATCATTAATTGCTTCTGCTCTTGGTGAATGTTTTGAAGGTATATTAGCTGGTTTTGAAAAGATTCAATCCATAGCCGTGATTTGGATTATTGAAACCGTTTTAAGATCAGGTCTTAGCATCTTTTTGGTTTATTCAGGATTTGGTCTTTTGGCTCTTGTCATTGTATTTGTCGTGTTCCGATTTTTTAATCCGATTGCCTATTTTTTTATTATTCGAAAATCAATCATAAAACCGAAGATTGAAATTGATATTGGGTTTAATAAAGAATTGTTGAAAACAACATACATTATTGGATTTATTGCAATTATTGCTACCCTGTTTTGGCGCATTGATGCAGTTATTCTGCAAAGAATGAAGGGTGATGTTGATGTCGCATTATATGGTACTGTTAATCGTTTGTTTTTGTTTAGTCAAATGTTGATTATCAGTTTTTTTACGGCCTTTTTCCCGATTATGGCCCGTCTCTTTTCTGAGCAGAAAGACACTTTTCAGCGTGTGTGCAATAAATCCATTCAATATCTTTGCATCATTAATTTGGCAGTTGCACTCTTTGTGATGGTATATTCAGAACCTATCGTTTTATTATTTTTTGGAAGTGATTTTTTAGATGCTGCTCCTGCATTGGTCATTTTTATGTGGGCAATCTTCTTTTTTGCGATTAATGAATTGTTGGGTTATGTTTTATTGGCCAGTAACCATCAAAAGTTGGATCTTAGAATTCAATTGATCGTATTGTTATCTAAAGTGACTTTAAATTTTATATTTCTCAATAAATATAGTTATGTTGGGGCAGCGATTGCCACTTTAATATCCCTCTTGATTATGCTGGTTTTAAAATATGGTTATGTTGCAAAGCATGTTATTCAATTTCAATTACAAAGATTAATCAAAAAGGTAGTTCGTTTAAGTATTGCCGGAACTATTATGTTGAGTGTTATTTATTTATTAAAACCGTGGAATTTATTTATTGTTTTTATTTTTTCAGTTTTTATTTATTCTATCAGTTTGTTTGCATTAAAAATATTTTCTGATGATGATATCTCATTCTTTAAGGAATGGTTTAATATTTATATTAAGCAAAACCGATCTGGCACCCATTGAATGTCTGGTAAAAATTTATTATATTCTGGTTATACAATCCGGTATAATCAATCGACTATTCGAGGTGAATAGAATTGTGGTATAGTTTCTGCATTTAATAATTACCTGGAGTAAACAAATAATATCGAATAATATTCATTAATATTATAGCGATTAAATATTCGAAAAGTGTTATATTATATACAAAAGTTGTAAGTTTGGAGCCAGGTGATGAAAAATCTGACAGGAAAAATTTTCATTGTATCTCTTGTATTCATATTTTTATTCAGTTATCATACATTTCCACAGGCGCCTATTCCCATTCAGGTGGATGTTTCACAGAGTCTAGGTAATCTGAATCACTTTTGGGGCAATGTGGGACAGGATTCCTTTAACGATGGGATTCTTGCACCCCATAATCAAACCACTTATGACCTGATGCGTGATTTGAATGAAAGACTTCATAAGAACGCTTTTCAATATATTCGCATGACGTGTATATATGCTGAAAGATTAACCGCATGGAATGAAGATGTTGGAGGCCACGTTTATAGTGAAACGGTCGAGGGCGAACCGATTTACAATTGGACGATTGTAGACAATGTCATCGATAATATCCTGTCAAAGGGATTCAAGCCCATCATCACTTTAACCTTTATGCCGGATGATTTGGCTTCCGATCCGAACAATCGTAATGACTGGAATGATGCCAATGTCTCGCCTCCCAAAGATTATGATAAGTGGCGTAATCTAAACTATGAAACCGTTAAACACCTGACTGAACGATACGGATCTGCGGAACTGGAAACCTGGTATTTTGAAGTTTGGAACGAACCCGATCTGCCCTGGTTTTTCTGGGTTGATCATCCGGACACGGTCAACTATCTGGGCCGGGGCGATCATAGGGAATATTTCAAGCTTTATGATTATGCAGTTGACGGTGCTGTAGCGGCAAATTCGAACATCAAAATTGGAGGACCTGCAATAGCCGGTGATATCGATCTGTTCATCAACAAATGGATTGATCATGCTGAAGGGGAAGTCAATTATGCTACAGGAGAGATCGGTACCCGGATCGATTTTATTTCGAGGCATAATTATGGCGGTACCGATAGCATTCTTGATTTTGTTAGCATGACACTTGAAGCCGTTTACTGGACATCGCCCTCTTTTTATAATAAGATGGTCTCGAATGAAATTGAGTACATTCTGACCGAGACAGGGCCCTCTACTACGCTTCAGAATTGGCTGAACACACGTTATGTGCCTGCCTGGATTGTCAAGGAAATTGATGCGTTTGTTCAATTGGGTGACGAGAAAGGGATTGCATACATACCTGATGTGACCTGTTTCTGGACATTTCCCACACCAGCCAATTATGGTGGACATTTTGGAATCGCTACAGCCCTTGGCAATGAGTGGAATCCTCCCGCTGATGGTGTAGTGAAAAGGCCTGCTTTCAATACCTATGAGATGTTGGGAATGATGCATGAGGAACGGATCGGTTTAAACGGTACGGTCTATGGAGATCCTGTTCATGGATTTGCCACTAAAAATGGAGATCAATCTGTTGAAGTCATTCTCTATCACCTTGATGAAGAGGATTTTTACAATGAAAATAGTCAAACATTAACCGTTGATTTAACAATCAATCAAATACCATTTGATGACTGTCTGGTACAGGTGTATAAGATCGATGAAACGCACAGCAATGGATATACTGTTTGGAAAGATCTTGGATCACCAACAGAACCGACTGTTGAAGAGCTGAATGAGATCAAGAGTCGAGATGATTTGGAATTGGCCGAACCTGAAATGTGGAAAACGATTCTCGATGGTACGTTCACAAAGCGGATCCAGATACAAAACAACAGTGTTGTTATGGTGGTTATTCAAAACGCAGATTATTTGCCCCCACAGCCCTATGAATTTGGAGAATATGAGGCCAATGATATTTATGGGCAACTTGGCCATTTTGAATGGTTGGCCGCCCAACCTGAGGGGACTAGTGGTCAGTTTTCCAGTTATGATAGAACGGGTGGAAATGTTGATTGGGAAAATTATTTAGGAACGAAACCAGATGGGAGTAAAATTTTAGCACAAATGGATGGACCAGGATGTATCACGCGTATTTGGATGACCAATCTGAATTTCGATGATGATCATGTTTTTTTTGATGATACCATTCTGAGAATTTATATCAATAATGAGAGTATACCGGTAATTGAAGTTCCATTGAAAGACTTCTTCGGCAATTATGCACATTTTGTACCTCCCTTGGCTCAACGGATTAAAAAAACGTATATTAGTTATGTACCCATACCTTATACGCAGTCGTGTGAAGTTACTGTGGAGTTGGGTAGCACAGCTGGAATTTATTATCATATTAATTATCGCTCTTTTCCTACAAGTGAAGGGATGAATGATTTTGGTTTGACTCTTAATGAATCTGATATGAGTGATCTTCAGAATTTTGTGTCCATTTGGAATAATCCGGGTAGTGATCCATATGATATATTCAGTTTAAATAATATTGATTTCGATGTTAATTGTCCGGCCGGTGAATCAGTCGCTTTGTTTGATGTTGAAGAAAGTGGAATGATTACGATGATAGACTTTAATGTGGAAGATTCGGAAATGTTGTATGGTGCATATTTAAAAATCTATTGGGATTATAATATAGAACCTGCTGTTCATGTCCCTCTCGCCGATTTCTTTGGAATGCGATTTGGTAAAAAATTATTCAACAGTATTCCGATTGGGATTGGTGAAGATCGATTTTATTGCTACTTTCCGATGCCTTTTTCTGATCGAGCTCGGATTGTTATAGAGAATGCAAATTCTGAAGCTTTCAGAATGTGGGGAACTTTAACATATCGGGAAATGAGTGAATTGGACAGTCGTTTCGGCCGATTTCATGCTGATTATCATGAAGAATATCCGACAACGCGTTATCAAAATTATCAATTATTGGAAATGAATAATAAGGGTAAATTTGTTGGTGTTATTGTGAACATGGATAATTCTATTGAAGATGGGGCGATATGGGAAGGCGATGAGATCATTTATTTTGATGGTGAGTTAGAACCGAGTTGGAATGGTACGGGATCGGAAGATTTCTTCAATCAGTCATGGGGATATGATGAGGTTGTTTATCCACTGCACGGGACAATTACGCGATGGCCGAATCTCTCATGTTATCGATTTATGCTTTCGGATATTCCCATATTCAATACGGGTATCAATGCTGAACTGGAAGTAGGACATGGAAGTCAGGTAGTAGCAAATTATAGCAGCGTGGTCTATTACTATTTATTTGATGAAACATTTGTTGAGGATAGAATACCTCCAAGTCCTCCTACTGGTGTTGATGTGATTCGGGTCATAGATTGAGGTCGGTCTGCAATAGTACTATTTCTTTTCACATGTAAGATATATTCTTTTTTTCATTTGATTTCATCCATGAAAACAGGTGTAGAGATCAATAATATTGGAAAAACGAAAATATTTTTTAAACGGTTTTTCTATGCTGTTTTTTTAACTACTGTTTTTATTGGTATATTCAAATCCTGCATACATAAATTTTTAAAGTTTGGTTTGTTCTAATCCTTTTTGTCAGTGTGAAATTCTCCTTATACCCTTATTCATTTCAAGGTAAATTAAGTGTAAAATAGTAGATTCATTCTAAAAATATTCTCTAAGTAGGGCTTCCTGAAAAAGTCCGTATCAACAAGAAAATGCTATTTTGTATCTATAAAACAACCGTTCTTTGAAATTTAGAAGCCATTT
>JAFGDT010000097.1 GCA_016931965.1 bacterium | reverse complement strand
TGGAATTTCTCATGGAATCCTGCGAGTCCTGGCATGTATGAAATCACCGCAAGGGCAATCGACGATTCCGGAATTTCGGTATCCTCCGATCCATATACCATTTACTTGGCTCCGGCACCCGGACCGTTTTTCGGAGCGCCCACCACGATACCGGCAGATATTCAGGCTGAAAATTACGATGGCGGTGGCGAAGGCGTGGGGTTCCATGATACGGATGCAACCAATGAATTGGGGTTCTATCGTTGGGATGACGTAGACATTGATAAAATCGCCGGTGCTTCCGATGAGTATTGCGTCGCATCGATGCAGGACGGAGAGTGGCTCGGTTATACCGTCACGATTCCGTCAACCGATGTTTACGATATTTCAATTCGGACGTCTTCGGCTGTGAAAACGGCGCAGCTCCATCTCGAACTGGATGGCGCGGATGTTTCTGGGGGAATTTCAGTCCCATACTCAGGATCGCAGGGGTGGCGAACTGTACAAATTGTCGGAATCCCGTCAAACGCAGGATCGAGTCATCTTCGGCTTTATGTCGATTCGGGCGGGTGCAAGGTCGATTATTTCAATATGGATTATACGATTAATTCGATCTCACCCCCCTGGCAGCAAAAGGATATTGGGGCAACCGCCAAAGCCGGGGACGCCGGAGTTCGGGGACCGACGTTTATCGTCACCGGTTCCGGCAGTGATGTGTGGGGCAACACCGATGAATTCCATTTTGTTTACCAACAAATCAATGGGGATATGGAAATTCAGACCCGTGTCGCATCATTGACAGAAACCGATCCCTGGGCAAAGGCCGGGGTAATGATTCGAAACACGCTGGATGCCAATTCCAGTCACGCGATGATGATCATGTCTGCGGCAAATGGCCTGGCGTTCCAGCGGCGCACAAGCACGGGAGGCAGCTCCTCGCATACTGCTGGTACAAACACGACCGCGCCGTATTGGGTGAAGCTAATCCGGTCTGGAAGCCGAATCACAGCCTACGAATCAGAAAACGGGACCAACTGGACGGCCGTCGGTGTGGTGACCCTCTCAATGTCTGATCCTGTTTACGCGGGTTTGATGGTCACCGCTCACAATGACGGATCGTCATGTGAAGCACGGTTCGAAAATGTTACAATTCATCATGAAGAGACCGGTGTCCTCGAAACCGCAACCCTCTCACCCACATCGCTGATATTGCACCCGGCATATCCCAATCCGTTCAACCCATCGACGATAATCTCGTTTGAATTGCCGGATGATTCTCAAGTGAACATCTCAATTTTCAATTTATTGGGTAAAAGAATCAGAACGCTTAAAAAAGATCGGATGAAAGCCGGAACCCACAGCATTCTTTGGGACGCACGGGATGATAATGATAACAGGATTGCCACAGGCCTGTATGTCTGCAAATTGCAGGTAAACGATGAGATGTGGACTGAAAAATTGATGTTTTTGAAATAATGTCACATCAATCGGCAAGGAAAGGATGAAACACCCCTGTTTGGTAAGGAGAGAAATTTTGGTCAGAAGGACTGTTACAATCATATTCATCCTGTCGCTCATGGCGTCAGCAATCGTGCACGCCCAGAAAATGCAGAGTGATAACGGGGACGGCACCTATACCAATCCTGTTATTGCCGCCGATTTTCCAGACCCGGATGTCATCCTGGTAGACGGTGTTTATTACTTCGTGTCTACGACCATGTTCGTCTTTCCCGGCGTCACGGTACTGAAATCCCACGATCTGGTCAACTGGGAATATTGCAGCAATGCCGTCCCGCGGTTCGATTTCAGCCCCTGTTACAATCTGAACGGGTGCAACCGATACGGACACGGCCAATGGGCAACAAGTTTAAAGTACAATAACGGCAAATTTTATCTGCTTTTCATCACCCTCGATGAAGGGGGATTTATTTGCTCTGCCGAAAAAGCGGAAGGCCCCTGGGAAATCACCCATCTGCCCAAAGGATTTTATGATCCCGGATTGTTCTTCGACGAAGATGGAAGAATCTATGTCGCACACGGATACAGTGAAATATACATGACCGAATTGGATAAAAACTTTGCTCCGGCAAGCAAAGACTCTCTCGTTTATGTGGGCGATATCCGAAAAGGCATTGAAGGAACACATGTTTACAAAATCGATGGATTTTATTATCTGTATTGCACCTATGGCGGTGTGGACGGCATCCAGGTGGCGTTGCGTTCCAAAAATATTTACGGCCCCTACGAGCAGAAAGTGGTGATCAGCGAAAAGACTCACGGCCCGAATTTCGGCATTCATCAGGGCGCGCTGATTCAGACCCAAACCGGACAGTGGTGGACCATGCTTTTTGTCGACAACGGCCCGTTCGGGCGTTTCCCTTCCTTGCAGCCTGTCACCTGGGTGGACGGCTGGCCCATGGTCGGCGTGGAGGGAAAAGCCGTGGTCACATACCAGAAACCGGATGTAGGTAAGACCTATCCCGTCACAACTTTGCCTACGTCGGATGAATTCAACGGGAAAGAGCTGGGCATGCAGTGGGGCTGGAATCACAATCCCGATCCCTCCAAATGGTCCCTTTCAGAAAAACCCGGATTCCTCCGGCTGAAAACCGCTTCGGTTACCGACAGTCTTCCCAATGCGCGGAACACTCTGACGCAAAGAATGTTCGCCTGCTATTCTGACACTCTGGCGTCTCTTGCCACCGCCAAGATGGATTTTGGCGGCATGAAGGATGGGGATGTGGCGGGTTTGGCCGTATTCCAGACCCCTTATGCATGGATCGGCGTTCAGAAATCCAATGGAAAATATACCCTTATGATGGTCAATAACGGCAAGGTTATCGATTCTCGCGCCATCGAAGGAAAGACCATTTATCTGCGCGCCAGCGCCATTCACGGCTCGGGAGCCGCTTATTATTTCGACGGAAGAAATCAAGCGCCTGGCACCGGCGACGCCTCATTTTCATACAGCCTCGACAACAAAACCTTTGTCAGGTTAGGAAACAAACTGCCAATGAAATTTAGCCTGAAAATCTTCACGGGCAATAAATTCTGTCTTTTTAACTATGCCACTAAAGAAAAGGGCGGGTCTGCGGATTTTGACTGGTTCAGGACAGAAGCCGCTCCCATCGATGCATCCATGAAATAACGACCATCAATATTTTTAAAACGAGGAGTCCATCGTGCAGCGCGAAAACAATCCATTCCGCCATTTTCCACAAAGGATTTTGGCTGCTTATTTATCCGTCAGTCTCATCTTTGCGGTTTTCCTTTTTACTTTTTATGGGGAATCTTTTGGACAAAAATTAAAACTCAATGATCTCGATTATTTTGAAACGCCGGGTGTCAATGTACTGGTCTATAGCAATCAATATACCGGGATGTTTTTTGATGAAAAAACTGCCGGAATTGAAATTATTCACCACGGGGTCAGAACATCCACCGGCGGTGCGGTCAGACTGCAAAACACGCCTGAGCAGTGGGATTTAATTCCATCGGTTGTCGAACGAAAAGTCGATGCAAAAACCAAAAGTATCGATGTGGTTTTACGATATAAAGATTATGATTTTGATTCAAGGATCAATGTCACTGCAAATGATAATGGTGTTCTCATCAGTGTTTATCTTGATCAGCCAATCCCCGAAAAACTTGTCGGAAACGCAGGTTTTAATCTGGAATTTTTACCTACAGCTTACTTTGAAAAGACGTATCTGATTGATGGGAATCCTGCCTGTTTCCCAAGGTATCCTTCCGGCAACACAAAAATTGAATCCGTCAGTGAAAAAATACCTCAGTTTGCAGGCCATACAACATTTGATGACAGAGGTCGGGGTGAATTCATTGTTCCTCTTCCATTCGCAATGGGAAAGACAATTGTACTGGCGCCGGAAGATCCTGAACGATTGGTCAAAATTCAAAGTCTGGATGCTGATTTGATGCTATTTGACGGTCGTAATCTGGCTCAAAACGGATGGTTTATCCTTCGCAGTTTACTGCCGGCAAACAAAACTGGAAAAGTATTGACCTGGCACCTCGAACTCAATGCGATTCAAGACTGGATCAGGAAGCCAAATATTGGATTCTCCCAGGTGGGTTATATCCCAAATCAGGAGAAAGTTGCTGTTATCGAACTGGACAAGAATGATACACCGTTGAAAACAGCATCACTTTTTCAGGTAACTCAGGAAGGTAATTCTGTTGAGAAGTACCAGGGTGAAGTAAAAGTATGGGGAAAATATCTTCGCTATAATTACGCAATGTTTGATTTCAGTTCAGTAAAAGAGCCGGGTATTTACTATATCCAGTATGGCGACGAAAAAACAAATCCTTTCATCATAAATTCGAACGTCTATGAAAACGTATGGCATCCGACTTTGGATGTCTGGTTCCCTGTACAAATGGACCACATGGAAGTCAACGAGGCTTACCGTATCTGGCATGGCGCTCCCTATCTGGATGATTGCCTTCAGGCGCCTCTCAATCATCAGCATTTTGATGGGTACAGGATGGGCGATACGACGGATACAAAATACAAACCGTTCGAACATATTCCGAACATGGCAGTCGGCGGCTGGTTCGATGCCGGTGATTTTGACATTCAGACCGGTTCTCACAATATGGTTGTTTCAACGTTTGTAGATACATGGGAAAATTTTAAAGTGGACAGGGATGAAACCTACATCGACCAGAAAACCCGTTATGTCGATATTCATCGCCCGGATGGAAAATCGGATATTTTACAACAAATTGAGCACGGCGTATTAAACCTGGTCGCACAATGTGAAAATATCGGACACCCGGTTCAAGGCATTATTGTCCCGAACCTTCACCAATACCATCATCTTGGAGACGCATCCACGGAGACGGACAATCTTCCCTATAATCCCAATCTCAAACCTTACGAAACCGATGGCAAATCAAGCGGAACCCTGGATGATCGCTGGGCATTCACGACCCGGTCGCCATTTATGGATTACCAGACAGCCGCATCATTGGCTGCGGCATGTCGCGCCCTCAGAGGTTTCAATGATGATCTTGCCGACATGAGCCTGACAAATGCAAAAAGATTATTAAAAGAAGCGGATGAAGCAATGCAAAACTCCCGGAATGATCAAGATTCAATGGGGAGAATGTGGGGCAGAGGTGGCGATATGGATGCCGTACTCCAATTATATATTACGACAAAAGACAAAAAATATGCTGACCGGTTTCTGGAAAGAATCTGGTCAATGCTTGAAACACCGGCAAGAGGAAGACGCGGTTTGGATCAAGGATTTTTTGCAGGCAGAGGTCTGAATTCTGCATTGAAAGCAATACCTTATATGGATGCTGCATATAAAACCAAACTGAAAGACTATGTGATCAAGTACAAACAATCCGTAGACGAAATGAACAAGAATAATCCCTATGGATTGCCAATTTCAGGCGGCGGCTGGGGCGGTAGTGGTGGCGTTGTTGGCTTTGCCATTACGAATTATTATGCCTATCAGGCATTTCCTGATGTAATGAGTAAAGAAGATGTATTAAAAGGTATCCATTTTATCTTTGGCTGTCATCCTTACTCTAATGTATCTTTTGTTGAGGCAGTGGGTATCTGTTCCAAAAAAGTTGCCTATGGAAATAACAGGGCCGATTTCTCAATTATTGCCGGAGGTATTGTTCCTGGAGTCATGTTGCTGAAACCGGACTTCCTTGAAAATAAAGATGACTGGCCTTTCCTGTGGGGCGAGAATGAAGTGACGATTGGTGGAAGTGCCAGCTATCTATTTCTTGCCAACGCTGTCAGCGAGCTGGTAAAGGAATAAAGTGAAGTGTCCTAATCCGGAAAACGCTATGGGACGAGTAAAATTTATGACGGAAGGACAAATCATGAAACAAATGACTATTCGTATTTTTTCACTGTGTCTATTCATGTTTTTATGGAATCAACAATTCCTGATCGCGCAAACTGTGTACACCATACATTCTGACCAGGTCCTTCACTCCGTGGACGAAAAAATATACGGACAGTTCCTGGAACACATCTATAACTCTGTGAATAATGGATTGTGGGGCGACCTGATTTGGAACCGGAGTTTTGAACGATCAAATGGAAGCGGATCATGGTCTCATGAAGGAGATGAGATTGTTCAATCCTCCAATAGTGAAAATGTGCGTTTATTGTTTGGAGATGTCAACTGGCAGAATTATGAGTTTTCCTTGCAAGCGCGAAAAGATGGCGGCTCAGAAGGATTTCTCATTCTGTTTCGGGCGAATGGAGAAGATTTTTACTGGTGCAATCTTGGCGGCTGGAGCAATACACTTCACGCCATTGAGAAAGGAACACCTGGCGTTCGCTGGGGTGTCTTTGGAAGTCAGATATCCGGCTCTATTCAAACCGGAAAATGGTATGATATCCGCATCCGCTGTGAGGGCAATCATTTTCAAGTCTGGGTGGATGGCAACGAATTATTTGATTTTACGGATAATACCGCGACAGCGCATCTCTCCGGCCAGGTGGGCATCGGAACCTGGATAACACAGGCAAGGTATCGTCATTTCGTTGTGACGGATATCGCCAGTGGCGATACATTATTTAATGAGATCCCCACGTTGGAAGGAGATGAGAGTCCTGTAGCAAACTGGCAAAAAATCGGGACAGCTCAAATAAGCAGCAAAACGCAGGCTCTGAACAGCAATTCTTGCTTGAGACTCGTTAACAGCCAGGCAGACGAAGCGGGTATTGAACAAAGCGGATTGAATTTGAAAGCCCAACCCTATCATGGTTCTTTCTGGGCCAAGGGAAAAACTTCAGGAAACTTCATCGTTCGTTTGATGCAGGATGCACATATCCTGGCTGAACAATCGCTCAGCGTTCCAGGATCAGACTGGGAAGAGTTTCCATTTGAATTAACACCGACATCGGAAACCACTAATGGGACGCTGCGCATCACATTGAATGATACTGGCACGGTTTATCTGGACCAGGTCAGCATAATGGGACAAGACGCCATGGAAAACGACGAATTTCGTCCCGATTTATTTCAGGCAGTCGAAGCGCTTCA
>JAFGDT010000096.1 GCA_016931965.1 bacterium | reverse complement strand
CCCATTTTCCCCAAGGCCAATGGGGGCAATAACAGGAATGAACTTGCTTTTATCCAGTGTTTCTATAACGTGTGGATTGACGGATGCTACTTCTCCTACCTGGCCTATATCCTTGAGTTTGCGTGGACGGCTCTTGGAAGACGAGGAGGAAAGATTAAGCTTTTTTGCGGTGATTAAAAGACCGTCTTTACCGCTGAGCCCCACAGCTTTTCCTCCCTGCTGGTTGATTAAACTGACAATTTCCTTATTCACTTTTCCCACCAGGACCATTTCAACGACTTCCATACTTTCCTCATCCGTCACCCGTTGACCCTCGATAAATGTTGAGGATTTGCCCATCTTTTTTAAGACCTCTTCAATCTGGGGTCCCCCTCCATGAACCACGACGGGGTTCAGTCCGATGTAGTTCATCAGGGTGATATCCATGGCGAAATCTTTTTTCAGTTCTCTGTCTATCATGGCATGCCCGCCGTACTTGATGACAATGGTCTTCTGGTAAAACCGGCGAATGTAGGGAAGGGCTTCCATTAAGATGGTGGCTTTATCAATAAACTTTTGCATGGTGTGAATTTAAAAAAATGTTATCTGGCATCCAGTATCTAGCATCACTTTACATAAGTGTATCCTTAAAAAAACTTGCACCCAATGCTCAAGCTTTTGATCTGTAATAGACGTTTAGAGTATGTAGCGGCTCAAGTCTTCGTCTTTTGCCAGGCTTTCAAGCTTCTCTCTTACGTAAAGCGCATCGATGGTAAACTTTTTCTTTTCTAAATCGGGTGCGTCAAAGGACAGTTCATCCAGAAGTTTTTCCATGATGGTATGAAGCCTGCGCGCCCCAATATTTTCGGTTCGTTCGTTGACGATGGTTGCAATCTCTGCAATTTCTGCTATGCCATCATCCTTAAACATCAGCTCAAGACCTTCCGTTTCCATCAGGGCCTTGTACTGCTTGATGAGCGCATTTTTAGGTTCGGTTAATATCCGGATGAATTCTTCCTTCCCTAATGATTCCAGTTCCACTCGAATGGGAAATCTTCCTTGTAACTCGGGGATCAAGTCGGAAGGTTTCGAACTGTAAAATGCACCTGAGGCAACGAATAAAATATGATCGGTTTTTACCATTCCGTACTTTGTCGTAACAGTGGAACCTTCTACAATGGGTAGCAGATCTCGCTGTACCCCTTCCCTTGAAACATCAGGGCCATGAGCTGTATCTTTCCCGACGATTTTATCAATCTCATCCAGGAAGATGATTCCGGATTGTTCCACTCGTTCAATGGCTTGTTTGGTAACTTTATCCATGTCGATTAACCGTTGGGCTTCCTCCTGGGTCATGATTTCTATCGCTTCTGATATTTTCGCTTTTCTCTTCCTTGTCTTTTTCGGAAATAAATTTCCGAACATATCTTTGACGTTGATATCCATTTCCTCCATACCGGAGCCCGAAAAGATTTCAACAATGGGGATGGTCCTTTGGGTGGTCTCAAGATCAACCACTCTCTCATCGAGCTTGTGTTCTCTCAAGAGTTTTCGAAGTTTTTCCCTGGTGGTGTTTTCCTTTCCCTGCTCTTTGTTAACCAATTCCAGAGGCGTTTCTGTTGGTTCAACCTTGTTTCTCTCCTCTTTTCGGGGTGGGAGCAGAAGATCGAGGACGCGCTCTTCGGCAATTTCTTTCGCTTTGTGTTGAACCTTCTCAGCTTCCTCAGCCTTTACCTGGTTAATGGCAAGATCGGTTAAATCCCGTATCATCGATTCCACATCTCGGCCGACATAACCCACTTCTGTAAATTTAGAAGCCTCTATCTTAAGAAAGGGGGACTGGGATAGATTGGCTAGTCTCCGGGATATCTCTGTTTTACCCACACCGGTGGGACCGATCATGATGATATTTTTAGGGGCAATCTCATCTTTTAAATCATCGGATACGTTCTGTCGCCTCCATCGGTTCCTTAAGGCAATAGCAACTGCCCGCTTGGCATCGTGCTGACCGATAATGTACTTGTTTAATTCAAAGACAATTTCTTTTGGGGTTAAACCCTTCATGAGCTTTCTCGCATGTGGTTGATGCTTCGCATTACAATTCTTCTATGATGATTTGATCATTGGTATAGATGCATATTTCGGATGCGATCTTCATGGATTCTCCGACGATGGTTCTGATGTCCAGATCCGAGTGTTTGACCAATGCCCTGGCTGCCGCGAGTGCGAATGAACCTCCCGATCCTATAGCGGTGATTCCATCATCCGGTTCCACAACATCACCGTTTCCTGACACAATCAACGAATGCTCTTTGTCAACGACGATAAGCAAGGCTTCCAGTTTTCGGAGCATCCGATCGGTTCGCCAATCCTTGGCCAGTTCCACTGCAGACCTGAGTAGGTTGCCATGATGCTGTTCCAGCTTTGCCTCGAATCTTTCAAAAAGGGTAAAGGCATCTGCGGTGGTTCCTGAAAAACCAGCCAGCACCTTATCCTTATATAACTTCCTGATTTTATTTGCTTTCTGTTTTAAGATGCTGTTCCCAAAGGTAACCTGACCGTCTCCGCCTATTGCAACTTCCCCTTTGTGCCTGACAGCAATAATGGTTGTTCCTCTAATCATTTTGCATGTACCTATAAAAGCAGTTATAGATTGTCTGTATCTATTTTTTCAAAACCCGAAACTCGCAACGCCAATTCCTCAATCCCTCAATTCCCAAATCCCTAAATTCTGTTGTCCAGTATTCAGCATCACTGTATTTTCTCTCTGCTTTTGGGATGGGCCTTGTCGTAGACCTCCATCAACTTACTG
>JAFGDT010000095.1 GCA_016931965.1 bacterium | reverse complement strand
TTGAGAATGGAGACAGATCGGTCGAGCTGTATGATCTTGAACAAGATATCGGGGAAGAGCACAATGTTGCGGATCAGCATCCCGAGATGGTCGATCAGATCAGAACGGTTATGGAAAAGGCCAGGATTGATTCTGAACTGTTCCCGTTTCCAGAGGTCTGATGAATATCATCGCATATTTCCAAATAAGGAGGGAGTCAAATCAATGAGAAAAAAGATGGATCGCAGATCGTTTATCAGGACATCGGCTGTAGCTGCAGCGGGATTCTCTTTTCCGTTTATTCGATGTTCCAGAGAGCCAATGCCCCATATTCTGTGGATCATTTCCGAAGATACCTCGCCAGACCTTGGTTGTTACGGACATCCTCTGGTTCAGACACCCCATCTCGATCGTCTTGCAGAGGAAGGTATCCGCTTTACGCATGCTTTTTCCACAGCACCGGTCTGTTCACCTTCCCGTTCCGCATTGCATACCGGGATGGTCCAGACCAGTGTCGGTGTTCATCAGCATCGCACAAGAGACAAGAAACCACTGCCGGATGGCGTTCACGTGATCACCGATTATTTTCATGATGCGGGTTACTATACCAGCAATGCAAGCGGATTGCAATTTGACACACCGGGCAAAACAGACTGGAATTTTATTCCGGATGGCGATGCATTCGACGGTACGGATTGGCGTGACCGTCAACCGGGTCAATCCTTCTTCTCTCAGGTCAATATGCGTTTAACCCACCGACCTTTTGAGAGGGATTCACAGAATCCAATCGATCCGGAACAGGTCGAACTGCCTCCCATCTATCCGGATCATCCTGTACTGAGACGGGACTGGGCCGATTACCTGGAATCCATACAGGTGCTTGACAGGCAGATCGGGCAGGTTTTAAGCCGTCTCGAAGAGGACGGATTGGCGGAGAATACCGTTGTCTTCTATTTCGGAGATCATGGTTCTCCTCATCTGTGGGCCAAGCAGTGGCTTTATGAAGGCGGTATCCGAGTCCCGTTTATCATGCGCTGGCCGAAACGGCTCAAGGCCGGTTCGGTTGACGACCGATTGATCAGCCTGATCGATATTTCGGCAACAGTTCTCTCATTGGCCGGAATTCCCATACCCGGCTATATGGAGGGGAGACCTTTTTTAGGCGATCAGACTGAAGAACGTGAATTTATTGTGGCTGCTCGCGACCGCTGCGATGAGACCGTAGACCGCATCCGCTGTATCCGTGATCATCAATATAAATATATTCGCAATTTCATGCCGAATCGTCCCTACACGCAGTTTAATGCCTATAAAACCAATCAATACCCGGCTGTTCCCGTTTTTGAGATGCTGCATAAACAGGGAAAACTGAATGCTGTTCAGGCACGTTTTATGGCAGATCGAAAACCGGAAGAAGAGCTCTATGATCTCAATCGTGATCCTTTCGAAACAAACAATCTGGTCGAGGATCCTTTGTTTCAGGATATACTTGATTCGCTGCGCGGAAAGTTGAATGCATGGATTGAGGAAACCGGAGACATGGGGGCGATCCCGGAAAATCCGGATGAAATAGAATACTGGAAAGCACTCCATGCCAACAACAATCGGACATACATGGAGAATAAAAATCTTCCGCTTCATCCCACACCCGAACAGCATGTTGCCTACTGGGAGAAGCGATTATTGAATGGATCATTTTAGTCAGGAGATCAAAAAGTGACCATGAAGAGAAGGGATTTTATCAGAAATTCCATCTTGTTCACAGCCTCGGCAACAGGCGGGGGTGTATTATCTGCATTGCTGTCCCGTTGTTCAGGTGGCGGGAATAGGCCGAATATCATTCTTATCTATGCGGATGATTTGGGTTACGGCGATTTGGGTTGTTATGGAGCTGAACGTGTTCAAACCCCGCATGTCGATCAATTAGCCCGAGAAGGCATCCGTTTCACGCAGGCCTATTCCACGGCCGCAACATGCACGCCGTCCCGCTATTCTTTACTGACAGGGGAATACGCATGGCGCCGGGAAGGGACAGGTATCGCCCGGGGAGATGCCGCACTTATCATCGAACCGGGACGGCTGACACTGCCGGCTCTTTTGGGACGTGCCGGATATACATCCGGTGTTGTGGGAAAGTGGCATCTCGGTTTGGGTGAAGACAGACCGGACTGGAATGGCGAGATCAAGCCCGGGCCGCTGGAAATCGGCTTTGACTACAGCTTTATCATCCCGGCGACGGGCGACCGTATTCCCTGTGTCTATGTGGAAAATCACCGCGTCGTGAGATTGGATTCCACTGATCCCATTCAGGTCAGTTTTGATGAAAAAGTGGGAGATGATCCAACAGGCCGTATGCATCCGGAAATGCTCAAGGTGCAGGCCGACGATCAGCACAGTGATACCATCATCAACGGTATCAGCCGGATTGGCTACATGGAGGGTGGTACGTCGGCACGATGGGTAGATGAAGAGATGGCCGGTGTTATTAGTGGAAAGGCCGTTCAGTTTATAGAAAGGAATCGGCATCATCCTTTCTTTCTCTATTTTTCACTGCATGATATCCATGTGCCGCGTGTGCCGAATTCCCGATTTGTCGGACAGACCGACATGGGTCCGCGGGGTGACGTGATCGTGCAGCTTGACTGGTGTGTCGGTGAAATTCTCGATACACTGGATCGGTTGAATCTGACTCAAAATACGATGGTTATTTTCAGCAGTGACAATGGGCCGGTTCTCAATGACGGATATGAGGATCAGGCTGAAGAAAGGGTGGGTGATCATCGGGTAACGGGTCCATTACGCGGCGGCAAATACAGCAGTTTCGAAGGTGGTACGCGGATTCCTTTTATCGTGCGTTGGCCTCAGAAGATCCAGCCCGGAGAAAGCGAGGCCCTGATCAGTCAGGTCGATTTTTTGTCCTCTTTTGCTCGATTAACCGGTCAGAGCTTGTCATCCACTGATGCGCCGGACAGCGTTGATTTAATGTCCGCTTTGACGGGGGAGTCCAAAGATGGACGGCAGCATCTGGTGCAGGAAGCGATGGGCAATCATCTTTCACTGCGAATGGGTGACTGGAAATATATCGTTCCCGGAGCAGGAGCGAAGATCATGGCGGGCAAAAATATCGAAACAGGCCGTGATCCGAATCCCCAGCTGTACAATCTTGCGGAGGATGTCGGAGAGAAAAATAATGTGGCGGCGAACCATCCTGAAGTCCTTAAGCAGATGCAAAAATTGATGGATCTAATATTGAAAC
Organism: bacterium; assembly: GCA_016931965.1. Lineage (GTDB taxonomy): Bacteria > Zhuqueibacterota > QNDG01 > QNDG01 > DSAB01 > JAFGDT01. Next base: position 4,809 of record JAFGDT010000095.1, on the reverse strand, counting down.
AAGGAGATCGTTTTAATGACATATCCAATTCGAACATCGGTTGATTGTTAAACATGAGAAGGAGAGTTCCAATGAAACATCCGACTATTTTTATGTCCTGTCTTATTTTATGTTTATTCGTTTTGTATTCCAGTCGATTCGATCTTTCAGCTCAGGTTCAGAATGAATTGGTTCTGGATACCGCACCTCCATCGGAAAAGATCGAGATTTTTGTAAACTGGACGGATAAGGAAATCAAGGTGGACGGCGTCCTCGATGAGGAGGCCTGGAATGACGCTGAACCGTATGAGGATTATTTTTATCAGCTGGAGCCCCTTGATCGGGCTCCGTCAAGTGAAAAAACAAAGGTGATGGTGCTTCAGGATGATCATATGATCTATTTTGGCATTCTGTGCTACGATTCCGAGCCGGATAAGATCTTTGCCTCATCCATGCGGCGAGATGCGATTTTTAGACGGGGTGAGCTTATAGAACTGTTGATCGATACATTTCGTGACAATCGGAACTGTTATCTTTTTCAAGCCAATCCATTGGGCGGTAAGGGTGATTGTATTATCAGTGATCGGGGAAGCCATGTCAATTCGAGTTGGGAAACCGTGGTTTATATAGATGGGGAGGTAAATGATCAGGGATGGGTAGCCGAATTTGGTATTCCCTTTAAATCTCTCAAGTATAAGGAGGGAGAGTGGGGTATCAATATCACACGTGAAATCATGCACCGCCAGGAAGAGACCTATCTTGTGCCTCTGCCGCGTGCACTGGGGCATAATGTTAAATTTCGCGGTGATTATTTTGCGGTTTTACGAAACATCCGGCCCCCCAAACAAGGATTTAATTTTGAAGTCTATCCTTATGTGCTGGCCGGCCAGACCAATGTCTACCTGCCAAACTCTGATCGAAAACGGGAGTTTGATGCCGGTGTTGATTTTAAGTACGATATCACCACGCAACTGGCTCTGGATTTGACATACAGAACCGACTTTGCACAGGCGGAGGCGGATGAAGAGATCGTCAATGTTACCCGGTTCAATGTCCGCACACGTGAAAAGCGGGAATTCTTTCTGCAGAATGCCGGGTTTTTTGATTTTGGCGGCAGTGCTTTTATGCCGTTTGATTCCCGGACGATCGGCATTCAGAATCGTCAGCGGATCCCGTTGATCGGAGGCGTGAAACTGACAGGACGCGCCGGACCCTATTCCATCGGACTGCTCAGCCTGCAGAGCGAAAAGACCGATCTTGACGATGGCGGACAGCTGCCCTCAACCAATTATTCGGTCTTCCGGTTAAAACGGGATGTGGGAAGTAATTCTTCCATCGGATTGATGGCTGTGAACAAACAGGAGTCTTCCGATACTTATGGGCGCACGTTCGGACTGGATGGAATATGGAATATCTCTCAGGAAATACAGCTCGATGGTTCCGTGGCCAAAACTTTTTCGCCGGATATAAACGATAAAGATGCAGCGTTCGATGTCGGATTCACTTTGAATAAGTCCTGGATTGATGTCGGCCTCGGTTATACGCATATCGATTCCCTGTTCAGACCTGAAATGGGATTCGTACGACGTCGCAACATCCGTACTGCGGATGGGGATGTTACCTTTACCCAATGGATTAACAAAGGTCAATTTAGGAGTATCGCCTTTTCTACTGGGCTTTCTTATATCACCGATCTTCATCAGGTTTTACAAACACGGGACAATTCGTTTTCATTTTCTCTCACATTCCGCAGCGGTGATGAGCTTCGTTTGGGTACCACGCGTTCGTATGAGTGTGTTCCAGAACCGGATCGCATCCGTAATATCACAATCGATCCGGACATCTATACAACCTGGGGACAGTCGATCCGATTGTCTACATACCGGGCAAGACCCATTAATGGTAATGTGAGCTTTTCATGGGGGCAATTGTTCGACGGCAATCAACAATCTTTTGATATAAGCGGGGCAGCCAAACTGTCCAATAATCTCAATGTCGATCTTTCTTATGGATATGATCACCTCAGCTTGAAAAATGGAGAATTTAGCTCCCATCTGATGTCCACGCGGTGGACCTATTCTTTCTCTCCCGATCTCTTTGCCAAAGCCTACATCCAGTACAATAAAGCGGATAATCGCTTTTCTGCTAACTTTATCATCGATTATGGGTACCGACCGCGCAGCCATATCTATCTGGTCTATAACGAAAACCGGGATACGGATCTGAATCAGCCCATCGATCGTATTATCATGCTTAAAATGACCTATCTGTGGCAGATTTGATGGATCCATTTTCCTGCAACCTTCTACAAATGAGGACTGCGGGTTTTTGATTACATTTCTGCAGGAGCAAAAATTACTGCAGTGTGTAGGTATCACGATTATAACATTCAACTTAGGGGCGGGTTCAGAACCTGCCCCTAAAAGATCTAAAAAATATGTGGGTAAGGATTAAGTTGTGAATCATTCCGAAATTTCTTCAGTAGCAGGAGCCACTGCAGATCGAAAAATATCATGGGGAGTTATCAGTACAGCAAAAATCGGAACAGAAAAAGTCATTCCGGCCATGCAGAAAGGAGTCCATTCTCAAGTTACCGCGATTGCTTCCCGGACGCTTAAGAAAGCACAAAATCATGCCGGGGCTTTGGGGATTCCCAGAGCCTATGGCTCATATGAAGACCTGCTCTCAGACGGAGATATAGAGGCTGTATATATTCCGCTCCCCAATCACATGCATGTCGAATGGACACTCAAATCCCTGGAAGCGGGAAAGCACGTTCTCTGTGAAAAACCCATCGGATTAAATTATGAGGAGGCTCAGCATTTACGGGAGGTATGTACCCATTTCCCTGAATTAAAAGTCATGGAAGCCTTCATGTACCGCTTCCATCCCCAGTGGCAAAAAGCGAAAGATCTGGTTGAAAAAGAAGCCATCGGTGAGTTAAAGTGCATCCATTCGTTTTTTTCTTATTACAATGACGATCCTTTGGATATCCGTAATCAGGCGGATACGGGAGGAGGCGGATTGCTCGATATCGGATGTTACTGCATTTCTCTCTCGAGATTTTTATTTAATCGTGAACCTGAGCGGGTTTTTGGAATAATCGAATACGATCCCCGTTTTAAAACCGATCGATTTGCCTCGGGTATACTCGATTTTGGAATGGGAACTTCATCTTTTACCTGTGCCACACAACTGGCACCTCATCAGTGTGTCCAGATATTTGGGACAAGGGGCAAGATTGAAATTGAAATACCCTTTAATGCCCCTTCAGATCAACCCTGTAAAATATTTTTACAAACGGAAGGGAAGACGGAAGAAATCATTTTTGATATAACCGATCAATATACGGTTCAGGGAGACTTATTTTCTCAGGCCATACTCAATGATACAGATGTTCCCACGCCTCTTGAAGATGGCGTCGCCAATATGAAAGTCATCGACGGGATGATTAAGAGCGCTAAAAGGGGCAAGTGGTTTTCTTTAATCTCATGATTTGTTTTTCCCAGAATGAAAATCAAAGATCCGGTTAAACAGGCCATTCGCGTTAATTACTTTTTTCTGGCCTTCTCAATGGGTGCATTTCATCCCTATATTGCGCCCTTTTTCAAGGAAACACTCAACATTTCCAATATTCAACTGGGGATGCTGCTTCTGGTGCGTCCGGCCATAGCCCTTATTTCACAGGTTGTCTGGGGAGTGATCATCGACCGTCATGGTCACCGGAGCCGTTGGGCAGCGATTTTATCGATCTGTTCCGGATGTATTGCACCTCTTTTTTTGTTGGGTCATTCCATCATGACCTTAGGTGTTCTATTTGCGCTATGGTCATTTTTTCAATCACCACTTTTTCCGCTTTCCGATGCGGTGGCTTTTGACTATCTTGGGCATCACCGCCGTATGCGTCTGGCCTTTCTGCGCATCTTTGCCTCTCTGGGCTGGATTATGGCCGTTCTCTCCGTTGGTAAAATATATGACTTATGGGATTTAAAGGCTATTTTTATCATTTTCCCATTCGGTGTTCTGATTTCTGCTCTTGCCCTGAGTCGAATTCCGGCAGAGATATCGGTGGGTGTTCAAAAATCCTGGCAGGTTGTTCATCAATTGATGATGAAACAGAATGTGCTCTATTTTCTTGTTGCCGTTATTCTGTTTGAAACTGCAAACCAGATGTGCTATCAATTTCTCAGTGTATATGGAAAATTTTTGGGAGCCAGCAATGTTCAGGTCGGTACGATCTGGGCTGTTGCGACCATTTCAGAATTGATTACGATGCTGACATTTCTCAAGGTTGTTCAAAAAATAGGCATCAAGAAGGTACTCGCCATTGCCATGGTGATCACCATTTTCAGGTGGATACCGATGGCTTTTGTTCATGCATGGTGGCAGGTGATTCCTTTCCAGACACTGCATGCCTTTACACTCACTTTTGGTTATCTCGGAGCGGCGCTCTTTATGAATCTCGAAAGTCCGGATCATATCCGGTTTTCGGCACAGGCATTCTATGGTATGTTTGTTATCAATACCGGCATGATCCTGGGCAGTTTTTTGGGTGGATTTTTGAGTGACCACTGGGGATATGGCGCTTTGTATGGTACTGCCGGTGTCATTGTGGCCTGCGCTAGTGCTGTTCTGATTTGCTGTGTGCATGAACCGGACAAGTGAATCAGATTATTGATCTTTGTTTTAGTATGTAACTTCTGAATTTTTTTTTTACCTCTTGTCATCCCGAATCTTGTGCTGGATTTATTGTTCCAGTTCGTTAGTAAAAACTATGCACTTTAAGTGCAAGACTTTCAGTTTTTCAAAAAAATAATTACCTTTCTCTCA
>JAFGDT010000094.1 GCA_016931965.1 bacterium | reverse complement strand
GCAATCATAAGTCTATGATGACTCAGCCAATAATGCAAGTCTTATTCATAAATCTGCCCCGACCTAAGGGAGGGGCTTAGTTCAACATAGATAAGGATGGGATAAAATGTTTAAATCCAAAACAATCATTTTAACAGTAATAATAATGATATTTACATTCAATATCATCACAGCAGAGGGCAATAGCAGATCTTTCAATTATGGAATATTCTTCAGGTATGGATACTATGATTATGATGAGATCAACCACAAATTCGACGCATACTATCAAATTGATGACATAACAACTTTTCCTGATATCGGTTTCGAACTCGGATATAACAAATCAAATCTAATTATAACCAATCAAATCACATTCTCATTCACTGTTAAAAAAGAAAGCAAAGGGGCGATAGGCAATTATCGTACATTCCGGGAGATACAGAATCAAACAAGAGTAGGTTATAGTATTATAAACCATAAAACACTCAGACTGTTTCCATTTTCGGGTCTAATCATGCAATATCTCTTAATTGATACAGATGTCATCGCTGGAATAAAAACTCCTGATTGTTTTTTCCGGGGTGAAAACAAGTACAATAACTTTAGTATGGGGATTTTATATGGTATCTCATTGGAAACAGGTTTATTTCTTCGGAATCCCATTTTAGACCATTTTCGAATAGGTATAGATTTGGGTGGTGCGATTCCTATCATTAAGAAAATGTGGTGGATCAACGGAGAAAAAATACATAATACAGATTTTGCTCCTGATGGTAACTTTAAATATTTTGGAAATTTGAAATTTATTGTTCGGTTTTAATAATAGAAAATAGACAATATAAGAAGCATTAAAATGAAATGTTTAACATTTATAACTCTTACTTTATTTATCATTGGTTTTAAATGTCCGACTGAACCAATTGGTCCCGAACTCGGCGAAGAGTTTTCACTTGAATATGGCCAAAGTGTGAAAATTCAAAATGCCGGATTAAGGATTAAATTCAAATCCGTTGTTTCCGATTCACGCTGTCCAATTGGTCTTGAGTGTTTTGTAGCAGGCAATGCACAGGTAATCATTCAAGTTTCAGATATGGACATTACATTGAATACAAACCAGGAACCGAAAGAAGTTGATTTTTTCATTTATACAATTCGTTTAATCGATGTAGAACCTTATCCAGTAGTGGATGAGATAATCGAACTTAAAGACTATAATGTGAAACTGATCATTACAAGAAAATTCCATTGACATGCACCACATCCGACAAATTAAAATCAAATAAGGAAATGTTTTTAATATCTTCTAATTAAAAAACAGAATCATGGCACATGTTTTGTACTATTCAAACTTGTGCATTTTCTATTTGACAACTTATAAAAATTTACTATATTTAAAATAGAGGACGGTCAAATCATTTCAAATTTCAAATGAAACTTTATCACTATCAAATCGTCTAAATTTAGCCACAAAGGCAAATTTGCAATGAGGTAACATATGTCTGAAACACAATACATTATTGTTACCGTTACTTTTAAAAGAGAAGATGACGGTCGATGGACAGTCAGATGTAATGAACTTGGAACATCTATGTTTGGTGATACGTTTGAAGAAGCGGACGAGGCGATCAGAGAAGCGATCGGATTACATCTTAATGCCCTTGAAGAAGTCGGTGAGAGAGAAAAATTCTTTAGAGAACACAATATCAAATTGATAAGAAAAGCTGTTCCTCGATACAGAAAAATAACTTCCCCTATTGACCCCAATATTGTCACACAATCTATAGCACAACCTATTTACGCATAAAATGGCAAGCAAGCTACCGGCAATAACTGGTCCAGAGCTGATAAAAATTTTAATAAAAATAGATGGCTGGACTGAAAAAAGACGTGCCAGACATGGTGTTGTCTTGAACAAAACATTCCCGGACGGAAGAACGAGAGTTACTATTATTCCAACCAAAAAAGAATCTCTTCCTAAAGGTACTTTATATGATATTTTAAGCGATGATCAGACAGGCATTGGTAAAGACGGATTAATGAAATTATTATAGATGTTTACCAATGGCTTCCCTCCACACATACAAAGATCAATCAGGCACACGCTATCGAATATCCTACTATATAGATGGCCACCAGAAAACACGCCGTCTGCCCAAAGGAACATCGAGGGCCCAGGCGGATCTCGTTCTCGCCAAATACAATCAATCCCTCGCGACACACAATATTGGACTCGGGCACTTCGTAGATCCTTTAAAAGATACTACAATCCTTACATTACATGAGTTTCATGAATGGTTCCTGAAAAATAAAGTCACTGCAATCAACAGAGGGAAACAGATCGATCCGGAAACGATCGGAGATTACAACTATGCCTTTAAAAAACTCTACGAAGCCGTCTCCCCCAACTCAAAAGTCAGCTCTTTAAATAGATCGCTGCCCGACATAGAAAAAATATTGGGTAAGCTCAATCAGACCTCCCACTCTATTGTCGTTCGTCATCTCCGTGCTGCATGGAATTTCGGCATTGAGAAAAACGTCCTTTCCGAAAATCCTTTCAAAAAGATCAGCATTACCCGGGACCGGAGAATTCCGGATATACTTACTATTGAAGAAGTTGAAAAGATCGCTCAGAGCATTGAAGATCCGATCGCTTTTGTTGGATTCTCTCTGATTCGTTACAATGGTCTACGCCCTATTGAGGTCTGCCAGAATATTCAGTATTCCGATATAGAACTCGATTCAAAAAGAATCACCATCCCGGAGTCTAAAAGGGTTGCCGGCCGGAAAGTGCCGATCATATTTGATGAACTGGTTGATATTTTGAAAAAGAACTGGAGTGAAGGTTATGTCGTACCCTGGAAGCCGAACAGTTTAAGCCGTCATATAAGAATTGTCATGAACAATGTGGGAATAAAAAAGAAAAACGCCCTCAGGATCCTCCGGCACACATTCGCTCACCGGATCCTGGAAGGCACAGGTAATCTTCGCTTGGTTCAACTCTTATTGGGACATACACAAATTCAGACCACAACTATCTACACACAGATCCCAACCTCTGATCTGACCAATTACCTCACCGATTTAAAGATTAAAATCTGACAATATCTCTGACAATATATTGACAATATTAAAATGAATGAGACTCCATAAGTTTAATAAAAACAAAAAGGCCATTTTTAGCCTTTTTATCAGCTTTTAATGGCCTTAAGTTCTTTATTTTCAAGAGTACGCCCAACAGGAATCGAACCTGTAACCTACTGATTAAGAGTCAGTTGCTCTGCCAATTGAGCTATGGGCGCATAGACTGGTCCTGAATAAAGATATTTTTCGGAAACCGCTATCATTATAATAAGATTATTTTTAAATGTCAAATAAAAAAGAATGGAAATCAATTGACAAAAACGACTTATGGCCTCGTTCCATTTTAAAAATCTGAATAAATGCGCTTGCAACTACCCCCATCTGGACGATCTCTTCGATTCAGGACAGGATAAACTATATCGGACAAGTTCGTCTAATTCTGCCGTAGCCAATCCGATGCATGTATCTGCGCATCCATAATACAAGCGCACTTGATTATTCTCGATAACACAGCCGCACGGAAAAACAACGTCATCCACATCCCCTTCCCGCTCATAATGTTCGCGGGGTCCAAAGATCCATTCATCGCTCCTCCTCAAGACCCGGGTCGGATCATCCAAATCCAGAAGGACAATTCCCAAACGGTAGATGACGCCTCCCCCGGTTTTGCGGACGCCATGGTAAAGAACAATCCAGCCGTGAGAGGTTTGAATGGGCGGAGGCGATATTCCTATTTTATACGCATCCCACCAGCCGCCTTCGCGAGCCCGGATCAGAAGGCTGTGCTCTCCCCAGTGAATCAGATCGGGCGAGAACGCAATCCACACATGTGCGGCCGAAGCGGGTGTCTGAATGACCGGACGATGCAGCATGGCCCATCGACCGTTGAACTGTACGGGGAACAGGGCGGCATCTTTGTCTTCCGGAGGGAGCACGGCTCCCAGTCTCTGGAAGGTTATAAAATCTTCCGTTCTGGCAAGCGACACCAGAGGACCCATATTCGAATAAGCCGTGTAGGTAACGAAATATTCCTTCAACGGATCGAGATAGGTAATTCGAGGATCCTCAATTCCCCAGATTTCCTCAGAGTAATGAATCGGATCGGGCAAAAACGTGGGCTTTTGATCGATTTGCCAGGAGGTTACGCCGTTCTGACTTCTGGCCACGGTTAAGTGCGACATACCCCTGAGATCCTCAACACGAACCAGCAAAATCGTTTCTCCATCGAAATAAGCCGCGCCGCAGTTGAAGACGGAATTGGCGGGATAAGGCCAGTCATTCACCGTTAAAATCGGATTTCTTGAGTAACGTTGAAAGAGTTCTTTGAATGTGTTGTTCATTTGAAATCTCCGGTCTTCAATGACCATTGCGTGATAGAAAAGCTGTTTCTATAAATATAACTGTAAAAAAATTATTATCAAGATTATTTTTTGAACCTCTTTTAAAGAACTTGACTTTTCCAATTTATTTTCTACTTTAATACCGTATTGAAATGTTTCTGATCGCGCATACTGTTTATCAAAAAAGAGAGATTTAACATGTTTGTATCGGATTGTTACATCAAACGAAGAGAGCGTCTGAAAAAAGAGTTGCCGTCAGGCATTCTTCTTTTCTTAGGCAATCAGGAAAGCCCGATGAACTATCCGTCCAATACCTATCCTTTCAGACAGGACAGTTCATTCCTCTATTTCTGGGGACTGGATACACCTGGCTTAACAGCAGTGATCGATCTGGACAATGATGAGGAAATCATTTATGGAGACGATCCAACTGTCGATGACATCATCTGGACCGGACCACAGGTAAGGCTTTCCGATAAGGCACACCTCGCAGGTGTGCAACAGACTGAACCATCTGACAAATTGAAAGAGAAAATTGCACAAGCCATGCGACAGGGCCGAAAAATCCATTACCTTCCCCAATATCGGCATGACAACATCATCCACATGGCACAGCTCATCGACATTGAATCATTGGAGGTCAATCAAACCGTTTCTCCAGAAATGATCAGAGCGGTTGTTTCACAAAGATCATCCAAATCCACCGAAGAAATCGATCAGATTGAAAAAGCACTTGACATCAGCTACACCATTTACAAAACGGCTATGAAATGGTCAAAACCGGGAAAAATCGAAAGAGAAATTGCGGGCATGATCAATGGTCTTGCCCTCTCTTTTGGATCTCAAGTCTCTTTCCAGACGATTTTTTCAATTCACGGCGAAATCCTTCACAATCAATCATACGAAAATACCATGAAAGAAGGCGATCTGTTGCTTTTGGATTCGGGTGTTGAATCTCCCCTGCACTATGCAAGCGATATTACACGTACTTTTCCTGTCAATGGAAAGTTTACCGATAGGCAAAAAGAGATCTATCAGATCGTTCTTGCAGCTCAGGAGGAAGCCATCCGATCGATGCAACCCGATGTTCCTTTTAGAGACGTTCACATCCGTGCATGCAGGGTGATGGTTAGCGGTTTAAAACAACTCGGTCTGATGAAAGGTAATGAGGACGATGCTGTTGAATTGGGTGCACATGCACTCTTCTTTCCTCACGGTTTGGGGCACATGCTCGGCCTTGATGTGCATGATATGGAAGGATTGGGTGAAGAGGTTGTTGGGTATGACGATGAAATCAAACGGAGCGATCAATTCGGACTGGCCTACTTGCGATTTGGGAAAAAACTGAAACCCGGTTTTGTGATGACGGTGGAGCCGGGTATCTATTTTATTCCTGAGTTGATGACTCAGTGGAAGGATCAAAAAAAACATGCCGATTTCATCAATTACAATCAAATAAAGGATTACAGAAATTTTGGTGGCATTCGCATCGAAGACGACGTGCTGGTTACTGAAAAAGGACATCGCATCCTAGGGAAACAAATAGCCAAAACCATTGAAGATGTTGAAGCACGGTGTGCTGGGTAAAAAGGTTAAAAATGGTCAACAGAATCACCTGCATTAAGCAGATCAAAATACGCATTGATATTTGATGAAAAGATATTATATTTCAGAAACATAAATCTACCAGAATAACCACACTGATAAAATCCGGAAATCAGATTGGACCAAAATCATCAATACCTCTCTCAACATGAACAAAACCATGTATTCCGCTTGCATCGGTTTTTCACCTTTTCAATCCTTTTTTTCATATTTTTTTTAGCCTACATCCTTACACCGTATTGGCAACATTCATCATCCCTCGCCGGTACAGTGCTTTTGTTGATGATCACAATCGGTTTGAACCTCCTTTGGTCAACCTGGGCAAGCAACCATTTTCAATTCCGAATAGGAAAAAATGATGGGCTTATATTTCTCATTTTATTTTTTATTGTTGGATTACTCAATTTCCGTGCCCTGACAGCCGTTATTCCTTGGCGGGGTGATGAAGACTATCATATCACAATCACTTTACAGATTGTCTATCTGTGGCGTTTAAAATGGATCATCTTTTTTGTATGCCTCTCCTTTTTTCTGGGGTTTTCGGCATGGTATAAATCAAAATGGTTATTGATCATCAGCATGACTTTTATGATCTTATACGCGATCTTTTTTAACCATTACCATGACATCAACTATATTACAATTCTGAGGTATCCCTATTTTCAAAGTTGGTTCAATGCCCTTATACCCACTTTTTATAAATATATTCATGCACCTGAACGTGAAATAGTGTTCAGAATCGTTCCATTTATCTCTGTAGTAACACTGGTATGGATATGTTATAAGAACCTGAATCTGAAGAATCCTGTTGTCAAGCTGATCTGGAGTGTTGCATTTTGTAGTATGCCTATTCTCATTTATTACACATCAATCCTCTATCTCGAAATGCCAGCCGTTCTGTTGATGACACTGGTCTGTCTTCATATAAGAGAATTGCTATATGATGATATGCAAACGATCTCCACACACCCATACTGGTATGCATTGATCTTTATTGGATTCCTCAAGGAGACAACCATTCCATTTTTAGTGTCCTTTGTGATATGCCGCTTAATCATCCGATTTCGACATCCACGAAAAAAAAGATACGATCCAAATGATGTGTTCAATGAAGGCAAAGTCATCTTCGTGGTCCTCTTCCCTTTCCTCTACTATATTTTTTTTCGGAATCAATCGATCGATATGAGAGGATTTTCTCCTCAAATATCCAACCTCATGAACCTATCAATCTATCCGGTATTGCTGCGTTCTTTCTTTGAACAATTCGGTGGCTTTTTCCTGCTTTTTATCGTTGGAGGACTTTTATTATGGCAAAAAAGAGAAACGGCATCCTTTCTGTTTTATATCGTCCTACTCATTCTCGTCCCCTCTTTTCATATACTGGACAATATCGACTATACCGGCTACAGCAGATTCAATCTTTTTCTTGTACCCCTCATCATTATGGCTTCAACTGTTTTGATCAACAAAATGATCAACAAAAAAAGGATCTTGTCTCTCATGATTGCTCTTGCGTTTATCGGCTTACACTATCGCTTGTCTCCTCTCAATGGTGATGGTACGAAAAAACCTTACTGGGGTAACTACCTCATTGACACATCCGAACATTACTACCCCTATCGAAAAACATTATTGTGGCTCAAGGAAAATCATCACAACGATGAAATCCTTTTTACAGGCATGTATTATCCATACTATCTTGGTTTTTATTTCCGTCAGTTGGAATGGTATCCGACACGATCTATTCAATTGGTTGACCAAAACAGAAATGAAAATAAAGAATTCATTGAAAATCTATTAGAATCGACTAAGCCCAATTGTCATGTCGTTGTTTATCATACACGTAACCATCATCTCTTCGAGTATGATCATTTAAATGGTTTTTCGATTGAAAAAGTCTTTACCAACCAATCACAAAATTATTTGATCGTTTATGGTCGGCAGTAACGACATGACCCAACATATTGAATGAATCCCATGGAGATCAACGGAATATGATTAAAATATTACCTGCCAGAGAAATAGATCAAGAGATCAAAAATGAACTGAAAAACAAATACAATGATCTTGCCGATAAAAGGGTGGCGTTTCGAAAAAAGAATTGGTATTACTACCAAAAGCTGATCGCCTATTTTCAGTTTCTGATCCCTCCGGGAAAGCGAATCTTGGAACTGGGTTGTGCCGATGGGTATATCCTATCCAAACTCAATCCATCAAAGGGGATTGGAATCGATTTTAGTTCCAGAATGATCCAATTGGCCAAAGACAAAAATACAAATCCCAATATCAATTTCATCGAGGCCGATATAGAATGTATCGAATACGATGAAAAATTCGACTATATCCTAATGTCGGATATTCTTGGCGATTTAATCGATATCCAGCAAGTCCTGGAAAATTTGAGAACCGCATGCAGTTCGGAAACGCGCATCATTATCAATTACCACAGTATATTGTGGGAACCCATACTCAAATTGGCCGAAAAATTGCGTTTAAAAATGCCTCAAAAACAATCCAACTGGTTGACCAAAACCGATATCCATCATTTTTTAAATTTAACCGATTTTGAGGATGTCTCTTTTGAGAGAAAATTTTTACTGCCCAAATGGATTCCATTGCTATCGGAATTCGTGAATAAATGGACCGCTCCATTGCCATTATTGAACAAACTCTGCCTTTCCAATTTCTTAATAATCCGAAAAAAAACCAGCCCTCCGATAAGAAATTATTCTGTTTCAATCATTATTCCGTGTCGAAATGAGGAAGGCAATATCCAATCCGCCGTGCAACGTATTCCAAAATTTGGAACCAGTCAGGAGATCATCTTCATTGAAGGACACTCTACCGATGAAACAGTTGAAGAAATTGAAAGGGTGATACAATTCTTTCCCGATAGAGAAATCAAGTTTTTCATTCAGGAAGGAAAAGGCAAGGGAGATGCAGTGAGATTGGGATTTTCCAAAGCCGATAAAGAGGTTCTCATGATTCTGGATGCCGATCTTACCGTCATACCGGAAGACCTTTCCAAATTCTATAATGCCATTGCTTCTGATAAAGGCGAATTGATCAACGGTTGCCGTCTGGTTTATCCGATGGAAAAAGAAGCAATGCGATTTCTCAACATATTGGGGAATAAAATCTTTGCTATCCTCTTTTCCTGGCTGCTCAATCAGAATATCAGAGACACATTATGCGGTACAAAAGTCCTCTTCAAAAAGGATTATGAGAATATCCGCCTGGGAAGAGACTATTTCGGTGATTTTGATCCTTTTGGAGATTTCGATCTGATATTCGGTGCATCCAAAAACAACTTAAAGATTGTTGAAGTGCCGATTAAATATCGGGCGAGATTCTATGGAAAAACCAACATCAGCCGGTTTCGCCACGGAATGCTGCTTTTACGCATGACCCTTTTTGCATTCATCAAACTGAAGGTAAAACATTAGACTTTTCAATATCGTCAAAATCTTTGGTTTCATAGATCTGAAAAGGCGGATCAAATTCATTTCAATTCTCTTTTCTGTCGCTGTCTTCCCAGTATTTTTATCATGATCTCGGGGATAGAAATTTTAAAAAGAGACGGATTCTTAAAAATTTATGAACGCGAAAAAGGAGTGAGCGTTCAAACTCCGAAATGAATCGGAGTTTGAACGCATTTGATATTGGAGGGCAATATTGAAGATTTGCAGTATATGAAAAGATTGATACCATCTTAATGAACAAAGAACAATTTCATTCTAAATAAATCTCAATATCAACCGATTAACGTCCACCACCACCCATATAGTCACCACCACCTCCTCCTTGACCACCACCACTTCCAAACCGGGGATTGACGACATTGCTGTATATCGAACCGAAACGGAAACTGATGCCCGCTGAAATGGAATATTCATATTCAGAGGCCAGTTCCCGCCGATTTAAAAGAATTTCCTCTAATGTGGCATCACCGGCAACGAGATTGATCTGATCGGCAATCTTTGAATATCCCCCATTGAGATCCAATGAAAATCCTCTGAAAAGACGAACGGAAAGCCGGGCATCCACGCTGAGCCTTCGCTTTTCAAAACCGGGAAAATAGTGAGCCCCTTCCAGTGAGATCTGGGCATCACCCCAGGTTTCATTCAGCTCAAGTGTGAGTTC
>JAFGDT010000093.1 GCA_016931965.1 bacterium | reverse complement strand
TTTATATTCATGTAACATCCCTCTACCTCAGCTAACGCTGAGGATCTCCCTTCAAGGGGAGAGGCACCCCTCTGCACAGCTTTGCTGCGCTTCTCTCCTCAAGGAGAGATAATAAACAAATCACAAAAAGTTATTTGTATCCGGTATTGATTACAGGATAATGTCAATCGGACCGTGATTGATGCGTTTAAAGAACATTCTATGTCCTTTTTGAAAGAGTCGTAATCAAAAAAATGAAAAAATACTCTGCGACTTTCTTGGAAGAAAGTCGCCAAAGAACCCGCCTTTTTGCAAGCTTCGTAAAGGCTTTTTCGTCTATTTGAGTCAGGCTGATGATTTTCCGGCACCTTTTTCCCTTTGCACGATTTCAGCGAAAAACAGACGCTGAAATCGAACGCCCACCCCTTGATTTTTTTTTTCGGTCAGCCGCGGCAAAAAGGCAAAAACAGATTATTCTCAGGACAAGCCTCAAGGGGAGAGACGCTCCTCTTTCCCGGATCAAATTCTGGGCAAGCTCCTGGTTTGTGCAGTTTGTATCCACAAAAAGCCATAAAGAAACACTTTTTATTTTCTCAAATCCTATTTCTTTTTCCCAAGAATGTGAATCTTTCCTTGATATTCCGAAATTAATTTCTTATTATTTATCAATTCCATGATGCCCGGAGGGGAAGTTGTAGCTCACGGAATGGTGAAAAAGAAATGGACTTCTTGTTTGTTCGCATCAGTTGGACCCCCCCATATTGACTAAACGGATACTTTCTGGTTAAGATGTCCCTCCAAGAAATCGGGATTTTTCATAATTTGTGTTTTGTCTATATTGTTACAAGCGTTTCATGATATTGGATAAGCGGAATTCGGCGTTTTTTCAAAAAATGTTATATTGGGTGGAGAGGTCAATTGTCAAATGCCCTCGGCCGATTGGGTAAACCTGTCCGTCGTGATATTGACAAAGTAAATCTTGTGTGGCATGAATTCCCAACGGGGTTTGTGACAAGTTTTCAGGTTGTGTTAAAAATGCAGTGCTTAAGACATGATCTCAACGAGAGGGGGGGCAATATAAAACGAAAAGAATATATCTATCAAGTTTGATTATCGATGTTAAAAAAATCAATCATTGAATAACATATTGAATAAATAACAAGGAGGTCACCATGTCAAGAATTTGTATGCTGTTTATGATGGTTTTGTTCTGTATGAGCGTTGTCGTTCATGCTCAGTACTCACATCAATTTACACAGACCGCACGGAACACGCATTATGGCTCTGCATTCGATGTGGCGGTCGGATCGGACGGAACGGTTTTATTAGCTAATTCAACAGATGGTTTGCGTGCTTATACATACGACGGCACATCTTTCACCAACACGGCACACATCAATGATGGTGGTCTTGCCAAAAGTGTTGCAGTCGGTTCCGACAGAACGGTCTTTCTTGCCAATTTTGATGATGGTTTGCGGGTTTACACATATGACGGCACTACTTTCACCAACACCGCGCACATTTATAATGGAGATTATGTTCACGGTGTCGCAGTCGGTTCTGACGGAACGGTTTTTTTAGCCAATGGAGATGAAGGCTTGTGGGCTTACACCTATGATGGTACATCCCTTACCAATACAGCACACATTGATGATGGCGGTGGTGCACAAGGTGTGGTGGTCGGATCGGACGGAACGGTCTTTCTTGCCAATTATACTGACGGCTTATGGGCTTATACATACGACGGTACATCTTTCACCAATACTGCGCATATCGATGAGGGAGGTTATGCCATGGGTGTTGCTATCGGTTCGGACAGGACAGTCTTTCTCGCCAATTTTGGTGATGGTTTGCGGGCCTATACCTATGACGGTACCACTTTCACAAATACAGCGCACATTGATGATGGGGGAAATGGCTACAGTGTTGCGGTTGGGTCTGATGGAACGCTTTTTTTAGCCAATGACCATGACGGTTTACGGGCCTACACATACGACGGTACATCTTTCACCAACACCACACACATCGATGATGGGGGGTATGCCCACGGTGTCGCAATCGGTTCCGACGGGGCGGTTTTTCTTGCCAGCACCAGTGATGGTTTGCGGGCTTACACCTATAATGGTACGTCCTTCATCAATACAGCACACATTTATGATGGTGGTGCTGCATATGGTGTGGCGGCCGGTTCAGAGGGGGCGGTTTTTCTTGCCAATAGTACTGACGGATTACGGGCATATACTTATGACGGTACCGCTTTCACCAACACGGCGCACATTGATGATGGAGATTTTGCCCACGGTGTCGCAATCGGTTCCGACGAGACGGTTTTTCTTGCCAACTACTGGGATGGTTTGCGAGCTTACACCTACGACGGTACCGCTTTCACCAACACCGCGCACATTGATGATGGCGGTTTTGCCCTCGGTGTGGCGATTGGGTCTGACGGAACGGTTTTTCTCGCCAATTACGATGATGGCCTGCGAGCCTACACATACGACGGTACCGCTTTCACCAACACGGCGCACATTAATGATGGCGGTTATACCAGGAACGTGGCGGTGGATTTCAACGGAACGGTTTTTATCGCGAATGACAGTGATGGGCTGAGGGCTTATACGTATGACGGAACCACTTTTACGAACACCGCGCACATCTATGACGGCAATAGTGCCTATGGCGTAGCAGTCGGTTCTGGTGGAACGGTTTTTATTGCGAATTACACCGACGGTTTGCGGGCTTACACCTATAACGGTACATCTTTCACCAACACGGCGAACATCAATGACGGGGGGCAAGCCTATGGCGTAGCGGTCGGTCCTGGTGGAACGGTTTTTTTGGCCAATTATGGTGACGGTTTGCGTGCTTACACATATGATGGTACTGCGTTCACCAATACCGCGCACATCAATGATGGCGGTAATGCACAGGACGTGACAGTCGGTTCCGACGGAACGGTCTTTTTAGCCAATGGAGATGAAGGGATGTTCGCCTATACCTATTCGGCTGTTTCGGGCATTGATGGTTCTTTCTCCGCGGTTCCCAGCGATTACTCACTTTCACAGAACCATCCCAATCCATTCAATCCGTCGACAACGATCTGTTACGCCATCAAACAACTCGCTTGGATAAGTCTAGTCGTTTATGATCTTATGGGCAGGGAAATCGAAACACTGGTCGATGCGCAGCAGGATCCCGGCTCGTATACGGTTCATTTTGATGGAGCCGGTTTGGTCAGCGGTGTCTACTGTTACCGGCTGCGGATCGATGACAGGGTGGTCGCATCCAGAAAGATGGTGTTGCTGAAATAGGACGGCGTCGGATGCATCACAAGAATTCTGAGAATGAAACTGAAAATGGAGACGGATACATTCGTCAGGAGATTGTGTGCATAAAAATATGAAAAAGGAAGATCGAGTTCTCTAAAAGAAATAGCAAGGGAGTTGAATTTAAATACATATCGGGAGAAAATACCTTTCGGAAAAATATACCTTTGTAAGAGGTAACTATTGCCTCTTTTGTCAAGGTTATTTAGAAATTTATTGTATAAACTTTGGGGATTTAAGTCTTTAAAATGCAAAACTTTACTTTCAAATGATCTTATCAAAATTTTTTTGGCAAGGCTTTTGCTATGGATATAAGTGTCAATTTAAAAAAATCTCAATTCCTTTCCTCTTCCCCCTTAAGCCGTTGTGCATTTACAGCGGCTTATCTTTTTATTTTCGTAAACATACGAGTGAACTTGATGACTTTTATGAAAGAGCGTTTCAAATGATTCTTGTTTAAAAAAAAATGACCTTGAATTTATCCTTTTGTTGACTTTCGGTGAAATTTTTAGTACTTTTTCATGTTATATACGGTGTTCTTTGATTTTGGGGACGACATGGCTTCGACGGGAACAATGGTGCTGGAGAATGCGTGTTCAGGTCCTGGGTCCTGATTAAACTTCCGGGGTCAAATAACAAATGGCAACGATTATTCGTATGCTTTAGCTGCTTAATCAAGCGGCTCGTTCCTGAAGGTCTTTACCTGCCGAGATCTTCAAGGAGCGTCGTCAAAGGCGGGTTAGTCGTTCTTCAGGCCTGATGAAGATCGATGAATCTTATTAGGCTAAATCATCAGACTTCCTGTCTGTCGGAACCTTTTGATGAAAACGAAAGACAGACTACGCACGTAGGATTTTCCAGGATTGTGTTTCCGGACGTGGGTTCGATTCCCACCGTCTCCACAAATGATCTGATGAGGGAAAGAGGGAGTACTTTCCCCCTTTTTATTGTTTAGTGCGATAAAGGACAGATACGCTCAATCCGAATCATTGTTTTTCAATGTGAACATGTTATTTAAGAAAAATGATCTGTTCTGGTAATTCGATTAAATGGCATTGCTGATATTTTAGATTTTCAGGTTATACGATCATCATAAAATAAAAAATCATATTCAATCGACTATCTGAATAGGATCCAGCACAAGGAGATTGTTTTGGCCATCGAGAGAGAACATTGGAAAAATCGGACATCCTTTATCCTGGCGGCGATTGGTTCTGCTGTGGGTTTGGGTAATGTATGGCGTTTTCCCTATGTTGCTTATCAGAGTGGGGGAGGCGCCTTTCTCATTCCTTACTTCATTGCCCTCTTTACAGCGGGCATTCCCATGCTTGTGCTTGAAATGGGACTTGGACAGCGGTTGCAAAAGGCTGCTCCAGAGGTTTTTGGTTCTATCCGTAAAGGTTTAGAGTGGTTTGGATGGTGGGCGCTCTGTCTGGGTGGTGGTATTGTCGTTTATTATTCGACAGTCCTTTCGTGGTCGTGGGTATACCTATGGCACTCGATCAAACTCAGTTGGGCAAATCAAGAAGAACTGTTTTTTATGCAGGAAATTCTCCAGCGTTCTTCCGGCCCGGGAGAGATTGGAGCACCTATCTGGTATATGGTCGTCGGTATGTTTTTAACCTGGCTTTCCATTTATCTGATTCTTCGTAAAGGTGTGAGAAGTGTTGAAAAAGTAATCTATGTGACCGTTCCCCTTCCCATGATATTGCTCACGATTCTTTTAATTCGCGGGTTGACACTTCCAGGGGCTATGGATGGGATACGCTACTATTTGACACCCGATTTCTCCATGCTGAGAAATCCTTCCATTTGGCTCAGGGCCTATGGTCAAATATTCTTTTCACTCAGTCTGGCATTTGGTGTGATGATTGCGTACGGGTCGTTTCTGGATCGAAAATCAGAGATAACAAACAGCGCTTTTATTACAGGTCTGGCGAATTGTGGAACAAGCTTTTTTGCTGGTTTTGCCGTTTTTTCCATGTTGGGATACTTAGCCAAAGTCCAGGGATTACCACTTCCAGAGGTGACGACAAGTGGTACGGGACTTGCCTTTGTGACTTATCCGACCGCCATTACGATGCTCCCGGCACTCAATTCAGTGATCGGTATTGTCTTTTTTATTACATTGTTGACCCTGGGGATTGATTCCGCATTCTCTCTTCAGGAAGCTTTTACGGCAGGTATACGGGACAAGTGGGGGGGATCGCAGGAGAAATTAACCCTTTATTTTACGATTATTGCTTTTTTCATTTCATTGATCTTTACAACCCGGGGAGGATTCTACTGGTTTGATATTGTAGATAAATGGATCTGTGATTTTGGTTTGGTCACTGTGGGTTTGGGGCAATGCATCATCATTGGATATATCTACAATTTGCGAGACTTTAAAGATTATTTGAATCATGTGTCTGAAATCCATTTGGGGGCTTGGTGGATTGTGGCCATCCGATATGTGACGCCTGTTGTATTGTTTACCATTCTTATTATGAATGTACGTGCTGAAATTATTGAGACTTATGGTGGTTATCCCCGATGGGCATCGGTTGTCGGGGGATGGGGTGTTATCGTTCTTTCTGTTATTTTAGGATACTTTCTGTGGCGGAAACCCATAAAAAATAATGAATAATGTAAGGAATGAAATATGCCAATTTCAGCCTGGATTATGTTTGGATTTGGTTGTATTGTACTGTATGGGGGATTAACAGTATGTATTCACATGGCCTATCATCATCGAAATAAAATGATTGATAAGGATAATCAGTAAAGATCGATGGTGGTTTCCATTTTTGAGACAGAGATCAACAAAAGTCTGCTTATCCTGTTGTAGGGTATTTATATGCAACCCAAATTAACCAAAACAGATGGACTGCTTCTTGTTTTTGCTTTAGTCGGACTGTTCCTCTTCATCTTTTTTTATCCGAAACTGTTTCCAGAAGCTTCCTTAAGAATTGAGACTCCAAAAGAGGATATCGCTGATATCGGTACAGACTTTGTTGAAGACTTAGGATATGATTTATCCCGGTATCAAATTTCAGTACAACTGGAATATGATCGAAATCAGAATCAATTGCATTATCTCAATCAGACTTTTTCTCCTTCTGAAACCATTCGAATATTGACAGATTCGATATCGATTTATTACTGGTCACTGCGCTGGCAAATTGAAGATACCCTTTTTGCTCAATTTGGAGGTAGAGAGCAAGAGGTTGCGCCTATGCCGGAACGGACTCCCGGCACCTTTCAACTGTTGGTCGATTTAAGGGGCAAGCCAGTTACTTTTGAGTCTCTACCAGAGAGAAATGAGGAAAATCGACGGGAAGAGATTGCCGGGACTGAAGAAACGGATTATCGTGAAGCTGAGAGGGTATTCAATAAAATTGCGCAGTTACATGGTGGTGAGTGGATGTTTGAGGGAAGTCAAGAGATCGCCAATCCTTTCGGGGTTATTCATCAATACCGTTGGGTTCGGACAATGGATATCGCCAATGAACGTGCTGTGTTCGAGATCGATGTTCGGGGAGGCCGCATACAGCGGTTTCAAATGATATTTATGTTTCCCGATTCTTTCACTCAGGGTCAAGAGGAGAATGAATGGAGTACTATTACCATTGTGGTCCTGTTCTTGATTCTTTTCATCCTGGTTGTCTATTATTTTATCCAAAGGCTCCGTGCCGACCTCATTGATTTAAAAACCGGATTGATACCGGGGATTCTTGTATTTATAGGATATATCTTCTACTATTGGGTTAGTGCTCCACCTGAATCATTTCTGATGAATGGCATTGTATTTTTGATAGCAACACCTTTTGTTGGGGGGGGTATTTGGGTTTTATCCGTTGTAGGCGAGTCCCTTACCAGGGAAGTATGGCCGGACAAATTACTGGCCGTGGATAGTTCGAGGAGAAAATTACTTTCGCCAATCTTGGGTGTTAGTGTTCTTCGGGGTATTCTGTTAGCTTGCGTGGGATTGGGATTTATTGCCATTCTCAATTATATAAGTATTGTCCTTTTGAATGGATATTTTGTCCTGGGAGATTCAACGTTTTATTTGTGGACATGGGCATGGTCGAGTTTTTATGCAATCGGTCATAGCCTATTAAGTTCAATATATATTGTAACTACTTTTTGCTTGTTTTTGGTTACACTTTTAAAAAAGAAGTTACATCATTCTTTCTGGATCTTCCTCATTGTTTTCCTATCGTGGTCCTTTGTCGGCTTTCCAATCACACAACTTTATCCCTTTATTCTCCGTATGGGTATACGGGGATTGATCGGGCTTCTGTTCGTTTTATTCTTTATACGATATGATTTTGTGACCGTAGCTACGGGAGCCATCGCATTGCCGATTTTATTTTACGGGATAGTGACGCTCAATTCGGGGATCGGAATCTATGTTTTCCACGGTTTTATACTGGTAGGGGTGATCGTGATCCTGCTTCTTTTTGCATTATGGGCTTATCAGAGAGAAGTATCATTCGAGGAAGTCAGAGGGTATGTGCCGGATTATCTGCAGAGGATTTATGAGAAAGAACGCATTCAGAGAGAGTTGGAAATTGCCAGGCAGGTTCAAATCGGTTTTCTACCCAGATCAAAACCTCAAATTGAGGGATTGGATATTGCCGCTCTCTGCCTTCCCGCAAAAGAGGTTGGAGGCGATTATTACGATTTTATTGAAATGGGAAAGAGGAAATTGGGCATCGTCATAGGCGATGTTTCGGGTAAGGGCATTTCAGCTTCTTTTTATATGACACTGGTGAAGGGATTTCTCCGGTCATTGGCTCGCAGTTTCTATTCCCCCAAGGATATCATGATTCATATGAATGAACTCTTTTATGAGAATGCAGATCGCGGTGTTTTTATCAGCATGATTTATGGTGTTTTTGATTTGGATGCCAAAACGTTGACCTTCGCGCGGGCTGGGCATAATCCGATCATTTTCAGGAGATCGGATAAGGGTGAAACTGAAGAAATCAATCCTCCGGGGATCGCTCTCGGATTGGAGAAAGGATTCATTTTCCCGAAGAGTATAGAGGAAAAAACAATCCAGCTGAAGAAAAATGATGTCATTTTCTTGTATACAGATGGATTGAATGAAGCTCAGAATCCACTGCACGAAGAATTCCGGGAAGACCGGCTCATGCAAATTGTTGAAGCAAACAGTGGATTGTCTGCCGAAGCATTGTTACATAAAATGCAATGGGAAATTCAAAATTTTACAGTTGATGCGCCTCAGCATGATGATATGACTGCTCTCGTCGTTAAAATATTGTAGAGGTTATTATGAAAATTGACAGACACCATATACTCTATATTGTATTTCCGCTGATTTTATTTTTTGTTCTTATCGGGATCGATTTTCAGTTCATCGATATGCGGGCAATCCATTTTGATCGGGGACAGTTGAGAGAATTGGTTTTGTTGTTGGCGATGATTCTGTTTGTTTGTGGTGGTTTAAGACGGGGTTGGTTTAGGGATCATACTCTGATTCAGAAACTCTGGTTCTTGGGAGGTTTTGTCATCATCTTCTGGATTTGCATCCAAATATTGAAGTGGCAATCTCCTTCGGATTTTATATTTCCCAATCAGGGAATCTATCAATCGATCCAACCGGTGATTTATATATTGTATACAGCCATTTTATTTCTGACAGTCGTTTTATCGGTTTGGATTTTTGTTATCTTGAAAGAACTCATTTATATCCGGCAGAGTAAGCATACGGCTGTCAATTTTCGGCTCCTCACCATTTTCATATTCTTGTATATGTTTTACCAATTTCTTGGAGGCAAAGAGGATACCCTTTTTATATCCAATTGGCAGCTTTGGAAAGATGTTCCGATTCTATCCAATATCTTTTTGATTTTTGTCATTCTCTTTATTGTGGTGAATGGATTTCGTTGCAAGTGGATGCATTATCTGAATAAGAATCAGAAAATCGGCGTTTTCTTTACAGGCGGACTTATTCTTGCTTTTGTAAATGTGTTGGTTATCGGTTCGAATGAATCCATTGCCAGCTATAGTGTGACGATTGCGGCATTTATCGAGTGTCTGCTTTTGTTATTTGCCATCTATTCAGGTATGGCGTTGCTGGGTATTCTATTGCAATTGCCCTCGGCAGGTCTCATGGATAAAAGGATTGGAGAGATACGAACCCTTCAAGAACTGAGCAATACCATTGGTTCGGTTTTAAACATTGACGAACTTGTATCAACAACCGTAGAACTCTGTCGAAAAGTGGTTGGCGCTGATTTTTTCTGGATTGAACTGAAAGAAGATTCGAAATATCGTATTGCAGGGTCGCAGGGTATTAAGAAAGAGGCTGTAAAACAGATTCCGGACAGTGTCATTCAGACCATTCGGAAGGAAATCCAACAAGCAAAAAAAACGTTACTCATCAATGATATATCTAAAAACAAGAAATTGAGAGAAATCAGGAAATGGCATCAGAAAGCCGGATCACTCTTGGCAGCGCCTGTACAGATTAAGAAAAAGGATCTCGGTATTTTATATGCCGTGAAACGCGATCCCTTCGGTTTTGTGGAAGAGAGTCGAGCTCTTTTTCAGGCCTTTGCCGATCAAGTCGCTGTTGCACTGGATAATGCAAATCTGGTTCAAGTCACTATCGAACAAGGTGTGTACAGAGAAGAACTCCGCATGGCGCATGAAGCCCAAATGAGGCTGCTTCCAAGGACGATGCCAGAGGTTAAAGGCATAGAATTAGATGCATTTTGTGTAACAGCCAATGAAATTGGCGGTGATTTTTATGATATCATTCAGGTCAATAATAAACGATTGGATATTGTTGTCGGTGATGTTTCCGGTAAAGGTGCGTCAGCAGCCTTTTATATGGCAGAATTAAAAGGCGTGATCCAGGCATTGGCTCCACATTTTTCTTCCCCCAAACAAATTTTGATTGAGGTCAATACATTTGTATGCAACCATTTTGAATCCGATACATTTGCAACAATGGTCTATGGTATATTTTTTCCGGTAAGCCGTCAACTTCATTTCGTTCGTGCCGGGCATCCACCGGTAGGATTGATTCGAAAGAAAAAAATGTCATGGCTGGAAACACGCGGTTTGGGTCTTGGATTGGCAACGAGAAAAATGTTTAATCAAAAATTGGAAGAAAAAGTATTAAACTTGAAAAAAGGAGATACCATTTTTATCTACACAGATGGTCTGAGTGAAGCACGCAATCAGGAGGAGGAAGAATTTGGAGAAGAGCGATTAACCGAAACACTTCTCCATTTGTCAGGATACCCAACCGGGGAAATGCTTGAAAAAGTGAATAAACAGCTGGAACAATTTACACAAAATGTCCCTCGGCATGATGATATTACATTGGTTGCACTCCGGATTGTTTAGATTTTTTGGGGACGCACTGATGTAGAGTGCAAAATATGTTTTTAAGGTTACAGTATTTTTTTTGAACAATTTATACTTCTTTTTACGTATAATAGTTTAAGGAGATTTGAGAATGAGTGAATTTCATGTGAAACGAAAAGATCTTACGACTGTATCTATTATTTATCTAAATGGATACCTTGATGCTCATACAGCTCCTGATTTTGAGAAAGCCCTTCAGGAATTGGTGGATCAGGAACGGGTTAATATTGTGGTGAACCTTTCGGAATTGACCTATATCAGCAGTGCAGGACTGGGGGTTTTCATGGGCTTTATTGAAAATATTCGAGATAAAGGAGGAGATATTAAATTGGCTGAACCTACCGAGAAGGTATACAGGGTTTTTGATCTTCTGGGTTTTCCTGTTCTTTATGAGGTTTTTAAGAAGGAAGAAGAAGCAATCAATAAATATCAAACTTCTTGATGTTCCTGTTCCCTGAGGGTGATGCTTGATAAAAGGATAAACGAATGGCTAAAAAAGAAAAAAATTATCATCTCAAAATACCGAGTCGAACGGATGATCTGGAAGTGATCCGAGATTTTGTGGCCAGTGTGGCAAAAAAAGTCGGATTTGATGGAGATGAAGTCAATAAAATTGAACTCGCAGTTGATGAGGCCTGTACAAATGTCATTGAACATGCCTATCAATATGATGTGAAGAAAAATATTGATATCGCCATAAAGATTGATTATAATAGATTTACTGTCGTTGTTACAGACCGGGGGAAAGGTTTTAATATGCAGGATGTTGAATTGCCGGACATGAAGAGCTATCTGGCAGAGATCCGTGTAGGTGGTTTGGGTATTTATCTCATGAAACAGTTAATGGATGAAGTCGATTACCATTCAGAACCAGGTGTGAAAAACGAAGTCCGGATGGTGAAATATTTCTTAAAAGATGGGAAAAAGAAAGGCAAATCTAACAAGAAATAACAATCGGGGTATGCTTTTAGTAATGGATTAGGACATGAATAGTGAAAAAGACGAGAAAAAAAGAGAAAGTACGAATATCGATTCATGGAAGCATCCGGGAGGGAAATTCAGGCGATTGGGTCCAGAAACATGTAGCGATGCAGAACTTCTTGCCATTCTTATCGGATCGGGGACTGCTGGAAGAAGTGCTATAGAAATTGCTAATGAAATCATAGAAAAATTCGAATCATTCAAGGGATTGGCTAACCAGCCTTTTGAAAAATTATATCAAATAAAAAGTTTGAAAGAAGTAAAAGTAACGCGTATCGCTGCGGCATTTGAGATTGCCCGCCGAATCGTCATGCAGGTATTGGAGGAAAGGGAGAGTGCCCAGGATTCCTGATACTTTTGAGGTTACACATCATTATACCGAAAGGACAGTGAATCAGCGTTTTGTTGAGTGGATAAATAAAATTATCGAAGAAAAAAATTTAGATTTCGGTGTAGTACTCCAGGAAACCGGGCTGAGCAATAGGAAATCTCCAGATATTATCATTCGCGAATCCCCTCAAAGCCAGCGCGTAATTTGTCTCATCGAATTAAAATTACCTTCTTTTGATGCTTTAAGTGAAAGTGAGCTTGTTGGCCCAGCTTCTCAAAAGGCAATTTATTTACAAGCTCCATACTTTGCTACTTCAAATATTAAACAAATTATATTATTTTCAACTCAAGCTAGGGTTAAACTCGCCGGTCTTTCTGAACAAATTATCAACACCTATCACATTACAAATATATCTGATCCTGATCGTATTGACGAGCCGGGAATACGTCTTCAAATTCAGCGTAATTTAGAACGATTCCTTCTTGAATTTTATGAGATAGCCAAAAAAAAGAAACCTGTTCCCAAAAAACCGATTGACGAAATTTTAATCTGTCGATTACACTCTGCGATTGATACGTTGCAGATGCACTATCAGAATTTTATCAGAAAAAAGATAACAGATCGTCACTTTAAAAATAAATTAAAGAAGTGGTTTCAAGAACAGGGCTGGAGTCCCACTGGCCAAGATTCAGATATTGAAAGAGTGTCACGCCAGACAGCTTACCTTTTAATCAATAAAGTGATGTTCTATACGGCAATGCAGGAAAAGAATAAATTGGATCCTATTTCAATTTCTTCTGATATCACAGACATCAAAATACTTCAGGGTCACCTTCAAACCTATTTCAGTCGAGCTTTATCTATTGATTATGAGACGATTTTCACCGCCGATTTTATCGATGATCTCGCTTTTCCTCCAGCTCCAGAAGTTGTTCTTACATTGAGAGAAGTAATAGAGGACGTCAAGCGCTATGAGATTTCAAAACTGGATTTTGATGTCATCGGTCGCATTTTTGAACGGCTTATCCCTTCTGAGGAACGGCACATGCTGGGACAGTATTTTACGCGCTCTGATATAGTGGATTTTATCTTATATTTTTGTTCGCAGAAGGAAGATGATACAATTTTTGATCCTGCGTGTGGAACGGGGACTTTTCTTGTTCGGGCTTATAAGCAAAAGAAACTTCGAAATCCTCAATTAGGTCATGAAAAGATTTTAAAGGATCTTTGGGGTGGAGATATTGCGAAGTTTCCTGTTTCCCTTGCTACTGTTAATTTATCCATTCGGGATTTGGGGGCAGAGAAAAATTATCCGGGAATTTTTCAGAAAGATTTCTTTCAATTGCATCCAGATCTTGCTGATTTTATA
This sequence comes from bacterium, assembly GCA_016931965.1. Taxonomy (GTDB): domain Bacteria; phylum Zhuqueibacterota; class QNDG01; order QNDG01; family DSAB01; genus JAFGDT01. The sequence continues at coordinate 10,930 of JAFGDT010000093.1, read as the reverse complement.
CAACCCCGAAAAGTAATTACTCGTGCTTTAGATAGTCAAAAGATTGAACTGGAATTGCCCCGTCATTTTGATTGTATTGTCGGAAATCCTCCCTATACACGTCAAGAGCAGATGGAAGAATTGATCGGTGGCGAGGGATACAAAAAGGACATTATTCAAACAGTCACGCATTACAAGAATAAAAAAATAGCTGAACTGGGCAAACGCGCAGGAATTCATGCTTATTTTTTTCTCCACAGCTGGAAATTTTTGAACGAAGGAGGACGTTTTGGATTCATTGTTTCCAATTCGTGGCTGGATGTGGATTATGGGAAATATGTTCAGGAATTTTTCCTGAAACGCTATAAGATCATCGCTGTTATCGAGTCCAAAGTGGAGCGCTGGTTTGAAGATGCTGACATCAATACCTGTATTGTAATTCTGGAAAAATGCAGTGAGACAAAGGCAAGGAATAAAAATCTTGTACAATTTGCTTATCTAAAGAAGCCGCTCAGCCATTTTATTCCTCCTGCTGATGATAAATGGGAAGAAGAAATCACTCGGCGTGATAGAATAGATGAACTCAAGAAGCTTGTCCTCGGGCAGAATGCATTTTATGAGAATGAAGAAATTCGGATCTTTCCCAAATTGCAGAGTGAACTCTGGGATGAGGGTTTTGATGCTGAAACAAAGGAATATGTTGGCTCAAAATGGGGAAAATACATTCGAGCACCTGAAATTTTCTTCAAGATCCTTGAAAAAGGAAAAGATAAACTTGTTCCATTGAAAGAAATTGCAGATGTCCGCTTTGGTATTAAAACAGGCGCAAACGAATTTTTTTATCTTACAGAAGAAGAAATCAAAAGATGGAAAATCGAAAAAGAGTTCTGGATGCATAAAGGTTATAAAGGAGAATGGATTCCAAATTATGTCATCAGGTCTCCCCGTGAATGCAAGTCTATAATCGTCGAGCCAAAAGATTTAAAATATAGAGTGCTGATGATTCATAAGGATAAAAAGGACTTGAAAAAAACAAATATTTTGAAATATCTTGAATATGGTGAACAAAAAGGTTATCATAAGAGGCCGACGTGTGCTGTTAGAGATAAGTGGTATGATCTTGGTTGTCAAAATCCGGCGGATGGTATTTGGTTTAAAGCTTTTAATGATAGATTTTTTTCGCCTTTGAATCTTGAACAATCTTTCACAAGTGACAGATTCTATGCAATTTATTTGAAAAATAAAGTATTTAAAAATAGATTGTTTCTTTATCTTAATTCAACATTGTCAGTATTAATGATCGAAATTTTTGGACGAGTAAATCTAGGAGAAGGCGCTTTAGATAATATGACTTATGAGGCGGCATCAATGTCTATTTTAGATATTAGGAAGGCTTTTGTGAGTGATGGTAGAATGTTTCGTAAATATATTAATAGGCCAATTGAAAATATATTTTTTGAACTTAGTGCTTTTTCTCCGGAAGAAGTCAGTGTTAGTAAAGTCAAACCTGACCGTCGGGAATTGGATAAAAACATCATGGGTGAGATTCTTGGATTGACGGATGAGGAGCAGCTTGAGGTGTATCGTGCGGTTGTGGATTTGGTGAAATCCCGCATTGAAAAGGCAAAGAGTTTCGATAAAAAGAAAAAGGCAAAATATGGCGTGGATGTCTATGAATTTAAACGTTTAATTGTAGACAGAATAGTAAAGGAACCCTAAGGTTGAAAACGCTTGGTGAATTTTACAGAGAGAAAGTCCTGTCGCAAAAAGAGCTGATTAGTGTCGAATGGCCTTACAATACAGACAAAATTGAAATTAAAAAGGATTTATTTGGGTGGAAGCTTCATGCCAAGAGAAAATTCATCGAATGCCGTTCAGAAGAGGAAGCCCGTTTTCTTTACATATATTTTGTAGCAGGTATGACTGAGGTATCCGTTCCAAAAGATGAACAATATTTGAAAAGCATTTTACCGGAACTTGAAACATTGAAAAAGAAAATGGATGATATTGTCAATGATTCGATTGACGGTATTTTGAGCCGAAGGCTAAGAGAGAAGATTAAACAAGAAGTTTATATGGAAATTCTGAAGTGAGAAATGAACAGCCGATGACGACCGGAAAGCGTTCCAAAAAAGAAGATCTGGTACAACAGCTTGATGAACGGTTATTGGAACTGACGGCACTTTTTGAAATCAGCCGTTCCCTGACTTCTTCATTGAGTATTCGATCCATTCTCGAAAATATTCTCCGTATTCCGATGGGGCATATGCTCATCAGCCGTGGGGTGGTCTTTTTAAAAAAGGAAGAGAGCGGGGAATTTACCATAGAAGAAGTCAGAGGTCTTTCACGTGATCTTCTTGGGAAATCACTTCGATTCGACTCTCCCCCTTCTCGCTTTGTTTTAATGAAAGAGATCGAGGAAGAGAGTGATTGGATTGATTTTTTTAAAAAATTTCAAATTGAGCTTCTTCTGCCGTTGATCTCTAGTCAAGGAACCATTGGATTTGTGGGTTTTGGTCAGAAGATTGGGGATAAACCTTATGAAGAACGTGAAATTGAGTTTCTCAATTCACTTTCCAATATTGCAGCAACTGCTGTGGCGAACGGGATTAATGTTGATGAAATCAAGAAAGTCAATAGACATTTAGATCGAAAAATTCAACAGCTCAATACGATTTTTGATATCAGTCAGGAATTGAATACGACTTTAGATACAGAGAAAATTGGAAGTATTTTAAGTTTTGCAGTTATGGGGGAACTGCTCGTGAATAAATGTCTGGTTTTAATGAATAATGATAATCACATGGAGATTGTTTCCGCAAAAGGATTCGACCATATTGACGGAATGGAATTTAAATCCTGCAGGATCAATGAACCCGTCATTCTGGAGGAGAGCAATCAATTTGAATTGTATAAAACGATAGGTATCGCGGTTTTGGTGCCAATGTCTCTTCAAGATGAAACAAAGGGTGTTTTAGCGATTGGACCGAAAATATCTGGTACCGGTTTTAGTGAAGCAGATTTTGAATTTTTAAAAACACTTGGAAATCAAGCCATGACAGCCCTTGAGAATGCTCGGTTGTTTCAAGAAGCATTAGAAAAACAGCGTATGGAAGAGGAACTTCATATCGCCCGTACGATTCAGCAAGGGCTGCTGCCCTCAAAACTCCCTCAAATTGCCCATTATGATGTTGCTGCGCTTAATATTTCGAGTCGACAGGTTGGAGGCGATTATTTTGATGTGATTCCCATATCGGAAAATGTGTATGGAATCGTCATTGCTGATGTTTCCGGGAAAGGCGCCGGAGCGGCATTGCTGATGTCAAATCTTCAGGCGAGTCTTCACGCGCTGATTTCGGGTGAAATTCAGATCAATGAAATTGTCGGACGGATCAATCATCTTATCCACCGAAATACGGCTTTGGATAAATTTATTACATTTTTTTACGGACAGCTTGATGTATCCCATAATCGTTTTACTTATTGTAATGCCGGACATAATCCGCCGTATAGAATAAACCGCAGCGGCCAGATTGAAGAACTGAGTATAGGTGGATTGATTTTAGGGATGATGGTCGATGTCAATTATGAAACGGCTTCCGTCGATCTGAAACCGGGAGACCGCATGGTTCTGTACACCGATGGTATTACAGAAGCAATGAATAAGCAAGGAGAGGAATTTGGAGAAGAGCGGCTGCAGAAGTTGTTACTTGATGGATTTGATTTGACTTCCCAAGAGTTGATTGATCGCATTGTTTCCGAGGTCAATCATTTTGCTAAAGGTGTGCCGCAAGCCGATGATATGACAATGGTCATTGTCAAAGCAGTGGATTGATCTGTTTGAAGTCTGTTACGGTGTAACTTGCTTTTTTTCGATTTTCATGTTCTTATGTTTGGGATTGTCATCACTTTGATTTAATATAGAAGATTATCTCATATCATTTATTGATGATCACCGACTGTACAACTTACTCTTCCATGAGGCAGTAAGATGTATTCTCCGCCTCTTGGACATTGTGGAGGTTGATTCCCTTTGATATAAGGTAAAAGATCGTCGATCGTTTCGGCGAAATGTCCATCTCCTAGTTCCAAGGTTGCTACATAGTATTGTGTTTGTGCTGTGATAATTGTACACTGATTGGTTTTACAAACTGCGGTATCTGCGGCATTAGCGAGACTGATAAATCGGAGTGAAACGATCCCAATCAAGATACCCAAAATGACCGATGTTATAATGACTTCTATCAGTGTGAATCCCTGTTCACTGTTCCCCATTTTTAGAATATGATTTCTCAAATTGATTCCATTCTACCCGTTGTTTTCATTTTGAAATGTACATATAATCTTATTGCTTTCAATATGACAAAGATTGAATACATTGATTAATAATTAATGCTTAAAAATCAAATATTAACCTATGTTTTATATGTTGGCAAGAATTATACCATGTTCTTTTGAACATGCCGAATGGAATCAAAGATTTCTCAATAAAATTTATAGAAAATTCTTGCAATTATATCCTCTCTATTATATATTTCAATATAATATGTTTCATGTATCAGATCCTATTTGATATATTTTTATCATGTTTGCATTAGAGAGTAAATAATCATCTTCTTCATGCAATGTTTTAATAAAGACAAAAATGAACAACCTGATTATCAAGACTGAAGGGCTCGCAAAAGTTTTTAAAGAAACCACGTATGGTGGTTTAAAGCAAAAAACGATTGTTGCTCTGGACAATTTACACTGTGAAGTTTTTCAAGGAGAAGTATTTGCCTTTTTGGGACCAAATGGTGCGGGAAAGACAACGACTATCAAATTATTAACCAGATTGATTTTCCCAACGCGAGGTCGTGTTTGGCTTTTTGGCAAGGAAAATGTCGACCATACTGCAATGAAAAAAGTGGGGTATTTGCCCGAACAACCCAACCTGTATGGATATCTCACGGGAAAAGAGTTTCTGAATTTTATTGCTCAAATATTTGGATTGGATAAACAGGTTCGAAGAAAAAGGATTGATGTATTAATCGAGCGTGTCGGATTAAGTGAGCGGGTTATGCATCTCATCCGCAATTACTCAAGAGGTATGGTTCAGCGATTGGGATTGGCACAGGCTTTGATAAACGATCCTTCACTTCTCATTCTTGATGAACCCATGGCCAGCCTGGATCCGGTGGGACGCAAAGATTTCCGAGATCTCATTTTGGAATTAAAAAATCAGGGCAAGACGATTTTCTTTAGTTCTCATATTCTTTCTGATGCGGAAATGATTGCTGACAGGATCGGTATATTAAATAGGGGGAAGCTGGTCAGTGTCGGCAAACTGGATGACTTATCGCATTCTCAAACGCAACCTGTAGAGGTTACATTCATTGTCGATTCAAGTCAGATTTCACAAATTGATTTGGTCAAAGAAAATGTGATTGTGCAGGGAAACAGAGTGCTGGTTCGACTGGATGATAAGGAAGCGTTATCCAGCTTACTTAGACAAATCGACAAATGGGGTGGGAGGTTGGAATCCATTATTCCACAGCGAAAGAGCCTGGAAGACTATTTCATGACGGAAGTAAGGAAATAATCGCAATGCGTATATGGGCTGTTGCACTCAATACATTTAAAGAGACAATCCGGAATAGGGTGCTGATCAATATTCTCATTTTTGCCATTGGATTGATCTTACTCACCCTGATTATTGGAGATTGGTCTATATACCAACAGGCTAAGGTGATCAAAGATTTCGGTTTGTCCGCCATGTCCATCTTCGGATTGCTCATTGCCATTTTCATTGGTATCCGTTTAATGGTTCAAGAATTGGAGCAGAAAACCATCTATGTCATTGCCTCAAAACCGATTAACCGATGGGAAATCATTTTGGGAAAAGTTTTGGGTTTAAGTATTACCCTCATGATTAATATTGTTTTCATGAGTATCGCCCTGTGGGGAACAGAGTTGATTCAGGAAGGTCAGATTGATTTGGGTTTAGCGCCTGCTATTCTTCTCATAACGGTCGAAATACTGCTTATCGTTTGTTTTGCCATTTTCTTTTCCTCTTTTATTTCATCAACATTAAGTGCCATATTTACCATTGTTGTTTTTACGATCGGACATCTCAGCGGATTTTTGCGGGATTATATAGAGATTTATCCAGACAAAGGATTCCACTGGCTCTTGAAAGGCATATATTATATTGTTCCCAATTTAGAAATACTCAATTTAAAAATGGCCGTAGTAGAACATTTAGAACAACCGCCGCATGCCGTTTTATTTGGATTGCTCTATGGGATGGGTTATATTCTTCTTTTACTTCTCTTGACAATCATCATTTTTTCGAAGCGGGATTTAAAATAGGAAAAATCCAAATGAAACTTCTTTTTAAAAAGGCAACTTTGGTTGTCCTCATTGTCTTTTTAAGTCTTGGCATACATTGGACACAAAGAAAAATAGATCAATACCACGTCATACGATTTGTTGATAAAAGTCCTGTGTTTCTGCCAAAGGGCGAGGTTTTAAAATGGATGAGCATGGGATATCGCGGACTCATTGCGGACTGGCTTTGGATTCGGACGGTGCTCTATTTTGGACGGCGAGCAATGGATGAAGATAATCCCTATTTAATCTATGCCTCGGGAAGGGGTGAACTCGAAGACGAACTTGAATCTGTTGCTCAACAACCGGTTCCTTTTGATTCGACAAATGATTTTGCGCTGCAAATACGAAATGAATTAAGCCATATCTGGCAAGGGAGTCAGTATCAAGGATTGATTGACTATATTTACCCCATGTTGGAGAGGGTAACCACCGTGGATCCCCATTTTATTTTCCCCTATGTCTTTGGAGGTGTCTATATTCTGATGGAGACAGGGGAGTTTGATGAAGCTTCTGCGCTTCTCGAAAAAGGATATCAGGCCAATCCCCACTGTTGGGAATTTCCATTTTATCTTGGATGGATCTATTGGATATACCGTGGAAACATGGAAAAGACCACAGCTTACCTTTCAGAGGCAGTGGGTAAAGAGAAGTGTCCTCAATATGTTAGGGATCTTTTAATAGGTATATCAAAAGATCCTGAGCGGTCTCAATTTACCAGACTTTATCTGGAGAGTCTCCTTCAAAGCAATGATAATCCAGAAATTCGTGAGCAGCTTATTGAAATTTTGAACCGGTTGAATCAATCTTCAACTGAAGAAAGAGTGTATTAGATCCATCATTTGATACAAGGTCTTTTCAATTAAATAAGGAGAAGGTTTATGGCTGAACGGAAAAAGGAAGATTCCTTGGAAGAGAGATTGGAAAGAAGAGTAACAGAGCTGGAAAAGAAAATCGACAGAATGGGAAAGCGTGCTGAAGAGAGGCTTAAAACAGTGAAAGGAGATATCCACGAAGGAAGGCATCAGGGACATGTGCTCTTTTGGGGAATTGTATTAATCGTTGTTGGCATTATTTGGTTGGGGAATAATTTGGAATGGTTTGTTTATGAGATCCCCTGGATCCCCGTTATCATGATTGCGGCAGGGGTTTACATCATTTTCAAAAACTGGGAGAAAAAGGAACCGTCCGATGGTGATGAATCCTCAGGAAAGAAGAAATAGTATGGTCATATTTATCAGTGATTCCTGTTAATCATGTATTCTATGCGGATTCAGTTGACCAATAACCATTTGTTTTGATAAAGGAAAAAGGAGGTTTGTTATGGAGGAAAAAGAGATTGAAGTTGCTCATGTTGAAGATTTTTTTGCACATGTGGGTGTGGTTGCACTGAAAATTACTGCGGAGGGGATACGTGTGGGGGATGTTTTGCATTTCAAAGGACATACGACAGATTTAATTGTTGAAGTCAGTTCAATGCAGATCGATCACAAAGCTGTAAAAGAGGCAAAAGTTGGAGATAGTGTGGGTGTCAAAGTCAATGAAAAAGTGCGAATCCACGATAAAGTTTACAAGGTCATTGCTGAGGCATAGCCTTTGGCAGTGAATAAGGGGAATATCCTTCTTGTTAATCCCTGGATTGTTGATTTTGCTGCCTATGATCTCTGGATCAAACCCATTGGACTGTTGATTATAGGCAGTGTGCTGAAAGAGAACGGTTATGATGTAACCCTTTTCGACTGTATGGACCGGAATCATCCCTTACTTACCTTATATCCAAATACCAGCAAATTAAAAAGTAAGCATGATGGAAGGGGGCATTTTTACAAAGAATTTATTCCAAAACCCGCCGTATTAAAAACCGTTCCCCGTCGATTTGGACGTTATGGTTTACCATTGAATCTTGTTAAAAAGGAGCTGGAACGGTTTCCTACCCCCGATATGATATTCATCACTTCTGGAATGACTTATTGGTATCCCGGTGCTGTCGAGATGATTTCACTCTTAAAGAGATTGTTCAAGGGAAGTCCTGTGATTCTTGGAGGTATTTATGCAACCCTTTTCCCTGAACATGCAAAGAGAGTTAGCGGAGCAGATGATGTCGTGGTGGGAGAGGGTGTCATTGAAGGATTAAAAATCGCCGATGCAATTACAGAGAATCATTCCGATGTTGGCCAATATCAATTTTTCGAAGATCTCCCAAGTCCCTTATACGATGGTTATACGCGATTGAGTTCTGTCGCTTTGCTCACTTCCTGGGGGTGTCCCTATCAATGTCCTTTTTGTGCTTCAAAGTTGTTAAGGAAAAGATATCAGAAGCGAAATCCTCTGATTTGTGTAGACGAGATTGAAAAATTCTACAGAGAGAAAGAGGTGTGCGAATTTGCTTTTTATGATGATGCTTTACTCTTTGACAAAGAAAATCACTTTATTCCTATACTTGAAGAACTGATTGATCGAAAGATACGGGTGCATTTTCATTTACCCAATGGCATTCAACCTGGAGCAATCGACCAGCGTACGGCTATGTTAATGAAAAAAGCAGGTTTCCAGACGGTTCGTCTCAGTTATGAGACCAAAAATAAAGAGCGCCAGGCAGATATGGGATTTAAAGTCAAGGATGAAGATTTAATCAACGCTGTGAATCACTTAAACAGAGCCGGATTTGATCAATCTGAAATGGGCAGCTATGTTCTTATGGGATTGCCCGGGCAAACATTAGATGAAGTGATAGAGAGTGTCCTGTTTGTTTTGAAGTTGGGTGTTAAGGTAAATTTGGCCTCTTTTTCTCCCATTCCGGGTACCACGTGCTGGCAAGATGCTGTCGATTTGGAGATCATGTCCGATGACATTGATCCGCTATTAACCAATAGTTCGGTTTTCCCTCTTCTGTCAAAAACGATTCGCTACGAAAAATGGTGTCAGTTGAAGACCCTTGTCACTTTTGCCAATGAACTGTTGGATCACAGAATAGATCCCTTGGATCATTCTGATTTTCTGAATGCGATGGATAAACTGCAGGTGCATCATCAGTCATTTAAATTTGGCAAATTCCAATGAAATAGAAAAAGGTGGGGTGTCATGCCCGAATTTTTTAATCGAGCATCAAATGGAATAGTTACACGATAAGATTTTGATAAAAAAATGGTTCTTTTTATCCGTACGATCTATTTCAATTTAAATTATTAGGTTATTAATGAAGCCTGGGTTTTCACTTTTTATTGTTCGGTTTTACGCAGCGAGTTTACGAATAACCTCTATTAAGTCATTCAGAGTGTAAGGTTTTTCTAAGAATTGATATCCATTTTCTTGAATGATCGGCCAGCGTGATTGGTAATCAGTGTATCCACTGCTTAGCAAAATACCGATATTGGGTTTTTGTGTGCAGAACCCATTGGCCAATTCAATGCCACTCTTTCCGGGCAGTACCACATCGCTGATAACGACATCAAAATTTCCATTCTCTCTCTTAAAGATATCCACTGCTTCTTGCGCATCAGCAGCTGAAAAGACAATGTATCCACTCCGGCTTAAACCGCTTGTCGTAAATTCACGGACCTTTTCTTCATCTTCAACAACCAGTATGCGTTGGTTTTTCCCTTGGTGTTTTTTCTTCGAAACCATTCCTTTTGTTTTCTCCTTTTTCTTTTGGTTCAGTGCGGGCAGATAAATTTCAAATGTTGTACCGCGGTTGATTTCACTCTCTACGTGCATACATCCACCATGCTGTGTAATGATTCCATAAGCAACGGATAATCCCAATCCTGTACCTTTTCCAATGGCTTTTGTACTAAAAAAAGGATCGTAGATATGTTGAATCGTTATTTCATCCATTCCCGTACCCTTGTCTGAAACGGAAATGCGAATGCATTTCCCAAGCGGAGCTTCGGGTATATTCACCTTGTCTGCCTCAGTTATTGTGATGTTCTTTGTTTTAATGATGATTTCTCCACCATCGGGCATGGCGTCTCTGGCATTGACTGCCAAATTCACGATGACCTGTTCCAATGTTCCCTGATCAGCTTTAATCATCCAAAGATTCGATTCCAAATGTGTTTGAACATGAATGTCTTCTCCAATGAGTCTTTTTAACATCGTCAGGAGATCCTGTATGATGCGGTTCATATTGACTGGTTTTACTTTAATGGGTTTGTTTTGACTGAACAACAGAAGTTGTTTTGTTAAGTTCGCTGCACGCTGGGCTGCTGTCTGGATTTCTTTTAAATCCCCATAGATCACGTCTGTTTCATCGACTGCATCAAGTGATAGGTCAACACAGCCGATAATGGCTGTAAGCAAATTATTAAAATCGTGGGCGATACCTCCAGCCAAAGTCCCGATTGCTTCCATTTTCTGAGCTTGAAACAGCTGTTCCTGGATCATCATTTTTTCTGCTTCAGTCTTTTTTCTTTCTTCAATTTCTTCAGTTAACAATCTGTTAGATTCCACCAGTTCAGATGTCCGTTCGGTTATGATTTTTTCCAACTCCTCACGTTCTTTCCGCAGTTCCTCTTCGACTAGTTTCCTCTTATTGACGTGTGATTGGGCATAAACACTGAACAGAAAAATGACGAACACGGCC
>JAFGDT010000002.1 GCA_016931965.1 bacterium | reverse complement strand
AAATACTTGGTAGAATATTATTGTTCAATAAGCAAGACCTAAAATTTTGCTAAAAAAACAAAGTTTTTCAGAGTAATAGAATAATAATGGTGATCTGTTTTTACTTCGTAGTTGATTTTGATTAGACAAAGTGATTATCACATTTGTCCATGATATTTTATCTCAAGATGTACCGGTAAATCAAGAAGTGTAATAGAAAGGAAGGTGTATCATGAGTAAAGATGAAAAGAAGGAAGAGCAAAAAAGTTCAGCTTTGTCACGGCGTAATTTTTTAGGGATGACAGCTGGAACTGCCGCTGCATTTACCATTGTCCCACGTCACGTATTGGGTGGGGCAGGATATCAAGCACCCAGCGAAATGATCAATGTGGCGGGAATCGGTGTGGGCGCACAGGGAGGCGGTGATATTCAGAGAATCAGTGACCCGGATGTGCCCATTCAAAGGCCGCAAAGGACCCAGACTGGTCAGCCTTTTACCCCGGAACAGATTGCCGAACAGGAAGCCCAGCAGGCTGCTCGTATGGCTGCCATGCAACAACAAGGCGGTCAGCAAAGGCAGCAACCACCACAAGGTTTTCAAATGCCGGAGAGAGAACCTGTTCATCTGGCCAACATCTATGCCTTGTGCGATGTTGATTCTCAGTATGCGGGATATATTTTTGCCGGTTATCCGAAGGCAAAGATTTACACTGATTATCGCAGGATGCTGGATAATGAGAAGGAAATCGATGCCATTGTCATTGGCACACCAGATCATAATCATGCCCACATCGCTGCTTATGCCATGAAAATGGGAAAGCACGTCTATTGTGAAAAACCCCTCTGTAAGACCATTTATGAAGCCCGAAAACTGGCTGAGATCGCGAAAGAGATGGATGTCGTGACGCAGATGGGGAATCAGGGACACGCCAGTGAAGATGCCAGGTTGATCAATGAATGGATTGCGGACGGTGCCATCGGTCTTGTCCGTGAAGTCTGGTGCTGGACGAATCGGCCGACATGGCCTCAGGGTGACATTCCACGACCGGCAGGTGTACCCGTACCTGGTCATATAGATTGGGATCTCTGGTTGGGTCCGGCTCCTGAAAAAGCGTACAATCCGGATATTTGTCATTTTGTCTGGCGGGGTTTGCGGGATTATGGCACAGGTGCTCTGGGTGATATGGGTGCACACATATTTGATCATCCATTCTGGGCGCTTAACCTTGGCCTACCCGAGAAGATACAGGCCAGTTCCACTCCCTACAATGATGAGTATTGGCCCCAGGGTGAGATTATTACATACGAATTTTCAGCACGCGGTTACATGCCGCCGGTGAAATTGACATGGGTGGATGGTGGGCTTACAGCGCCTCGTCCTCCAGAACTGGAAGACGGACGCCGGTTGCCTACCAGTGGCGCTCTCTATTTTGGTGATAAGGGCGTTTTGATGCACAGCGATTATGGTGGAAGTCCCAGGTTAATTCCTGAAACAGCCATGGAAGCTTATGAACGTCCTGACCCCTGGATGGAACGGTCACCGGGTATCCATGCAGAGTGGATTGAGGCGATTAAAAATGGAAAGAAATCCTCAACAGATTTTTCCTATTCGAGCAGACTGGTTGAAACCATGATGCTGGGGAATGTTGCCGTTCTGATGGCGAATCGGAATACAACACTGGAATATGATGCAGTCAATATGAAGTTCACCAATCTTCCAGAGGCCGATGACCTGCTTCATTATGAATATCGAAAGGGCTGGGCACTGTAAAATTCGAATTGGACAACCTTTTATTGGATTGCATTGAGATTCTTGTTATTCATGGGAACCATTTTTCTGATTGCTGAAATAAGCCGGAATTTCTTGTTTCTATCATGGGGAATTCCGGCTTTCTTTATAAAGAGGTGATTACCTGTTCAATATATATGTATAGTTTATTCATCAATGTCCGTATTTTTCATGCATTTGGTAGCTGTCAAATGTGATATGTTGAATTTTTAAGGAGATATATAGCTTCAGTGGATCCATGAATTGTCATTCAAAATCATTGCTGTCCAAAACAGTAAAGGGATATATTGAAAACAAACGCGTTAAACGGGTTTTTCTTCAGATCTAAATATCAGGTTATCAAAGCACAGCCCCTGGATTCCCGATTAAAAATTTCAGGAATGACATCCCTCCTTCTGTCATTTCGGTTGTGTTTTGAGGCGGAATCCCCTTATAACCTGAAAGCTGAATAAAAGCTGAAAAAAATCAATTCAATTATTTCCCATTTTGAACAAGAGTGAAAAAATATGATAAATTGCTTGGAAAATATAAAAAAGTTTTTTATATTTAGGTTCATTTTTAGTCGGTTTCAAGGGAGCGATGCAAAGGGGGTAAGTACTTATTCCATTAATGATTACCTTTTATTGGCTTTTTGAATATTCTTACGTTGATTTTTTTTCCTTTCATGTTTTGAATTATTACCTTTTATCCTGAAATGGTGATGTTTTATTTCCCAGTTATATATAACTTCACAGGTGTTATCTTAATCATTTACCTCCTTGTAAATATAGATTGGAACATTAAAAAGAAAATCACAGTATATTATTAATAACAAGATTATTTATATATAAAGGAGTTTGTGATTTTTATATGACAAGAAGGGTTAAAACAAGAGCCAATCAATCATTGGATCGTTACCTGCAGGAAATCGGTGAAGTTTCACTTCTCACTCCGGATCAAGAGATTGAATTGGCAAGAAGAATCAAAAAGAATGACCAGATCGCTCTGGAAAAACTCACAAAAGCCAACCTTCGTTTTGTGGTCAGTGTGGCCAAACAGTACCAAAATCAGGGGCTTTCTCTCGGTGATCTGATCAATGAAGGCAATCTCGGTCTTATCAAAGCGGCAAAGCGTTTCGATGAGACCAGGGGATTCAAATTTATTTCTTATGCCGTCTGGTGGATTCGTCAGTCGATTTTACAAGCTTTGGCAGAGCAATCGAGAGTTGTCAGGCTTCCACTCAACAGAGTCGGTGCATTAAATAAAATAGGGAAGGCTTTCAGCAATCTTGAACAGGAATATGAGAGGGAGCCCAGCGCCAATGAGATTGCCGAAGAGCTGGAAATGACTCCCTATGAGGTTTCCGATACACTGAAGATTTCCGGCAAACATCTCTCTTTGGATGCACCTTTCAATCAGGGAGATGATAACAGGTTGCTCGATGTGATTCAAGACGATCACCAACCACCTCCAGATGACCTTTTACTTGATGAATCTTTACGGATTGAAGTCAAAAGGGCTTTAACCACCCTTTCCGACAGGGAAGCAGAAGTCATAAAACTCTATTTCGGCCTTGAAAGAGAACATCCACTCACATTGGAGGAAATTGGGGAGAGATTCAGTTTGACTCGTGAGCGGGTTCGCCAAATTAAAGAAAAGGCTATCCGTAGGCTTAGGCATACTTCCCGCAGTCGCATGCTGAGAAGTTATTTAGGTTGATTTTATTCACAAATTATTATTTTTCTCCTTGACAAGATCTTTTTATTTTATTATTTTTAACAGACCTGTTACTTACCTAAATTTATTATTTGAAATGTACAGGGGTTAGAGAGAATGGTGGAAGAGAGATTTCGTTTAATATACCTGTCTAAAGACGGTACAGGCATAAAACAGATCAGTCTGACGCGGAATAAATTGGGTCTTTTTTTAATTTGCCTTACTGTACTTTTTGGCGGTATTGTTGCTTTCTCACTGGGTGTCTTCACAAAGCTTTATCAAAACTATCAGATTGTCAACCTCAAAAATGATAAAGAATATCTTCAGAGTGAGTTGCTGGCTCAAAAGGAGAGGGTTGCAATTTTGAGTACCCAGTTGGGTGAAATTGAGACGATCAGTGATGAACTGCGAACCGCGGCCAATTTGGAACCTATCGATAGTGATGTACGCCAATTTGGTGTGGGTGGACCTGAGTATTCGAGTCCCTTTGGTCTTGATTATTATTCAGATGATGCCAGTAGAACTGCGGTAGAGAACGGTCTGGATCTGGATCGTATAGAGCGGGCCATATTACTTGAAAAAAGCAGTATGTCCGAGATCAAGGCGAAGCTTGATGCCCAGGAGGAATGGCGTAACCACTTTCCTTCAATCAAACCTGTTTTGGGAGCAGGTATAATCAGTTCATTCGGGTACCGAATTGATCCTTTTACAAGAAAGAATGCCTTTCATTATGGTATCGATTATCTGGCGATGAAAGGCACAACTGTTCTGGCCACTGCGGATGGCGTTGTCAAAAGGGTTGTCAACATTTACAAACCCAATGTCAGTTATGGGAAATATGTCGTCATTGATCATGGCAATGGATATGAAACGCTGTATGCCCATCTTTCGGAAATTGATGTCTCTCAGGGTCAGCAAGTCAAACGATGGGATCCCATCGGTAAATCGGGTAATACGGGAAGAGCCGAAGGATATCATCTCCACTATGAGGTCCATTTAAATGGAGTTGAGTTAGATCCTGCCTTATATGATTTGACTGCAAAAAGTTATTAGGTTTTTATTTTAGGTATTTTTTCCAAACCACTAAGCTTGGCTTAGTGGTTTTTTGTTTTATGAAGGAGGCTAATTCAAAAAATGAAGCATTTGCCCATACTCATCAGTGGCTGTTTGGTTGGACTCCGTTGCCGTTATGATGGAGAGCGTGTGCCCGATCAAATTATGATAAAAAAGAATATCCGCGAACATTATCTTGTTGTCTGCCCGGAACAATTGGGCGGGCTTCCCACGCCCCGCAAGAGATCCCAAATTGTCGGAGGTGATGGAGCCGATGTCTTATCAGGCAAAGCCCGGGTGATTGCGGAAGACGGTCAGGATGTTACGGACCAATTTATAAAGGGTGCCGAAGAGATCTTGATGCTGGTTCGACTATTCGATGTGAAAAGAGTCATTTTTAAAGACAAAAGCCCTTCCTGCGGCGTCAATAAGATCTATCACGGAACACGATCTGTAGATGGGTGCGGTGTAACAACAGCCATTCTTATTCAAGAAGGTCTGTTCGTCGAAGGAATGATTTGACTTAAAAATGGAGATTTTTTAATTGATTTCGATTATGAAATCAGGTTTTGAAGGAATTGCAATAGTCCATTCAGTTTTTCAGAATAGGGTGTGCCGGGTTTTTCATTGTACTGAAAGTTATAGACGCTGTTGATCCTCGGTTTTGGAAATGAGATTCTTACGGGCGGATGCAGTTTTAGACATAGATAGATGTTGAGAAGACTGAAGTGAGGGTCCAGGTCCAAAAAGACATCGAACTTCTGTTGAACGAGTCCTTTAAGAGATTTGGATTTGAGGATATTCCATAAGTTTTGTTTCGGCGTATTGGGGGAGATAACGGGATGATCTAAAGCATGTTGAATTTTATCATGATCGGCGTTGTATTTTTTCAGATCAGGTTGAATGACGGTCAAATTTTGTCTGGGAATAAGTTTCATAAAATTCGTAATCGTGGAAGCATGTGGTAGCACTTCTTCCTTGGCAGGACAGGAGATCAGGAATCGATTTTCCTTTTTCAAAAATGATTTATAGTCGATTGGATTGTTTCTATTTTTAAAAAATCCTATAATATCAACATATCCTTATGTTTTTTGCTATTATCTTTTTATTTGAATGTTGATTACCATCAATAATATAATCATAATGCAGAGGTTAAGCAAGTATCTTTTTGTCTTTGGCACGGTCACACCAGGTTTTAGGCGTTTTGATTAACGGATATTTGCCCCGTGCTTCATTGCATTTCGGTGTACTTTTTTTCGAAGCGGTTCCGTCCCCAGCTTTAAAAGAAGTCCGATAACTGTTTTGACGAAAAGTGAATTGTCACGACCATAATTGGCCCACAATGCCGGAAACCAATCCAAGTTGTGATCCCAACAGACAGATATCAATTCATGATGTTTGGGAGAGAGATCCTTTTTTAAAAGGGGTTTTGCATATTCCAGTCGGGTTGTCTCCATAGGTGTAAAAAGAAGAGGCACGATAATGCTCTGATACGGCTTCAGTGTTTTCATGAGATCGATTGTTTGTTGTATGTCATGTTGATCTTCACCAGGAAGTCCCATAATAATTGTTGAACAACTGACAATATGGTTCTCATGTAACAGTTTGAATGCTCCTCTGACCACATCGGGCCATTCCTTTGATTTGAATGGATAGACTTTCCCTCTCATGTGTTTATGAATCAGTTTTGGGCTTCCTGTTTCAATGCCCACCTGGAATGCCTTGGTCGGATGTTTATCCGTTCCCAATTCAAGTACTTTTGAAATCTTCTTCACTGTTTCCGGGGAACTCATGGCGGACGAGAGGGATGCATGACTGGCCGTGACCCATTTTACACCTGAGATATGGTAGACCCGATTGAATAGTTCAACCACTGCTTTATGGTTGACTCTGAGGTTTTTTGACTTGTATTGGAAGACATCTTCCCCGTGAAGGATGACGCCTCTGTTTCCCGATTCGATATTGGTCTGAACCTCTGCCAATATATGATTTAACGGTCGTGACCGCACCTTCTTCAGAGAGGGAATGCAGAAAGCACAGTTGCGTGAGCACCCTCTTGTCACTTCAACAATTCCGCAGATGGATCCACCAACAATATCGGCAATGTCTTTATCTCGAACAATCTCACCTTCAATCACTTCGGGAATGGGGAATTGACCATCCAGTATTTTTTTAAACAGTTTTGGGGCTGTGACTTCTCCTTCGCCCACAACGACAAAATCGACACCCAATTTCTTTCTTTTTTCGGGATGAACTTTCAGTTGCCAGGCACCCGGTCCACCCAAGATGATTGTCGGTTTGAATTTCTTAATTGAAGGCTTATTGAGCAGTTCTCTGAGTTTCACAGCCATGCGGCCCTCTCCACCCCAAAGTTGCACGAATGTAGATGTGGCAGGTCCTATACCGAGAGGATCATTCGAACTGATCGATACGATTTTTGTTTCATCGGATATCGCCCTGTTCAGGTGGTCGGGATGCGCGACAATCACTTCACTGCGGTTGAATCCTTTGGCCAGTAATGCGGCTTCAATTTTTCGCATGCCATAATTGGCGTGAATCAATCTGCCCTCTCTGTCTGCTGAGCCGCTCGGACAGAACACAGAATAATAAAACCAGTCGGGTAATACACCCTGGGGAAGACAGGCACTGAATCCAAAAAACATATTTCCATGATAGTCGCTGGCCATTGTCCGGTCACTGGTCAGAACAATTTTATATCCCATGATTATGGTCCTGGTTTTATTAAAACAGGACTGATCGAATTCCATATTCTCCGATCAGTCGATATTCATTTATTGATAATCACTTCTTCGTTTCTTCAGTGTCGACACTTTTTTGATACGATGAAAAAATTCTTTCAGTGATTTTGGATGTATGAGCAGGTAGCGCTGTGTATAACAGGTTGTCCAGCACCCTTTGCAGGAGCGATAGTCCTGCAGACGATGGGCGTAATCCTGACTGTTGAAAATGGATTTCAAAGATTTCTCAAAGAGATTGCCAATCGGGTCCCCATAGCAGAGGTAAACGAATCCGTCTTCCATGATGGTGGTTCGGGTGGCCAACACAGGCGCATCCACAAAAGCGCAAAAATCGATTGGATTACCTTCCACATAATAAGATATCCCTTTAATATAGGTATTGAGATTCATGATTTCAGGATTGTCTTCGAGATGTTCCAACAACCTATCCAAACGTTTCCCCGGCCGGAGAATCAATGTGTCATCATATCGTGTCGATTGTGTGAGTGTATGATACAGTCCGATTGTTGTTTTCCAGCCGATGTCATTCGCCCTTCGAATCAACTCCGGGATCTGGTGCAGATTCAAATTGTTGATGACAATATTGGCATAGAGGAGCGATTTCGAATTTCCGCGATGTGTTGAAATCCACTCCATGTGTTTTAAAACGGTATCGGAAAAATGGGGCACGCCCCGCAGGTGATCGCCCAAATCGCCCAGACCATCCAGTGATGTTTGAATATGAATATCGTGATCCAATGCGATTTTCCCGACTCGTTGTATGGTATTCAATTGATTGTATAATCCCGTGACCAGCGTGGTTGAAAGCCTGAATGTTTTTTTTGCCTCTCTTAATATTTTATCGAGATGGGGAACCAGTGTAGCCTCTCCTCCTGATATAAAACCGATGTAACTGCCATAATCTTTCAGTTTTTGATTGATCTGTTGAAATTTCTCCCAGCTCATGGTAGCCGGTTCTGTGGTTCTTGCAGGGATACTGCATTGGCGGCAGCGCTGTGTGCAGAGTCGTGTTAATCTGATTTCTGTACTCGAATTGAGCGGTTTCCGCTGCAATCCTTTTTGTATCAGATCGGGGAGGAGTTTTATCGTATTGATGCCTGTCATTTTTTCGTGCTGTAAGATGGGGAATGTATCCTGTTTTTCCAGGTGAATTGTCCTATTGTTCCAAGCAAACCCACAAGAAAGACATAGGGTATCTGTAAAACAAACCACAGTGGAAAAATTTTGAATAGGTCAAATCGTCTGTATATGCTGCATCCTTTCCATATGAGAAAGCCTTCGACGCACAGTTTGATTATCAAACTTGTCATGAGTAAAGTGGCCGATTTCGAAAAAATCAGAACCATACATGCACCAATGAGTAAGGAAGCATTGACTAAAAATGTCATGATGACAAAAAAGAAAAAGAGTCTATTTAACCTGATCTGGTACGATCCGTTCGAAGCCCATCGTTTTCTCTGATTAAAAAAATCGTGGATAGATGTCTCCGGTTCGGAGGTATTGTAGCATTGTTGTGATGGAGCAAATCGAATTTTCCATGAGGTTTTTTGATGAATCAATTGCAGCAGAAGGACATCGTCACCGGAAATCCGATGGCCGATTTCTTTGAATCCATCCACTTCTTCGAATGCGCTTCTTCGATAGGCCAAATTCTGGCCGGATGCGGCGAGCGGCCAATTGAGATTCAGCGATCCCTGTGCGGCCGACATCAGTGAGAGAAAATCGATGGCCTGAAGTTTCTGGAACAGGGTGCGTTTTTCTCCTTTGCGACCCAGTTGGGAAAATCCAACGACCATGCCCACATCGGGCTCGAAATAGGAAACCATGGTTTCCATCCAGGTGGGGAGCACTCTGCAGTCTGCGTCTGTGGTCAATATTATTTCCCCCCGACTGTTCCGTATGCCCTGAAAGATCGCATTTTTTTTAGCTGTGAGGCCTTCTTCTGTTTTTGTCACATTGAAATATTTGATTCTGTGATCTTTTTTTGAAATGGTCTCAACGATTTGACCCGTTGCATCTTCAGAATGGTCATTTACAATGATGATTTCCACTTTATTTTTCGGATAGGTCTGATTCATCAGATCCCCAAGAATGTGTTCGATGTGGTTTTCCTCATTGCGAGCGGCAATGATGATTGAGATAACCGGTTTTTCATTTTGCCGTTTTCGGTTGGGTAAAAAAAGACCGGTAAAAAAGAAAAGCAGTCCGATACAATAGATAGAGGATGTTGTGATCATCAGGATGTTGAGCGCTGTGGTCATATTATTCGCCGGAATGCATTGTTGATGTATGGGACGTCTCTTTCCAGTTAAATTTACCGAATTGAGCCCAGGCTCCAAACAACACGACATAGGGTATATGCAATATGGCGGCGAGAGGGAAATATAAAAGAGATCGTTTCTGATGGAAGATTCTGGCAGCATGAACCAAAAGGAGAAATTCGAATAATGATTTTATACCCAGGATTGCAAATAACATGATCCAGAGTTGAAGAAAAAGGAGAACGAGCAGTGATAGGTTGAAGAGATAAACCATCACCAATCCCATTTTCAACATTTTAGGATAGTATCGGCCTTTTGATGCATGCCGTATTCTTTGGTGAAAAAATGCTTTAAATCCCTGGGGCGGTATAGAAAAGACAACGGAATCCTTTTCAATGGCATAGCGCATTTTCCAGTCGGTTTTTTTCTTCATCTGGTGCAACAAAAGATCATCGTCTCCCGAAACCAGATGACAGATTGTATGAAAACCACCTGTCTGATCGTAAGCCGATCTGCGATAGGCAAGATTTCGACCATTGCAAGTCAGGGGATCATTCCCGCCAAAGCTGCCCGCTGCCACAGCAGCCAATGCCAGAGCATCCAACGCGATCAATTGATGAAACAGGGATGGATGGCTCTGACATACAAGTGGCGAGTATCCTGCCACCAGCCCCACATCTTGACTGAAATGACGTACGAGGGCTTCGATCCATCCGGGTTGAACCGTGCAATCTGCATCGGTTGTCAAGATGATGTCTCCGGTAGCCTGAGAGATACCCTGCTCCAATGCATATTTTTTCGGTGATACGGATCGATCACTTTTCTTTATTGAAATCAATTTAACATGTGGATGTTTTTCCATAATCTCTTTGACGATCTCTGCTGTTCTGTCCTCTGAGCGGTCATCCACAATGATGATTTCATATTGATCGATGGGATATCGCTGTTCCAGAATCGCCCTGATGCAATGGCCGATGTTTTTTTCTTCATTACGGGCGGCAATGATAACGGATACAGACGGTTGTGAACGGCATTGTCCCCCTGTCAATTGGGGCAATCCACGGATCAACCAAATGAGAACCGCACAATACAGGAGAGTCAGTAAAAAGAGCAGAGGGTAAAATAATATGGACATTGTTTAATAATTGACCCAGACTTTCAAGTTAAAGTGATTGTTAGTTACCTGTTGATTCAAAATATGATTTACATTTTTTATATTTAAATGGTAATAACTGCACGATAGAAAACCGTCTCTGAATATCTGAAATCGGACTTCAAAACCCAAGTTCCACGTCGATTCAACAACACCGGAAAGAAATTTTTTACGGATTCCCATTGATTCATCATGCGGCAGATCGATATTTCCCTCACCATGGCGAAGCCTTTCGGTGATGAAGGCAACCTTGAGATCACGATTCAACCAGTAACTGGCTTTTAAAAACAGATTGTCTGCGTCTGGACTCAGCCAGTGTCCTATCGATTGATCATAATTTTTATAGGTGTTGATCTCCTCCTTGTGTGTATAGACATAGGGTTCGATTCGGGTGTATTCGAGTTGCAGGTCACTGTCTGATAAGCCTAAGGGATTGGTCCACTGCCAGCCTGTCAAAAATGCGAATTTGTTTCCGTAGTAAGTCCATGGATTTTCAGCAGTGGTGAAATCGTCGATAAACAACTCAAAATACCATTTGTGGTTCATGATGGGATAGGTGATCAAATCCAAACCCATGGTATTGTTGTCTCTGTCTCCCAGGTGATGTTCCGCAACATGGTAGGGCATCAATGGATTGATGTACATGGGTTCCACATTTCTGTTGCCGTATATCACCGATTCGCCTGCACCCAGAATGAACCGTGGTGATAACCTGAGTTCTAATCTGTGCGCTGCGATGAACTTAGAACCGGTATTGCTGTTGAGTTTCCCGTGAATCGAAGTAAATGTAAACCGTTTAAATTGGACGTTGATTTTGAACATATCAAAGTTGGGATTATCAGCTGAAATCATGAGCTGTCCCCGAACACCTGGGCCCCATTGTGCGTGATCACGACCCAACTCCAGGTGAAACCAGGGTAATCTCCAGACAAAATAAGCGGAAGCTTCATCTGAATAGGCATTTTCTCCGGAAAGGGTGATCGGCGTGCCCTGAGCAGGATCAAAATGTTCCTCATAGATGTCTTTTCCTTTGATCAATGTGTTTTTTGCCGTGAGATAAAAACCAAAATCGTCCCCGAATCGACCACGGACCATTCCCCCCCATGTAGTCTGAGAAATTTTCTCAGTTTTTTCGTACTGATCACCCGATTTGAAATCCGTGTTTTGACCGATGATCAGGTCCATGTTGATGCGATTGTTCTCTTCGTGCCATTTTATCAAATGGCGTTCCCGGTATTGCTGTTGTATTGAGACCTCATGGATCTTCAGTTCCTCATCAAATTCACCTTTGAGCTGCTCCAGAATGGATTCTTCGGTTGCACTTAATGTGATCACATGGGTTCCGCTTTTTGTATCAATTTCGGCTAACATCACCGCGACATTATCCCGAGAGAAAGGACGGGAAAAAGTCATCACATGGCTGCTGATACATCCTCTGGTCTGCATGCGATCCAGGAATTCATATACCCAGTGATCCAGAACCACATTGACCGATTGGGAGAATGCCGTTGTCTGAAAAAATAAGAATAAAAAGAGAAATCCACTTGTACGTTTGAGGATTAACATGATCGTATCATTTATCAGTGATATGAGAGTGTCTATCCGCTTGTTAATATAGCTATTCTGTGGAATGGATGCAAATAAAACTTCAAGTGGGATGTGTGATTGAGTTTAGAGGGATAAATTATTATATTTTGGTTGAATAATCAGACGATCAATTATCGCGATGATGAGTAATGTTAAACCAGCACATAACAATAAGTATGGTTTTCCGATCAAATCAGATAACACATGATTGATTGAAACAAAGAAGGTGGTTTTAATGGTTGACATTAAATTGGTGGATTGTTTGAAAAGTTCTTCCCATGGTTTTGAATCGATAAAATAAGCAATTGCAATTGCAACTGCTGTAAACCATAAAAAACCTATTCCCAAGAGAAAATCTTTAGCGATCCGGAACAGCAAGCCTCTTTTGGGTGTTAAGGTCAATCTTTTCATAACAGCATGTGTGAATGCTTCCGAAAGTTGGAACTCCGGATCTCGTTTTAAATCGATGTAAAGATTTTGATATTGGTTAAGTAAATCTTGGCAATGGATACAGGTTTTCAGGTGATTTTTTATGGCGTCATTTTCTTGAGGTGTGTTTCCATCTAAATAATTCTGTATTTTGTCATCTGAAAGATGTTTCATATTGTCATTTCCTCTTTCTGATATTTTGCTATCAATTGTTTTCTGAGGTGTTTTCTTGCTCTGAAAAGATCACTTTTTATTGTGTTCATGGGTAAATTCATAATTTGGCTTATCTCTGTATAGCTCATTTCTTCAAGGTGAAACAATGTTAAAATTGTTCGATAACGGATGTTCATTTGGTTTATTTCAGTCTCTATTCGTGCTGTTCTGTCTTCCTGTTCTACAAAAGTATCTGGGAGTTTATCATTCCCGGATAGGTTTTCCAACGATATGTTTTTTCCTGCTCGATCATCAAAGAGAGAGGGTTTCTTTTTCTTCAGATGATTGATACAGGTATTGTATGCAATACGTGCAATCCATGTCGATACTTGTGATTCGAAGCGAAATCGGTCCAGATTTTGGTAGACCTTGAGAAAAATATCCTGACAAAGATCCTCTCTGTAACTGATATCGGATACCATTCTGGATACGATGTGACCGACCAGCCGCTTGTATCGATCAATCATCAATCGAAACGCATTCCTATTTCCAGCCTGTATCTGTTTGACAAGAGAGTACACATCTGTGTGATTTGTGTTTTTCATGCTCTTATTATCAGACAAATCGGGAGTGAAAATGTTGCAATACAGAATCCGTTTTTTTGCAACATTTAACAACCTCTTCTGTCTAATATAATGAATGAAGGATAATAAACCAATAATAAAAATAAGGAGAAAGTCATGCATGCGATTATACCTGTTTTTATCGTAGGAATTGTCTTTGGGTCAATTCTTCTTTTCACAAAGCACCTTACGGATAGTCGTGTGAAAAATAAGTTGATCGAAAAAGGACTGGTCGATGAAAATGTGAAGTACCTTTACGGCAATCGGTATGACAGTGCTGTTCCCTCTGCTCTCAAGTGGGGCATTGTGCTGACGGGTATCGGACTTGCTTTTCTTGTTGGTCACCTCTTCCCGGAAGAATTGAAGGAAGAAATAACCATTGCAGCCATGTTTCTTTTGGCCGGTCTGGGTCTGATTATCTATTATCTCATCAGTAAGCATCTGAGCAATCAAGCTAAAGATTAAGGTAGCATCTTTCGTCATATTGGTTGCTGTCCAATACCTTAAAAAGGTGGGAATACTTAAAAGCGGAACGGTATTCATGTTCCGCTTTTTTATGTCTTTATTTTTCTTCTGGGGGGTATGAATTTTGCAAATAACAATTAGAAGTATGGATGAACTGAAACAGTGTATTTGATAAATATATTGTAAATAAGAATATGCAAAGAATCTGTTTGAGCTTGTTGATGATTTAGGCTGATACAAGATATTGCAACGTGTAATTGGCTCGCATCATTTTTATTTTATGTTGAAATAAAAAGGCATCATAACACTTTGCTATTCATATTGTTCATGTACTTATATAGAATATAATTTATAGGAGTTGAATAATGAAGAAAATTTTAATCGCGGATGATGATCCAGATATTCTCAAACTGCTTTCTTCGCGTTTTAAAGCGAATGGTTATGATGTTGTTGATGCCCAAAATGGTGTGTGGGTTGTCGTCAAAGCGCTGAAAGAAAATCCCGATCTCATTGTTTTGGACATTAATATGCCTGCGGGCAACGGAATCAGCGTTTTCGAACAATTGAAGAAACACATTCAGACGCTATTTACACCCGTTATTTTCATTACGGGATATCCGAGTTATGAAGTACGAAATCAGGTGATTGAAATGGGAGCAGATGGATTTGTCTCTAAGCCATTTGATGCGGAAGAATTGTTATTTAAAGTAGAAGAGGCCTTGGGGGAGGTCATTGTATAAATAATAACAGTTTAAATTTTGCATTGATATTGATGATTCGAAATTGTAAAAAAGCGTTTATATAAGAATTGCATAGGGGGAATATGAAACTTATTTTAAACAAGGATGATAGGGAGGAATTTTATGGGCAATACCAAAACAGTTAATATTTTATTTATTGAGGACGATCCCTCCTATGCCGATCTTGTCCGTCGGATTTTTCAAGAGGATAAAAGTTGTTGTAATCTTACGGTGGTGGGCGGAATCCAAGAGGCGAAATCACATTTGGATCATATGCACCCTGATTTAATCATCGCCGATTTGCGTTTGCCTGATGGAAAGGGAACAGAACTTTTATATGACAAACGGGTAAAGGGTCAAATCCCTGTTGTGATTATAACTGGACTGGGAAGTGAAGAAGATGCCGTGGAAGCCATGAAAGCGGGGGCTTTGGATTATGTGATCAAAACACAGGAAAATTCAATGTATTTGCCCCACCTTGCGAGACGAACACTCCGAGAATGGGATAACAGGACGAGACATAGATTGACAAAGGCTATGTTAGAGAAAACCAATGATCAACTTGAATATAAAGTCAGGCTGCATACGGCAAAACTGGAGAATGAAAATATTAAACTGAGGGGTGAGATTGAAGAGCTAAAACAAACAGTGAAAGAATTAAAGAGAAAAACAGCAATAAAATGATAAAATTGAACCGGTCATTTTGATATAGATGATTTTTATGAAATATAAAAGGGGTATCTTTTTATTTGATTTCCTATTCGAGCGATGTTTTTGTCAGTGTCACCCCATTTTATTTGTACCGATTCTGTAAGGAATCTCATTGTATGCAATGCATTTCTGTCGGTTGATTTGGGATGGCAATTGATTTATGAATTCATTTTTTGTTGAAATTCCAATGAATATATGATCAAGATCATAAGCGGGTCTTGATCTGCAATACTGAAGTTTTGATTATATCCAGTGTATATGGCCATCCCTTCTTTTTCTTGACTTTCATTAAAAATTATGATATAATATAACCACTCTAAAGTGGAGTAAAGGCTTTCAGTATGATGTCTTAATATTGTATAGCAGAGGTCTGAAAGATTTGCTCATAAAAACAAATGAAACGGTATTGATTCATCATGACCTTCCATGCGTAAAGGGGAATTGAAAGCCCAAGCGTATAGAGATTCTCATTCCATGTGTTCATCAGGGCAGGCATCATGATCTGATATCATTTAGGAGGAATCGATTGTCTATCTTTTCAGCTGCAGTGCTTCTTTTTCTTGTACTTGATCCTCTGGGGAATATTCCGATATTCACGTCTGTGCTGAAGTCAGTTGATCCGCGACAGCATCGTAAAATCATCATTCGGGAATTGCTGCTCGCACTGGTCATTCTTGCCTTATTTCTTTTTTTCGGCCGTCATATTCTGTCCCTTCTGGAAGTATCGCAGTCATCACTCGGTATTGCCGGTGGAATTGTTCTTTTGATGATTGCCATCAAAATGGTGTTTGTAGGTTCGGATATGATATTTGAGAATATTTCAGATGAAGGTCCCTTCATTGTCCCATTGGCTGTCCCTCTGATTGCAGGCCCCTCTGCAATGGCTATGGTCATTCTGCTCATGGCCAGGGAACCCTCGCGTTGGTTGGAATGGCTGCTTGCACTTTTCTTTGCCTGGCTTGCATCGGGTGTCCTTCTTATTTTATCGGATAAATTGAGTCAGATTCTGAGTAAGCGCGTGCTTAAAGCCATTGAACGGTTAATGGGTATGATACTCACCGCCGTGGCCGTCGAGATGTTTGTCGATGGCATTCGTCATTCGGTTTTTAACTGATGACATGTCGCCATTGACTGACAGTAGAGGGATGTTCTGTGTCAGCAAATGAGTTAAATTAATCATAACCGATTCATAAAACGGGTGGGTAAAGTCATGAAATCACGATTAGGCATATTATTATGGATTGTCACACTTTGTCAATTTTTGTTGGTCCCGTTAACTTATCTTTTCTCGCGGGATACAAATACAACGGGCCATAACAGATTTATTGTCCCAGGTCTGGTTGTGGTTAAATTGAAACCACCAACGGGTAATCTTGAAAGAAGTTCACTGATGGGTACTCTTGTTTCGCAGTATGGTGTCGAACAAGTAGAACAGCTATTCCCCTATCAAAAATATCAATCATCTGCTGAAAGGGAAGTACATGATCTGAGCCGGATTTACAGATTGACCGTACCGCAATCGAGCGATGTTGAGAAGATCTGTGCCGAATTAAACACACGATCCGATATGGAATACGCCGAACCGGTCTATCTTCACCAAACCGAAGAAATTCCCAACGATACCTATTATAATTATCAACAGCATTTACCCCAGATTGCAGCTGAACAAGCATGGGATGTTGCCAAAGGGGATACATCCATCGTCATCGCTATCATCGATACGGGTGTTGACTGGGATCATCCGGATCTGGCGGAAAATGTCTGGATCAATCACGGTGAAATGTTAGATGGTACAGATACCGATGACAATGGGTATGTGGACGATATCAGGGGTTGGGACTGGGTTGATGGTGCAACCGATCCTTCAACGGGGGAAGATGGCGATGTGGAAGATAATGATCCCATGGATTTTGACGGTCACGGCACACATGTCGCCGGTATTGCCGGTGCGGTCACGGACAATGGTGCCGGTGTCGCATCAGTTTCCTGGAATTGTGCCATCATGCCGTTGCGCGTCGGCTGGGCCAGTCCCTCCAGTTCTGTGGGGGCTTTTGTGCGAAGCGATTGGGCGGCGCAGGCTTTCAGATATGCAGCGGATAACGGCGCCCAAGTGGCCAATTACAGCGCCGGTAATTCCCAGATTATACTTGAAGGAGCCCGTTATGCTTTTGATGTCGGTGTTGTCATTGTGACCAGCGCCGGCAACGGCAATGATGAAATCGGCGATCCGCTCAGTCTTGCATCTTACGGTCTTTCTGTGGCCGCCGTGAATGATGTTGATGAAAAAGCGAGTTATTCAACTTATGGTGAATGGGTCAGTGTCTCGGCTCCGGGCGGTGACGTCGGCAGTGGAGGCCGGAGAGATATATTCAGCACTGTGTTTGATAACCGATATGCCTGGTATGAGGGAACCTCCATGGCATCACCGGTTGTAGCGGGTTTAGCCGGTCTGGTCAAAGCGCAGCATCCGGACTGGTCCAATGCGGATGTCGTTTTTCAGATCATCAATACGGCTGATAACATTGATCATCTCAATCCGCAGTATGCGGGCAAATTGGGAAGCGGCAGGATCAATGCTTATCGTGCTGTAACCGAACCTTTTTTTGAACCGGATCCTCATATCATATTGACTTCAACAACGATCGATGATGCAGTCGGCGGTAACAACGACGGTGTAACCAATCCGGGGGAACGCCTTTCTCTTATCGTCGAATTGATGAACAACATGGGGAATGCTTCAAACGTGATGATCAATTTGATTCTGGATGATCCTTCCATTGAAATCATTGACGGAACATCATCTATCGGATTGATCACGGGATTGCGTGATCTGGATAACAATCGAACCGACAATGCTTCAGATCCGCTCGTCCTCCAGATCGACGCTCTTGCATTGCCGCATCGGGTTCAGGGGACGATCCAATTAACCGCCGATAATTACTATGAGACTTATGATCTTCATTTCGCCATTTCGCCTTCGGTGCTATTGGTTGATGACGAAGAGCTGGATGGTGAGCAATACTATATATCCGTACTGGACAGTCTCGGCATCTCATTTGATTATTGGGACCGCAATCTCAATAATACGCCGTCGAATCTGTCCAGTTATTCCACAGTCATCTGGTTTTGTGAATGGACGTTCCCAAGCTTAAATGATTCAGACAGAAATGTCATACAGAACTATCTGGATGGAGGTGGACATCTGTTTTTATCCGGTCAGGATATCGGATGGGATTTGTGCGATTCAACCGGAACAACCTTTATTGCATCGGGCGGTTTATCAAAAGATTTCTACGAGGATTACCTTCATGCACAATACATCCTGGATACTTCGGACTATTCGTTGCTCAATGGTGTGCAAGGTGATCCGATCGGCCATGGTTTGAGCTTTTCTGTTTATCAGCCGGGAAGAGACCCGGAAAATCAGTATCCAGATGAAATCAATCCGATTGATGGCAGTCAGTCGATATTCAACTATCCAAATGGAAATTCAGGCGCAGTTCGATATGGCGGTGATTATCGCACAGTGTTTTTTGGATTTGGCGGTTACGAAGCCATTGTGGAGCCGGATGTTCGATTTACGGTCATGGGGCGTGTACTCGACTGGCTGAACGGTCTCCAGATCAGCCATCAACCTCTAAAAGATACCTACAATTTTGAAGGTGACTATGATATACAGGTCAGTGTGCAAAGTGTAGTGCAACCTGTCGATAAAGTGGAACTTTACTGGGATATTGATAGCGACTTGCCTTTTAATGAGAAAATTACGATGAATCACACAGGTGACGGCGTTTATGAAGGGTCTATACCCGCTCAACCGCTCGGAACGGAAATCCGGTATACGATACTTGTTCAAACAGCATCGGGATATTATGCTCCACTGATCATCAATTCATTCAATGTTGAAGAAGATGTTACACCCCCGACTTTTGATACTGTTCATGAGATTGCCAATTCAATGAGCAAAACCGGTCCTTACCAACTGAGTGCGCTTATTACAGACAACGCCGATCTGGGTGTCGATACGAATTCGGTCACTTTCTATTATTCATCGGAAGGCGTTGAAGACAGTCTGCAGATGGTCAAGGGCAGTACGGATGATCAGTATGAAGTCACCTTTACCGGAAATTACAGTTATGGGGATACCCTTGATTACTATCTATCCGCCAGAGATAATGCCGTTCATCCAAACAAGGGAATCAGCAGTACCTATCAATTGATCATCGGATATGAAGGTTTTGAGAACGGGCTTGGACAGTGGGATGCAGATTCACTGACCTGGGGATTGGAACAGGGGAATTCTCATTCAGGGGGCTATCATGTCAGCGACAGTCCGGGGTGCAATTATCTGCCGGGTACAAATGCGGCGTTGACGCTTCTGTCCCCCTTGGATATTTCTTCTGCCGACAGCGTCGATTTGTCTTTCTGGACAAGATATCGGCTGCAGCCGGGCAACCGGGGGAATGGTTATGTCGAGGTAAGTACGGATAACGGTCAGAATTGGAATCAGGTTGGCAGTACAATTGTGGGAATAGCCACAGGATGGAAGCAGATCCAGGTGTCGCTGACCGATTATGCGGGTTTGGATGAAGTGCTGCTGAGATTCAGATTGTGGTCGGATTCAACCGCATCATCCAATTATGATGGATGGCTTATTGACGATATTCAAATTGTTGAAGTGGTTCAGACCGGCATTCCCGAAATTGCAGCAGAAGATGCTGTGCCGGATCAATTTTATCTGTCTCAGAATTTTCCCAATCCATTCAATCCCGAAACAAACATTCGATACCAGCTTAAGGTTCGCGGTCCTGTTGCCATTACCATTCACAATGCTCTGGGACAGCGTGTGAAAACGGTGGTCAATGAGGTTCAGCCGGCGGGCCGTTATACCGTGATCTGGAATGGGGAAAGTGATTCTGGTGCGATGGTGGGTTCGGGAATCTACTTTCTGAGAATGGAAACGCCGGGTTTTGTCCAGACCCGAAAAATGGTGTTTTTGAAATGATGGTGATGTAGATAAAAGATATCTTTATTATCGGAGAATGAAGCTTATCCTTATTATTCTATTACTCTGAAAAACTTTGTTTTTTTAGCAAAATTTTAGGTCTTGCTTATTGAACAATAATATTCTACCAAGTATTT